>NZ_JBZCNG010000019.1:0-545 GCF_058269195.1 Arthrobacter sp. TJ-240
CGGGCGTGCGGCGGCGGACGAATCTCGCCGACACCGCCACCGCCACCGAACTCGCGTGCCTGCTGCGGATCCCCGAACGCACCGCGCACCGCCTCGTCCAGCACGCGAGGGTCCTGGTCAACCACCAGCCCAGAACCCTCGCGGCCCTGCACGCCGGGACCATCTCCTGGACCCACGCGGCCGTCCTGGTGCACGAATGCTCCAGCCTGCCCCAACCGGCCGCGGCCCTGCTCGAAGAACACCTCCTGCCCATCGCCGCGGACACCACACCCGGCCGGACCGCAGCCAAAGCCCGCACCCTGCGCACCCGCCTGCACCCCGAACCCCTCCACACCCGCGCCACGACCGCCGCCGCCCGCCGCCGCGTGGACCTCGAACCCGATCACGACGCCATGGCCTGGCTGCACATCTACCTGCCCGCCACCGACGCCACCGCCATCGACACCCGCCTCACCACCACCGCCCGCACCCTGCACACCCCCACCGAAACCCGCACCCTGCCCCAACTACGCACCGACACCCTCACCGACCTCCTCCTCACCCCC
>NZ_JBZCNG010000003.1:0-565057 GCF_058269195.1 Arthrobacter sp. TJ-240
ATCGAAGCATAACGAGTCTCAACAGGCACAAAAGTCATGTCCTCATCCTAGGTCGACCGCTCCGGAGTAGCCGGGGCGGTCGAGTCGGGGGTCGCTGCTTGCTCTGCGGGCCGTTGCACCCTTCCGGCTGCCCAGCCGCCTCCACTCGTCCGTCTCCTGACGCCCTCGGATCAAATCCTCCGGCCAGTTTCCTGGCTGCTTCCCTGGCCCACTCCTCCGGCCCGCACTCCAGCCACCTGCGCCAGTCCCCTCCTCAACCTGCTCGCTCGGCCCACCTCCCCCGGCTCGTTCTGACAGAGCGCGACTTATCCACATAGCGACATGGGAAGAATATTAGTAATTCCGTTCTAATAAAATTGGCTCATGTCACTCGCACTCGCTGATCCTGATGCCGGCACGGAGGAATCGTTGACCTCGCTCGTGCCCGTGCTGGAAGCGGCCGGCCGACGATTCAGCGCACTGGCAGACGTCCTACCGACAGCTGAAATGGTGACGTGTCTTGAATCGGTGGAGGCCCTTTCCCGGACGCTGGAATACCTCCAGGCCGTCGGAGCTGCTGCCGCCGAACGGCAGCGGGTCGCGGGAATCGGCGGGCGGCTCCAGGCAGAATCGGCGGTGGGCTGCGACTCGGGCTGGGGCCAGGGCTGGAGCTCCGGTTTGGGCTCGGACTCAGGCTCGGGCTCAGGCTCAAGCTCCTGCTCATCGAGAAACCAGAACGCCCTTCGGCAGCGAAGTGAATTCCGAGACACGGCCGATTATCTTCGTGCTCGGCTCCGGATCACGAGGGCCGAAGCCCGGCGTCGGGTGCGGCTGGGCCTGGCGGTGACCGGGCAGCCGACCCTGACAGGTGACGTCTGTCCGCCCCGCTACGAAGTACTTGCGGCCGCTTTCGCGGCAGGCGATCTCGGTGCGGATGCCGCGCTCCAGATCCATGACGGCGTCGATCGTGCCCGTACGAACGCCGAACCCGCGGCGGTGCTCGCCATGGAGGAATGCCTCACGGCTCAGGCGGTCGAATCCGACGGCGACCTTCTCCGCGTCGTGACTCGGCGGTGGGAATACGCGCTGGATCCTGATGGCCGTGAACCCACCGAGGAGACGCTGCGAGCCCAACAGGGCGTCTTCGTCAGGGGCCGACGGCGCGGCCTGCAGCGACTCGAGATCGCAGCCGACGACGAACAGTTCGAGTACCTCCTGACCGCCATGAACACTGCGGCCAATCCGCGCCTCAGGACAATGGCTTCCGGTTCTGCCCCTTTCGGCGAGGGCAACCCGGGCACTGGAAGTCTCAGTGCAGAGGGTTCCGGTCCGGAGAGTACCAATCCAGGGTGTTCCGAACCAGGAAGTCCCGATCCAGGCCGTTCCGTCTCGCCCGGCAGTGCCGAACCGGGCCAGGACAACAGTGCCTCGGCAGGCGCCGCCGTGGGAGCCTGCGACCTCCCCGAGACGCGCACGCGGCCCCAACTGCTCCTCGACGGGCTGGTCGGCGCGTGTCAGGTCGCCCTTGCGACGGACACGCTACCCGCCACGGGAGGTCATTGGCCTCAGGTCATGGTCACCATCGACTACCGGACTCTCGTGGGGCAACTCGATGAACGAGCGGGTGGCACCTCCCGGGCGCGCGGGCATCGTCCGCACCTTCCCTCGATGGAACGCCTGATCGTCCGCAGTGGCAACGACGGCACCTTCGCCACCGACGGCGAATGTTGCGATCTCGTCTCCAAACCATCGATCAGCACAGTGGAGCGCCTCGGGCCCACCACGCTGGGTGGCGGTTACAGCGTATTCGGCGGGCCGATGAGCGCGAGCGTGGTGCGGAAGATGGCCTGTGATGCGGACATCATCCCGATCGTCCTGGGAGGACAGGGCGAGATCCTCGACGCCGGTCGTGCCCAGCGTCTCTTCGGCGTAGCCCAGCGTCGAGCACTCGTGGCTCGGGACAGGGGGTGCGCCTTTCCCTCCTGCACCATCCCGGCGGTCTGGACCGAAGCGCACCACATCACACCCTGGGCGGACGGCGGACCGACCGATGTCTCCAACGGCTGCCTGCTCTGCTCCTTCCATCATCGCCTGATCGAGCAGGGCAACTGGGTCATCGAGGTGAAGGAAGGACTGCCCTGGTTCATCCCGCCGCCCTATCTCGATGCCGAACGGGTCCCGCGACGGAACGAGCACCGGGAGCTGGCGTCGTGACCACCTGCGACCGGCTGTCCGTCAGCTCACACGCCGGGAGGTCCGCCCGGTGGTCCCGTCGGCGAGTCACGCCCCTTCTCCATCGCCGGACCGATCGCCCGGACGGACTTGTCGCGACCACTGGCCTTCGCGGCATAGAGCGCCCGGTCGGCCGCCGCGATGGCCGCATCCAGGTCGTACTCGCTCGCCTCGATAGCGGCGATGCCGTAGCTGACGGTCGGCATCTCGAAGCCGCCCGGGGTCGAATGACCCCGAAGAGCCATGCTCACAGCCCGGGTGATGTCCTCGCTCCTCGAGACCGACGCGCCCGGCAGCAGGAAGATGAACTCCTCGCCCCCGTAGCGTCCCACCAGATCCGTGGAGCGGACAGTCTCGGTACAGGCCTCCGCGAAGGCCCTCAGCACTGTGTCCCCCGCCGCGTGCCCGTGCGTGTCGTTCACGGCCTTGAAGAAGTCGAGGTCCGCGAGGATCAGCGTCCCGGGACGATCGGCCCGGGACAGCCGGTCCGCGTGCGTGGCGGCGAGGTCGAGGAAACCCGATCGGTTGAGCAGCCCGGTGAGCGCGTCACGGTCGGCACGGGCCCGCAGATCGGTGGCGATCTGCTCGGCACTGAGCGCCGCCGCGCTGAAGGAGACGACGACGAGCAGCAGCATGGTGACGAGCGTCGTGATGCCCGAGCCGAAGTAGGTGGTGAAGACATGGCCGTCGGGACCTCCCACGACGAACGCGAGACACCGCGCGAGGTACAGGATCGCCACGAAGCCGGAGGAGACCGCGAGGGGAGCCTGCACCTTGCTGTAGCTGCTCGGCAGGCGCCACAGCTCCCACGACGCGAGGCCGATGGCCAGGGACATCATCCCGAGGAACACCGGACCGCCGGACCACGAATCGGCGGCGGGGCCGCCGAGTGCCGAGGCCGCCAGTGTGAGCAGCGGTGCCGCTGCCAGCTGCAGCCACGCGGGCCTGCTCGTGCGCAGGGTCCGGGCTCCTGCCCAGACACAGACCGCTCCCATGACCAGCAGCGTGTTCCCCAGCGGATTGGCCCAGACCTGGTGCACCGTTCCGTCCAGAAGGTAACTGGTGGTCCCCGTGAAGAAGAGGGCGATCGCCGCGCACCACCAGGCGCTGTATGCCGAGCGCGTCTGCCGGAACGACACCGTGTAGAAGAGCACGAAGAGCGTGATGGAGATAGCCCCGAATGCCGCCTGCAGGGTTGTCGTGTCCAGTGTCATGTGTCCTTGCCGCCTCGTGCTGTCCGCGTACCGCTTCCGGCGGACCCGGGCCCCGCCACCGATGGCGTCGGGACCCGATTCAGCGCAGGGAAGAGTGTCCCGCCCAGTATGACCGGGAGCACCGACCCTTCAGCGCCCCCGGTGCCAGTCCTGTCCGAACCCTTGCACAGTCCTGAACTACTCCCCGGGACTACGCCCTGCCCGGGCGGAGGACGAGCGACGCGTGAGGCGGAAGCTGCACCGTGTCGTCGAGCAGTCCGACGCCGTCGACCGTGGACAGCAGCACCTCGGCGCCGGCGCCACGGACGGGCACCGTCACCATGGCGTCACTGAGGTTTAGGACGACATCGGTGCTGCCCCTGTGCATGACGATCCAGCGGTTCTCCTCGTCGAAGTCCACCGAGATGCTCCCGAAGTCGGCGTCGTGCAGTTCGGGGTGGGAGCGACGGAGGCGGATGAGGTCGCGGTAGGTGGCGAGCAGCTCGGCATGGTGCCCCTGCTCGATCTCGGCCCAGTCCAGCTTGGCCGACGCGAACGTCTCCGGGTCCTGCGGATTGGGCACGTCCTCCGGGCGCCAGCCCATCCGCTCGAACTCCTTCAGCCGCCCCTCGGCAGTGGCCTTGCCGAGCTCCGGTTCCGGATGGGAGGTGAAGAACGGCCAGGGCGTGGAGGCACCGTACTCCTCGCCCATGAAGAGCATCGGGGTGAAGGGCCCGAGGATGTTCAGGACGGCAGCCTGCGCGAGCTGCGCCGGGTTCAGGGTCGCGCTGATGCGGTCACCTGCGGCCCTGTTGCCGATCTGGTCGTGGTTCTGGGTCGCGACGACGAGCTGGAGCGGCGACACACGCGACGGGTCGATCTCGCGACCGTGGTGGCGTTCCCTGAAGGACGAGTAGGTGCCGTTGTGGAAGAACCCCTTCTCGAGAACCTTCGCCAGTGCTCCCACGGAGTTGAAATCCAGGTAGTACCCCTCGGTCTCGCCCGTGAGGTTGACGTGCACCGCGTGGTGGAAGTCGTCGCTCCACTGCCCGGCGAGGCCGTACCCGCCGACGTCCCGGCCCTGGATCAGGCGTGGGTTGTTGAGATCCGACTCGGCGATGAGGAACAGCGGCTTGCCGAGTTCCTCGGCCAGCTCGTCGGTCCGTGTCGCCAGTTCCTCGAGGATGTGGACGGCACGCTCGTCATGGAGGGCGTGCACGGCGTCGAGCCGGAGACCGTCCACGTGGTAGTCCCTGAACCATTGGGTGATGTTGTCGACGACGTACTGCCGCACCTCGTCCGACTGCGGGCCGTCGAGATTGAGGGAGTCGCCCCATGTGTTGGACATCCCCTCGGTGAGGTACGGACCGAAGAGGCCGAGGTAGTTGCCGCTGGGTCCGAGATGATTATGGACGACGTCCTGGATGACGCCGAGACCTTTCCGGTGCGCCGCGTCGACGAAGCGCTGGTAGGCCGCAGGACCGCCGTAGGTCTCCTGCACCGCGTACCAGAGGACGCCGTCGTAGCCCCAGTTGTGGGTGCCGTTGAAGGCGTTGACGGGCAGCAGCTCCACGAACTGCACCCCGAGGTCCACGAGGTAGTCGAGCTTGCCGATTGCAGCATCGAGCGTCCCCTCGGGCGTGAAGGTGCCGATGTGCATCTCGTAGATGACCCCGCCGGTGAGCCCCGGTGACTGCCACGACTCGTCCTGCCATGCGTGGGCCGCCGGGTCGAACGTCCGGGAGAGCCCATGGACGCCCTCGGGCTGGCGGCGTGAGCGGGGGTCGGGCACCGGCGTCTCGGAGCCGTTCACCAGGTAGCCGTAGGAGACATCGGACGAAGATGACGGCGGCGCGTCGGTCGGGTGCCACCAGCCGCCGTCACCCTGAGTCATCGGGTACCGGGCGCCGTCGGCAACGAGGGTCAGGGACTCGGCGCGGGGCGCCCAGACATCGAACGTGGAACTCATGCTGCGTCCTCCTGGACCAGTAGGGCTGCGGGGAAGGTGGAGAAGATGTCGGCCGCACGCACGGTGCCACCGCTGACGGCTGTGCCGGTCAGCGCACAGGTGTAGCTGCCGGCGGGGATCTCCAGGGTGGTGTCACCCCACCCGCCGCGCTGCACGAGCCCGAAGGGTAACCGCGTGATGAGGGTGACCACGCCGCCGCGGTCGAACCCGAATACGTGCTCCGCGGCCTCGCCGGAGGCGGCGACGGCGGTGTAGCCGGTGAACAGCTCCGGCCGGTCACGGCGCAGCTTGAGGGCACGCGAGACGACGAGCAGCTTGGCATGGGCGTCAGCCCCGACCGGCGGCAGCGCACCGAAGTTCAGATCTGTCAGCACCTGGCGTCGGGCGTCGTAGTCCACCTCGCGGCGGTTGTCGGGGTCCACCAGCGACGTGTCCCAGAACTCGGTGCCCTGGTACACGTCCGGGACGCCCGGCATGGTCAGTTGCAGCAGCTTCAGTCCGATCGAATTGGACCACCCCGCTGCCTGGATGCGTTCCACGAAGGCGGTGACGATACCCGACACGGCGGCATCGTCGAAGGCTGCGTCCACGGCTGCATGCATGCCGCGTTCGAAGTCCTCGTCCGGGGCGGTCCAGTGCGTGCTGAGATCGGCCTCACGCGAGGCCTTCTCCGCGTAGGCGTGGGCCCGTTCCCTGCTCAGCGGCCACGCACCGATGAGCGACTGCCAGAGCAGCGGCGCGAACGTGGGGTCCTTGATGGGCGCCAGGTCCTCCAGCTGCGCGAGGATCGCGGTCCACTCGTCGGCGACCTCGGAGATGACCGAGATGCGGGTACGGGTGTCCTCGCTGCGCTTCGTGTCATGCGTGCTGAGCGTCGTCATGGCCAGCGGGCTATCCGTCTCGCGCTGGAGCAGGCGGCGGTGCAGTTCGAGCGGGTCGATCGCGAAGATCCCCGGGTCCGCGCCTACCTCGTTGAGCGAGACGAGCCTCGAATACCGGTAGAACGCGGTGTCCTCGACACCCTTCGCCATCACCATGCCGGAGGTCTGCTGGAACCGCCGGGCCAGCTCCGTGAGCTCCCCCGAGCCGCCGTCGAGGAACGGGTTGAGGAGCGGGTGGAGCGCCGTGATGGTTTCCGCGAGGTCCGGGCGACGCACCTGGGCATCGCGAACCGCCTCGGTGAGGTACTCCGCTCCGCCCGGCAGGTAGCTTCGGTAGACGGGAAAACAGGTGAGCAGCTCGGCGATGGCGTCCGCCGCTGCATCGTCGTCGAGCCCTGCCCCGGACGGGACGAGCCGTGCGAGCCGCAGGACCTCGGAGCGCAGGATGCCGTCGGCGATGCCGCGCTTGGTCCCGTGGATCATCTCGTGGAACGGGTCGACGGGGACGGTGGCCGTCAGCGCGTGCTCTCCCGCCGGATCCGTGAAGAGGCGGTCGATGTCCGCAAGGGCGTCGTACCCCGTGGTTCCCTCGGTGGCCCAGTCGCCGGGGAGCTTCTCCCCCGGCTCGAGGATCTTCTCGACGAGCACGTAGGCACCGCCGGTCAGGCTGCGCAGGTCGTCGAGGTAGCCCTTCGGATCGGCGAGGCCGTCCGGATGGTCGATGCGCAGTCCGTCCACGAGGCCCTCGTCGAACCACCGCTTCACCTCGCTGTGACTCTCCTGGAAGACCCACGGCACCTCCACGCGGAGTCCAGCCAGGGTGTTGACGCCGAAGAAGCGCCGGTAGTTCAGTTCGCTGTCGGCTCGGCGCCAGTTGACCAGCTCGTAGTGCTGGCGGTCGTGCACCTCGGCGCCGGTGTCGCCGGGGTGGGCGGTGCCGTCCGCGATCGGGTAGCGGTTGTCGTAGTAGTGCAGCTCACCGTCGACGACGGCAAGCTGGTCCAGTTCGTCGTCGCCGTCGCCGAGGACCGGCACGCGGATGCGGCCGCCGTTGGCATCCCAGTCGACGTCGAACGCCTCCGCCATGCGCGAGGAGGGGCCCTCCTTGAGCAGTTGCCACCACCAGGCGTTGTCAGCGGGGGTCTCGATGCCCATGTGGTTGGGGACGGTGTCCACGAGCACACCCATGCCCGCCGACCGCGCGGCCTCACTGAGCGCCGCGAGGCCGTCGGGGCCGCCGCGGTCGGGGTCGACGGTGGTGGGGTCGGTCACGTCATAGCCGTGGCCGGACCCCTTCTCCGCCGTCAGGATCGGTGACAGGTAGACCCAGTCCACCCCGAGGTCATGCAGGTACGGCACCAGGGCCGCGGCCCGATGCAGGTCGAACTCGCTCCGGATCTGCAGCCGGTAGGTCGATGTCGGTGTCAGCACGGTGGAGTCCTCCTGGAGGGGCGGTCGGGGGTCGAGCGGGCGGGAACGGGCGGCGACGGATGGGATCCGGGGGTGCACCCCTTCGGGTGCACCCCCGGTGGTGCGGTTACTGCTACTGGGTGCCGGTCTTGGACGTGACCTCGTTGGCGAGGATGGCCAGGGACGCCGCGACCGAGTGGTCGAGATCCTCGACCTCGGAGTGGGCCCGGAGGACCACCATGGACTTCGCCTCGACGGACACCACGGCGCCCGACGGGATCGCCTCGCTGTCGGCGTACTTGCCCGCCGTGTCGATGACCTCGTCCCACGACGTGCCGTACTCGTCCGAGGGGATCGTGAAGTTCACGGCCTCGTCATGCGCGTTGAAGTACAGCAGGAAATTGGCGTCCACGATCCGCTGGCCGCGTGCGTCCCGGCCCTGGATGCCCTGGCCGTTGAGGAAGACTCCGATCGAGCGGCCGAAGCCGCTGTTCCAGTCCTCGGGTGCCATGAGCTCTCCGGAGGTATCGAGCCATACGATGTCCGGCAGCGCCTCGCCCTCGCCGCGGCGCACGGGGCGGCCGTCGAAGAACCGGCGACGGCGGAACGTGGGGTGCTCGGACCGCAGGCGGTTCACCGCCGCGGTGAATTCGAGCAACGGCTGGTCCATCTTGTCCCAGTGCACCCAGCTGAGCTCGGAGTCCTGGCAGTAGGTGTTGTTGTTGCCTTCCTGCGTCCGCCCGAGTTCGTCGCCGTGCAGCAGCATCGGCACGCCCTGCGAGAGCAGGAGGGTGGCGATGAAGTTGCGCTGCTGCCGGACGCGGATCGCGAGCACCTCGGGATCGTCGGTGGGGCCTTCGATCCCGCCGTTCCAGGAACGGTTGTGCGATTCGCCGTCGTTGTTGTCCTCGCCGTTGGCCTCGTTGTGCTTCTCGTTGTAGGACACGAGGTCCCGCAGCGTGAAGCCGTCGTGGGCGGTGACGAAGTTGATCGACGCGACGGGACGCCGCATCGAGTGCTCGTACAGGTCTGCCGAGCCGGTGAGGCGTGAGGCGAACTCGCCGATGCTGGAAGGCTCCCCACGCCAGAAGTCGCGGACAGTGTCGCGGTACTTGCCGTTCCACTCGGTCCACTGCGGCGGGAAGTTCCCCACCTGGTAGCCGCCGGGTCCGACGTCCCACGGCTCGGCGATGAGCTTCACCTGCGAGACGACCGGGTCCTGCTGCACGAGTTCGAAGAAGGCCGAGAGGCGGTCCACCTCGTAGAACTCGCGGGCGAGGGCGGAGGCGAGGTCGAAGCGGAAGCCGTCGACGTGCATCTCGGTGACCCAGTAGCGCAGCGAGTCCATGAGCAGCTGCAGGGAGTGCGGATTGCCGACGTTGAGCGAGTTGCCGGTACCCGTGGTGTCCATGTAGTACTGCTTGTCGTCCTCCACCAGGCGGTAGTAGGACGCGTTGTCGATACCGCGCATCGAGAGCGTCGGCCCCATGTGGTTGCCTTCGGCCGTGTGGTTGTACACGACGTCGAGGATGACCTCGATGCCCGCGAGGTGCAGTTCGCGCACCATCGCCTTGAACTCCTGGACCTGCTCGCCCTGGTCGCCCGTGGAGTTGTACTTGTTGTGCGGCGCGAAGAAGCCGATCGTGTTGTAGCCCCAGTAGTTCGAGAGGCCCTTCTCCTGCAGGGTGCTGTCGTTCACGAACTGGTGCACGGGCATGAGTTCGATGGCCGTGACGCCGAGCTTCTGCAGGTGCGCGATGACGGAGGGGTGCGCCACGCCGGCGTAGGTGCCGCGCTGCTCCTCGGGGATGTCCGGGTGGAGCTGCGTGAGTCCCTTGACGTGGGCCTCGTAGATGACGGACTGGTGGTAGGGTGTCCGCGGCATGCGGTCGCCGTCCCAGTTGAAGAAGGGATTCACGACGACGCCGAGCATCATATGCGCGGCGGAGTCCTCGTTGTTGACGGAGTGCTCGTCGCCGAAGTTGTAGCCGAACAGCGCCTGGTCCCAGTCGAGGTCCCCGGAGATCGCCTTCGCGTAGGGGTCGAGGAGCAGCTTGTTCGGGTTGCAGCGGTGTCCCTCGGCCGGGTTGTTCGGGCCGTGGACACGGTAGCCGTACTTCTGTCCGGGGGTCACGTGGGGGAGGTAGCCGTGCCAGACATAGCCGTCGACCTCCTTGAGCTCGACGCAGGTCTCGGTACCGTCATCGTCGAAGAGGCACAGGACGACGGAGTCCGCGATCTCGCTGTAGAGCGCGAAGTTCGTCCCCGTTCCGTCGTAGGTTGCTCCCAGGGGATACGCATCGCCGGGCCATAGTTCCATCAGTTCTCCTTGGTGTTCCGTTCCGTGCGCGCCCTCTCGGCGGTCACGGTGATACTCGCCGGCTTCGGGGTCCTGGTGCCCCGGCCGCTTGATCCATACATAGCGCATTCAACTGTCGGTACGGTTAACTGCGTCGCCACCCCTCGTGTGACGCGGCCCCGTGTCCGGCAGCCGACGCTCGTCGAGAAGTCCCGCCACCACCGCACCGATCTCGGCGGGCAGTCCGGAGACGACGACGGGCCCCCGCTGTGCGGCGCGCTGCCCGGCCCTGCCATGGATCAGCGCTCCCGCGGCGGCGACCGCCGCCCACAGGTCCTCCTCGGCGACGCCCACGCGCCGGGCGGCGCCGTCGTCCTCCGCGAGGGTGGCGGCAAGCGCCCCGATGATCCCGGACAGCGTGTCGCCGGCTCCCGCCGTGGCGAGCCAGGGTGTGGCGTCGGCCTGGACGAAGAGGGTGCCCGACGGTGCCGCGACGACGGTCGTGAACCCCTTGAGGAGCACGGTGGCACCGGTCAGCTCCGCGGCACGCAGGGCGAAGCGCGCGGGGTCCGCCTCGATGGCCGGCCTGCCGACGTCGAGTCCGCGAGCAGCGAGCAGGTCACGCAGCTCCCCTGCGTGGGGTGTGAGGACCACCTGGATGCCCACACGATCGGGCACCTCGGCGAGGGCTCCGGCGTCGACGACGACCGGCAGGCCGGAGGCCAGGGCCTCGACGGCGCGACGGCGCTGGTCGTCGTCGTCGACGGCCCCTGGCCCGACAACCCACGCCTGGGAACGGGCGTCGCCGATGGACCCGGTGGAGGCCACCGCCTCGGGTGTCCGCTGGTGGATCAGCGCGGCGACCGCGGTCGGTCCGAGGTAGCGCACCATGCCGACGCCGGTCGCGAGGGCGGCCCCCACGGCCAGGACGGCGGCTCCCGGGTAGCGGTCCGATCCGGCGGCGACGCCGAGCACCCCGCGTGAGTACTTGTGGTCATGCGCGCCGGGCGGACGCAGCAGTGCCGCGGCGTCAGCATCGAGCAGGCTGCGGGCCGCGGGCGTGAACGGCGAGAGGTCGAGGCCGAGGTCCACGACGTTGAGCTCACCCGCGGCCACGGCGCCGTCGCCGATGAGCAGTCCCGGCTTCGCCGCACCGAAGGTGACGGTGGCATCGGCCTGGAGTACGGGACCCTCCACGAGCCCGGAGTCGACGCCGATGCCGCTCGGCAGGTCACAGGCCACCACGAGCGCGGACCGGCGGCCGCGGGGACCGGCGGTGTCGTTGAAGGCCTGCACGAAGGCCGCATCGGCGCCCCGGAGGCTTCCGGTGGCGCCGGTGCCGAGGATCCCGTCGATGAGGAGGTCGGCGGAGGCGGCGTGCGCCGCGAGCCCCGGGACGCCGGCGTCGTCGAGCAGGACGCTCCTGCCGCCGGCGGCGAGGAAGGTCTCGAGGGCAGCGGCGTGGACACGCTCGGAGGTGAGGACGGCCGTGGCCGCGACACCGCGGCGCAGCAGACGCTCCCCCGCGTACAGCGCGTCGGCGCCGTTGTTGCCGCTGCCTGCCAGCACGACGGCGGTGGCACCGTACGTCCCGCGGCCGGCCTCGCGCAGCAGGCCCAGGGCCACGCCGAACAGGCCGTGGGCGGCCTTCTGCATGAGGGCATGCCCCTGCCCCGCGTCGATGAGGGGGGCCTCCGCAGCGCGGACGTCACCCCCGGAAAAGGCAAACAGCATATGGTCGAGCTTAGCGGTAAGCCGACCGGTAATCAGCACGGTTACTATTTTGCGCTCGGCGGTGCTGTGCCTTCCGCAACCACCATCGCCGTGGCGAGGCCGCCGTCGTGGCTGATGGACAGGTGCCAGGTCTCGACGCCGCGGGCCCGGGCGGCATCCGCGACGGTCCCGTCGACGACGACGGACGGCGCACCGGCGTCGTCCACCTCGATGGTGCAGTGCTGCCAGTTCATGCCGACGGGGGCGCCGATGGCCTTCGCGATGGCCTCCTTGGCGGCGAAACGCGCGGCGAGGGACCGTATGGTGAGCCCGCGCTCGGAGGGGACGAACAATCGCTCGACGAGGGCCGGCGTGCGCTCGAGCTGCTGACGGAAGCGCTCGATGTCGACGACGTCGACGCCGATACCGACGATCACGCCGAGGCCCTGCCCGGTGCCGCCGTGCTGCTGCACGGCGGCACCCGGAGGGGACTACTCAACCGTGACCGACTTCGCCAGGTTGCGCGGCTGGTCCACGTCGTAGCCCTTGGCGCTGGCGAGGGCGAGCGCGAAGATCTGCAGCGGCACGGTGGTGAGCAGCGGCGCGAGGAGCGTCGGGGACGCGGGCACGTAGAAGACGTGTTCCGAGTACGCCTCCACGGAGGTGTCGCCCTCCTCGGCGATGACGATCGTGACCGCTCCGCGTGCCCGGATCTCCTGGACGTTCGAGACGACCTTGGCGTGCAGCGAGTCGCGGGTGCTCGGTGACGGCATGACCACCACGACGGGCTGGCCCTCCTCGATCAGGGCGATCGGGCCGTGCTTCAGCTCGCCGGCGGCGAAGCCCTCGGCGTGGATGTAGGCGAGCTCCTTCAGCTTGAGCGCGCCCTCCATCGCGACCGGGAAGCCGACGTGCCGGCCGAGGAACAGCACCGATTTCGCGTTCGCCATGTCGGCGCCGAGCTGCTTGACCTTGTCGGCGTCGTCGAGGATGGACTGGATCTTCGCGGGGATCAAGGAGAGGTCGTTCAGCACGTCCGCGATCTCGTCGCGGTACTTGTTGCCGCGCAGCTGCGCGAGGTAGAGACCCAGCAGGTAGGCGGCGGTGATCTGCGCGAGGAACGCCTTCGTGGAGGCCACGGCGATCTCCGGACCGGCGTGGGTGTAGATCACGGCGTCCGACTCCCGCGGGATGGTGGAGCCGTTGGTGTTGCAGATCGCCACGACCTTGGCGCCCTGCTCGCGGGCGTACCGGACGGCCATGAGCGTGTCCATGGTCTCGCCGGACTGCGAGACCGCGACCACGAGCGTCTTCTCGTTGACGATCGGGTCCCGGTAGCGGAACTCGTGGGACAGCTCCACCTCGGTGGGGATCCGGCACCAGTGCTCGATGGCGTACTTGGCCACCTGCCCGGCGTAGGCGGAGGTGCCGCAGGCGAGGACGACGATCTTGTCGACGGAGCGCAGGATCGCCTCGTCGATGCGCAGCTCGTCCAGTACGAGGTTGCCCGAGACGTCGGAGCGCCCGAGGAGCGTCTGGCCGACGGCGTCCGGCTGGTCGTGGATCTCCTTCTCCATGAAGGAGTCGAAGCCGCCCTTCTCGGCGGCGGCGGCGTCCCAGCTGACGTGGAACTCGGTGCCCTCGGCGGGTGCACCGAAGAAATCCGTGATGGTCACCTCGTCGGGCGTGATGGTGACGATCTGGTCCTGGCCGAGCTCAACGGCGCGGCGCGTGAAGTCGATGAAGCCGGACACGTCGGAGCCCAGGAAGTTCTCGCCGTCACCGAGGCCGACGACGAGCGGGGAGTTGCGGCGGCCCGCGGCGACGGTTCCGGGCTGGTCCTGGTGGATGGCGAGGAGGGTGAAGGCGCCCTCGAGGCGCTGGCAGGCCTGCTGCAGCGCGAGGGTGAGCAGGTCGCCCTCGGTGCCGCTGTTCACGAGGCCGCGGTACAGGTAGCCGACCAGCCCGGCGGCCACCTCGGTGTCGGTGTCGGAGATGAAGGTGAGGCCCTCACCGGCCAGTTCGGCCTTGAGCTCGGCGTAGTTCTCGATGATGCCGTTGTGGATCAGGGCGAGCCGGCCGTCGTCGGCCAGGTGGGGGTGGGCGTTCTGGTCGGTGGGTCCGCCGTGCGTGGCCCACCGGGTGTGTCCGATCCCGGTCAGCGAGCGCGGCAGCGGGGACGCTGCCAGTGCACCGACGAGGTTGGTCAGCTTGCCGGCCTTCTTCCGCGACTCGATGCCCGCCGGCGTGATGACGGCGACACCGGCGGAGTCGTACCCGCGGTACTCGAGCCGGCGAAGGCCCTCCATGACGACGTCGAGCGCCCCGTGGCGCGCCTCCGACGGTTCCTGATCGAACGCCGGGGCGACCGAGTCAAGCGCCGACGATCCTTGGCCGTGGTCCCGGCCTACATAGCCCACAATTCCACACATGTCACCTAGCGTACCGGTGGCCGCGTTTGTTAATGCGCAAGGCACCGGGCAGAATCGTGAGGTGAGTGACACAAGCACGGGCACGCAGCAGTCCACCAGTGCCGAATCCTTCACACCTTTCGTCGAACTGGACCGCCAGATGTGGTCCCGCCTGTCGCACGAGATCGAGAGTCCGCTGAACGTCGAGGACGTCCAGCGCCTCCGCGGCCTCGGCGACGCGCTGAACCTCGACGAGGTGCGCGAGGTCTATCTCCCCCTCTCCCGCCTGCTGAACCTATACACCGCCGCAGCGGGGCAGCTGCACGCGGCCACCAACACGTTCCTGGGAGAGACGACCACGAGGACGCCGTTCGTGATCGGCGTGGCCGGCTCGGTGGCGGTGGGCAAGTCGACGACGGCGCGCGTGCTGCGCGAACTGCTGCGGCGCTGGCCTGACACCCCGAACGTGGAACTCATCACCACGGACGGGTTCCTGTACCCGAACGCGGAACTCCACCGTCGCGGACTCATGCAGCGCAAGGGTTTCCCCGAGTCCTACGACCGCCGCCGGCTGCTCCGCTTCGTCAGCGAGGTCAAGAGCGGGGCCGCCGAGGTCCGGGCGCCCTCGTACTCGCACCTCACCTACGACATCGTGCCCGGCCGGGAGATCGTCGTGCGCCGACCCGACGTGCTGATCGTCGAGGGCCTCAACGTCCTGGCCCCGGCACGGCCGAGGACCGACGGCATCACCGGGCTCGCCGTGAGCGACTTCTTCGACTTCTCGATCTTCGTGGACGCGAAGACCGCGCACATCGAGCAGTGGTACATCGACCGCTTCCAGTCCCTCCGTTCCAGTGCGTTCGCCGACCCGGAGTCCTACTTCCACCGCTACGCGGGCCTCAGCGACGAGGAGGCGCAACGGACGGCCAGGGGCATCTGGGAGCGTATCAACGAGCCCAACCTGGTGACGAACGTGCTGCCGACGCGCGGCCGGGCACAACTGGTGCTGACCAAGGACGCCGACCACTCCGTGCGCCGCATGCTGCTCCGGAAGACCTGAGGGTGCGCGTCAGGGGGTCGGTGGCGGTGATGCTGCTCGCGCTGGCGCTTCCCGCCTGCTCGGGCGCAGACCCCGCGGCGACGGTGTCCACCACCGTCGCGTCGGGCCCTGCCGCCACCGGATCCTCGGCCGCCTCCGATCCCTCGTCCACAGCGGGCTCGAGCACGCTCCCCGCTCCGGTCCAGCGGGAGCCCGTCCCTGCGCCCACGACGTCCGGTGCGGCTGCCGGCCCCACTGCCGGCCCCACCGCGGGTCCCACCGCGACTGCCCCGCCGGCCGGTGCACACTCGGACGCGGGCGCCGTCGACGTCGTCGTGAACAAGCGCCGCCCCCTCGTGCCCCTGGACTTCGCGCCCGCCGACCTGCGGCAGCCCGACGCGGCGACGGCCGCGGAGAACGCCCTGCTGCGCCCCGACGTCGCCTCGGCCGTGGAGGAGATGTTCGGGGCGGCAGCGAACGACGGCGTGGCGCTCACCCTGGTCAGCGGCTACCGGTCCTTCGCAACCCAGGAATCGACGTACGCCTCATGGGTGGCGCAGTACGGCGACGCAGCGGGCGCGGACACGGTCTCGGCGCGGCCCGGGTATTCCGAGCACCAGACAGGGCTCGCGTTCGACATCGGGCAGGCGGACGGAGCGTGCACGCTCGTCCTCTGCTTCCGGGACACCCCCGCCGCACAGTGGACAGCTCTTCATGCCGCAGATTTCGGCTTCATCCTCCGCTACCCGCTGGGATCCCACGAGATCACGGGTTTCTCCGCGGAGTCCTGGCATTTCCGGTACGTGGGCAGGGACGTCTCGCTCGCGATGAGGGCGGCGGGCACGCAGACCCTCGAGGAGCATTTCGGCCTGCCGGCAGCGCCGTCCTACTGACCTGGGCCGGCGACGATCCGTCCGGGCGCCAGAGGCTCGCGGAGCACTCCCACCCCGGTCGTGCTGTGTCCGGTCGTCGAGCACGTCAGCGCGGGTGCGCGACCAGGACCACCCCTCGCCAGCGCTAGGACGTGCCGCCGCTCGCCCGCCCGGGACCGGCCGGCAGGGGTACGCCGGTCTCGTCGGCCAGCACCCGAAGCAGGTCGTCCTGGAACCCCGTGTCGTGCACGGCATCGTGCGGCTCGCGCCTCTGCCGGTGGTACCAGTAGCCGCCACTCGTCAGCGCATCCGGGTCGTCGCTCGTCGCCAGCCACACCTGGGTCCGGTGGCCGAGGTCGAGGTCGTCCGGTGCGTTCGGCCCGCCCATCCGGGTGGGCACCCAGCCGGGATCGACGGCGCTGGCCAGCAGGTCGGGACGCGTCCTCGCCAGTGCCGCGACGAGCGTCGTGACGAACAGCTTGCTGTCGCCGTAGGAGCCGGGGGCGGTCCCTCGCCAGTCCACCCCCTGCAGCGTCGCGCGTCCGCCGTAGTGCGAGCCGCTGCTGAGGTAGACGTGGCGGCGCGGGCCGTGCAGTAGCGCGGTGAGGAGGTACGGCGCGATCACGTTGACGGGCATCACGGGGCGGCCGGTGTAGACGCCGGCGTTGTGGATCACGGCGTCGAGCGGCTCCGCAGCATTCAGCTCGTCGGCGATCCGTCCGACGGCGTCGCGCTGTTCGAGGTCGCCCACCACGAGTCCGGCGCCGCGCGCAGTGAGCGCGGCGAGACCGGCGGCACGGTCCTCGTTGCGGGCGTGCGCGACGACGTCGTGCCCCTGCGCGAGCAGGGTCTCCACGGCAGTGAGGCCGAGGCCCTCCGCCGATCCCGTGACCAGGATTCTCATGATCGTGCTCCTCCGTAGGACCGTGCGTCCGCTGCGTGCATCGTCCGGCTCCGTCGTCAAGTCCCCACCGCGCGTCCGTCGCGGCGTCGTGGGCCCAGCATCCCCCGCCACCGGGCGGTCCGCAACACCGGGCTCCCCACCTTGCGGCCTGCCACCGGACCCGCAGCCGCAGCCGTAGCGGGACCGGCACCCGGACCGGACCGCGCACGACCTCACGGCGCCGGACCGGCGCGGATAGGTGAACGTCACGGAGCGTTTACGCAGCACGCAGCGAACGGAAACGCGCGCTCACTAGCGTCGGGGGGAAGCAGCCACACCAGCCCCTGGAGGACTTCCGTGAGCATCGACGAAGCAGCATCTCCCGCACTGGCGACAGCGGCTCCGGCACCTGTCGCGAGCGCACCCCCGCTGATACACCGCCCCGGGCGGTGGATCGACAACTGGGACGCCGAGGACACCGCCCAGTGGAACAGCGGCGGCAGGTCCATCGCCAAGCGCAACCTCCAGTGGTCCATCGCCTGCGAATTCCTGGGATTCGTGGTCTGGCAGCTGTGGTCCATCGTCGTCGTCTACCTGCCGGCCGCGGGCTTCACCTTCTCGACATCGCAGATCTTCTGGCTGATCTCGATGCCGTCCCTCGTCGGTGCGACTCTGCGCATCCCGTACACCTTCATGGTGCCGCGGTTCGGTGGCCGGAACTGGACGATCGCCTCCGCCCTCCTCCTGCTGATCCCGACCATCGGCCTCGCCGTGTGCGTCTCGAACCCGGAGACGCCCTTCGGCGTGATGCTGGCGGTCGCGGCACTCGCCGGCTTCGGTGGTGGCAACTTCGCCAGTTCGATGGCGAACATCACCTTCTTCTACCCGGCCCGGGAGAAGGGGTGGGCCCTCGGGCTGAACGCCGCCGGCGGCAACCTCGGCGCGGCCGTCGCCCAGCTCGTGGTGCCGATCGCCGTCGTGCTCGGTGCCGCCGCGACCGTGAACCTGCCGCTCGCCGGCTGGCTCTGGGTACCGCTGATCCTGGTCGCCGCCTTCGGCGCCTGGAAGTACATGGACAACCTGTCCAGCGCCAGGAGCGACCTCGCGGGTTCGCTCGCCGCCGTCCGGGAGCCGCACCTGTGGATCATGGCGTTCCTCTACATCGGGACGTTCGGCTCGTTCATCGGCTTCGCCGGAGTGTTCCCGAAGCTGATCGTCGATTCCTTCCCCGCCTTCTCCACCATCACCATGGGCGGGGTCACCCTGGGCCTGGCCTTCCTCGGCCCGCTGGTCGGTTCCCTCGCCCGCCCCTTCGGCGGACGCCTGGCGGACCGCTTCGGCGGGGCACTCATCACGGTGATGGCTTTCGCCGTCATGGCGGCCATCGCACTCACGGTGGTCTGGACCCTCCCCCTCTCGAACTTCTGGCTCTTCCTCGGCCTCTTCCTCGTCCTCTTCGCCGCTGCGGGAGCGGGAAACGGTGCCACGTACAGGATGATCCCGATCATCTTCGCCCGGCGCGGCGCCGCAGCAGGGTCCGAACTCCGCGAATCGGTGAGCACCGCCCGCAAGTCCGCCGCTGCCCTCGGGCTGATCTCCGCGGTCGGCGCCTACGGCGGCTTCCTCATCCCGCAGGTCCTCAACGCCTCGAAGGGCGCCTCGGGCAGCTACGACGGAGCGTTCTACGGCTTCGTCGGCGGATACGTCCTGATGCTCGCCGTCACGTGGTTCTTCTACCTCCGCCGCTCCTCGACCCTCGGCAAGGTCTGACCGATGCAGCAGGCAGGGACCGGACAGCCCACGCACTGCCCCTACTGCGCCCTCCAGTGCGCCATGACGGTCACCGCATCGGGCGCGCACGACGACGGCGCCCGCATCGACGCCCGCGACTTCCCCACCAACCGCGGCGGACTGTGCCGCAAGGGCTGGTCCGCCGCGGAACTGCTCGACCACCCCGACCGCCTCACCGCACCGCTCCTCCGGGACGCCGACGGCGTCCTGCGGGAAGCCGCGTGGGACACCGTCCTGCGCCTCATCAGCGACCGTGTCCGAAGCATCCAGGCCCGGCACGGCCGGGACGCCGTCGCGGTGTTCGGCGGCGGCGGCCTCACCAACGAGAAGGCCTACACGCTCGGCAAGTTCGCCCGCCTCGCACTGCGCACGTCCCGCATCGACTACAACGGGCGGTTCTGCATGTCCTCGGCGGCCGCCGCGGGCAACCGGGCGTTCGGCGTGGACCGCGGGCTCCCCTTCCCCCTCGAGGACCTCGGCGCGGCCTCCGTGGTCCTGCTCCTCGGTTCGAACGCAGCGGACACCATGCCGCCCTTCATCCAGCACCTGCGGGGCGCGCAGGCCGCGGGCGGCCTGGTCGTCGTCGACCCCCGACGGTCCGCGACCGCCCGCCTCACGGACCAGGGCAGGGGCGTCCACCTCCAGCCGACACCCGGCACGGACCTCGTCCTGCTGCTGGGCCTGGCCCACGTGGTGGTGGCCGAGGGGCTGGAGGACCGCCGCTTCCTCGAGGCGCGGACGAGCGGGTACGACGACGTCACCCGCGGCCTCGCACGGTGGTGGCCCGAACGCGTGCAGGGCATCACTGGTGTTCCCGCCGCCTCCCTGCGTGCCGTGGCGAGGCTCCTCGCCGCCGGCGCCCGTCGCGGCGCCGACGGTGGGCACGGTGCCTACATCCTGACCGGCCGGGGGATCGAGCAGCACGCGGACGGCACCGACACCACGACGGCCGCGATCAACCTCGCACTGCTCCTCGGACTGCCGGGCACGGCGCACAGCGGCTACGGGACCCTCACGGGACAGGGCAACGGCCAGGGCGGCCGGGAGCACGGGCAGAAGGCCGACCAGCTGCCCGGATACCGGAAGATCACCGACAAGGCGGCACGAACCCACGTCGCCGGCGTCTGGGGGGTGCCGGAGGAGGCGATCCCCGGGCCCGGGCTGCCCGCCGTCGAACTCCTCGCCTCGCTCGGCGAACCCGGCGGGACGCACTGCCTCTTCGTGCACGGCGCGAATGTCGCGGTCTCCGCGCCCGACGCCGCGACGGTCATCGAGGGCCTGCGCTCCCTCGACCTCCTCGTCGTGTCCGACTTCTTCCTGTCGGAGACCGCCGCCCTGGCGGACGTCGTCCTGCCGGTCCTGCAGTGGGCGGAGGAGGAGGGCACGGTGACGAACCTGGAGGGCAGGGTCCTGCGACGGCGCCCGGCCGTCGGGCCGCCACCCGGCGCCCGCAGCGAGCTGTGGATCATGCAGGAGCTCGCGCGCCTGCTGGAGGCGCCCTCCCTGTTCAGCGAGGACCCGTCCACCATGTTCGACGAACTCGCCCGCGCCAGCGCCGGCGGCCTCGCCGACTACTCCGGGCTGGACTACGGCGTGCTCGACGGCGCCGACCCCGCGTACTGGCCGTACCCCCCGGGCAGCACGGGGACGCCGCGGCTGTTCCTCGAGGCGTTCGCCCACGCCGGCGGGCGCGCCGTGCTGGTCCCCGTCGTCCCGCGACCCAGCACTACCGCGGCGCGCCTGCCCGCCCCGCTGCTCCTGGCGACCGGCCGGCTCCTCGAGCACTACCAGTCGGGCACCCAGACACGCCGCGTCCCGGCGCTGCTCGCGGCACAGCCGGCCCCACGGCTCCAGCTCCACCCGTCCACCGCGCAGGACCTCGGGATCGCGCAGGGTGATCACGTCGTCGTGACGAGTGCTCAGGGCGAGACCCGTGCACTGGCCGACCTGACCCCCGACATCCGCCAGGACACCGTCTTCCTCGCGTTCCACTTCGCGGACGCCGGCTCGGCGAACCGCCTGACCGGCAGCAGCACCGACCCGGTGTCCGGCATGCCCGAGTTCAAGACGACGCCCGTCGGCGTGGCACGTCTGGCCCCCGTCCCGCACGTCCTGCACGCCGACGGACTGGAGGTCGGCGCATGAACCCCTCCGGGCCCTCCGTCCCGGCCCGCGTCGTCGTCGTCGGCTTCGGGCCCGTCGCGGCGCGGCTCGTCGAACACCTCGAGCCCCTCGTCGCCGCCGGACGGGTCGCGCTGACCGTCCTCGGGCAGGAGCCCGACCCCGCCTACAACCGGGTGCTCGTCGCCGACGTCGCTGTCGGCCGTACCCGCGCAGCCGCCATCGGGCTCGCTGACACGGACGCCCTCCGCGCGGCGGGCGTCGATGTGCGCCTCGGCGCCCGCGTCGACCGGATCGACCGGCCCTTCCGGCGCGTGCTGCTGGCCGACGGCGAGGCGGTCGAATACGACCGGCTGGTCCTCGCGACCGGGTCACGGCCCGTCCGTCCGCGGCTCACCGGCCTGGAGGGGCCGGCCGGGTCCGACGACACGCACCTGCTCCCGCCGGGCGTGAGCTTCCTCCGCGACCTCGCCGATGCCCGGGCCGTGGCCGCCGCGCTCGCCGCGCAGCAGCGGATCGTGGTGCTGGGCGGCGGCATCCTCGGCATCGAGGCCGCCCTCGCCGCGGCGGAGGAGGGCGGCCGGGTGGCCCTCGTGCACCACGGCCGTTCCCCCATGGAACGGCTCCTCGGGGACGGTTCGCGGGTGCTGGCGACGGCGCTGCGGCAGGCCGGCATCACCGTCGTGGCCGGT
This sequence comes from Arthrobacter sp. TJ-240, assembly GCF_058269195.1. NCBI lineage: Bacteria > Bacillati > Actinomycetota > Actinomycetes > Micrococcales > Micrococcaceae > Arthrobacter > Arthrobacter sp. TJ-240. The sequence goes on from NZ_JBZCNG010000003.1 coordinate 21,486, forward strand.
ACGTCCACCGGGATCGAGCTGAAGAACGGGCACTTCGCGGGCATCGGCCTGGAGGGCGGCACCCGGGTCGACGGCGGGGCACTCGTGCTCGCCTGCGGCGTGCGTCCACGCACCGAACTCGCCGAGGGCTGCGACCTGGCGGTCGCGGACGGCATCCTGGTGGACCACACGCTGCGCGCGGTCGGCACGGACGACATCTGGGCCATCGGCGACTGCGCGGAGGTGTGCTGCCTCCGCAGCTCCTGCAGGGCATGCGCGGGCACCACCGCACCCCAGGGCCTCATCGGCCCGGGCTGGCAGCAGGCGGACGACGTCGGCGCGGCCTTCGTAGCCGAGCTGTCGGGCGACGGGAGGGGGCCTGTGCCCGGACTCCGACCCGCGCCCGGCTCCGACCCCGGCGTGCGGCGCGACCCCGTCGTCGTGCTGAAGGCCCGGGGCGTCGACGCCGTGGCCGCAGGTGAAACGGACGCCGATCCCTGGACGGTGGAGCCCGGACTCACGGTGGCGGAGTGGGCCGACCCCGGGCACGGACGTTACGCGAAGATGGTCACCCGTGACGGTGTCCTGACCGGACTCGTCTGCGTAGGGATGCCGCGCACGGGTGCCGAACTGGTCCTGCTGTTCGAGCGGGGCAGTGAGCTCCCGGCGGACCGCTCCAGCCTGCTGCGGCTCGACAGCGCCGAGGGTCTGCTGACGGCATCCCCTCCCGGACCGGCCGCCACCCTGTGCCGGTGCGCGGGAGTCACCCGAGGTACGGTCCAGGACTCCGTGACGGCCGGCTGCGCCTCCGTCCAGGACGTCTCGACCGTCACGCGGGCCGGTACCGGGTGCGGCGGGTGCCACGACGGCATCCGGGCCGTCATCGAACAGCACTTCGCCGCGGCGGTCGCATCGTGACGCGGTCTTCCGCCCAGCGGCCCGCGCATCGCAGGCGGCCCCGGCTCAGACGTTCAGCCGGTACCCCCGCTTGACGACCGTCTCGACCAGGGCCGGGTCGGGCAGTGACTTCCGCAGGCGGTTGACGCTCATGTCGAGCGCATGAGCCGCGCCTGCCGGAGTGAGGAGATTCGTCAGGGCCTCCCGGCTGAGGACCGCGCCGCGAGCCGACAGCAGGGCCTTGAAGAGCACGAGCTGCGCGGGTGCGAGGTCCACCTGGGTGTCGTCCACCCGCACGGACCGTCCCCGGACCTCGACCTGGCCGGAGCGTGTGCGGAGCTGCTCCACGTGGTGCTCGGCGAGGTGGTCGCAGACGAGCCGGATCAGCGCGCCCATGCGGAACCGCTCGGGAACGATCGGCGTGATGCCGGCGTCGAGCAGCGGCTGCGCCGTCACCGGGCCGACGGCGGCAGCGAGGACGCCGTGCCGGAACCTGTGCACGAGGTCCTCCTGCATGCCCTGCTCGGCCGCGGTGCTGAACATGGCGTCGACCGCCGGGGCGCTCGTGAAGGTGACGCAGTCCAGCTGCCCTGTGCACACGGCCTCGATGAGCCGGGGCAGACGTTCGGAGCCCTCCGGCTTGATCCACCGGTAGGGCGTGACGGTGAGCAGTGTGGCGCCGGCGTCCCGGAGCCGTTCGAGCTGGTACTCGTCGGCGTAGGCATGCAGCTGGACGCCGATCGTGAGGCCCGCGAGGTCCTCCCGCAGCAACTGGTCCACGAGGGTCGCCGTCGTCTCGTCGGAGCTGATGCCGGCGTCGTCCAGCCCCGCCGCACGCACCGCTCCCCTGGCCTTCGGACCGCGGACGTAGATCCTGCCGCTCCCGAGGACGTCGAGGAGGTCGTCGCCCAGCCCTGCGGCGTCGGCGGCCTCGAACCAGCGGCGCATCCCGTACGCGGTGGTGATGATGAAGAGGTCAGGGCGTGCCGACACCACGGCGGTCGTGTCCGCGAGGAGCGCCACGTCCTCCGCGATCGGCGCGATCTTGAGCGCCGGTGCGTGGAAGACGGATGCGCCCCGCCGCTCGAGCGCATCGATCAGGTCGCCCGACCGGCGGTCCGACGTCACGCCGATGCGGAATCCAGCCAGCTGGCCGCCGGCCCCACCGGAACGAATGGCCTCGGTCATGAGGCCAGCGACTCGGTGAGCCGCGCAAGGTGCGCGGCGCTGCCCTGCAGCTCGAGGCCCACGCGCACCACCTCGCCGATGACCAGGACCGCGGGAGACTGGCAGCGTGCCGCGCCTGCAGCCGTGACGATCGTGGACAGCGTCCCCGACGTCGTCCGCTGCGAGGCGCTGTACCCGCGCTCGACGACGGCGACCGGCATGTCCTGGCGCATCCCCGCCCGGCCGAGACCTGCGACGAGCTGCGGCAGTGTCGAGACGCCCATGAGCACCACGATAGTCCCGCCGAGGCCGGCGAGGTGCAGATGCTCCTCGTCGGTCAGCGGCGCGTGTCCGGAGACCACGGTGAAGAGGTGGCTGACGCCGCGGTGCGTGACGGGGATCCCCGCGGCTGCCGGAACGGCGATCGACGAGCTGATCCCCGGCAGCACCGTGCAGGGCACCCGCGCCTCCAGGCACGCGGCGAGCTCCTCGCTGCCGCGTCCGAACACGAAGGGGTCGCCGCCCTTCAGCCGCACGACGTGCCGCCCTGCGAGGGCGTGCTGCACCAGGAGGGCATTGATGCCGGCCTGCGGTACGCGGTGGTGGCCGGGCAGTTTCCCGACGTCGACGAGCTCCGCCGACGGTGCGACCTCGGCCAGCGACTCCGTGGGCCCGAGCCGGTCGTAGAGGACGACATCGGCGTCCCTCAGCGCGGCAGCCGCGTCGAGGGTCAGGAGCCCCCGGGCGCCGGGGCCGCCACCGACCAGGCTCACGTGCCCGGAGCCGGAGGCGGCCGGCTCCCGGGTCAGGAGCGCGCCGGCCTCCCGACACCGCTGTTGCAGGAGACCGTCGTCGTCCGTGCACGAGCCCTCCACCAGGATGACGAGGGCCGCACCGTCGAGCGCGCCGGGGGCGGAGGCGACCGTGTCGAAGCGGTTGACGTCGGCTCCGGAGGCGCGGTACCGGGCGACGATCCGCCGTGCCGCGCCCGCGGCTCCGAGGACCACCACGCGGCGTCCGGTCAGATCGATGTCGAGGTGCACGGCTCAGCCCTCCAGGTTTCCTGTTGCCGGTCCCGTCGGGACGCGGACGGGGATCACTGCTCCCAGACCGACGCGTGCGGCTCCGGCGTCGATCTCCTCCTGCGTCGCAGGTCGGCGCTGGCCGCGCTCCTCGACGAGGACGATCGACTGGTCGGCGGCATCCGGGGCGTTCACGAAGGACCGGAAACGGCGGAGCCTGTCCGGGTCCTTCAAGGTGGCAGCCCACTCGTCCTCGTAATGCTCCACGTGGCGGGCCATCGCGGCCTCGAGGTCCGCGGCTATCCCGAGCGAGTCGCCGACGACGACGTCGCGCACGTGGTCGAGGCCCCCGTCGAGGTCTTCCATCCAGCGCGCGGTCCGCTGCATCCGGTCGGCGGTGCGGATGTAGTACATGAGGTAGCGGTCGATGTACCGGATGAGGGTCTCGCCGTCGAGGTCCTGGGCGAGGAGCTGGGCATGAGCCGGCTGGAAGCCGCCGTTCCCTCCGACGTAGAGGTTCCAGCCCTGGTCGGTGGCGATCACGCCGACGTCCTTGCTCCGGGCCTCCGCGCACTCGCGGGCGCAGCCCGACACGCCCATCTTGAACTTGTGCGGGGCCCGCAGCCCGCGATACCGCAGCTCCAGGTCGATCGCCATCGCCACGGAGTCCTGCACGCCGAACCGGCACCACGTCGAACCCACACAGGACTTCACGTTCCGCAGCGCCTTGCCGTAGGCCTGGCCGGACTCGAACCCGGCCTCGACGAGGATCTTCCAGATCTCCGGCAGCTGCTCCAGCCGGGCCCCGAAGAGGTCGATGCGCAGTGCGCCGGTCAGCTTCACGTACAGACCGAACTGCTCGGCGACCTGCGCGATGACCGCGAGTTTCTGCGGCGTGATCTCGCCGCCGGGGATGCGGGGCACCACGGAGTAGGTGCCGTTGCGCTGCATGTTCGCGAGCGCACGGTCGTTGGTGTCCTGCAGGGTCCCCCGCCCGCCGTCGAGCACGTACTCCCCGCGCTGGGTGGCGAGGATGGAGCCGATGGCCGGCTTGCAGATGTCACAGCCGTAGCCGGCCTTCGCCTCCTCGGATGCCCCGAAGCGGCGGAGGACCTCCTGGAAGGACGCGAGGTCGAGGGCCTGGATGGCTTCGAACAGTTCGGGCCGCGACATCGCGAAGTGCTCGCAGATACCCTTCGGGACGGCGCGTCCGGCCTTCGTGAGCTCGCTGTCGAGCAGCTTCTTGAGCATCGGGACGCAGGAACCGCACTGCGTCCCGGCGCGCGAGCACGCCTTGAGGGACGCGATGTCGAGCGCGGGCTCGACGGCGGACCCGTCCGGGTCGAGGCCGTGGACGGCGGACCGACAGGCGCCTGCGGTCACGTTGTTGCAGGAGCAGAGGATGATGTCGTCGGGCAGGTCGGACGGCGGGGCCTCGCCTCCCGCGGCGGAGGCGAGGTAGGCGCCGGGTTCAGCGGGCAGTTCGCGTCCCAGCAGTGGCCGCAGCGCGGAGTAGGGTGCGGCGTCGCCCACGAAGATACCGCCGAGAAGCGTCCTGGCGTCGTCGGTTACCACGAGCTTCTGGTACAGCCCCCTGGCGGGGTCGGCGTAGACGATCTCGAGGCTGCCGTCCGTCTCCGCGAGCGCGTCCCCGAAGCTCGCGACCTCGACGCCTGAGAGCTTGAGCTTCGTGGCGGTGTCGAAGCCGGGAAAGGTGGAGAGTCCTCCGAGGATGCCGTCCGCGCAGACCTCGGCCATGGCGTTCGCCGGGGCCACCAGGCCCATGCTGACGCCCTCGTAGCTCGCCACCTCCCCGATCGCCCACACACCGGGCATCGCCGTCTCGCATGCCGCGCTGATCACCACTCCGCCGCGGGGTGCCACCTCGAGCCCTGCGGCCCGGGCGAGCTCGTCCCGAGGCCGGATGCCGACGGCGAAGACCACGAGGTCGGCCGGGAGGACGGCCCCGTCGCTCAGTGCCACGCCCGTGACGCAGCCGTCGTCGTCCGTGTTGATGGCGACGGGCGCTCCTCCGCAGTGGATCCCCAGTCCCTTGGCGCTGATGAGCCGCCCGAGCGCCTGGCCGCCGCCCTGGTCGAGCTGCGCGTTCATGAGCCAGCCGGCACGGTTCACCACGGTGGACGCGGCACCGAGCTGCTGAAGCCCGCCGGCGGCCTCGAGGCCGAGGAGGCCGCCGCCGACGACGACGGCACGGGGTTCCCTGCCGAGCCTCACCGCGAGTCGAGCCGTCTCGGAGCGCAGCCACTGCACGTCGGCGAGCGTCCGGTAGACAGCGGCATGCTCCCCACCCGGCAGGGGCAGGCGCACGGCGTCCGACCCCGTCGCCAGCACGACGTCGTCGTAGGTGTACTTCTCCCCTGACGCGCCTTCGACGCACCGTGCCGCGAGGTCGAGGCGGACCGCTCGCTCCCCCGTCACGAGCCGGATCGCCGGCTCCTGCCACATGAGCGGCTCCCCGAGTCCGAGGTCCACGTCACCGGTCAGGGCGCTGCTCAGCGCCACGCGATCGTACGGTGCGTGGGCCTCCTCGGCCAGGACGGTGATATGCAGTCCGTCGGTGCCGCGCCGCCACAGCGCCTCGACGAACCGGTGGGCGGCGGGCCCACCGCCCACGACGACGACGCGCCGTTCGCGTGGCGCGGCACCCGCCTCGGCGTGCCGGGGTGATCGGGTCTCGCTCATGTGGTGCCTTCCGTCCGGACCGGGGCGCTCCCGCTGCTCTCTTCCTCCACGGTACGAACAGGCAATTTCCCGCGTGTGTCGCCGATGTGTCGCAAGGTTAACTTCGGGCTCACGGGCCGGAACCCCCACCGTGAGACGGACGTTACCGCGGCGCAACAGCGCCGGGACGTCGATGACACCTCGGCGGCCTAGCGTTGCAGGAACGCATCCGCCACCGAGGAGAACGCCATGACCGAGCTCATCCTGCAGCGTCCTGCCCCCTCGGATACCTCATGGGTCGCCGTCTGCCGCCTCGACGACCTCGAGGAGTGCTGGGGTGAGGCGGCCCTGGTGGGCCAGGAGCAGATCGCCCTGTTCCGGCTGCCCGGCGACCAGGTGCACGCTGTCGGGAACATCGATCCCCGCACCCGGGCAGCCGTCATGGCACGGGGGATCGTCGGGTCGCGGGGGACGGCACCCACCATCGCCTCGCCCCTCCACAAGGAGGTCTACGACCTGGTGAGCGGGGCCTGCCTTTCAGGAGGGAAGGGCCTCCGCGCCTATCCGGTGCGATGCGTGGACGGCGTCGTCGAGGTCGACGCGGCCGCCTGAGCGGTGGAGGGTGCTTCGACGGCCGGCATGACCGCGAGCCGGGCACTCGACGGCCCACCCGTCCTCATCGCCGGCTGCTCTCATGGCACCGACAACGCCCGGGGTCGACGGGAGATCGACGCCGTGCCCCGGGCTACTTCCACGACCAGCTGGCGAAGGCCGATGCCGACGTGGTGAGCGCTCCGCTGCTCCCGAGCCCGGTGATCGCCGAGATGGCGCTGTCGCGCTACGACGACGCCGTCGAGCGCCTGCTCGTCGGATCCTCGAGCCGTGCGGCGGGCTGCGACAGACCGTGCGGGCACAGGTCTCGTCGTGCGTCCGCAGCGGCACCGCCCGCGTGGACTGACGGCGGCCAGCCGGGCAGGTTACGCGCCCCTGGAGCGCTTCAGCCCGGCATGTCCGCCGCGGCTCGTGCGGCGGCTTCGACACGGCTCGCATATCGCGCCCGCTCCTCGGCGCCGAGGTCCCCGAGGTTGGGGTCGCCCGGCCCGCGGCCGATCGATCCGTCGATGAGTTCGCGCAGGATGTCGGCGTGCCCGGCGTGCTGGGCGACCTCGGAGACCACGTGGACGAGGACCGTGTGGAGGGTGACCTCGCGCCGCTCCTCGGGCCACCACGGGACGGTGCCCCGTGCGTCGAGCGGCAACGCCTCGATGGTGGCATCGCTGTGGGCGGCTGAGAAGGCGTGGAAGGCGAGGATGGCGTCGCGGGGCTCACCGGGCGTCGCCCACATGTCCGCCTCAGCCTCGGCGTCCTCGCTCATCCAGGGGAACGACCGCTCACTGGGACGCCCGAAGACCTCGCCGAAGTACTCGAGCTGCACCGACGCCACGTGCTTGACGAGCCCGAGCAGATTGGTGCCCGACGGCACCAGGGGCCGGCGGACGTCGTACTCGCCCAGCCCGTCGAGCTTGCCGGCGAGCTCGGCGCGTCGTCGTTGCAGGACCAGGAGAAGGGTCGCCTTCTGCTGCTCCTGATCGTCGTCGGAAGTGCTGGTGTCCATGCGGGCACTGTAGCCGGGCAGGGCAGGCGACGGAAGGAGACCCTCCGACGGCCGGTCCGTCAGACGGCGGGCTCGAGGGACAGCCGGTCCTGTACGGTCGCGGCGAGTTCCTCGGCGATGCGCTGGGCGGTCGCGATGTCGGTCGCCTCGACCATCACCCGCACCACGGGCTCGGTACCGGACGGACGCAGCAGCACACGGCCGGCCTCGCCGAGCAGGGCCTCGGCCTCGCGCACGGCAGCCTGCACCCCCTCGTCGGAGTTCGCCGCCGTGCGGTCGACGCCCCGCACGTTGATGAGCACCTGCGGGAGCCTGGTCATGACCGCCGCCAGTTCCTTGAGGCTCTGGCCGGTGCCGGTGATGCGTGCCGCGAGCTGCAGGCCGGTGAGCACGCCGTCACCAGTGGTGGCGTGCTCGGCGAAGATCACGTGGCCGGACTGCTCGCCGCCGAGGCTGTAGTCGCCGTCGCGCATCCCCTCGAGGACGTAGCGGTCGCCCACTGCGGTCTCCTTGATGGTGATGCCGGCGTCACGCAGGGCGAGCTTCAGTCCGAGGTTGCTCATCACGGTGGCAACGAGCGTGTCCTCCCTGAGCTTCCCGGCGTCCCGCATGGCAAGCGCCATGACGGCCATGATCTGGTCTCCGTCCACCACGGTGCCCTCGTGGTCCACGGCGAGGCAGCGGTCGGCGTCGCCGTCGTGTGCGATGCCGAGATCGGCACCGTGCTCGACGACGGCCGTCTGCAGCTTCTCGAGGTGTGTGGAGCCGTAGCCGTCGTTGATGTTGACGCCGTCGGGAGTGGCGCCGATGACCACGATGTCCGCACCGGCGTTCCGGAAGACCTCGGGTGAGCAGCCGCTGGCGGCTCCGTGGGCACAGTCGATGACGACCTTCAGCCCATCGAGCCGGTTCGGCAGGGTTTGGAGCAGGTGGACCACGTAGCGGTCCTCGGCGTCGGCGAAGCGCTGGATACGTCCCACGTCGCCGGCCACCGGACGGCGCACGGGGTTGGCCATCTCGGCCTCGATGGCGTCCTCGAGGGCGTCGCTGAGTTTGTTGCCGCCGCGGGCGAGGAACTTGATGCCGTTGTCGGGCGCCGCGTTGTGGGAGGCGGAGATCATGACGCCGAAGTCGGCGTCGAGGTCGGCCACGAGGAAGGCAGCAGCAGGCGTGGGCAGCACACCTGCGTCGAACACGTCCACACCGGAACTCGCCAGACCGGCCTCGACGGCAGCCGCGATGAACTCGCCGCTGATACGGGGGTCACGGGCGATCACCGCGGTGGGGCGGCGTCCGCCCTCGACGGCGTTATGGCCGAGGACGACAGCGGCCGCCTGGGCCAGCTGCAGGGACAGTTCGGCCGTGATCAGGCCGTTGGCCAGGCCGCGCACGCCGTCGGTGCCGAATAACTTGCTCATCGTTGATCATCCTAGGTGAGGAACAGAAAACCGCTACTGGTGTTACTAATGAGGTTAAAGCACAATGCCCGTCCGGAAGCCCGGACGGGCATTGAAACTTGTCCTGCCCCGAAGGGATCTGGGTCCCGGGGTAGGCAGGATCTAGCGCTTGGAGTACTGAGGCGCCTTGCGTGCCTTCTTGAGACCGGCCTTCTTGCGCTCGATGACGCGGGCGTCACGGGTCAGGAAGCCCGCCTTCTTGAGGGCGGGGCGGTTGTTCTCGCGGTCGATCTCGTTCAGCGTGCGCGCCACACCGAGGCGGAGGGCACCGGCCTGGCCGGAGGGTCCACCACCGTGGATACGGGCGATGACGTCGTAGGCGCCGTCGAGCTCGAGGAGCTTGAAGGGGTCGTTGACTTCCTGCTGGTGCAGCTTGTTCGGGAAGTAGTCGGCGAGCTCGCGCCCGTTGACGATCCACTTGCCGGTGCCGGGGACGAGGCGCACGCGGGCGACAGCTTCCTTGCGGCGTCCTACGGCTCCGCCGCCGACGGTCAGCGCGGGACGCTCCTTGACGGCCGTCTCGCCACCTTCGGTGGACTCTGAGGTGTAGCTCGTGAGCTCCTCAGTCGGTTCATTCAGCTCTTCAGTGTTCTGAGCCACGGTTCTCCTTGAAGTGATTTCTTAGTACTGGTGGCCAGGACTACTGGGCGACCTGGGTGATTTCGAACGTCTGGGGCTGCTGCGCGGCGTGGGGGTGCTCGGCGCCGCGGTAGACCTTCAGCTTGCCGATCTGCTGGGCGGCGAGCGAGTTCTTGGGAAGCATGCCGCGGATAGCCTTCTCGACTGCGCGCTCCGGGTTCTTGTCCAGGAGTTCCACGTAGCTGGTCGACTTCAGGCCGCCCGGGTAGCCCGAGTGGCGGTAGGCGCGCTTCTGCTCGAGCTTGGAGCCGGTGAGGGCCACCTTCTCGGCGTTGATGATGATGACGAAATCGCCCATGTCCATGTGGGGAGCGAAGGTCGGCTTGTGCTTACCGCGGAGCAGGATTGCGGTCTGGCTGGCAAGACGGCCGAGGACGACGTCGGTTGCATCGATTACGTGCCACTGGCGGTTGATGTCGCCTGGCTTCGGGGTGTACGTACGCACGGTTATGGCCTTCGTTTCTATTTCGGTGTCGCCCGCATCCACGGAGATCTCCGTGCCCGCGGGCTCAGCTTATTCATGCGCTACCGGAACTTCAGGTGAGGGCTGAAATACGACCAGTCATCCCGTGAATCTCGGCTCCGCCTCCGGGCCAGGTGGTTCTGCAACTGAACCGCTCCGTAAGGCGCAGACGTATCGAGAAGGGATACGCACAACGACTTCCAAGGATAGCGTGCCGCGCTGCCATGGGTCAAAATGAGCCGGAACCCGTGGAACTGCCGGATGGGCGTGGCTTCCTCCCCGTGCTGTCGCCGGACCTCGCGATCCTGTCGGCAACGCTGATCGGGCGTGTTGTGCTCGTCGTCGGCGGATTCATCCGTGGTGGCACCGCAGTTGGTCGTTCAGGCCGGCACGCCTGTCTGCGCGTTCCACAGGGATCGGACAGCTCAGCCGGCGGAATCGAGGCTAAGGGCAGCCTGAGCGCAGATTCTGCGCAAGGACAGTGCAGTAGTGCGAGCGTTGGATCAGGATCAGGGCAGGGACGGTCTCGCGTGGCCGGGGGTTGCTAATTTTCTGGCAGTGCTGGCGCTGGGCCAGTCGCACCGTCCACTCAGGAGTCTCATCATGTTCCTCGTCTCGAACACCCGGATGCACATCCTCCCCCGCCTGGTCCGCAAGGAAGACGGCGCCACCGCCGTCGAGTACGGCATCATGGTCGCCCTCATCGCCGTCGTCATCATCGCGGCCGTAACGCTGCTCGGTGGGGGCCTGAAAACCTCCTTCGAAACAACTGCCTGCTCAATGAAAGGTGGGACCCTTTCGACTGCCGCCGCGACCCCCGGGGGCCCCGCGGCAGGCACCTGCAGCAAGTAACGAATAGTCCGACGGGACGCGCGGCCGGGTAGGGCGGCGCGTCCTCTCGTTTAGAGATCGCTTAGGCCGTGAGGTGCTCTATGACCGACGACAAGAGTCGCGGAGCAGTTGCTGTCGAGATGGCTCTTGTTCTGCCGCTACTCATCCTCCTCTTACTAGGAATCATGGAGTTCGGCCGCGCTTTCAATACACAGGTGATGCTGACCAACGCGGCACGCGAGAGTGTCCGAGTCATGTCCATCTCGAAGGACATGACAAAGGCCAGTTCCGCCGCCATCGCCGCAGCCGGCACCTTGGCGCCGGCTCTGGAGACGTCGGACATCGCCATCTCGGTTCCCGGAGCAACAGCCGCAGATCCCTGCCCGTCCGGCGTTACGGCCACCGTCACCATCACCTATACCTTGAGCACGCTGACCAAGATTGCGGGGCCGTTCCCAATGACAGCCAAGGGAGCCATGCTGTGCGGCGGTTGAGGCGGTCGCGCAAGGATGAACGCGGTGCCGTGTCCGTCCTCGTGGCCCTCCTCATGGTCGTGCTTCTCGGTTTCGCGGCCCTGGCGATCGACGTCGGGATGCTTGTGTCAGAGAAGGCCCAGTTACAGAACGGTGCCGACGCCGCAGCGCTCGCCACAGCGCAGAAGTGCGCGAAGAGTCTGGCTGATCCCGACTGTGCGGTGAATACCTCTCTGGCTCGCACCATGACCGACGGGAACGCCCTCGATGCCACGAGCGGGATCAGGGCTACCACCCTTAACAAGACCGCCGGCCGCGTGACGGTCGAGGCCGGGGCACGGGAGGCCGGGAGCGGCGCCAATCACGTCAGCCTGCTGTTCGCCAACGCGCTGGGAATAGCTTCCGCTGACGTCACAGCGACCGCCTCCGCAGCCTGGGGCGGTCCTTCGAAGGTCGAGGCGCCTTTCTCCATCACCTTCTCGAAATGCGAAATCGATTCGACTCAAACTGCGGACGGCGCTCTCCAGTTCCTGATGTCCCACGGCATCGGTGAAACGAGCAAGACCTGCCATGGAACATCGTCCGGTCATGAGATCCCGGGTGGCTTCGGCTGGCTCATCCAGGACACCTCCGGCTCCTGCCAGGCGACAGTCTCGCTGAGCACACCATGGGTGACCTCGGACACGGGCAGCAACCTCAAGGCCGGTTGCGGACCACGTCTCGAGCAGTGGAAGGCAAAACTGGCTGCAGGAGAAAAACTTGTACAACTCTTCCCTGTTTTCGATGACACGTCCGGCACCGGCACCAGTGGCAAGTTCCGAATTGTTGCCTTTGCTGCCATTGATATCCGAGGTTGGAACTTTCAGGGACACGAATACATGCTCGATGACGCCGCTACGCACTTCAAGGACAACAAGTACAACAACAGCGATCGCGGCTTCATCGGCCGTTTCATTCGCTATGTAGCCTTGGACGCCGTCGAACTCGGCGGCCCGACGACTTACGGCGCAACAGGCGTCAAACTCACCCTTGAGGAAGCAACACCATGAAATCCCGTCTCCTGGCCGGCGTCGCCGCCGTCGTGCTCGCCCTCGTCGGGGCGATGATGCTCTACGGCTACGCGCAGGGCGCCGAAGCACGCGCCGTCGAGGGCCTCAACCCTGTCGACGTCCTCGTCGTCGCGACCGCTGTTCCAGCCGGTACGCCGACGGAAGAGCTCATGCCCTTCCTCACCACGCAGCAGCTGCCGGCCACCGCCGTCGGCGCCACCGCGCTCAAGGACCTCGATGCATCCACCGGGAAGGTCACCACCGTGGAGCTCATGCCTGGCGAGCAGCTGCTCACGGAGCGGCTCGTGGACCCGGACGAGGTCGCGGTGAGCGGCAGTGTCGAGGTGCCCGAGGGCCTGCAGGAAGTGTCGTTCACGATCGAACCCGACCGCGCTGTGGGTGGGAAGGTCGCACCGGGCGACACCGTCGGGATCTTCATCTCCCTGGAGAGCGGAGGCCTCGAGGAGGCGCCGGATGTCCCCACGACGAAGCTCGCCCTTCACAAGGTCCTCGTGACGTCGGTCCAACGCGCACCCACCGCCGTCGCCGCCGATCCCGCAGCCGACCCCGAGGCCCAGGCACGCGCGGAGGCCGAGGCCCTCCCGAGTGGATCCCTGATGCTCACCGTGGCGGTCGACACCGCGCAGGCCACGCGGCTCGTGCACGCCAACCAGAACGCCACCCTCTGGCTGAGCAAGGAAACAGAAGCGACCGTCGAGGGCGACTCTCCGGTCGTCGAGAACAAGGAGCTCTACCGATGAGTCGATTCGTCCTGATCACCCCGAGCTCCGACTTCGAACAGAAGATGCGGCTCGCCATCGCCGGCGGACTGCAGGGCCACGTCAAGAGCCTGCCCTCCAGTGTCCTGGACGGTGATACGGACGCCGTGCTCGACCAGCTCGCCCTCGAGCGGCCGGAGGTCCTGGTCTTCGGTCCCGGCGTCGCCATCGAGGACGCGCTCCGGCTCGCCATCATCGTGGACGTGACGTTCCCCGAGATCAGCGTGGTGCTCGTCCACGACGACCACCCCGACATAGCCCTCCAGGCCATGCGGGCCGGTGTGCGCGACATCCTCAGCCCTCTGGCCGACGTGCCCAGCATCCGCGTGCAACTCGAGCGCGCCTGCCAGGCGTTCGCGACCCGCCGCCGCACGGAGTCCCAGACTCCCCGCGAGCAGCAGAGCGGCTTGGTGATCGGCGTCTTCTCGCCGAAAGGCGGAGTCGGCAAGACGACCATTGCCACCAACCTCGCGGTGGGGCTGGGTCGCATCGCTCCGATGAGCGTCGTCATCGTCGACCTCGACCTGCAGTTCGGCGATGTCGCGACAGGGCTGTACCTCAACCCCGAATACTCGGTCCTCGACGCCGTCACGGGCGCCGCGACACAGGACTCGATGGTCCTCAAGGCGTTCCTCACGGCACACCCGTCAGGCATCTACGCCCTCTGCGGCCCGCGCAACCCGGCCGACGCCGACCGCATCTCCTCCGAGCAGATCACACGCCTCATCCAGCAGCTCGCGCTCGAGTTCCGCTACGTCGTCGTCGACACCGGGCCCGGTCTCACCGAACCCAGCCTCGCCGCATTGGAACAGTGCACCGACGCCGTCTGGGTCACGGGCATGGACGTGCCGAGCGTCCGCGGCCTGCGCTCCGGACTCGACGTCCTGAACAAGCTCAACCTCCTCCCCGAGACACGCCATGTGGTCCTCAACTTCGCGGACACGAAGACCGGACTCTCCGTCCAGGACATCGAGGCGACCCTCGCCGCTCCCGTCGACGTGTCGATCCCCCGATCCCGCGCCATCACGCTGGCGACGAACCGCGGGGTCCCACTCCTGCAGGACAAGGTCCGAGACCCCGCGACGACGAGCCTCAACGAGCTCGTCAAGCGCTTCGACCATGCATGGCGCGCCGCAACGCAGCGGAAGACCCACCGCCGGGTCGTCGTCCGATGAAGTTGTCCGCACGTATTCAGGCGGCGGCCCTGCCCTCCGCCGCCACCGGCGTCGAGCCCGCCACTCCGGTAGCGACGCCCGAGGAGAGCCGCCCGCCCACGCTGGCTCCCGCCGTCGTACGAGAAGCCCCTATCAAGCCCGGCGCCGGCAGACTGGATGTCTTCGCGGGCCTCAAGCAACGTGCCGCTTCGGCCCTCTTCGAGCGCATGGGCGTCCGCGCGAGCGACACCTCGATCAGCGAAGACGACCTCAAGGCAGTGGCCCGCGAGGAGCTGAGCCAGATCATCGACGCCGAACAGGTGCCGCTGAGTCCGGACGAACGGCGCCGCCTCATCCAGGATGTGGCCGACGACGTCCTCGGCCTCGGTCCGCTGCAGCGTCTCCTCGACGACGCGACGATCACCGAGATCATGGTCAATCGCATGGACCAGATCTACGTGGAGCAGAAGGGCCGCCTGACGCTGAGCGAATCGCGATTCAGTTCCGAGGAGCACCTGCGGCGCGTCATCGAGCGCATCGTCTCCAAGGTGGGCCGGCGCATCGACGAGTCGTCGCCTTTCGTCGACGCCCGGCTCGAGGACGGTTCGCGCGTGAATGCCGTCATCCCACCGCTGGCCGTCAATGGCTCCTCCCTGACCATCCGAAAGTTCAGCAAGGTACCCCTCACCGTCCAGAACCTCATCGATTTCGGGACCCTGACGCCGGAGATGGCCGAACTGCTGGACGCGTGCGTCAAGGCGAAGCTCAACATCATCGTCTCGGGCGGAACCGGTACCGGGAAGACCACGCTGCTCAACGTGCTCTCGTCCTTCCTGCCCGACGACGAACGCATCGTCACCATCGAGGACGCGGTTGAACTCCAGATCCAGCAGCAGCACGTCGTCCGCCTCGAGAGCCGCCCCCCGAACACCGAGGGCAAGGGTGCCGTGACCATCCGCGACCTCGTCCGGAACTCGCTGCGTATGCGGCCCGACCGGATCGTCATCGGCGAGGTGCGCGGCGGCGAATCGCTCGACATGCTGCAGGCCATGAACACCGGGCACGACGGCTCGCTCTCGACCGTCCACGCCAACTCGCCGCGCGACGCCGTCGCCCGGCTCGAGACCCTCGTGCTCATGGCCGGTATGGACCTGCCCCTGCGCGCCATCCGCGAACAGCTGGCGTCCGCCGTCAACCTCGTGGTCCAGATCTCGCGGCTCCGGGACGGAAGCCGCCGCATCACGCATGTCACCGAGGTACAGGGTATGGAGGGCGACGTCGTCACCCTCCAGGACGCCTTCGTCTTCGACTACTCGGCGGGCATGGACCACAAGGGCCGTTTCCTCGGCAAACCCGTCCCCACGGGCATCCGTCCCCGCTTCATGGAGCGGTTCGAGGACATGGGCATCACGGTTTCCCCCGCCGTTTTCGGGTCCGTCCCCCCGCGCGGGCGATAGCCGCATGACCGTCCTCCTCCTTGCCGGGCTCGCGCTCGTCATCGGCGCCATCGTGCTCGCCCTTATTGCACTGAGGCCACTGCAGTCACCCGTGCCGCTCGATCGTCGCCGACCGCCGGTGGACCAGCCGGACTCGCAGCTCTCGCGCTTCGCGGGAGCAGTCGGGCGGGCGATGGACCGCTACCTGCAGCGCCGTCCGATGCGCTTCCTGAACCAGCAGGTCCTGGAGACCGCAGGTGTGAAGCTGAGCCAGGCCGAGGTCTACCTGCTCGTCATCCTCGCCGGTGTCACCGGTCTCCTGCTCGGCTGGGCCCTGCTCGCACCCGTCATCGGCGTCCTCCTGCTTCTGCTCTCCCCCGCCGTCGCGCACCTGGCGGTCTCCTTCCTCACCGGACGAAGGCGCCGCCGCTTCGACGCACAGCTCGGGGATACCCTGCAGCTGCTCACCGGCGGCCTGCGGGCGGGCCACAGCATCCTGCGGGCCATCGACGCCGCCGCGACCGAGGCCGACAGCCCGACGTCCGAGGAGATGCGCAGGATCGTCGCCGAGACGAGCCTCGGCAAGGACCTCCTCGCCTCGCTCCTCGATACCTCGCAGAGAATGCAGAACGAGGACTTCGCCTGGATCGCCCAGGCCATCCAGATCAACCGGGAGGTCGGTGGCGATCTCGCCGACGTGCTCGACCAGGTGGGCCACACCATCCGCGAGCGCAGCGAGATCAAGGGCCACATCAAAGCCCTCGCAGCGGAGGGCAAGTTCTCCGCCTACATCCTCGCGGCCCTGCCTTTCGGCATCGCGCTCATCCTGACCGTCATCAGCCCCGGGTACGTGGATCCGCTCTTCACCAAGCCGCTCGGCTGGGTCATGCTCGGCGGTGCTGCCGTCATGATGACCATCGGCGGGCTGTGGCTCCGCAAGATCATCGACCTGAAATTCTGAGGAGGACAACGTGGACCCGATCCTGCTCGCCTCACTGCTCCTGACCACCGCTCCAATCGGCTACTTCACCTGGTCTCTCCTCACCTCGGACACGAAGGTGCGACGGACGGTGCAGCACAACCTGAGCCAGGGCATGGGGCTGACCGCTGCCGCCATAGAGCGCCGGAACCCCCTGCTGCAGCTCGGTCGTCGGCTCACCCCGGACGCCTACATCGCGAAGCTCGATCGCCTGCTGAGCCTCGCCGGACGCCCAGTATCCATGCCCCTCGCGAAGGTGCTCACCGCCAAGCCTCTTCTGGGCCTCGCCGGTGGCCTGGCCGGCTTGCTCCTGCTGCAGGCCAATCCGAGCAGGCTCTTCGTGCTGGTGTCCATCTTCATCACGGTGCTGGGGTACTTCGTGCCGGACCTCCTGCTCTACAGCAAGGGCCAGGAACGACAGAACGCCATGGCACTGGAACTCGCGAACACCCTCGACCAGATGCTGATCTCCGTCGAGGCTGGCCTCGGGTTCGAAAGTGCGATGCAACGTGCGGGTGAGACCGGCAAGGGTCCGCTCGCCGAGGAACTCGTGCGGACCTTGCAGGACATGCAGGTGGGCCGCAGCAGGCGCGAAGCGTATCTCGCTATGGCCGAGCGGAGCACCATCCCGGAGCTGCGCAGTTTCGTGAAGGCCATCGTCCAGGCCGACGCCTACGGCATCGCCCTTTCGGGGGTCCTGCGGACGCAGGCCAAAGTGATGCGTGTGAAGCGCCGCCAGCGGGCCGAGGAGAAGGCGATGAAATTGCCCGTCGCCGTATTGTTCCCCCTGCTGTTGTTCATTTTTCCCGTGCTGTTCATCGTGATCCTCGGACCTGCCGTGCTCAACGTGATCGATACGTTCGCCGGCCAGTGAGCGGGGACTCAGGATACGCATCCGGATCAGCGCTTCCGCATTTCTCGCTCAGCATCGCCCGACTTCACGGCGAACCGTCAGATCCCGGTCGTAGCCTGAGGGAGTGCCGTCAAATAGTGCCCCGAAGAGTCTCCCGCTGCTGGACCTGGCCGTCCTGTCCCACCTCGAGCGGCAGCTGAACGACGCCCAACCGGCCCGCGCCTTCGCACGCGACTACATCACCGGGTTCGAGGACCGACTCCTCCGGCTCGAGAGTTCCGTCAGCAACCGCGACGTCCCCGCAGCCCTCGACGCCGCCCTCAGCCTCCGCAACTCCTCCGCCATGATCGGAGCCTCACGGCTCTCCGCCCTCGCCGCGGACTTCGAGACCGCGGTGGCCTCCTCCGACCTCGACACCGCCTTCAGGGCCCTGCCCGGCATCGAACGCTGCGGACTGGACACCATCCTCGAAATCGAGGCGCGCTACCTGGCATCCGCCTGACGCTGCCGGCGAAACAGGCCGAAACAGGCCGTCAGGAGTTGTTCGACGTCAGGAACGGGTGGACGTGAGCCTGTAGCCGACACCGCGTACCGTCTGCAGCCAGCGCGGGTTCTTCGGGTCCTCGTCCAGCTTCCGGCGCAGATTGCCGATGTGCACTTCGATGGCGCGCTCGTCCGAGTCGCTGATGTAGGTGTCCTCGTCGTAGTAGTCCCCCCGGACCACGCGCACCAGATCCGCCTTGGTCCTCACTGCACCGTTGCTCTTGAGCATCTCGTTGAGCAGGTCGAACTCGCTCCTGGTGAGCGGCAGGTCACGCCCGTCCAGCACCACGGTGCGGGCGGCCGCATTAAGGGCGAGGCCGTTGTGCTCGACGACGGCGGGCTGCGCAACGGGCACAACCGGCGCAGCGGGCTCTGCCGGAGTCACTACCGCAGCAGGCACGGGGACCCCTGGCACCTGGTTCGGGGCAACACGCGGACGGCGCAGCATCGCGGCAATCCGCGCCCGCAGCTCCCGCGGCCGGAACGGCTTCGTGAGGTAGTCGTCGGCTCCCGACTGCAGGGCAGTGAGGGTATCCAGTTCGTCGCCCCGCGAGGTCAGCATCACCACATAGCAGGTGCTGAATGCACGGATACGCCGCAGCACCTCGTAACCGTCGATATCGGGGAGCCCGACATCGACGGTGACTACCGCCGCGTCATGGGCCCGGACCAGATCGACGCCTGCCCTCCCGGCCGGCGCCACATGGACGACGAATCCCGACTGCTTGAGGACGGCCGCCACGAGGTTCCGCACATCGGGGTCGTCCTCGATGACCACTGCCACGCCCGGATCACTCATTCGCCACCGACCCCCCTCTGACCTGCACTGCAATCTTTCCGACTCCTCATGATTCCCATTGTGCATTGCCCGGACAGATAATCGCGTCGGCTTGCATTCCAAAACGCGGGCCGGGCTACATAATGGGAGCAGTACGTAGGTCTCAGCGTCGGAAAGTTCTTCATCATGCAGTTCCTCCTCTTTCCCCGGAAAGTGCGTGCCTAGGGATGCCGGTGCCGCGCGGCTGCGCGCGGTCGCCTCGAAAGTGAGCATCGGCCGCTCCGTGGTGCTCTGCCAGATCCCCCTGACCCTGATCGTCGTCGTCATCGGCGTGACGGCACCCCTTCTTCGACCCGGCCTGGTGACCGACCCCACGTTCGACCTCGGCTTCTCGATGATCCTGGTGCTCCTGGCGCTCTCGGTCATCGTCCCGTGGCGTGAACTGCCGCGAGGAAGCCTGCTCATCGTCCCGATCCTCGACTTCGTCGCGATCGCCCTGGTCCGTGCCGGCGCGATGGAGACGCAGCCCGCCCTCGGCGTCCTGGTGGTCTTCCCCGTCCTGTGGCTGATGCGCTCCTCGCTGTCCCCCTGGGCCTCGCTGCCGCTCACGGTGCTCGGTTCGCTGCTCGTCACGTCCTGGCCGGTGCTCGGTTCCTTCGATCCGGCCCACCTGCGGTCCTACCTGGGCCTGCTGCTGCTGCCGATCGTGATGCTGTGCATCGCCGTCACCATCCGCGTGACGAACGCCGGCGCACGGGCCCGCGAGGTCGAGATCGAGCGCAAGGACCGCGAGCTCAACGAACTCCTGCGTGCGGCCATCGACCGCGAGCGTGTCCTCACGGCGATCCTCAACACCGTCGACGTCGGCCTGACCGCCGTCGACGCCCACGGCAACACCACGCTGACGAACCGCCAGCAGGAGCTGTTCAACCGGCTGTCCGACCACGACGACGCCCACGGCGGCCTGTTCTTCGGCGCGGACCGCGTGACGCCGCTGCCGGTCGACAGGCAGCCCGTCTACCGTGCCCTCACCGGCGAGACCTTCGCCGACGAGCTCATCTGGGTGGGCGACGGCGACGCGCAGCGTGCCCTCTCGACAGCCGCACGGCCCATCAAGAACGCCGATGGCAGGATCGCCGGCGCGCTGATCGCCTGCAGCGACGTCACGGAACTCGTGGAGGCCGTCTCCGCGAAGGACACCTTCATCTCGAACATCTCCCACGAGTTCCACGCCCCGCTGACCTCGGTGCTCGGGTACCTCGAACTGGTGCTCGAGGACGAGCATCGGCTGCCGAGCCACCTCAGCGGGTACATCGACGTCGCCGGCCGCAATGCCGAGCGCGTGCTCCACCTCGTCGCCGACCTCCTCTCGACCGCCGGTGACCGCGTCCGGGTGCACCCCCGACCCGTGGACCTCGCGGCGCTGATCGAGATGAGCGTGCGGTCCAACAGGCTCCGGGCCCAGAAGAACGGCGTGAAGCTGAAGACCGACGCCCAGAATCCCCTCTGGACGCTCATCGATCCCCTCCGGATCTCGCAGGTGCTCGACAACCTGCTCTCCAACGCCATCAAGTACTCCCCCGGCGGCGGTGTGGTGACAATCCGCGCGGAGGAGTCGGAGTCCGAGATCGCCCTGCACGTCGAGGACAGGGGCATGGGCATGACCGAACAGGAAGCCCGGCAGGTCTTCTCCCGCTTCTACCGCACGCCATCGGCCCGCCACGCCGCCATCGACGGTGCAGGTCTCGGGCTGGCGATCACCAAGTCCATCGTCGAGAGCCACGGCGGGTCGATCTCCTGCGTCAGTGAGCCGGGCAAGGGCAGCCGCTTCACGGTGACCCTGCCCGTGAACGGCGAGGTGGGCCGCGTGCCGCAGGACTCGATCGGCGAGTCCGTCTAGATGCTCCTGAGCCTCGCGGTCGGCGTCCTCGCCGCGGCCCTCGCCTACGCCCTCTTCTCCCTGCCGCAGAAGGATCCCCGCACGGTGCTGCCGCCCTCCTGGCGCGTGCCGCTCACGGTGCTCGCCGGCCTCCTGGCAGGCGCAGGGAGTGCGGTGGCCGATGAAGCCTGGAACGGCCCGCTCGTGGCCGTCCTCGCGGCGTTCGGCGTGGTGCTGGGCGCCGTCGACCTGCAGTCCAAGCTGCTGCCGAACGCCATGCTGCTGCGGTTCACCGCCGTCACCGTTCCGGTACTGCTCGTCGCGGCGCTCGGGACCGGCGACTGGAGCGGGCTGCTCGGTGCGGCGGCCGGCAGCGCGACCCTGTTCACCGTGTACTTCCTCCTGGCCCTCATCTCCCCCGCGGGCATGGGCATGGGCGATGTGAAGCTCGCGGCCGTGCTCGGCCTGATCGGTGGTTGGGCAGGGGCCGCCGCGTGGCTCGGGACCCTGCTGGGCGGGTTCCTGCTCGGTGGCGTGGCCGGTATCGCGGTCCTCCTGCTGCGCCGCGGCTCGCGCGGCTCGACGTTCCCGTTCGGCCCCGGCATGCTGCTTGCCGCCTTCGCGAGCCTGGTTCTGCTGGGCTGACGCCCCTGCCCGGGCGGCGTGGGGCCTAGGCCTCCGGGTGGCCCGAGGATCCCTCGAGCGGCGACACCGAGGCGTCCTCCGGCGACCGGGCCGCGCGCGTGTCGGGGACGGCGAGGTGGTCCACCGTCCGGCGGGAGCGGGTCAGGTCGGCGCGGGCGGCGAGCTCCCCGTTCCCGGGGTAGGCGATCTCCTCGAGGACGAGGGGATGCGGTGCGGCGAGGACGGACCGTGCATCCTTGAGCCGGGCGGCCAGTCGTTCGGCGAGCCAACCGGGCGGCATCTCGCCCGAACCGACCCGCAGCGTCGATCCGATGAGGGCGCGCACCATGTTGTGGCAGAAGGCGTCGGCCTGCACGGTCGCGGTGATCACGCCGTCGTGCCCGCGGGTGAACTCGTACCGCTGCAGCTCGCGGATGGTGGTGGACCCTTCGCGAGGCTTGCAGAACGCGGCGAAGTCCTGCATGCCCAGCAGGTGCCCCGCGCCCTCGTTGAGCAGCGCGACGTCCAACGGTGCCGGGTGCCAGAGGGTGGTGTGTCGGCGCAACGGGTCCTGTCCGGTCGCCGTATCCGCGATGGCGTAGCTGTAGCGGCGCCAGAGTGCGGAGAAGCGTGCGTCGAACCCGTCCGGCGCCTGCGTGGCGGAGCGGACGACCACGGCGGGCACGGAGTTCCTGACGGAGCGTCCTCGCCCTGTGACGCCGTCCGTCAGCTCGCGGTTGATGGTACCGGTGAGCCGTCGGAGGAAGGCGTCGGCGGGGTCGACGTCGCGCCCTCTCGCCATCGCGTGCCACTCGGCCGGTGTGAGGTCGATATGCGCCACCTGACCGCGGGCGTGGACGCCGGCGTCGGTCCGTCCCCCGACGGTCAGGCGCACCTGCCGACGCAGGAGCGTGAAGAGCGCGCCCTCGAGGACGCCCTGCACGGTGATGAGCCCGGGCTGCAGGGCCCAGCCCGAGAACAGGGAGCCGTCGTACGCGATGTCCAGCCGGACACGCAGGAGCCCGCCGTCCCTCGGGGGGACGGCGGGCTCCTGGGTGATCATGGTGTGCGTGGCGAGGGAAGAATTACTTCTTCTCGTCCTCGACGGTGCCCTCGACGACGACGACCTCATCGGCGACGCCGGCTTCGGCGTCGACCGTGGTGTCCTCGGCTGCGACCTCGTCGGCGGAAGCCGCGGACTCAGCCGATTCGGCCGACTCGGCGGAATCCACCGAGTCCACGGAATCCACCGAGTCCACGGAGTCGACGGAATCGACTGCGTCGGACTCGGGCGATGCCGGTGCTGCTGCAGCGGCGGGGCCCGATGCTGCGCGCTCGGCCTCGGCGACCACGGACTGCTTGGCGGACATGGGCTCCAGCACCAGTTCGATGACGGCCATGGGGGCGTTGTCGCCCTTGCGGTTGCCGATCTTCGTGATGCGGGTGTAGCCACCCTCGCGGTTGGCGACGGCGGGAGCGATGTCCGTGAACAGCTCGTGGACGATGCTCTTGTTGCTGATGACGGCGAGGACGCGACGGCGCGACGCGAGGTCGCCCTTCTTCGCGAAGGTCACCAGGCGCTCGGCGTAGGGCCGGAGGCGCTTGGCCTTCGTCACCGTGGTGGTGATGCGCTTGTGCTCGAACAGTGAGGCGGCCAGGTTGGCGAGCATCAGGCGTTCGTGCGCCGGACCGCCTCCGAGACGTGGGCCCTTAGTGGGTGTGGGCATGGTTCTTTCTCCTCATTAGGGGGTCCGCCCGCCGCAATGGGCGCGGCGGGCGGACAGGTAGCGTGTTAGAGCTCTTCGTCGCCGTAGACGACGTCGTCCTCTTCGATGGCGGCAGCGCGGGCGGCAAGGTCGAAGCCTGGAGGGGAATCCTTCAGGGACAGACCGAGCTCCACGAGCTTCGCCTTGACCTCGTCGATGGACTTCGCACCGAAGTTGCGGATGTCCATCAGGTCAGCCTCGGAGCGCGCGACGAGTTCACCCACGGAGTGGATGCCCTCACGCTTGAGGCAGTTGTACGAGCGGACCGTGAGTTCGAGGTCCTCGATCGGCAGCGCCATGTCGGCAGCGAGTGCTGCGTCCGTCGGCGACGGGCCGATCTCGATGCCCTCGGCCGCGGTGTTCAGTTCGCGGGCCAGACCGAACAGCTCCACCAGGGTGGTGCCGGCGGACGCGACGGCGTCGCGCGGGGCGATGGCGTCCTTCGTCTCGACGTCGACGATCAGCTTGTCGAAGTCGGTGCGCTGCTCCACACGAGTGGCTTCGACGCGGAAGGTGACCTTGAGGACCGGCGAGTAGATGGAGTCGACCGGGATGCGGCCGATCTCCGAGTCGCCGGACTTGTTCTGCGACGCCGACACGTAACCGCGTCCACGCTCGATGGTCAGCTCGAGCTCGAACTTGCCCTTCGAGTTGAGGGTCGCGATGTGGAGGTCCGGGTTGTGGAACTCGACGCCTGCGGGAGGCGCGATGTCAGCGGCCGTGACGACGCCGGGTCCCTGCTTGCGCAGGTAGGCGACGACGGGCTCGTCGTGCTCCGAGGAGACGGCGAGGTTCTTGATGTTCAGGATGATCTCGGTGACATCCTCCTTCACCCCGGGAACCGTGGTGAATTCGTGCAGGACGCCGTCGATGCGGATGCTCGTGACGGCCGCACCCGGGATGGAGGACAGGAGCGTGCGGCGGAGCGAGTTGCCGAGGGTGTAGCCGAAACCGGGCTCGAGGGGCTCGATGACGAACCGCGAGCGGTTGTCGGCGACTACTTCTTCAGTCAGGGTGGGGCGCTGTGCAATAAGCACTTACATATCCTTTCAGGAAGCATCCGCTATATGACGCTTCGAAATGGGCGGGACTGCGGGTCAGCCGGCAAAACTGCTGGGACGGCACCGAACCGCCCTGCCGGACCACGTGGGTTCCTGCAGGGCGGCACGGTGACGGCTCGCTTCGTTAGACGCGGCGACGCTTCGGCGGGCGGCAGCCGTTGTGAGCGCTCGGGGTGACGTCCGAGATGGATCCGACCTCGAGGCCCGTGGCCTGCAGCGAGCGGATGGCGGTCTCGCGGCCCGAACCCGGGCCCTTCACGAAGACGTCGACCTTCTTGACGCCGTGCTCCTGTGCGCGCTTCGCAGCGGCCTCGGCGGCCATCTGCGCGGCGAACGGGGTGGACTTGCGTGAGCCCTTGAAGCCGACCTCGCCGGCCGAGGCCCAGGAGATGACCGCACCGCTCGGGTCCGTGATGGACACGATGGTGTTGTTGAAGGTGCTCTTGATGTGCGCCTGACCGAGCGCGATGTTCTTCTTGTCCTTGCGACGCGGCTTACGGACCGCTCCACGAGTCTTGGGGGGCATTACTTCTCCTACGAAGGTATTGGGTAAAGCATTGATTCGGATCGAATCCCACGGGAGTCCCACGAACAGGGGCCTCCGCTGGCGAGGGTCCCCTGGCGTGACGAGCGCTAGCGAGTCACGTTAGGGAGCCAGTGGGGATCTAGCGTCCGACCTTCTTCTTGCCTGCGACCGTACGCTTCGGGCCCTTGCGGGTACGGGCGTTCGTCTTCGTACGCTGTCCGCGTACGGGAAGGCCGCGGCGGTGCCGGATGCCTTCGTAGCTGCCGATCTCCACCTTGCGGCGGATGTCGGCGGCGACCTCACGGCGGAGGTCACCCTCGACCTTGAAGTTGCCTTCGATGTAGTCGCGGAGCTGGACCAGCTCGACGTCGGAGAGGTCCTTGACGCGCGTGTTCGGGGAGATCCCCGTGTCGACGATCGTCTTCTCTGCACGGGTCTTGCCCACGCCGTAGATATAGGTAAGCGCGATGACTACCCGCTTTTCGCGGGGGATGTCTACGCCAGCGAGACGTGCCATGGTGGCGGTGCTCCTTTGGTGTTGCCGGAGGTATGGAGCAGAACGTCCCCAGGACCTGTGTCCCGGTCCCCGGCCTCCGTGCCGGGGGTGTACGCCCCTGACGGGGCGCTGTTCTGCCGTTGAATGTACTTCTACGCGCGGGAAGAGCCTCTAGGAGAGGTTCTCAGCCCTGGCGCTGCTTGTGGCGCGGGTTCTCGCAGATGACGAGAACGTTGCCTTTGCGGCGAACCACCTGGCACTTCTCGCAGATCCGCTTCACGCTCGGGTTGACCTTCATGGTTTTCCTTCGAGTTGATTCTTATTTGTAGCGGTAGACGATACGGCCCCGGGTGAGGTCGTACGGGCTCAGTTCCACTACGACCCGGTCCTCAGGAAGGATTCGGATGTAGTGCTGGCGCATCTTTCCCGAGATGTGGGCGAGGACAATGTGACCGTTGGCCAGCTCAACGCGGAACATCGCGTTGGGCAGCGCCTCGTTCACAGTGCCTTCAATCTCAATGACACCGTCTTTCTTGGCCATATCCTCCGCTAACGTCTATGCCCGCCACTTGCATGGCGGACGGGTTCTGGGTTTTGATCGTCGGACCCGCGACGAGCCGGAGCTCGTTCGGCGGGAAGGTCTCCGGGGCCCGTTTGGGCACGGAAAGCAGAGACAACCAACAGATCACTCTACGCTACAGTCCGTCGATCGTTAAATCAGGGCCGGCCGGATGGCCGTCCCGGGCTGTAATGGGCGGTCCTGGGAGGTTCAGCTCTCCAGCGGGACCGGCGTGACGCCGAGGGGTCCGAGCCGGGACGCTCCCCCGTCGGGTGCCGTGAGCACCCAGATGCCGCCGTCGTGCACCGCGACGCTGTGCTCCCACTGGGAGGCACGCTTGCCGTCGGTGGTGATGACGGTCCAGTCGTCGTCGAGCACCGCGGTCTCGAGACCGCCCTGCACGAGCATGGGCTCGATCGCGAGGCACAGACCTGGCCGGACCTTCGGTCCGCGGTGGGTGCTGCGGTAGTTGAGCACGTCGGGCGCCTGGTGCATCTGCGTGCCGATGCCGTGCCCTACGTAGTCCTCGAGGATCCCGAGGGCCGGCCCGGGGACGGAGGACACGTAGTCGTCGATCGCCGAGCCGATGTCGCCGACGAAGCGGGCGGACCCCAGTGCCGCGATCCCCCGCCACATCGCCTCCTCGGTGACGTCCGAGAGGCGGACGTCCTCCGGCCGCGGGGTGCCGACGATCACGGTGCGTGCGGAGTCGGAGTGCCAGCCACGCACGACGGCGCCGCCGTCGATCGAGATGATGTCCCCGTCCTGCAGCGTGTAGCCGCCGGGGATGCCGTGGACCACTTCGTGGTTGACGGAGGTGCAGATGCTCGCCGGGAAGCCGTGGTAGCCGAGGAAGTTCGACGTCGCACCCTCCTCCTGGAGGACGCCCTCGAACACGTCATTGAGCTGGGCCGTCGTGACGCCCACGCGCGCGGCGGCCACCGTCTCGTCGAGGGCCCTGGACAGCACCAGCCCGGCCTCGCGCATCACCAGCATCTGGCTGGTGGTCTTGTACTCGATCTTGGGCTGGCGGAACATGAGGGGGTCCTAGCTCGGAACGGTGAGTGCTGCCATGACGCGTTCGGTGACCTCGTCGATCGACCCGAGGCCGTCGACCTGGGTCACGATGCCGCGCTCTGCGTACCGCGAGACCACCGCCTCGGTCTGGTCGTGGTAGAGCCCCAGGCGGTGGCGGATGACCTGTTCCTTGTCGTCGGTACGCCCGTCGAGCGAGGCACGCCCGAGGAGTCGCTTCACGAGCTCCTCGTCGTCGGCCGTGAGCTGGAGGACTACGTCGAGTTCGAGGTCGTTCTCCCGCAGGATGTCGTCGAGCTCGGCGACCTGCGCCGCGGTGCGCGGGTAGCCGTCCAGGAGGAAGCCCTCCTGCACGTCGTCCGCCGCGAGGCGGTCCCGGACCATGCTGTTGGTGACGCTGTCCGGGACGAAGTCGCCGGCGTCCATGTACGTCTTGGCCTCGACGCCGAGGGGCGTCTCACGCTTGACGTTGTCCCGGAAGATGTCGCCGGTGGAGATGGCGACGACCCCGAGGCGCTCCGAGATGCGGGCGGCCTGCGTGCCCTTGCCCGAGCCGGGAGGACCGATGATCAGCATTCTGGTCAACGCAACAACCCTTCGTAGTGACGCTGCTGGAGCTGGGCGTCGATCTGCTTCACTGTCTCGAGCCCCACACCGACCATGATGAGGATCGACGTGCCACCGAACGGGAAGTTCTGGTTGGCTCCGATGGCCACGAGGGCGATCAGCGGGATCAGCGCCACGAGTCCGAGGTAGATGGCACCCGGCAGTGTGATGCGGGAGAGCACGTACTGCAGGTACTCCGCCGTCGGCCGGCCGGCGCGGATGCCGGGGATGAATCCGCCGTACTTCTTCATGTTCTCGGACACCTCGTCCGGGTTGAACGTGATGGCCACGTAGAAGTAGGTGAAGAAGACGATGAGCAGGAAGTACATCGCCATGTAGAGGGGGTGGTCGCCACTGGTGAGGTACGTGGTGATCCAGTTGACCCAGCCGGCGGGCGCGGTGCCGTCCTGGGGCGTGTTGAACTGGGCGATCAGGCTCGGCAGGTACAGCATCGAGGACGCGAAGATCACGGGGATGACACCCGCCATGTTCACCTTGATCGGGATGTACGTGCTGCTGCCGCCGAGGGTACGGCGACCGACCATGCGCTTGGCGTACTGCACCGGGATGCGGCGCTGCGACTGCTCCACGAAGATCACGAGGGCGACGACGACGACGCCCATGGCGAGCACGAAGGCGAAGACGGTGGCGCCCTGGGTGCGGAAGATCTCGCCGAGCGAGGTGGGGAAGCCTGCGGCGATGGCCGTGAAGATGAGCAGCGACATGCCGTTGCCCACGCCCTTCTCGGTGATGAGCTCGCCCATCCACATGATGAGGCCGGTACCGGCGGTCAGTGTGATGATCAGCAGGACGATGATGATCAGCGAGTCGTCCGGGATCAGGGGCACGGGGCAGTTGCCGAGCAGCGCGCCGGAACGTGCGAGCGAGACGAGGGTGGTCGCGTTCAGCAGGCCGAGCGCGATCGTGAGGTAGCGCGTGTACTGGGTCAGCTTGGACTGGCCCTGGGCGCCTTCCTGGTGGAGCTCCTGGAAGCGGGGAATGACCACCCGGAGGAGCTGCGTGATGATGCTCGCCGTGATGTACGGCATGATGCCCAGCGCGAAGATGGAGACCTGGAGGAGGGCGCCGCCACTGAAGAGGTTGACGAACTGGTAGAGACCGCCCTCGGTGTTACCGAGAGCCAGGCACTGCTGGACGTTCCCGTAGTCGACGCCCGGAGCGGGGATGAAGGCCCCGAGACGGAAGATGGTGATGATTCCCAGCGTGAACAACAGCTTGCGCCGCAAGTCTGGCGTCCGGAATGCCCGGCCAATAGCGCTAAGCAAGCGTCCTCCTGAAGGTCTGTTGGTCCTGACGCGGACCGTACACAACAACCGAGTCTAACGGTTGGTCACCGGTGCTCGAGAACCGGCGGGTGATGGGTGGCTGTAGCCGAAAAAAGACTCCTGGCGGGCCGGCCGAGCCAGCCCACCAGAAGTCTAGTTCCTAAGTGCCACGGATCACAGCCACCCTCCCCCGGACGCGCCGGGAGAGGGAGGCGCATGACCTACAGCTCGGTGACGGTCCCGCCGGCTGCAGCGATCTTCTCTGCAGCGGATGCGGAGAACGCGTCGGCCGAGACGTTCACGGCCACCGTGATCTCGCCGGTCCCCAGCACCTTGACGGGCTGGTTCTTGCGGACGGCACCGTTGGCCACCAGGCTCTCCACCGTGACGTCGCCGCCGGCCGGGTAGAGCTCGGACAGCTTGTCCAGGTTCACGACCTGGAACTCGACGCGGAACGGGTTCTTGAAGCCGCGCAGCTTGGGAAGGCGCATGTGCAGCGGCAGCTGGCCGCCGGCAAATCCTGCCTTCACCTGGTAGCGGGCTGCGGTTCCCTTGGTACCACGGCCTGCGGTCTTACCCTTCGAACCCTCACCACGGCCGACACGGGTCTTCGCCGTCTTGGCACCCGGTGCGGGGCGGAGGTGGTGGACCTTGAGCGCGTGGACGCGCTCGGCCTTGCCCTCGGTTGCGGCCGGAGCCGCGCTGTTGTTCTCTGCCATTAGTTGGCCTCCTCAACCTTCAAGAGGTGCGGAACCGTGTTGATCATGCCGACGGTGACGGCATCCGCTTCACGGACCACGGTGTGGCCGATCCGCTTCAGGCCGAGCGACCGCAGCGTGTCGCGCTGGTTCTGCTTGCCGCCAATGGCGGACTTGATCTGGGTGATCTCCAGCTTCGCGGTGCTGACGCGCACGCGCTTGGGTGTGATCGCGGTCATCACGCACCTGCCTTCTGAGCTGCGATCGCGCGCAGCATCTGGTGGGATGCGACCTCGTCCAGCGGCAGGCCACGGCGGGCCGCGACTGCCTGGGGCTCTTCGAGGCGCTTCAGCGCATCAACGGTCGCATGGACGATGTTGATGGCGTTCGCGGAGCCGAGCGACTTGGAGAGGACGTCGTGGATGCCGACGCACTCCAGGACCGCACGCACCGGACCGCCGGCGATGACGCCGGTACCCGGGGAGGCGGGACGCAGGAGGACGACGCCGGCTGCTGCCTCGCCCTGCACCAGGTGCGGGACGGTGCCACCGATGCGCGGAACGCGGAACATCGTCTTCTTGGCTTCCTCGACGGCCTTCTGGATGGCGGAGGGAACTTCCTTCGCCTTGCCGTAGCCGACGCCGACCATGCCGTTGCCGTCGCCGACCACCACGAGGGCGGTGAAGCTGAAGCGACGGCCGCCCTTGACGACCTTGGCGACACGGTTGATGGTGACGACGCGTTCGATGAACTTGTCCTTGTCGTCGTTGCGTCCGCCGTCGCGGCCACCGCGGGAGTTGCCGTCGCGGCCGCCGCGGGCGTTGCCGCCACGCTCGCCGCCGCGGGCGTTGCCGCCGCGGCCACGGTTCGCGTCAGCCGACGCGGTGTCCGTCGTGCCTGCAGCCGGAGCGTCGGCCGCGGGCTGCTCTGTAGCCGTATTCAATGGGGCTTCCTTTGCCTTGTTCTCCTCGGTCACAGTGCCAGCCCACCTTCACGTGCGCCGTCTGCGATTGCTGCAACGCGACCGTGGTACTTGTTGCCGCCGCGGTCGAAGACGACCGCTTCGACACCGGCAGCCATGGCACGCTCTGCAACGAGTTCGCCAACGCGCTTGGCCTTGGCGGTCTTGTCACCGTCGAATGCACGGAGGTCCGCTTCGAGGGTGGAGGCCGACGCTACGGTCACGCCCTTGGTGTCGTCGACGACCTGCACGAAGACGTGGCGGGCCGAACGGTTGACGACCAGGCGGGGACGGACGGCCGTGCCCGATACGCGCTTGCGCACACGGAGGTGGCGGCGCCCACGCGAGGCGGACTTGCTCTTCGAGCTGCGCTTCTTGTTGATGCTCAGACCCATGGTTACTTACCAGCCTTTCCGACCTTGCGGCGGATGATCTCGCCTGCGTAGCGGATGCCCTTGCCCTTGTAGGGGTCGGGCTTGCGCAGCTTGCGGATGGTTGCAGCGACCTCGCCGACCTGCTGCTTGTTGATGCCTGCGACCGAGAGCTTGGTGGGGCTGTCGACGGTCAGGGTGATGCCCTCGGGTGCCTCGACGGCGACCGGGTGGCTGTACCCCAGTGCGAACTCGAGGTCGCTGCCCTTGGCCTGGACACGGTAACCCGTGCCCACGATCTCGAGGTTCTTCTTGTAGCCCTCGGTGACTCCGACGATCATGTTGGAGATCAGCGTGCGGGTCAGGCCGTGCAGCGACCGGGATTCGCGCTCGTCGTTCGGGCGCGTGACGGTGAGCGTGCCCTCGTCCAGGGTGACCTCGATGGGGCTGGGAACCGTGTGGCTCAGCTCGCCCTTCGAGCCCTTGACGGAGACCTCGTTACCGTTGACCTTGACCTCGACACCGGCGGGAACGGCGATGGGGAGACGTCCAATACGTGACATTATTCTTTCCCTTTCCCGTTACCAGACGTAGGCGAGGACTTCCCCACCCACACCCTTCTTGGATGCCTGGCGGTCGGTGAGCAGACCGGAGGACGTGGACAGGATGGCGATGCCGAGGCCGCCGAGCACGTGCGGGAGGTTCGTGGACTTCGCGTACACGCGCAGACCCGGCTTGGAGATGCGGCGGATGCCGGCGATGGAGCGCTGGCGGTCCGGTCCGAACTTCAGGTCGATGGTCAGCTTCTTGCCGACCTCCGCTTCCTCTTCCTTCCAGCCGGCGATGTAGCCCTCGGCCTTCAGGATGTCCGCGACGCGGGCCTTCAACTTGCTGTACGGCATGGACACGGAATCGTGGTAAGCCGAATTGGCGTTGCGCAGACGAGTGAGCATGTCTGCGACAGGATCTGTCATTGTCATGTGGGCTCTTGCCCTTCCTCGAAACGGTTTCCGTTCTCCGGTCGGCGCGGGAGGCGCCGCCTGGAGAGGACCTGAGACGTAGTTAGATTAATCTTCGGATTTGAAGGGGAAGCCGAGCGCCTTGAGGAGCGCGCGGCCCTCGGCGTCGGTCTTGGCGGTGGTGACAACGGTGATGTCCATGCCACGCACCCGGTCGATACGGTCCTGGTCGATCTCGTGGAACATGGACTGCTCCGTGAGGCCGAAGGTGTAGTTGCCGTTGCCGTCGAACTGCTTGCCGTTGAGGCCGCGGAAGTCGCGGATACGGGGCAGGGCGAGGGAGATCAGGCGGTCCGTGAATTCCCACATGCGGTCGCCACGCAGAGTCGCGTGCGCGCCGATCGGCATTCCTTCGCGGAGCTTGAACTGTGCGATGGACTTGCGGGCCTTCGTGACCTGGGGCTTCTGGCCCGTGATCGCGGTGAGGTCCTTGACGGCTCCGTCGATCAGCTTGGAGTCCTTTGCGGCGTCACCGACACCCATGTTCACGACGACCTTCACCAGGCGCGGGACCTGGTTGACGTTCGAGTAGTTGAACTCTTCCTGCAGGGTGGCCTTGATCTCGGACGCGTAGCGCGCCTTGAGACGGGGAAGAACCCGGGTTTCTGCGGTTTCGACAGTCATTACAGATCCTTCCCTGATGACTTGGCCACGCGGATGCGGACAACACGCTCGCGGCCGTCGCGCTCGACGGTCTCGGTGCGGTATCCGACGCGGGTCGGCTTCTTGGTCTCGGGATCGACGACCGCGACGTTGCTGATGTGCACGGGGGCCTCGACCACCTCGATGCCACCGGTCGTGGTGCCGCGCTGCGACTGCCCGACCTTGGTGTGCTTGGTGATCCGGTTGATACCCTCCACGAGCACGCGGTTGGTGTCCGGGAACACCTTCAGTACCTTGCCCTGCTTGCCGCGGTCTCCGCCGCGCTCCTGCCGGGCTCCGGTGATGACCTGGACGAGGTCACCCTTCTTGATCTTGAGCTTTGTCTTCTGTGCCATGGACTACAGCACCTCCGGCGCCAGCGAGATGATCTTCATGAAACGCTTGTCGCGGAGCTCGCGACCGACAGGGCCGAAGATACGGGTACCGCGGGGGTCGCCGTCGTTCTTCAGGATCACTGCTGCGTTCTCGTCAAACTTGATGTAGGAACCATCCGCACGGCGGCGTTCCTTCTTGGTGCGGACGATGACCGCCTTGACGACGTCACCCTTCTTGACGTTGCCGCCGGGGATCGCGTCCTTCACGGTGGCGACGATGACGTCACCGATGCCTGCGTAGCGGCGCCCGGATCCTCCTAGAACGCGGATGGTCAAGATCTCCTTGGCACCCGTGTTGTCGGCGACCTTTAGCCGCGACTCCTGCTGAATCACTTATTACTCCTGTCGTCGCGCCGGTTCTCTCATCGAGCCTTGCGGAACGGATATGGGTGGGCCCCGTAATACTGGTACTCAGCACGTGCACGCCTGGGCGCGCGGCTGTGCGTGGATCTTCTGCACAGTGGATTCGTGGTGAACAAGATTATCGGGCTTTTGCCTATTTGCCCGGTGTGAAGGAACCCTGAGAAGGAGACCCGGCGAGGGTGACCTCGAGAGGGCATGCGCCAGCCCACCAGACAGACAAGATTCTCATGGTATCGCGAAAATGCCCCGGACACGAAATCGTGTCCGGGGCATCCCGGGTGGGGCCGGGTGAACCGGCCCCGGTACTGCTCGGGTGCTACTTGGCCTTCTCGATGACCTCCACCAGGCGCCACCGCTTGGTGGCGGACAGGGGGCGGGTCTCGCTGATCAGGACCATGTCGCCGATGCCGGCGGTGTTGTTCTCGTCGTGCGCCTTGACCTTGGAGCTGCGGCGAAGCACCTTGCCGTACAGGGCGTGCTTCACGCGGTCCTCGACCTCGACGACGATGGTCTTCTCCATCTTGTCCGACACGACGTAGCCACGGCGTACCTTGCGGTAGCCGCGCGAGTTGGCGTCGTGGACGGCCTTCTCGGTTCCTACGGTCGTCTCACTCTGCTGCTCACTCATTTGGCGTCCTCCTCAGAAGCCTCGGTGTCCACGGACGGTGCGTCCTTGGAGGCCTTCTTGGCTTTCTTGGGCTTCTCCTCCTTCGCGGGCTTCGCTTCCTCGACGGGAGCGACGACCTCGGGGCGGATGCCCAGTTCACGCTCGCGCAGCACCGTGTAGATGCGGGCGATGTCGCGCTTGACCGAACGAAGGCGCCCGTGGCTTTCGAGCTGGCCGGTGGCCGACTGGAAACGGAGGTTGAACAGCTCCTCCTTGGCCTTGCGCAGTTCTTCCACCAGACGGTCCTTATCGAAGCCGTCCAGCTGGTCTGTTGCCAGTTCCTTTGAACCCAGAGCCATAACTATTCACCACCCTCACGACGCACGATGCGTGCCTTCAACGGCAGCTTGTGGATCGCGAGGCGCAGGGCTTCGCGGGCTACCTCTTCGGAAACGCCGGACAGTTCGAAGAGAACACGCCCCGGCTTGACGTTGGCCACCCACCACTCGGGCGAACCCTTACCGGAACCCATACGGGTCTCGGCGGGCTTCTTGGTCAACGGACGGTCCGGATAGATGTTGATCCAGACCTTGCCGCCACGCTTGATGTGACGGGTCATGGCGATACGAGCGGACTCGATCTGGCGGTTGGTGACGTAGGCCGGGCTCAGAGCCTGGATACCCCACTCACCGAAGCTGACCTCGGTACCGCCGGTTGCAGCGCCCGAGCGACCCGGGTGGTGCTGCTTACGGAATTTGACGCGACGTGGGATAAGCATTTAAGCCTGTCCTCCTTCAGCCGCAGCCGGAGCTGCGGCGGTCTCGGCGGGTGCCGAGGCACCCTGGCCCTCGGAGCGCTCAGGCGCACGACGACGACGGTCGCCTCCACGGTCGCCACCACGGTCGGCGCCGGCAGGGCCACGGCCCGGACGGTCTCCACCGCGGCCGCGGGAGGGAGCTGCTGCAGCCTGGGCTGCGAGTTCCTTCGCCGTGACGTCACCCTTGTAGATCCAGACCTTCACGCCGATGCGGCCGAAGGTGGTCTTCGCTTCGAAGAAGCCGTAGTCGATGTTGGCGCGGAGCGTGTGCAGGGGAACGCGTCCCTCGCGGTAGAACTCCGAACGGCTCATTTCTGCGCCGCCCAGTCGACCGGAGCACTGGACACGGATGCCCTTGGCGCCGGCACGCTGTGCGGACTGCATGGCCTTCTTCATCGCGCGGCGGAACGCCACACGTGAGGAGAGCTGCTCGGCGATGCCCTGGGCCACGAGCTGAGCTTCGATCTCGGGGTTCTTGACCTCGAGGATGTTCAGCTGGACCTGCTTGCCGGTGAGCTTCTCGAGCTCGCCGCGGATGCGGTCAGCTTCTGCTCCGCGGCGGCCGATGACGATGCCGGGACGTGCCGTGTGGATGTCCACGCGGACGCGGTCACGGGTGCGCTCGATCTCGACCTTGGCGATGCCGGCGCGGTCCATGCCGGTCGACATCAGCTGGCGGATCTTGATGTCTTCGCGGACGAAGTCACGGTAGCGCTGGCCCGGCTTGTTGCTGTCGGCGAACCAGTGTGACCGGTGGTCAGTGGTGATGCCGAGTCGGAACCCGTGCGGGTTTACTTTCTGTCCCACTTAGCGGACCTCCACTTTCTGAGGGGTAGCGACGACAACCGTGATGTGGCTGGTCCGCTTGTTGATGCGGAACGCGCGGCCCTGGGCACGCGGACGGAACCGCTTCATCGTGGGGCCTTCATCGACGAATGCTTCGCTGATGATGAGGTTGTCCTCGTCGAATGCGACGCCGTCACGGTCCGCGAGGACGCGGGCGTTGGCCATCGCTGACTGGACCACCTTGAATACCGGCTCTGAAGCAACCTGTGGGGCAAACTTCAGAATAGCCAGAGCCTCATTCGCCTGCTTACCACGAACAAGGTTGACGACGCGCCGGGCCTTCATAGGCGTTACGCGGATATGACGCGCAATAGCCTTGGCTTCCATTGCTTTCCTTCTCTCGTCTTAGCCGTAAGAGCAGCGCCTAGCGGCGCTTGCCCTTGCGGTCGTCCTTAACATGGCCGCGGAAAGTCCGCGTGGGAGCGAATTCGCCGAGCTTGTGCCCGACCATCGACTCGGTGACAAACACCGGGATGTGCTTGCGTCCGTCGTGCACCGCGATCGTGTGCCCGAGCATGTCGGGGACGATCATGGAGCGGCGGGACCACGTCTTGATGACGTTCTTCGTGCCCGATTCGTTCTCGCGAGCGACCTTTACGTAAAGGTGCTGATCGACGAAGGGGCCTTTCTTCAGGCTGCGTGGCATGTCTCCAGGCTCCTATCGCTTGTTCTTGCCGGAACGACGGCGACGCACGATGAGTGAGTCGCTCTCTTTGTTGGGGCGACGCGTACGGCCTTCGGCCTTACCGTTCGGGTTGACCGGGTGACGTCCACCGGAGGTCTTGCCCTCGCCACCACCGTGCGGGTGGTCAACCGGGTTCATCGCGACACCACGGACGGTCGGGCGGATGCCCTTCCAGCGGTTACGGCCGGCCTTGCCCCAGTTGATGTTCGACTGCTCGGCGTTGCCGACCTCGCCGATCGTCGCGCGGCAGCGGACGTCGACGTTGCGGATCTCGCCGGAGGGCAGTCGCAGCTGGGCGAAGCGGCCTTCCTTGGCGACGAGCTGCACCGACGCACCGGCGGAGCGTGCCATCTTCGCGCCGCCGCCCGGGCGGAGCTCGACGGCGTGGATGACGGTACCTACGGGGATGTTGCGCAGCGGCAGGTTGTTGCCGGGCTTGATGTCGGCCCCGGCCCCGGCCTCGACGAAGTCGCCCTGCTTGAGCTTGTTCGGCGCGATGATGTAGCGCTTGGTGCCGTCGACGTAGTGCAGGAGGGCGATGCGCGCGGTGCGGTTCGGATCGTACTCGATCTCCGCGACGCGGGCGTCGACGCCGTCCTTGTCGTGACGGCGGAAGTCGATCAGACGGTACTGACGCTTGTGTCCACCGCCCTTGTGGCGGGTCGTGATCTTACCGGTGTTGTTACGTCCACCCTTCTTGGGAAGGGGACGGACCAACGACTTTTCCGGCGTCGACCGTGTGATTTCAGCGAAGTCGGCAACGCTCGAGCCGCGACGGCCCGGGGTTGTCGGCTTGTATTTACGGATTCCCATAACTCAATTCCTCGTTAAAGTGGTCTCCGCTCTAGGAGAGCGGACCGCCGAAGATGTCGATCGAGCCCTCTTTGAGGGACACGATGGCACGCTTGGTGCCCTTGCGCTGGCCCCAGCCGAATTTGGTGCGCTTGCGCTTGCCAACCCGGTTGATGGTGTTGATGGAGTCGACCTTCACGGAGAAGATCTTCTCGACCGCCAGTTTGATTTCTTCCTTGTTCGAGCGGGGGTCGACCAGGAAGGTGTACTTGCCTTCGTCGATCAGGCCGTAGCTCTTCTCCGACACGACGGGTGCAATGACGACGTCGCGCGGATCCTTTGCGATGGTGCCGCTCACTTGGCATCCTCCTCGGAGATGACATCAGCCGAGCCGACGAACTGGTCGTAGGCGGCCTTGGTGAAGATCACGTCGTCGGAGACCAGCACGTCGTACGTGTTGAGCTGGTCTACGTAGAGGACGTGCACAGCGGGGACGTTGCGCACGGACAGTGCTGCGACGTCGTTGGCACGCTCGATCACGACGAGCAGGCGGGGCCGCTCGGAGATCGCGCGCAGGGTCTCGATGGCACCCTTGGTGGACGGCTTGCCGCCGGTCACCAGGGACTCGAGGACGTGGATACGACCGTTGC
The DNA here is from genome assembly GCF_058269195.1 of Arthrobacter sp. TJ-240. NCBI lineage: Bacteria > Bacillati > Actinomycetota > Actinomycetes > Micrococcales > Micrococcaceae > Arthrobacter > Arthrobacter sp. TJ-240. The sequence goes on from NZ_JBZCNG010000003.1 coordinate 58,966, forward strand.
GTGCCCGATCCGAGAGGGCTCCGCGCAGGGCGGCGGCCTTCATCTTCTTGGGGGTGCGCTGGCTGTAGTCGCGGGGCGTGGGCCCGTGGACGACGCCGCCGCCGGTCATGTGGGGGGCGCGGATCGAACCCTGGCGGGCACGACCGGTTCCCTTCTGCTTGAACGGCTTGCGACCTGCGCCACTGACCTCGGCGCGGGTCTTCGTCTTGTGCGTACCCTGGCGGGCGGCAGCGAGCTGGGCGACGACGACCTGGTGCAGCAGCGGCACGTTGGTCTGTGCGTCGAAGATCTCCGCGGGGAGATCGACCTGGACAGTGTTGGCAGCCATGTGGCTATGCTCCCTTCACGGCGGTGCGTACGAGGACGACCTGGCCGCGGGCGCCGGGGACGGCGCCCTTGATCAGCAGCAGCGACTTCTCGGCGTCGACAGCGTGAACCCGCAGGTTCAGCGTGGTCTGACGAACGGCACCCATGCGGCCTGCCATTTTCATTCCACGGAAGACGCGGCTGGGGGTGGATGCTCCACCGATGGAACCGGGCTTGCGGTGGTTCTTGTGGGCACCGTGCGAGGCACCGACGCCGTGGAAACCGTGGCGCTTCATGACGCCGGCGAAGCCCTTGCCCTTGGTGGTGCCGATGACGTCGACCGTCTGGCCGGCCTCGAACATCTCGACGGAGAGTTCCTGACCGAGTGAGTAGGAGTCGGCGTCGGACGTGCGCAGCTCGACCACGTGACGGCGGGGCGTGACGCCCGCCTTCTCGAAGTGGCCGGCGAGCGGCTTGGTGACCTTGCGGGGGTCGATCTGGCCGAAGCCGATCTGCACGGCCGTGTAGCCGTCCTTGTCCGCGCTCAGCAGCTGCGTGATGACGTTCGAGTCCGCCTGGATGACGGTGACGGGGATGAGGATGTTGTTCTCGTCCCAGACCTGGGTCATGCCGAGCTTGGTGCCCAGCAGGCCCTTGACCTGACGCGTAAGTGAAGTAGACATGAGTATCCGCTCTCCCTTACAGCTTGATTTCGATGTTCACGTCCGCGGGCAGATCGAGACGCATGAGCGAATCGACGGCCTTGGGCGTGGGATCAATGATGTCGATCAGACGCTTGTGAGTACGCATTTCGAAGTGCTCACGGCTGTCCTTGTACTTGTGCGGGGACCGGATGACAACGAATACGTTCTTCTCCGTGGGCAGAGGCACAGGGCCCACTACCGTTGCGCCTGCGCGCGTCACCGTCTCAACGATCTTCCGGGCTGAAACATCGATGACCTCGTGGTCATATGACTTCAGCCGGATGCGGATTTTCTGTCCCGCCATGGCGTCTCGACTCTCTCTCTCACTGCCTGAGCAGTTCCGGTACATTCGTACATTTCGTGCGCCCGTTGTACGGCGCTTCCTGAACAGGCTGAATCCGGAGGAATCCGGGTTCCTCACCCTGCCAGGGCTCCGACCCCCGCGCTCGGGCGTGTCGCCCTGTGTAGAAATAGAACACAGTGTGGACACGCACGCTCCGCGTATTCCGGCCGGGCCGGACGGGGTGGATCTATTTTTGGGCTCCGCGTTTCGGTGGACCTGATCCCTGCATCGGGCATTATCCCGACCGGGATGAAGTCTCGGACCGCGCGCGCGAGCACTTGAACAACTTATCCAGTCTCGCAGATCACCGGCGCGATTGCGAACCGGGCCGGCTCCGCGCGGCGTGATCTCCGTGACGCGGCGCCGCTCCCAAGCCGCGCATCAGGACGGCGGAGCGAGCCGGCTCGCGGGCGTCGGGCCCGGCTCAGCCATCGGGTCGCCGACGCCTGCGACCTGGCCCGGTGTCGGATCATGCGGTGCCGTCGGGACATCGACTCCGGTGTCGAGGCTGGGGGGCGGGCCCTGCGACTGGCGATTGAGTCTCCAGACGGCGAACCCCAGCAGCAGCAGTGCGGCCACCGTCAGCAGCAGGAAGGTGAAGCCCCGCAGGAACCAGAGCAGTGCGAGGGCGATACCGACGGCGCCCCACAGGCTGAACCGGCGCCTCGACAGGGCGACACCGGCGATCAGGAGCACCACGTGGCCGCAGAGGGCCCACACCTGTTCGGCGGCCGTGCCACCGGCCACGGTCATCAGGCCGGTGGCCGAGAGGATGGCGGCCGAGGCCGTGAGCCAGCGGGTGCCCCTGTCCCGGGTACCGCGGGTGAAGGACCAGGCCGAGAGCAGGGCGAGGGCCACCACCCACCATTGGGCCGCCCAGAACACGTCGATCCCGTCGAGGAGGAGCCAGGCCACACGCTGCGCACACAGGACCACGACGAGGAAGGCCGCCTCGCAGCACAGGGTACGGACCCGTGCGGGCACCTCCCCCAGCGCGAGGACCGCCACGGCCGTGAGGGCCACCGAACCGGCGACCGCCGAGGAGTCCGCCGGCATGGCGAGCAGCGCCGCGGTCGCGGTCCAGCCGAGTGCTGCTGCACCGAGGATGCGGTACCGGAGGCCGCCCTCGTCCTCGCCCGGCAGGAACACTCGGGCGAGATGGAGGATGGCGGCGGCCAGGACGGCGCCGCCCAGCACGCGCAGGGCACCGGTATCGAGTACCCGACCGGTGGCATGGTCCAGCTGATCGATGAAGGCCGTCGCGGCGACGATGACCGCTACGGCTCCCCCTGCGTCCAGCACGGCCGGTGCTTCCCGCTGCGCGAGGGCGAAGCAGGCACCGGCGACGACCGCGGCGACCAAGACGCGGTCCCAGCCGTCACCGTCCTCGAAGGCGAACAGGATCGCCTCGAGGACGAACACCCCTGCGCCGACCCGACCCGGCCGGCGGAAGCGGGCTGCAGCGGAGCGGAGGCGCACCACGACGATCGCGACCGCACAGGCGGCCGCGATGAGCGCGGCGACCGGCTCCGACAGCGGCGCGACGGGCAGGAGCCCCGCCCGATCGGTGGGTAGCACCCCGGTGAGCAGGGCGATGAGCGCGACGACGGCGTAGAGCGCAGGGTAGGCCGCGGCGTCCATGCGCTGGACCAGGAACAGGACGGTGGCCACGGCGCCGAGCAGCGCCAGGTGCAGGACGATCACATGCAGCTGCACCTGCGGGTTCGCGAACACCAGGTAGGCCAGGGGCAGGACCGCCAGCACACCGACGCTCAGCCAGGCCGATGGACCCTGCAGCCCCGCCTGGCGCAACCTGGAGCGCAGGACCACCCGCACCACTTCCTGCAGGGCGACGCTTGCTGCGATCGCCGCGAAGACTCCGTGCACCGTCAGCTCCAGGTCTGCGGAGATGGTGGCCGTGAGGGTGGTGAAGCACAGCTGGGCGGCCAGGAGGTAGGCCCCGCGGCGCGTGCGGCCGGTCGCCCGCCGCGCCAGGAGGGCGCCGTAGGCGATGCCGACGACGAGCAGCACCTCGTAGGAGTGGATCCCGAAGCCCGCCGCGGCGCCCGCCATCGCGGCCACCAGGAGCGAGGCGGGGCCGATGGCCTCGACCAGCGCACCCGGCGCAGCCGGAGGACCAGGATCCGGTCCTCTCGCCGGGCTGCTTGCCGGCGGCGGCGTCGCACCCGCGAGGGGCAGGACCAGCGAGGTGATGCAGCCCGCGAGGACACAGCTCCAGATACCGGGCGCGGCGATGGCGAAGGTCCCGCCACCGGCCGCGAATGCGACCACCGACACGAGGGACGCCCCGCCGGCGACGCACACCACCCAGCTGCCGTAACCGCCCCTCGGGTGTCGCCGGGATCGGAGGACCTCGACGAGCTGGTTGACCACGAGGGCGACCACGAGGGCGAGTCCGGCGATCTCCCCCACGCGCCCGGCCGGCACCGACGGGGTCTGGACGTGGACCAGCACGGCGACCGGTGCGAGAGCGGTGACCGCAGCGCGTGCCGCCAGCATGAAGCGTTCCCGGCGCAGACCGGCGGAGCGGAGGGCCCGCACGAGGAGGTGGACCGCGGTGAGGGCCAGGACCGTCTCCGTGCGCCATGGATCATCCCAGTGTGTGACGGCGCTGAGCGCCACGCCCGGAAGGACGAGCACCTCGAACGCGCCCGCACAGCGCACGGCGATCGTCATGCCCGTGACCAGCACGAGCAGCATCGGCAGCAGGGCGTCGGGCGAGCCGCTCGAGCCCGCACCGGCCAGGACGACGGATGAGAGGACGACCGCGGTTGCCGCGAGGGTCATCACGGAGAACGTCACGACGACGTCGAGGGCGTAGCGGGACGCACCTGCAGGCCGTTCGGAGTCCTGTGCGGACTCCGAGGGCGGGCGCGCGTTGTCGAGGAAGCTCCGGATGCGGTCCCGAGCGGCGAGCAGACCCGCCACCTGGAGCGCGAGACACACGGCGAGGATGAGGGCTGCCCACGGCGTCGAGCATCCTGCTGCCCACGCGACGAGGACGGCGGCGATGCTCCCCACGAGCCTCAGCGCGTAGAAGTGCTGGATCCTCGACAGTTCGAAGAACGCCAGCAGGGCCGCATAGTAGGCGGTCGCCACCACCCACAGCTGGGCGCGATCGGCCGTGGTCAGGAGCCCGCCGAGCAGCAGCGACGCCACGAGGGCGGTCGGTGCCAGCAGCCGATGCGTGTCCACCACCGCACGGGAGATCACCGAGGGCAACCACCGCGGAGCAAGGCGCAGCAGCACCGCCAGGATCGCGGCCACGCCGATGGAGCACGTGAAGTACCAGACGAGCGCGCCACCGAGGAGCGACACCGAGGACAGCGCGATGGAGAGGAAGAACGGCAGTGCCAGGAAGGCGACGACCCGGCTCTGCAGCCGGACCGCAGCCGCGACGTAGGCGACCGTGCCGACCAGCGCCGTCGCGAACCAGGCGGACGCCCCCTGGTCCGTGAGCACGCCGAAGAGCAGCCCGGCGACCGGCAGCAACGCGAGCCCGGTTCCCGTGAAGGCCACAGCGGCAGGCCGGAGTCGCGGCAACCGCGTGTACAGGACGAGGCCGCCGACGTAGAACAGGGCGACGACGACACCGATCGTCACCGCCTTGGCCGCCCCGGGCACGGCCGCTCCGATGAACAGACCACCAGCAGCCACCAGCAGCAGGCTGGCCGAATACAGAGCGATGTTGATGTTCCGCAGTTCCCGGGCGGCCCGCTGTGCAGCAAGTTCCTCGGCGCTGGGCGCCGGAGGAGCCTGGACACCGAGCAAGGGAGGAGGCCGGCGGGCATCGCCCGGGGGATCCGTCGACCGTCCACCCGCGACGAACGTCGTGGCGGCATCCTCCGGTCCTACCGGCGGCCCCGACGCCGGCACCGGTGCGCCCGGATTTTGCGAGCCTGGGTGCTGCTCCCCCGCTCCTGCGGGGGCGCCCGGCCCGCCCGCCCACGAGCCGGCCGCCGCAGCGCCACTGCGGTAGCCCTGGTCGTACGCGACTGCCAGGGCCTGCGCGCCCGGCTCGCCGTGCCGTGCACGGCGCCGCGTGATGGCGCTCCCCGTGACGTATCCGGCACCGAAGATGCCCAGCACGATCGCCAGGAGTACCGCCAGAACCAGACCCAATGCCGCTCCCCCATGTGACCGGTCGGCTGCCCGCCCTTCAGGTCAGTATAGGCAGGACGCGCTGCGCCTGATCGGACCCGCGGTGCCGTGTGGACAACCGGTCCGTCACCGGGCGGGACCCGTTAACCAAGGAACCCCCGCCGCGGACGGCAGGGGTTCCTTCGTGCTTCAGCAGTGCTGAGCGATCCGGAAGACTACTTCAGGATCTTGGTGACGCGTCCCGAACCAACGGTGCGGCCGCCTTCGCGGATTGCGAAGCCGAGGCCCTCTTCCATGGCGATCGGCTGGATGAGCTCGACGCTCATCTCGGTGTTGTCGCCGGGCATGACCATCTCGGTGCCCTCGGGGAGGGTGATGACGCCGGTCACGTCCGTGGTACGGAAGTAGAACTGCGGGCGGTAGTTCGAGTAGAACGGGTTGTGACGCCCGCCCTCGTCCTTGGCCAGGATGTAGACGTTGGCCTCGAAATCGGTGTGCGGGGTGATGGAACCCGGCTTCACGATGACCTGGCCGCGCTCTACGTCCTCGCGCTTGATGCCGCGGAGGAGCAGACCACAGTTCTCGCCGGCCCAGGCCTCGTCGAGCTGCTTGTGGAACATCTCGATACCGGTGACCGTGGTCTTCTGGACCGGACGGATGCCGACGATCTCGACCTCGGAGTTGATGGCGAGGGTTCCACGCTCGGCGCGGCCGGTGACGACGGTTCCACGACCGGTGATCGTGAAGACGTCCTCGACGGGCATGAGGAACGGCTTGTCCTTGTCGCGGATCGGGTCAGGAACGTTGTTGTCAACGGCTTCCATCAGTTCCTCGACGGACTTGACCCACTCGGGGTCGCCCTCGAGGGCCTTGAGGCCCGAGACGCGGACGACAGGAGCGTCGTCACCGTCGAAGCCCTGCGAGCTGAGCAGTTCGCGGACCTCCATCTCGACGAGGTCCAGGAGCTCCTCGTCGTCGACCATGTCGGACTTGTTCAGCGCGACCAGCAGGTAGGGGACGCCGACCTGGCGGGCGAGCAGCACGTGCTCGCGGGTCTGGGCCATGGGACCGTCGGTGGCGGCAACAACGAGGATGGCACCATCCATCTGGGCCGCACCGGTGATCATGTTCTTGATGTAGTCAGCGTGACCGGGAGCGTCTACGTGTGCGTAGTGGCGCTTCTCGGTCTGGTACTCAACGTGCGAGATGTTGATCGTGATGCCGCGCTGCTTCTCCTCGGGAGCCGAGTCGATCGACGCGAAGTCACGCTGCTCGTTGAGGGTGGGGTACTTGTCGTACAGCACCTTGGAAATGGCAGCCGTCAACGTGGTCTTACCATGGTCGACGTGACCGATGGTGCCGATGTTAACGTGCGGCTTAGTCCGCTCGAACTTTGCCTTCGCCACGGGTTCCTCCTAGAACGTTTGAGAAGATCTGCTTCCCAGCCGCGCTTTTCGCAGCTGAAACTCATGCAAGTCTACTGGGGGCTTTTGGTTTTGATGAAATTGCGGGTTCGCTGCCGGACCGGCGGTCCGGCGGCGGGAGGACGGGCCGGCCTGCCCTTGAACAGGCCGGCCCGTCTGCGGGATGACTACTCGCCGCGCGTCTTCTGAATGATCTCGTCGGCCACTGCCTTCGGGACCTCGGAGTAGCTGTCGAACTTCATCGAGTAGACCGCGCGACCCTGGGTCTTCGATCGCAGATCACCGATGTAGCCGAACATCCCGGACAGGGGGACATGAGCGGTGATGACCTTCACGCCGCTCGCATCCTCCATGGACTGCATCTGGCCACGGCGCGAGTTCAGGTCGCCGATCACTTCGCCCATGTACTCCTCGGGGGTACGCACCTCGACCTCCATCAGGGGCTCGAGCAGGACGGGCTTGGCCATCCGCGCGGCTTCCTTGAACGCCATGCGCCCGGCGATCTTGAACGCCATCTCCGAGGAGTCGACGTCGTGGTACGCACCGTCGAGCAGCGTCGCCTTGATGCCGACCACCGGGTAGCCGGCGAGGACGCCGTCATTGAGCGCGTCCTGGATGCCCGCATCGACACTCGGGATGTACTCGCGGGGCACGCGTCCACCCGTCACCTTGTTGTCGAACGCGTACATGACGCCTTCTTCGACCTCCATCGGCTCGATCGCGATCTGGATCTTCGCGAACTGGCCGGAACCACCGGTCTGCTTCTTGTGCGTGTAGTCGTGCTTGGCGACCTTGCTGCGGATGGTTTCGCGGTAGGCGACCTGGGGCTTGCCCACGTTGGCCTCGACGCGGAACTCCCGGCGCATGCGGTCCACCAGGATGTCCAGGTGGAGCTCGCCCATGCCGGCGATGATCGTCTGCCCGGTGTCCTCGTTCAGGGACACCTGGAAGGTGGGATCCTCGGCCGAGAGCTTCTGGATGGCCGTGGACAGCTTCTCCTGGTCACCCTTCGTCTTCGGCTCGATCGCCACCGAGATCACAGGAGCGGGGAAGCTCATGGACTCGAGAACGATCTGGTTCGATGCATCGGAGAGGGTGTCCCCGGTCGTGGTGTCCTTCAGGCCGATCGCCGCGTAGATGTGGCCCGCTGAGGCCTCCTCGACGGGGATCTCCTTGTTGGCGTGCATCTGGAACAGCTTCCCGATGCGCTCCTTCTTGCTCTTCGTCGAGTTCACCAGCTGCGTTCCGGCGGTGACGTGCCCGGAGTACACGCGGATGAAGGTCAGCTGACCGAAGAACGGGTGCGTGGCGACCTTGAACGCGAGTGCCGAGAACGGCTCCTCCGTGCTGGGCTTGCGCGTCAGCTCGGTCTCCTCGTTCCGGGGATCGTGACCGATCATCGGGGGCACGTCGAGGGGCGACGGCAGGTAGTCGATGACTGCGTCGAGCATCGGCTGTACACCGCGGTTCTTGAACGCGGAGCCACAGAGGATCGGGTAGAGCTCCGAGTTGATCGTCATCTTGCGGATGCCGGCCTTCAGCTCCTCGATGGAGATCTCCTCGCCCTCGAGGTACTTGTCCATGAGCTCGTCCGAGGACTCGGCGACGGTCTCGACGAGCGTCGCGCGGTACTCCTCGGCCTTCTCCTTGAGATCGGCGGGGATCTCCTGGACCTCGTACTTGGCACCCATGGTCACGTCACCCTTGGAGTCACCGGGCCATACGAGAGCGCGCATGTGGAGCAGGTCCACGACACCGATGAAGTCGTTCTCGGCGCCGATCGGGAGCTGCAGCACGAGGGGCTTGGCGCCCAGGCGGCTGATGATGGTGTCGACGGTGAAGTAGAAGTCCGCGCCCAGCTTGTCCATCTTGTTGACGAAGCAGATGCGGGGGACCTCGTACTTGTCGGCCTGGCGCCAGACGGTCTCCGACTGGGGCTCGACGCCCTCCTTGCCGTCGAACACGGCGACGGCGCCGTCGAGCACGCGGAGCGAACGCTCCACCTCGACGGTGAAGTCGACGTGCCCGGGGGTGTCGATGATGTTGATCTGGTTGTTCTCCCAGAAGCAGGTCACGGCGGCAGACGTGATGGTGATGCCGCGCTCCTTCTCCTGTTCCATCCAGTCGGTGGTGGAGGCGCCGTCGTGCGTCTCGCCGATCTTGTGGTTGACACCCGTGTAGAACAGGATGCGCTCGGTAGTAGTGGTCTTGCCGGCATCGATGTGGGCCATGATGCCGATGTTGCGGACCTTGTTGAGGTCGGTAAGCACGTCCTGTGCCACGGTGTCTCCCTTTTGACGAGAATGGAGTTCTGCTGGCCTAACGGTCGGACCGTCCCTTGTGGGTGACGGCCCGACCGGCAGTTCTGACTACCAGCGGTAGTGTGCGAAGGCCTTGTTCGACTCGGCCATCTTGTGCGTGTCCTCGCGGCGCTTGACGGCGGCACCGAGGCCGTTCGATGCGTCGAGGATCTCGTTCTGCAGGCGCTCGGTCATCGTCTTCTCGCGGCGGGCCTTGGAGTAGCCGACCAGCCAGCGCAGGGCCAGGGCGGTCGACCGACCGGGCTTGACCTCGACGGGCACCTGGTAGGTCGCTCCACCGACGCGGCGTGAGCGGACCTCGAGGGTCGGCTTAACGTTGTCCATGGCCTTCTTGAGCGCTGCGACGGGGTCGCCGCCGGACTTGGCGCGGGCACCTTCGAGGGCGCCGTACACGATGCGCTCTGCGGTGGACTTCTTGCCGTCGACGAGCACCTTGTTGATCAGCTGCGTGACCAGGGGGGAGCCGTAGACGGGGTCTACAACGAGCGGCCGCTTCGGGGCCGGGCCCTTACGTGGCATATTACTTCTTCTCCATCTTTGCGCCGTAGCGGCTGCGAGCCTGCTTGCGGTTCTTGACGCCCTGGGTGTCCAGCGCGCCACGGATGATCTTGTAGCGGACACCGGGAAGGTCCTTCACACGACCGCCGCGCACGAGCACGATGGAGTGTTCCTGGAGGTTGTGTCCGACACCGGGGATGTACGCGGTGACTTCGATACCACCGTTGAGGCGCACACGGGCGACCTTGCGGAGAGCCGAGTTCGGCTTCTTCGGGGTGGTGGTGTAGACGCGGGTGCAAACGCCGCGCTTCATGGGGCTGCCCTTGAGTGCGGGCGCCTTGGTCTTGGAGACCTTAGGTGACCGGCCCTTGCGGACCAGCTGGTTAATCGTAGGCACTTTCGTGTTCTCCGTAATGTCCGAGAATGAGATTCCTGTCGCCCTACTCCGCGGTCACGGCGGCTTCGCAGGGCCGTACCGTCCGGAGATCGGGATGATCAGTCGTTTGGCGCATCACCAACTGACAAGCTGCCGCAGAACGACTGTAGGCGTGCGAAAATGTGGCATTCGCTGTACAACTTACGTACAACACGGAGATACGTTTCGCAACGCCGATCCACTGCCACACAAACAATTGGTCCCAAGTCTACCAGAGATCGAGTGCCGTCCCGTGCGGCCGGCACTCCCCCGTGTGGTAGGGCGCTCCCGTACCGACGGGAAAGGCCCCGGACCGCAGGGTCCGGGGCCTTTCCTGATGAGGCGTGCGATCAGCGGAAGTCGCTGTTGCCCATGTCGTAGTCGTCCAGCGGGATGGCGTGGAACTCGGGGCTCAGGCCACCCTCCACACCGGCGTAGTCGAAGTCGCTGAACGCGCTCGGACCGGTGAAGAGGTTCGCCTTGGCTTCCTCGGTGGGCTCGACCGTGACCTTCGTGTAGCGGTCCAGGCCGGTACCGGCCGGGATGAGCTTACCGATGATCACGTTCTCCTTGAGGCCGAGCAGCGGATCGCTCTTGCCTTCCATGGCGGCCTGCGTGAGGACACGCGTGGTCTCCTGGAAGGAAGCGGCCGACAGCCACGACTCGGTGGCGAGCGACGCCTTGGTGATACCCATGAGCTCGGGACGGCCCGAGGCCGGCTTCTTGCCCTCGGACACCACGCGGCGGTTCTCGTCCTCGAAGCGGCGACGCTCGGCGAGCTCACCCGGGAGCAGGTCCGACTCGCCGGACTCGATCACGGTGACGCGACGCAGCATCTGGCGGACGATGACCTCCACGTGCTTGTCGTGGATGCCCACACCCTGGCTGCGGTACACGCGCTGCACCTCGTCGACCAGGAATTCCTGGGCCTTGCGGGGGCCGAGGATACGCAGGATCTGCTTCGGGTCGACAGCACCGAAGACGAGCTGCTGCCCGACCTCGACGTGCTCGCCGTCGGCGACCAGGAGGCGTGCACGGCGCAGGACCGGGTACGCGATCTCCTCGGAGCCGTCGTCGGGGGTGACCACCAGGCGAAGCTGCTTCTCGGCATCCTCGATGGTGACGCGCCCTGCGACCTCGGAGATCGGGGCGACACCCTTGGGGGTACGCGCCTCGAACAGCTCCTGGATACGGGGCAGACCCTGGGTGATGTCCTCCGCGGAGGCCACACCGCCGGTGTGGAAGGTACGCATGGTCAGCTGCGTGCCGGGCTCACCGATCGACTGCGCGGCGATGATGCCGACGGCCTCTCCGATGTCCACGGTCTTGCCGGTCGCGAGGGACCGGCCGTAGCAGAGCGCACACGTTCCGACGCTGGACTCGCAGGTGAGCACGGAGCGCACCTTGATCTCCGAGATACCGGCCTCGAACAGTTCACCGATGAGCACGTCTCCGACGTCCGAGCCCGCAGCGGCGAGCACTGCACCATTGGAGTCGACGACGTCGGTGGCCAGCGTACGGGCGTAGGCCGAGTTCTCGACCTCCTCGTGCAGCACCAGCTCGCCGTCGGCGTTCGGCACGGCGATCGTGACCTTCAGGCCACGCTCCGTCCCGCAGTCGTCCTCACGGACGATGACGTCCTGCGAGACGTCGACCAGGCGGCGGGTCAGGTAACCCGAGTTGGCCGTACGCAGCGCGGTGTCGGCGAGGCCCTTACGGGCTCCGTGCGTCGCGATGAAGTACTCGAGGACCGACAGACCCTCGCGGTACGAGGACTTGATCGGGCGAGGGATGATCTCGCCCTTCGGGTTGGCCACGAGACCACGGATACCGGCGATCTGGCGGACCTGCAGCCAGTTACCACGTGCACCGGAGGACACCATGCGGTTGATGGTGTTGTCCTTCGGCATCGCGGCGCGCATGGACGCGGCAACCTCGTTGGTCGCCTTGTTCCAGATGTCGATGAGCTCCTGGCGGCGCTCCTCGTCGGCGATGAGGCCCTTGTCGAACTGCGACTGCACCTTGGCGGCCTGCGTCTCGTAGCCCTCCATGATGCCGGCCTTGTTGATCGGCGCGGAGATGTCGGAAATCGCGACGGTGACGCCCGAGCGGGTGGCCCAGTAGAAACCGGCGTCCTTCAGGTTGTCCAGCGTCGCCGCCGTGACCACCTTCGGGTAACGCTCCGCAAGATCGTTGACGATCGTGGAGAGCTGGCCCTTGTCGGCGACCTTCTCCACCCAGGGGTAGTCCAGGGGAAGCGTCTCGTTGAACAGGACCTGTCCGAGGGAGGTCTCGATGAGCGCGGGCGTACCCGGCTCCCAGCCCTCGGGAGCGGCGATATCGGCGCTCGGCACGAAGTTGTCCACGCGGATCCGGACCACCGAGTTGAGGTGGAGCGAGCCCATGTCGAAGGCCATGATGGCCTCGGCCATGCTGGTGAACACGCGACCCTCGCCGGCACTTCCCTCACGCTTGGTGGTGAGGTGGTGCAGGCCGATGATCATGTCCTGCGAGGGCAGGGTGACCGGACGGCCGTCGGACGGCTTCAGGATGTTGTTCGAGGAGAGCATCAGGATGCGCGCCTCGGCCTGGGCCTCGGGGCTCAGCGGCAGGTGCACCGCCATCTGGTCGCCGTCGAAGTCCGCGTTGAAGGCACCACAGACCAGCGGGTGGAGCTGGAGTGCCTTGCCCTCGACGAGCTGAGGCTCGAACGCCTGGATGCCGAGACGGTGCAGGGTGGGTGCACGGTTCAGCAGCACGGGGTGCTCGGTGATGATCTCCTCGAGCACGTCCCACACCTGGGGGCGGTAACGCTCGACCATGCGCTTGGCGCTCTTGATGTTCTGCGCGTGGTTGAGGTCCACCAGGCGCTTCATCACGAACGGCTTGAAGAGCTCCAGCGCCATCTGCTTGGGCAGGCCGCACTGGTGCAGCTTCAGCTGCGGGCCGACGACGATGACCGAACGGCCCGAGTAGTCGACACGCTTGCCGAGGAGGTTCTGGCGGAAACGGCCCTGCTTGCCCTTCAGCATGTCCGAGAGGGACTTCAGGGGACGGTTGCCCGGCCCGGTGACAGGGCGGCCGCGGCGGCCGTTGTCGAACAGGGAGTCGACGGCTTCCTGCAGCATGCGCTTCTCGTTGTTGACGATGATCTCGGGGGCACCGAGATCGAGCAGGCGCTTGAGGCGGTTGTTGCGGTTGATGACGCGGCGGTACAGGTCGTTGAGGTCGGACGTCGCGAAACGGCCGCCGTCGAGCTGGACCATGGGGCGCAGTTCCGGCGGGATCACCGGCACGGCGTCGAGGACCATGCCCAGGGGGCTGTTGGTCGTCGTCAGGAACGCGTTGACCACCTTGAGGCGCTTCAGGGCGCGCGTCTTCCGCTGGCCCTTGCCGTTCTGGATGATGTCGCGCAGCAGCTCGGCCTCGGCGGGCATGTCGAAGTTCTCGAGGCGCTTCTTGATCGCCTCGGCTCCCATGGAGCCCTCGAAGTACAGTCCGTAGCGGTCGCGGAGTTCGCGGTACAGGCCTTCGTCACCCTCGAGGTCGGCGACCTTGAGGCTCTTGAAGCGGTCCCACACCTGGACGAGGCGCTCGATGTCTGCGTCGGCACGCTTGCGGACGTTCGCCATCTGGCGGTCGGCCGAGTCGCGGGCCTTCTTCTTGTCGGCAGCCTTCGCGCCTTCGCCCTCGAGGCGGGCGAGCTCGTCCTCGAGGTCCCTGGCGATCGCGGCGATGTCCGCGTCGCGCTGGTCCGTCATCTGCTTCTTCTCCAGGTCGTGCTCGGCCTGGAGGTTCGGCAGTTCGGCGTGGCGGTTCTCCTCGTCGACCGAGGTGATCATGTAGGCGGCGAAGTAGATGACCTTCTCGAGGTCCTTGGGGGCAAGGTCGAGGAGGTAGCCGAGGCGGGAGGGCACACCCTTGAAGTACCAGATGTGCGTGACCGGAGCGGCGAGCTCGATGTGGCCCATGCGCTCACGGCGCACCTTGGCACGCGTCACCTCGACGCCGCAGCGCTCACAGATGATGCCCTTGAAGCGCACGCGCTTGTACTTGCCGCAGTAGCACTCCCAGTCCCGGGAGGGGCCGAAGATCTTCTCGCAGAAGAGGCCGTCCTTCTCGGGCTTGAGCGTGCGGTAGTTGATGGTTTCCGGCTTCTTGACCTCGCCGTAAGACCAGCCGCGGATTTCGTCCGCGGTGGCAAGGCCGATTCGCATGAGGCCGAAGGAGGATTCGCTGGACATAGGGTCCCTGTTCTCTCTTTGTTCTCTAAATTCTTGAAGTCTTACGGGGTGCGGCGGGGAGCCAGGCCCACACCGGGCCGGTGTTCGAGGAAGCGGCCCTTAATATTTCAAGGCCGTCCGCGGCCGCAGAAATTTCGTTGGCCGCGTTCGAACACCGGTTCGGCGTGGTGAAACCTAGACTTCCTCGACAGAACTCGGCTCGGCCCGTGAGAGGTCGATGCCCAGTTCCTCCGCGGCCCGGAAGACTTCTTCATCCGAGTCACGCATCTCGATCGTCGTGCCGTCGGTGGAGAGGACCTCCACGTTGAGGCAGAGCGACTGCATTTCCTTGATGAGGACCTTGAAGGACTCGGGAACGCCCGGCTCGGGGATGTTCTCGCCCTTGACGATGGCCTCGTACACCTTGACGCGTCCGTGGATGTCGTCCGACTTGATGGTCAGGAGTTCCTGCAGCGTGTACGCCGCGCCGTAGGCCTCGAGGGCCCAGACTTCCATCTCACCGAAGCGCTGTCCGCCGAACTGTGCCTTACCACCCAGCGGCTGCTGCGTGATCATCGAGTACGGGCCGGTGGAGCGCGCGTGGATCTTGTCGTCCACCAGGTGGTGGAGCTTCAGGATGTACATGTAGCCGACGGAGATCGGGTCCGGGAACGGCTCGCCGGAGCGGCCGTCGAACAGGCGCGCCTTGCCGGATTCACCGATGAGGCGGTCGCCGTCACGCGTGACGTTCGTGGAGCCGAGCAGGCCGACGATCTCGTCCTCGGTAGCACCGTCGAACACGGGGGTCGCGACGGTGGTCGAGGCGATCTCCCGGGGGAGGTTCGGGAGGTTCTTCAACCACTCGGGCTCTCCCTCGATCTTCCAGCCCTGCTTGGCTGCCCAGCCGAGGTGGATCTCGAGGACCTGGCCCACGTTCATGCGGCCGGGGACGCCGAGCGGGTTCAGGACGATGTCGACGGGCGTGCCGTCCTCCAGGAACGGCATGTCCTCGATCGGCAGGATCTTGGAGATGACGCCCTTGTTGCCGTGGCGGCCTGCGAGCTTGTCGCCGTCCGTGATCTTGCGCTTCTGCGCGACGTACACGCGGACCAGCTGGTTGACGCCCGGGGGCAGCTCGTCGTCGTTGTCGCGGTCGAAGATGCGCACACCGATGACCGTGCCCGACTCGCCGTGGGGCACCTTCAGCGAGGTGTCGCGGACCTCGCGGCTCTTCTCACCGAAGATGGCACGCAGCAGGCGCTCCTCGGGGGTCAGTTCCGTCTCACCCTTGGGCGTGACGCGACCGACGAGGATGTCGCCGGCCTCGACCTCGGCACCGATGTGGATGATGCCGCGCTCGTCGAGCGCGCCGAGGACCTCCTCGGAGACGTTCGGGATGTCACGCGTGATCTCCTCGGCACCGAGCTTGGTGTCGCGGGCATCGACTTCGTGCTCCTCGATGTGGATCGACGTCAGGACATCGTCGGAGACGATGCGCTGCGACAGGATGATCGCGTCCTCGAAGTTGTGACCCTCCCAGGACATGAACGCCACCAGCATGTTCTTGCCGAGCGCGAGCTCGCCCTGGTCCGTGGAGGGACCGTCGGCGATGATCGTGTTGTACTCGACGCGATCGCCCTCGGAGACCAGGACGCGCTGGTTGTACGCGTTGCCCTGGTTCGAGCGGGCGAACTTCATGATCGGGTAGTTCGTCTCGGTGCCGTCGTCGTTGAGGATGCTGACCAGGTCGGCCGACACCTCGTTGACCACGCCGGCCTTCGTCGCGGTGACGGCGTCACCGGCGTCGACGGCTGCGTTCTTCTCCATGCCGGTGCCCACGAGGGGACGCTCGGAACGGAGCAGGGGCACGGCCTGGCGCTGCATGTTCGCACCCATGAGGGCGCGGTTCGCGTCGTCGTGCTCCAGGAACGGGATCATCGCGGTCGCGACGGACACCATCTGGCGCGGGGAGACGTCCATGTACTCGACCTCACCGGGCTCGACGAGCACGGGCTCGCCCGAACCACCACGCGTCCGCACGAGGACCATGTCCTCGGTGAACGTGTTGTCGGCGTCGAGGGGCGCGTTCGCCTGGGCGATGAGGCGCTCCACCTCGTCGTCGGCGGTCAGGTAGTCGATCTGGTCGGTGACGAGTCCCTCGACGACCTTGCGGTACGGGGTCTCGATGAAGCCGAACGCGTTGATGCGGCCGTACGAGGCTAGCGAACCGATGAGGCCGATGTTCGGGCCTTCAGGGGTCTCGATGGGGCACATGCGGCCGTAGTGCGACGGGTGGACGTCACGGACCTCCATGCCGGCACGGTCACGGGACAGACCACCCGGGCCCAGCGCGGACAGACGACGCTTGTGCGTGAGTCCGGCGAGCGGGTTGTTCTGGTCCATGAACTGCGACAGCTGGGAGGTTCCGAAGAACTCCTTGATCGCGGCGACGACGGGGCGGATGTTGATCAGGGTCTGCGGCGTGATCGCCTCGACGTCCTGCGTGGTCATCCGCTCACGGACGACGCGCTCCATGCGGGACAGGCCCGTGCGGACCTGGTTCTCGATGAGCTCGCCCACGGCGCGGATACGGCGGTTGCCGAAGTGGTCGATGTCGTCGACCTCGACGCGCAGCTCGACGTCGCCGCCGTCGCGCTTGCCGCCTAGGGTCTTCTCGCCGGCGTGCAGCGCCACCAGGAACTTGATCATCGCGACGATGTCGTCGATGTTCAGCACCGAGGCGTCGGAGTCCGTAAGGTCCTTGTCGATGCCGAGCTTGCGGTTGATCTTGTACCGGCCGACCTTCGCGAGGTCATAGCGCTTCGGGTTGAAGTACAGGTTGTCCAGGAGGGTCTGGGCAGCCTCGACCGTGGGGGGCTCGCCCGGTCGCAGCTTGCGGTAGATGTCCAGGAGAGCGTCCTCGCGGGTCTCCGTGGCGTCCTTCTCCATGGTGGCGCGGATGGAGTCGTACTGGCCGAACTCCTCGAGGATCTGGCCTTCGGTCCAGCCGAGGGCCTTCAGCAGCACGGTGACGGACTGCTTGCGCTTGCGGTCGAGGCGCACGCCGACCTGGTCGCGCTTGTCGATCTCGAGCTCGAACCATGCTCCACGCGACGGGATGATCTTCGCGCTGAAGATGTCCTTGTCGCTGGTCTTGTCGGCGGTGCGCTCGAAGTACGCACCGGGCGAACGGACGAGCTGCGACACGACGACACGCTCGGTGCCGTTGATGACGAAGGTGCCCTTGTCGGTCATCAGGGGGAAGTCGCCCATGAACACGGTCTGCTGCTTGATCTCGCCCGTGTTGTTGTTCATGAACTCGGCCTTGACGTACAGCGGGGCGGAGTAGGTCGCGTCGCGATCCTTGCACTCGGCCATGGTGTACTTGGGGTCCGCGAACTCGGGCTCGGAGAAGCTCAGGGACATGGTGCCCTGGAAGTCCTCGATCGGGGAGATCTCCTCGAAGATGTCTGCCAGGCCGGAGGTGGTGGCTACACCCTGCAGTCCCTTTTCCAGCGCTTCCTCGACACGCGCCTTCCAGCGCTCGTTGCCGACCAGCCAGTCGAAGCTGTCCGTCTGCAGGGCGAGGAGGTTGGGAACATCAAGCGGTTCGTGAATCTTTGCGAATGAGAGCCGGGGTGCGGCGCCGTCGGCGTCGACCTGGCTGGTAGCGGTTGCATTATTAGAGGTGCTCGGGGCGACCAAGAGGGATCCTTCCACAGACCGTCAGGCTTGTCAGCGTTTTCGCCTCAGCACCGCCACCGCAGTATGCTGCGGGGATCTCAGTGCTTACCGGGTCTGCCCGCGTGCTTCCCGACCGCGGGGCCAGGTTAAACGACGAGAGCAGAGCTAAGCCCACCGCTATATGAAGGCTACCGCTTTTGAAACAACCACGATTAGAGGGAAGACGCAAAGACCTACACTACGGCATCAGTAGCGTAAAGTCCAATAGCGCCTCTCCCCCGCATGCGTCAAGCCGGGCGCCCCGTCCTACCCCGCTGCGGGCTCCGGGAGCGGCCCGGTGCTCGTGTCGCCGCGCAACCGCTTGACGATCAGTTCCGCACTTATCAGGCACATCGGGATGCCGATCCCCGGCACGGTGGAGCTGCCCGCGTAGAACAGGTTCTCGACCTTCGCGCTCCGGTTCGAGCCTCGGAAGAACGCACTCTGCTTCAGGATGTGCGCCGGGCCGAGGGACGTTCCGCGCCAGGCGTTGAGGTCGTCCGCGAAGTCCTGCGGGCCGTAGCTGCGCCGCACCACGATGCGCTCCGCGAGGTCGGGGATGCCTGCCCAGGTGGAGATCTGCCTGATCACGGCGTCGGCGATCTCCTCCACGCGCGCGTCTCCCCCGCGGGCCAGTCCGCCCCTGCCGATGGTGACGTCGGCAGGGATGGGCACCAGGACGAAGACGTTCTCGTGGCCCTCCGGCGCCACGGAGTCGTCGGTGGCGCTGGGGCGGCAGACGTACAGCGACGCCGGCGAGGGCACGGAGGTCTCCTTGCCGAAGATCCGGCCGAAGTTGTCGCGCCAGTCGGTGGTGAACAGGAGCGTGTGGTGCTCGAGTTGCGGCAGCCCGCCCCGGACACCCAGGTACAGCAGGAGCGCGCTCGGTCCCGGGACGCGCTTCTCCCAGTACTTCTCGGGATACGTCTGCAGGTCGGCCGGCAGCAGCGTGGTCTCGGTGTGGTGGAGGTCCGCGGCGGAGACGACGATATCGGCGTCGATCGACGTCGTGGTGCCGTCGGTGCGGTAGGTGACCGCCCGCACGCTCGCCGCCTGCCGGTCGAGCGGGGAGCGTCCAGTCCCCCGCGGCGTGGTGTCGATCGCGACGACGTCGGCGCCCGTGCGGATCTGCACGCCGGCCGCCACGGCCACGCGGCGCATGGCCTCGATGAGGGTGGTGAAACCGCCCATCGGGTAGAGCACGCCGTCGTCGAGGTCGAGGTGGCTCATCAGGTGGTACATGCTCGGGGCGTCGAAGGGCGAGCTCCCGAGGAACACGGCCGGGTAGCCGAGGATCTGCCGGATGCGGGGGTCGGTGAAGCGCTTCTCCACGAAGGACTGCAGGGGCTGCAGCAGCAGCGAGCCGATGCGCGGCAGACGCTTCAGCACATCGGGCCGCAGGAATGGCAGGAACGACTGGTAGGTGGAGTAGAGGAAGCGCTTCTTGGCGATCTCGTAGGCGTCCTCGGCCGAGTCGAGGTAGTGCGAGAGCTGCTCCCCCGCTCCCGCCTCGAGGGACTCGAAGAGCTTCGTGACGGCCTCGCGGTCCGCGGGGACGTCGACGGCTCCCCCGGCCTCGAACATCACGCGGTAGCCGGGGTCGAGCTTCACGAGGTCCAGCTGCTCGGCGGCGCTCGTGCCCATGAGCCTGAAGAAGTGGTCGATGACCTCGGGCATCAGGTACCAGGACGGGCCGGTGTCGAAGCGGAAGCCGTCCTGCTCCCAGGACCCAGCGCGCCCGCCCACCTGGTCGCGCTTCTCGAGCAGCGTGACGCGGTGGCCCTCCCGCGCCAGCAGTGCCGACGTCGCCAGGCCGCCGATCCCGCCACCGATGACGACGACGTCCTGTGCACCTACCCGGTGACGCTCGCTCTGCTGTGCGGTCATGCCGTCCTCTCCTGCGCGGTGGCTTCCGGTATCGCGCGACCGGTGAAGGCTTTCGCCAGGATGCGGAACTTCACCGGGTTGGGGACCCGGACGCGTGCGCGGAGCAGTTCGTCGGCCGGGGTGCGCCGGAGCCTGGCCGCGAGTTCGGTGAACAGCCCCTGCGCGAGGGCGACGGCGCGGCGCGGCGCCGCGGGCAGGCCGGGCAGTGCCGCGGCGGAGATCCGCAGGTCCGCGTCGATGTCGTCCAGCAACCGCATCTTGTCGGCCTCGCCGAAGCTGCCGGGGCGCACGCCGGGGAAGTAGCTGCGACCGAGGGTCGAGAAATCCTCGGCGAGGTCCCGCAGGAAGTTGATCTTCTGGAAGGCGGCGCCGAGGTGCCGTGCGCCGTCCACGAGGACGGCGTCCTCCGCCGGGGTCACGGGTCGTCCGACGAGGAAGACGCGCAGGCACATGAGCCCCACGACCTCCGCGGACCCGTACACGTACAGGTCGAAGGACTCCTGCGTGTGCTCGCGCTGCGTGATGTCCGCGCGCATCGAGGCGAAGAAGGGCCGCGTCAGGTCCGTGCCGATCCCCGTGCTCCTCGCGGTGGCCGCGAAGGCGTGCACCACGAGGTTGGCGCTGTAGCCCGTCGCGATCGCCCGACCGGTCTCGCGTTCGAGGTCGTCGAGGAGCCGCTCCACGTCGGGGGGCGGGATCCCCGCCCCCGCAGCGGCGCCGTCGACGATCTCGTCGGCCACCCGGACGAGTGCGTACACCGCCTCGATATGCGCCCGTGTGCTGCGGTCGAGGGTGCGCGCGGCCATCCCGAACGACGTCGAGTAGCAGCGGATCACCTCGGCCGACGTCCGATAGGCGGCCGCGGTGTAGCGCGCGAGCGAGTCGTCGATACCCACTCAGCGCACCCGGTCCACGACGGCGGTGACCACGGGCTCGAGGGCGGTCCGCAGCGCCGGCGGCACCGCGCCGGACTCGAGGTGGGTCCGGGCCCGGGAGGCGTAGTCCGCGGCGAGGCCGGCGGAGTAGTCCTTGGCGCCGCTGTCGACGAGGACACGACGGACGTAGTCGGCATCGGCTGCGGACATGCCGGGACTGCCGACCAGCGAGGAGATCCTGTCCCACTCCGGGCGTGCCGCGACGAAGGACATCAGCGCCGTCCGCTTGCCCTCCCGCAGGTCGCCCCAGTTGGTCTTCCCGGTGCGCGTCTCGTTGCCGAACACGCCCAGCAGGTCGTCGGCGATCTGGTAGGCGATGCCGGCGTCGCGGCCGAACTCGCCGAGCCGCACGATCACCTCCTCGTCCGCCTCCGCGAGGACGGCGCCGGCCTGCAGCGGTCCCTCGAAGGAGTACACCGAGGTCTTGAGGCGCGCCATCTGGACGATGTCCTCGAGCGGGGGCATGGCGGGATCGAGCGAGGACTCGATGTCGAGGAACTCTCCCGCGGCCGAAGCGAAGACCGCCTCGTCGAGGATGGTCCCGAGGCGGCGCCGCGTGACGGCCGGCGCCTCGACGCGCTCGAGCAGCCGGTAGGCGTTGGACAGGGCGAGATCGCCCGCGATCACACCCGCCGAGAGCCCGACATGGCGTGCACCGTCAGGCGACATGCCTGCGCCCTCGGCGACGCTGCGGTAGTGGCCGGAGACGTTCGGGATGCCGCGGCGGACGAAGTCCCGGTCGATCACGTCGTCGTGCACGATCAGCGCGGTGTGCAGCAGTTCGAAGGCCGCGCCCAGTTCGGCGGCGTTCTCGAGGTCGCGGCCGCCGAGCATCTGGTAGGCGGACATGACCATGCGGGGGCGGAACCGCTTGCCGCCGGCGGTGCATCGCTCGAGGGTCTCCCACAGCGTGTGGTAGCCGGGGCCGATCTTCGCCGCGCGGACCTTGGACTCCTCGAAGAACCGCCCGAGGGCATCCTCGACCTGCTCGAGCCCGGCGGGCTCGACCAGCAAGGTGTCCATGTCCATAGGTAAAGTAAACAACGGATAGGGTGCCCCTGACGAAATGCGGGGCGCAGGCAGCCGGACGGGCTGCCCGGCAGTGGCGGACCCGCCGGCCGGATCATCAGCGAATAAAGGGTGCCACGATGGCGAGCGAAGCAGGAACCACGCGGCAGGACGCGGCAGCCACGGGGCGGACGGGCCCGGAGACCGAGCTCGTGGTGCTGCTCGCCGAGGACGGCACGCCGCTGGGGACGCACGAGAAGTCGACCGTCCACACGCTCGAGACGCCCCTGCACCTGGCCTTCTCCACGCACGTGTTCGACGATCGGGGCCGCATCCTCGTGACCCGCCGCGCCCTGTCCAAGAAGGCCTGGCCCGGCGTGTGGACCAACTCCTTCTGCGGGCATCCCGCGCCCGGGGAGGCCTTCGAGGACGCGGTGAACCGCCGCGCGGCGCAGGAGCTGGGCTTCACCATCCGGGACATCCGGCCGGCCGTGCCCGATTTCCGGTACCGCGCGGTCGATGCGTCGGGCATCGTCGAGAACGAGATCTGCCCCGTCTACACCGCCGTCGCGGACGGCGCCGTGGATCCCCTGCCCGAGGAGGTCATGGACTTCCAGTGGGTGGACGCCCCGCAGCTCGTCCGCGCGGTCACGGCGACACCCTGGGCCTTCAGTCCCTGGCTCACGCTGCAGCTCCCCCTGCTCTACCCGCAGGGCGCCGACGGACCGGGCCCGCGCGCGTCCGCCTGACCCCGGAGGCGGGTCCGGCCCGCCGCAGCGCCTACGCTTGGAGCGGCACCATTTCAACGATGAAAGAGAGTCCCACCATGGCGACACCCACGCCGACCCCCGACGACGTCGTCCTCGTCGGAGGTGCCCGCACACCCCTCGGGCGCCTCAACGGACAGCTCGCCTCCTTCACCGCCGTCGAGCTCGGCGCGCTCGCGATCACGGCGGCGCTGGACCGCGCGGGCGTCGACGCAGGCACCGTCGACACCGTCATCATGGGGCACGTGGTGCAGGCGGGCTGCGGCCAGAACCCCGCACGGCAGTCGGCCGTGAAGGCCGGCATCCCGTGGAACGTCCCCGCCGTCACCCTGAACAAGGTCTGCCTCTCCGGTCTGACGGCGGTGATCGACGCCGCCCGCCTCATCCGCAGCGGTGAGGCCCGCGTGGTCGTGGCCGGCGGGCAGGAGTCGATGACGCACGGTCCCCACCTGCTGCCGGGCTCCCGGCAGGGCTGGACCTACGGCTCCCTGCAGGCTCTCGACTCCGTGGCCCACGACGGCCTGACCGATGCCTTCGACGACGAGTCGATGGGAGCCTCGACGGAGCGCGGGAACGTCCGCCTCGAGATCCCCCGTGCAGCGCAGGACGAGGTCGCGGCGGCCTCCCACCGCCGTGCCGCGGACGCGACCGACGGCGGTATCCTCGCCGAGGAGATCGTCCCCGTCACCGTGCGCCGGCGGAAGGGCGGCGACGTCGTCCTCACCACCGACGAGGGCATCCGCCCGACGACCACCGTCGAGTCGCTCGCGGCGCTACGCCCCGCATTCAATCCCGACGGCGCCATCACGGCCGGCAACTCGTCGCCCCTGTCCGACGGCGCCGCGGCGCTCGTCGTCACCACGCGGTCCTACGCCGAGGAGGCCGGGCTCACCGTCCTCGCCGTCGTCGGGCGGCCCGGGCAGGTCGCAGGCCCGGACAACACCCTCCACTCCCAGCCCTCGGCCGCGATCCGGCAGGCCCTGGACCGTGCCGGCTGGACGACCGGGGAACTCGATTTCATCGAGATCAACGAGGCCTTCGGATCGGTGGCCGTCCAGTCGCTCAAGGATCTCGACTACCCGCTGGAGAAGTGCAACATCCACGGTGGCGCGATCGCCCTCGGACACCCGATCGGCGCGTCCGGCGCGCGCCTGGCCCTCCACGCCGCCCTGGAACTGGCGCGGCGCGGGAGCGGGAAGTCGGCCGTGAGCCTGTGCGGCGGCGGCGGGCAGGGCGAGGCGCTCCTGCTCTGGCGCTGACCGTCCCCGCCCCGCGGAGGCGACGACGCCCGTCCCCACCCCGGGAAACGAAGAAAGAGCCCCGCTTCGCGAGAAGCGGGGCTCTTTCGTCCTGCGGCGGTCCGGCGTCTGCCGGCCGCGGGTGCAGGGGTGTTACTTGAGGGTGACGGTGGCGCCGGCGGCCTCGAGGGCCTCCTTGGCCTTGTCTGCGGCTTCCTTGGTGACGCCCTCGAGGACGGCCTTGGGGGCGCTGTCGACAACGTCCTTGGCTTCCTTGAGGCCGAGCGAGGTGAGCGCGCGAACTTCCTTGATCACTGCGATCTTCTTGTCACCGGCAGCCTCGAGGACGACGTCGAACGCGGTCTGCTCCTCTTCGACGGACTCGGCGCCGCCACCGGCGGGGCCTGCGACTGCAACGGCAGCAGCGGTGACATCGAAGGTCTCCTCGAACAGCTTCACGAAGTCCGAGAGTTCAATGATGGACAGTTCCTTGAAAGCTTCGATGAGCTCTTCGTTGGTGAGCTTCGCCATGGGAGGCGTCCTTCCTTTAGTGGTGCAAGCACCTTCAGTGTGTGGGGCGAAGCGAAACTAGTTCGCTTCGGTTGCTGCGGCTTCCTCGGTGGGAGCATCCGCGGCGGGAGCCTCCGTGACGGCCTCTGCGGGAGCAGCGGCCTCCTCGGCTGCAGGAGCGCCGGCGTCGGCTGCAGGTGCAGCGCCGCCTTCCTCCTCGAGCTTGACGCGCAGTGCGTCGACCGTGCGGGCCAGGGCGGACATCGGTGCCTTGAGGACACCTGCCACACGGGCCAGCTGGAGCTCACGCGACTCGAGGGCCGCCAGGGCGATGACCTCGGAGGCGTTGAGGGCCTTGCCCTCGAAGATTCCGGTCTTGATGACGAGCTTCGGGTTGGCTTTCGCGAAATCCGTGAGGCTCTTGGCTGCAGCGACGGCGTCACCCTTGATGAAGGCGATCGCGGTGGGTCCGGACAGCTGGCCGTCGAACGCGTCGATGCCCGCCTCCTTCGCCGCGATGCCGGTCAGGGTGTTCTTGACGACGGAGAACTTGTTGTCGTTGCCGAGGGCACGACGCAGGTCCTTGAGCTGAGCGACGGTGAGCCCGCGGTATTCGGTCAGGACAGCGGCGGTGGAATCCTTGAAATCGGTGGCGATCTCATCCACTGCAGAAACCTTTGTTGGCGTTGCCATAACCCTCCTTCCGGGGATATGCGCCGGCTTTCCAACTCCCAATAAAAAACGCCCCGCGCAGATGCACGGGGCCTTGCTCGACACGGGCGCGGGGCCGGTGGAGAGGAGCTTCGTATCACCTGCGTAGGCCGTCCCTGACGGGAACTTTCGGATCCTGATCCTTTTTCCGATCGGCGCACGGATGCACCGGGTGGAAGCGGAGGAGGATCGACCGACGGTCTTTGGTCCTTCCAGCGTACGCGACGCGGGCGGGCCGGCCAAATCGGACGGCCGGCCCACTCCCCCGCTAGGACAGGACCTTCTGCCAGCCGGCGGTGCGGCCGGACGGCCGGAAGCCGAGTGCCACGTTGACGGCGAGCATGAAGGTGTTCTCCTCGGCGTTCCACGTGTAGACGCGCCGAGCGTCCGGCCACTCGTCGAGGGTGCGCCGGAGATTGACCGCTTTCAGCCACATGCCGAGCCGGTGCCCGCGGTGCTCCTCCAGCACGAGCGTGTCCTCCTGGTACACCACGGCCGGTCTCGCCCCGAAGCGCTCGAGGATGGTGTGCCCCACCAGCCGTCCCGTGGCGGCGTGCCGTACCGCGCAGACGAGGCTCGATGCACCGCCGGCGAGGGATGTCTCCTCCTCCCGGCGGATGCGCCCGACGTCCCACAACTCCTCCTCCTGGACGAACCCGCCGAGGGGAGGATCGGTGCTCATCCGCTGCCGCAGGAGCGCATAGTCCCCGATCAGGTCCTCCGGACAGCGGTCCGTCCAGCCGAGAAGCGTGTACTCGCCCGACCCTGCCGCAGCGGCCGCGGACTCATGCGCCCCCAGGCTGCCCGGTCCGTCCGGGTCCTGTCGCAGCAGGTCCAGGTCGAGGACGCTCTGCCGATCGACCTGGACCAGCTCGAATCCCCTGCGCAGGGCGAGGACCGCCGAGGCGTCGTCGGCTGGGAAGCTGCCGGCACCGGTCGGCGGGGCGAGCATCCGTCCGTCCCGTGCATCCTGCCGGTCGGCGCGCGCATCGCTCCAGGACATGATGATGCTCCTGCCGCGGAACGCCGCCTGCTGCTCCATGAAGGCGAGCAGCGCGGTGGCCGTACCCCGCCGCCTGTGCGAGGCCAGCACCTCGATCTGGAGATAGGCCGTCCGCAGATTGTCGCGCTGCGGGATGCTGAGGCGGGCGTTCGCAACGATGTGCCCGTGCTCCCGGGCGATCCCGAGGACGCGTTCGCGGTCCGGCGTGGGCTGCATCATGGTGAGGCGTTCCCGGAGGTCCAGCAGGAAGTCGTCGTGACCCCACAGGGCCCGTTCCACCTCGTTGCTGACGGCGGCGCTCAGCGCGAAGTCCCTGCCCCCGGGTGCGTCGAGGGTCGCCGGGATCGGGAGTTCGTCGATCGTGATGGTCATCCGCCCAGCATAGGCGCACTGATTGGGTTATCCCAACCAGTAGGGCGGACTGGCACGAAAAAGCCCCGCGGCACGGGCCGCGGGGCTTCATCGGGAGGTCTGCCTAGACGGCGAAGACCTTGGTGACGTTCGGGTCGACGGAGATGCCGGGACCGAAGGTCGTGGACACGGTGGCCTTCTGGATGTAGCGGCCCTTGGAAGCCGAGGGCTTCAGGCGGAGGATCTCCTCGAGCGCCGCGGCGTAGTTCTCGCCCAGCTTCTGCTCGTCGAAGGAGACCTTGCCGATGATGAAGTGGAGGTTCGAGTGCTTGTCGACACGGAAGTCGATCTTGCCGCCCTTGATGTCGGTGACAGCCTTGGCGACGTCCGCCGTGACCGTTCCGGTCTTCGGGTTCGGCATCAGGTTGCGGGGGCCGAGGATCTTTCCGAGGCGGCCCACCTTGCCCATGAGGTCAGGGGTGGCGACCGCGGCGTCGAAATCGGTCCAGCCGCCGGAGACCTTCTCGATCATGTCGTCCGAACCGACGAAGTCGGCGCCGGCCGCGATGGCGGCCTCGGCCCGGTCACCGGTCGCGAAGACCAGGACACGGGCGGTCTTGCCGGTGCCGTGGGGGAGGTTCACGGTGCCGCGGACCATCTGGTCCGCCTTGCGGGGGTCCACTCCGAGACGGAAGGACACCTCGACCGTGGCGTCGAACGTCGAAGGGTTGGTCTCCTTCGCGAGGACTACCGCTTCGAGGGGGGCGTACTGCTTGTCCGCCTCGATCTTCGCGGCAGCTCCCTTGTATGCTTTGCTGCGCTGTGCCATCTGCTTGTTCTCCTTATGCAGTCGTGGTCATCGGACCGCGCTGGGCCCTGCCACTCACGACAGTCCCGCGGGGCGGCGGCGTCGTGCTGTGAAATGGTGGTGTGCCCTCGTCCGGCGGTACCGGACACGGGCGGGTGGTGGGGGCTGTCAGCCCTCGACCGTGATGCCCATGGAGCGGGCGGTGCCGGCGATGATCTTCGCTGCTGCCTGCACGTCGTTGGCGTTGAGGTCTTCCATCTTCATGGTGGCGATCTCCTCGACCTGGGCGTTGGTCAGCTTCGCGACCTTCACCGTGTGGGGCGTGCCCGAACCCTTGGCGACGCCGGCTGCCTTCTTGATCAGCTCGGCTGCCGGAGGGGTCTTGGTGATGAAGGTGAACGAGCGGTCCTCGTACACCGTGATCTCCACGGGGATGACGTTTCCGCGCTGGGACTCCGTCGCGGCGTTGTACGCCTTGCAGAATTCCATGATGTTGACACCGTGCTGGCCAAGCGCGGGACCGATCGGAGGAGCCGGGTTGGCGGCGCCTGCGTTGATCTGCAGCTTGATGAGGCCGGTGACCTTTTTCTTGGGGGCCATGAAAGGGTCCTTCTCTTGCATTGCGTTCCCGCCGGACAGGAGCGTCCTGCGGGGTGGTGGCCGTTCTGGCGTGACGGCCTGACGGTACTCCCCGGCCAAGCAAGCCGGGAGGCGCCGAAGCTTTACTGGATCTTGGTGACCTG
The DNA here is from genome assembly GCF_058269195.1 of Arthrobacter sp. TJ-240. Taxonomy (NCBI): domain Bacteria; kingdom Bacillati; phylum Actinomycetota; class Actinomycetes; order Micrococcales; family Micrococcaceae; genus Arthrobacter; species Arthrobacter sp. TJ-240. Next base: position 87,006 of record NZ_JBZCNG010000003.1, read on the forward strand.
GTTGTAGGAGAGCGTGACCGGGGTCTCGCGCTCGAAGATCGAGACGAGCACGACGAGCTGCTGCGACTCGTGCTTGATCTCGGAGATGGTCGCCGGGAGGGTCTCGAAGGGACCCTCGTTGACGGTGACGGACTCGCCGACCTCGAAGTTGACGGTGGCCGGGGTGAACTGCGGCTGGACCGGCTTGCCCGACTCCGCGTCGGTGTGCACGATGGTGTGCTCGAGCATCGAGAACACCTCGTTCAGGCTCAGCGGGACGGGGTTGTGGGCGTTGCCCACGAAGCCGGTGACGCCCGGGGTGTGGCGCACCGCGCCCCAGGACTCGTCGGTGAGATCCATCCGGACGAGGACGTAGCCGGGGATACGCACGCGGTTGACGATCTTCCGCGTGGTGTTCTTGATCTCCACGACCTCTTCCATGGGCACCTGGATCTCGAAGATGTAATCCTCCATGTCCAGGGTCTGGATGCGGGTCTCGAGGTTCGCCTTCACGCGGTTCTCGTACCCGGCGTAGGAGTGGATGACGTACCAGTCACCCTCCTGGCGTCGGAGCTTGGCCTTGAAGTCGGCCACCGGGTCGGGGGCCTCCTCGGCGGGGGCGTCGTCGCCCTCCGAGGCGGCTGCCTCGTCGATGGAGCCTGCGGCCTCGTCGACGGCATCCGTGGCCGTGGCCTCGATGTCGGCGTCAGCGGCGTCGGACTCGATGTCGGCGTCAGCGGCATCGGACTCGTCGGCCTCGACGTCGTCCGCGAGGAGTCCGTCCTCGGCGGAGACGTCCGTGGCGGAGGGCTGCGCGTCGGAGTCCTCAGCAGGCACGTCGAGGTCGGACGCGTCCGCCCCCGCTCCGTACTCCTCGTTCTCCAGACCATCTTCGGGAGTGATCTGCCGTTCGAGTTCTTGCTCGGACACCTAGCCGCCTGCTTTCGAGAGTTGTCTTGCTTGCCTGTAATCGACCCGACACGTCAACAGCCGTAACGGAGCGTGCATTCCTGCGGTCGGGGTCAGTTGTCGCCGAAGACCCAGACCGCGCCGGCCCCGAACAGGAGGTCCAGGGCGGTCACGATGAGCATCATGATGACCACGAAGACGAGGACGGTGATGGTGAACCTGACCAGTTCCCGGCGGGTGGGCGTGACGACCTTCCCGAGTTCCGCGAGCACCTGGCGGATGAACAGCATGATGCGTCCGAAGAACCCGCGTCGGGGAGCCTTCTTCTCGGCAGGGCTTCCCTTGGAGCTGCTCGCAGCCGTATCGGTCACCGTCAACCTCATCAATCTGTGTGGTGTTCCAGCCGGACCACCAGTGGCGCCCCCAGCTGATCATGTTTACCGCCGCGCGGGGCCTGTGCCTGCGCCGGGGCTTCGTGATCTGTTTCTGCCGTGCCTTCGCGAGCTTTCCGCGAAGGCCACGCGCAGGGCAGACAGGACTCGAACCTGCAACCTGCGGTTTTGGAGACCGCTGCGCTACCAATTGCGCCACTACCCTTTGGCTTTGAACACGTACTGCTTCCACTCCGGAGGTCCCCGCGAGGGCACGAACCAGCATGGTGTTTCAACACCGAGGGTCAAGTCTACGCATTCACCGGCAGAACGTCGAACCGGGCCGCCGGGCCGATGCCCGGAAGCCTCGTCGCCGCGGTTCCCGTGCGATGCGCTGCGCCACCGCCGGGCCCCCGATCGGGGCCGTCCGGGCCCCAGCGCCTAAGCTGGAGCCTGACAAGAGACCCTCACGGAACGGGACCCGATGAACGCGACGACCGACGACTCACTCCGCGCAGCACTTCCCCGGATCTCCCGGCGGATCGATTCGATCGCGGAGTCGGCGACGCTGGCGGTCGACGCGAAGGCCAAGGCACTGAAGGCCGCGGGGCGGCCGGTCATCGGATTCGGCGCGGGCGAGCCGGACTTCCCCACGCCGGACTACATCGTGGAGGCGGCGATCGCGGCCGCACGGCAGCCGAGGTTCCACCGCTACTCCCCGGCCGGCGGCCTCCCGGAGCTCAAGCAGGCGATCGCCGAGAAGACCCTGCGCGATTCCGGCTACGCGGTGGATCCCGCCCAGGTCCTCGTGACGAACGGCGGCAAGCAAGCGGTCTACGAGTCCTTCGCGGGCCTGCTGGATCCGGGCGACGAGGTCCTCGTGCCCACACCGTTCTGGACCACCTACCCGGAGGCCATCCGGCTGGCCGGCGGCGTACCCGTCGAGGTGTTCGCAGGCCCGGAGCAGGGCTACCTCGCGACCGTGGACCAGCTCGAGGCCGCCCTGACGCCGCGCACGAAGGTGCTGCTGTTCGTCTCGCCGTCGAATCCCACCGGGGCCGTGTACGGTGCCGACGCGGTCCGGGAGATCGGGGAGTGGGCCGCGGCGCGCGGGCTCTGGGTCGTGACGGACGAGATCTACGAGCACCTGACCTACGACGGCGTGCCGTTCACGTCGATCGCGACGGCTGCCCCGTCGCTCGGCGACAAGGTGGTCGTCCTCAACGGCGTCGCGAAGACCTACGCGATGACCGGTTGGCGTGTCGGCTGGATGGTGGGCCCGAAGGACCTCGTGAAGGCGGCCACGAACCTGCAGTCGCACGCGACGTCGAACGTGTCCAACGTCCCTCAGATGGCGGCGCTCGCAGCGGTCTCGGGACCGCTGACGGCCGTCGACGAGATGAAGGTGGCCTTCGACCGCCGTCGCCGGGCGATGGTGTCCGCACTGAACGAGATCGAGGGCGTCGAGTGCCCCACGCCGCACGGCGCCTTCTACGCCTACGCGGACGTGCGCGCACTGCTCGGCCGCAGCTTCGACGGTGCCACCCCGACGACCTCCGCGGAGCTCGCGACGCTGATCCTCGAGAAGGTCGAGGTCGCCGTCGTGCCCGGTGAGGCGTTCGGACCGAGCGGGTACCTGCGGCTGTCCTACGCCCTGGGGGACGAGGACCTCGCGACCGGCGTCGCCCGTCTCCAGGAGTTCCTCGGCTCGGCGCACTAGTCCGGGCGCGGGCTCAGAGCAGCTTGCGCTCCGTTGCCCAGCGCGTGAGTTCGTGTCGCGAGGACAGCTGGAGCTTCCTCAGCACCGCGGACACGTGGGTCTCCACGGTCTTCACGGAGATGAAGAGCTCCTTGGCTGTCTCCTTGTAGCTGTATCCGCGGGCGATGAGCCGCATGACCTCGAGCTCGCGGGCCGAGAGGCGGTCGAGCTCGTCGTCGACGGCGACCGACGCGGTCCCGAACGCATCGAGCACGAACCCGGCGAGGCGCGGTGAGAACACGGCGTCGCCCGAGGCGATGCGCTGCACCGCGTCGGTGATCTCCGGACCGGAGATGGTCTTGGTGACATAGCCGCGAGCGCCGGCCCTGATGACGGCGACGACGTCCTCGGCGGAGTCCGAGACGCTGAGGGCGAGGAACCGCGACGTGGTTCCGCGCCGGGCGCAGCGGTGGATGACCTCCGCCCCGCCGCCTCCCCCGCCCCCGGGCAGGTGCACGTCGAGGAGGACGACGTCGGGCGCCGTAGCGGTGATGACGGCTTCGGCCTCCTCGACCGTGGCGGCCTCGCCGAGTACGCGGATCACCGGACCGAGCGCCGCCCTGAGGCCGGAGCGGAAGATGCCGTGGTCGTCGACGATCACCACCGACACCGTCCCGGGCATCGCCGCTTCCGTCAGCGGGTCGTCGCTGTTCATCGCTGTCCTTCCCCTGGCCGTCCTGCCGGCCGTCCGTCATGCCTGACCTGACGTGCGTGGTCCGTCTGCATGGTTTGTCGTGCGTGCGGACCGCGGTACCTCCGCGCCCGTGCTGCCGCCAGCCTAGACGAACGCCCCTCGGCGGGTGGGACGGACGGATCAGGCACTGCGGCGGACGGCGGTAGGCAACCTGAGCCGCACCTCGGTGCCGTCCTCGTCGCTGCGCAGGTCCGAGGACCCGCCATGACGGGCCATCCGGCTGTGGATCGATTCGCGGATCCCGAGGCGGTCCCCGGGGACGGACGCAGGGTCGAACCCGGGGCCGCGGTCCCGGACGAAGACCTCGACGGCGTCGGTGCCCGCCTCGAGGTAGACGGACACAGCGACGCCCGCGTGCTTCGCCGCGTTCAGCATGGCCTCCCGTGCCGCCTGCGCCAGGGCGTCCTCCGCGGGCCCGAGGGCGGCGTCCCCCACCGCGACGACGGCGACCGGGTGGCCGTACAGGTCCTCGATCTCGCCGGCCATGACGCGCAGGCGCTCGGCGAGGCTGCCCGGATCTCGCGCGGGATCCGCGAACAGCCACTGGCGCAGTTCGCGCTCCTGCGCACGGGCCAGGCGCAGCACGTCCGTTTCGGAATCGGCGCGGTTCTGGATGAGCGCGAGGGTCTGCAGGACGGAGTCGTGCAGGTGGGCCGCGATCTCCGCGCGCTCCGTCTCCCGCACGCGGCCCGCCCGTTCCCGCTCGAGATCGCGCCAGAACTTCAGGCCCCAGGGGGCGAGGACCAGCCCGACGCCCGCGAGGACGGCGAGGACGGCAACGAGAGTAGCGACCGTCAGAGTCCATGAGCCGCTGCTGGACAGGGCGACGAGCACACCGACCACCACGAGCACGATGCCCGCGATCAGCCGCAGCGTCCCTCCGACCCGCCCGGCCCCTGCGCGGTCCATGACCCTGGCACGGCGCACCTCGTCGAGCTGGGCCCAGGCCAGGGCGGCACCCGTCGCCACGACGGCGATGGGCAGGAGGAAACCCCAGTTGACCTGGACGCCGAGCAGCTGCACCACGAGTACGGCCGCGGCCAGCAGCAGGGCGGTGCCGAACAGGATCTCACGGCGGCCGGCGCTCATGGAGCGGTCACGCCAGGAGTCGGCGTCGAAGAGAAGCGCGGTGCCGGGGCCGACCGGAGCGAGGGAGCCCCGGGGCGACGCTCCCTGAGGATCGCCGGTGCCGCCCGCGTTGCCGCGGCCGACGGAGCCAGGGCCGCCAGGGTTTCCTGAGCCGCCAGAGCCGGCCAAGCCGGCTGGGGCGGGTGGGCTGCCCGGGCTGCCCGGGCTGCCCGAGCTGGCTGTGCTGCCGGGATGGGTACCGCGAGCGCCGCGCGGAGGGACGGGCCCATAGGCCAACCCGGTACCGACGGGACGTCTTATGCCCGGGCCGTCACCGACACGGTCCATGAAGGCAGCGGGGCCGCTCTTCCTGCCCGCCTCGGCCGCCTTGTCCGCAGCGGTGGGGACGAAGACCCAGAGCCAGGCATAGAGCAGGATCCCGGCACCCGAGGCGAGGGTCAGGACTGCCATGCCCACGCGGACCCAGGACGGCGAGATGCCCAGGTGCACCGCGAGTCCGGCGCAGACTCCGGCGATCACGCCGTCGGATCTGCGCAGCAGCGGAGGTCTCATAGCAACATCACAACATACAGAAGCCCTGAGCGGACCGCTCCCTGACAGGAATCAGGGCGTTCTCAGGGTTCAATCAGGGTCGGCCCCGATACCGCGCACCCGGTGCGGGAGGAAGCATGGAGGCATGACCTCAGCACCGAACCCAGGCGGGCCGTCCTGGCAGCAAGAACCGGCCGCATCCCATCCGACGGGGCACCCCACGTCGTCGTCGTTCTACCGCTGGATCCGCAGCCTGGACATCACCCGGACGCCCGACCGCTGGCTGGGCGGGGTCTCCGGCGGTGTGGCCCGCCGCACGGGTCTGGACCTGGCCCTCGTCCGCGGACTGATCGTCGTCCTGGCGGTCTTTGGCGGAATCGGCGTGCTGCTCTACGGCCTCGCCTGGGCGCTGCTCCCGGAGCCCGACGGGCGTATCCACCTGGAGCAGGCCCACCGCGGATCGTGGACGTCCGGGCTGACCGGCGCGGCGGTCCTGGTCACGGTCGGGCTGTGGGGTCCGAACGTCCCCTTTCGGGGGGAGGGCGGCGGGCTCCTCTGGACCCTGTTCTGGATCGGCGCAGTCATCCTCTTCGTCTACTGGATCGTGAATCGCTCGAGTGGCGGCAAGGCTCCTGCAGGGACGCCGGGCGGCGGCCCCCAGGGCTTCGGCGGCGGTCCGGGCGGTGGCCCTGTGCCACCCACCGGACCTGGTTTTTCCGGGCCCGGACCTACCGGACCGACCGGACCGACCGGCGGATCGGTTCCCGGGGGTCCGAGCGGTTTCGGAGGTCCGAGTGGTTTCGGAGGTCCTGCGGGTCCCACCGGATCCACGGGTCCCACCGGATCCACGAGTCCCACCGGGTTCGGGGGTCCTACCGGCATCGGGGATCCGGCCGGCACCACCGGCGACAAGGACTCCCCCGGTACCGGTCCTGCCGGCTCCTCAGCTCGTACCGCTTCCGATACACCGGCGGATACAGACGGTCCCGGGAACGCAGGCGTGGGGAACGACGCGCAGGACATGGCGCAGGACGAGGACACCTACCGGACCGTCCCCCTGCCGTACCGGCCCGACACGGCCGTCGCAGGAACCCGGGACTACACGCAACCGTACGAGCCGTATCAGCCCTACCAGCCGTACCAGGGCTGGACCGACGCCTCGGCCTACCCTGGACCAGGGGTCCTCGACACCAGGACCCCTCCCACCAAGGGCCGCAGCATCGACAACCGTCAGCCCCGCCCCTCCGGACCCGCCACGGCGCTCCTCATCGGTGGTGCCCTGACGGTCGCCGCCATCGTCCTCGCGCTCGACTACACGAACGTGCTCGACGTCGCCGATGCGGCCGTCGTGGCGCTCGCGACGGCCGCGATCGTCCTCGCCCTCGGCGTCGTGGCGCTCGGCATCCGGGGACGCACCTCGGGGCTGGTCGGGGTGACGGCAGCCCTTGCGACGATCGGCGCGCTCATCGCCTCGTTCACCGTGGCCGGAGGGGCATGGATCGTCGCCCAGGAGTCCAGGACCGCGCCGACATCGCTGCAGGCGGCCTCCGACGGGTACAGCGTCCTGGTGGCCCAGACGACGATCGACCTCGCCGACCTGCCCAGGCCGGCGCGCGACGTCGTCGTGCCGGTCAACTCGCTGGCGAGCGACGTCACCGTGATCGTCCCCGAGGACGTCCCCGTCGAGGTGCGCACCCGGATGGCACTTGGCAGCGCCGACGCACAGGGGGCACCCTCCATCGTCGACTCCGCGTCGCCCCGGTTCGAGAGCGACGGCGGCGTACTGCAGTTGAGCAGCAGTGAGTTGAACCCCGACGCGACCGGCGCCGCCCTCATCCTGGAGGTGCGCGGCGCCCTGAGCGACGTGACGATCAGGACCACCGCCGGCGCCGACGCCGACCCCACCCCCAGCCCCGTTCCCAGCCCCAGCACCTCCGCAGGAGACACCCCATGAGCACCTCACTGACCCGACCGAAGAGGCGGGCACGCGTCGTCACGATCGTCTGGGGGGCCGTGCTCCTCGCCGTCGCCGTCCTGCTCCTCGTCAGCCAGTTCGTCGCCCTCGCCATCGACCCGGTGATCGTGGCCCTCGGCCTGCTGGTCGGCGTCGGACTCTCCCTGGTGGTAGGTGGCATCCTGTCACTGCGGACACGACCGACTCCGGACGACCGCGACGACGACCTGCCGACCTACTGACCGCGGCACACCAGCTCCGACCGAGCGGCGCACCAGCCCCTCCTATGAAAGGCACACCATGGAATCCTTCTACCGCATCCTCCGCTCCTCCCCCGTCAAGCGGGCCCCCGGCGGTATCTTCGGCGGTATCGCGTCCGGCATCGCCCGGCAGTACGGCTGGCGCGTGAGCTACGTACGCATCGCGATGCTGCTGAGCTTCCTGCTCCCCTTCATCGGCCTCCCGCTCTACCTGGTGCTGTGGCTGCTGCTCCCGGCGACCGACGGCACGATCGTCCTGCAGAAGGTCGTCGGCCGCTAGGGCTCCACGACCCGCCCCGGGGAAGGGGCATCCGCGCACACCGCGGGTGCCCCTTCCGCCGTGTGACCTGCGAGGATGGAGAGCGTGCCGAAACCCACCGCCCGCCGAGTCCCCCGCCGATTCCCCCGCCTGCTCATCGCGTCCTGTGCCTTCCTCTTCGTCTCCGGCTACTTCGTGGTCCGGTTCCCCGACGTCGAGGGTGCCGAGTACGCGTCCTACGGCTTCAACCTGCTGATCGCACTGCCCGCGTTCGTGGCGCTCGTCCGGCAGTTCGGGGCCGCACGCGGGGTGGCGGCACTCGTCGCCGTGTCCGTCTTCGGCTACCTCATCGAGGGCTTCGGGGTGGCGACGGGCTACCCCTACGGCGAGTTCTACTACGGCGACCCGCTCGGCCCCACGATCCTCGGCCTGGTGCCGTACCTGCTGCCGCTCTCCTACGTCCCGCTGGTCATCGGCGCGGTGGCCGTGGTGTCCGGGACGGGCACGGCGCTGCGCAGGATCGTCCTCGGCGGGCTGCTGCTGGTCGTCGTCGACGGCGTCCTCGACCCGGGCGCAGCGGCGCTCGGCTTCTGGATCTGGCCGGGCGGCGGTCCGTACTACGGCGTTCCGCTCTCCAACTACGCCGGGTGGCTCGTCTCCGGGCTGATCGCTTCGGCGATCATGGTCCGGATCGGCGGCCGCCGGCTCACCGAGGAACCCCTGCGGCCCGGACTCGTCGACAGCCTGCTCGTCTCGATGTTCCTGTGGCTGGGCGTGTGCGTGTTCTCCGGGCTCGTGTTCCCTGCCGTCCTGGCGGCCGCGCTGATCGTCCTGCTCGTCCGGCGTCGCCTGCAGCTGGCAGGGACCGCACCCACCGGGCGGACGACGACGGAACCCGTGGAAGCCGCTCCGCGCGGCTGAGGCCGAGCGCGCGGCGGCTACGCCGGACCGAGCCGAGCCAGGAGCTTCTGCGTGGACATCATCGCCCCGCCGAGCACGGCCGGCAGCCCTCCGCCGGGGTGCACCGATGCCCCCACGCGCCACAGCCAGGGCCTCACCGGATCCGAGTAGGGCGGTACGTGGAAAGGTCCGCTCATCCACGCGGGATGCACCGCTCCGTACAGGGCCCCTCCGGCCGAGCCCTGCTCACCGAAGTAGCCGGGATCGAGGATCTCGTGGCGCGCGAAATAGTCCTGGATCGGCTCGGGCAGTCCCAGCACGCGCGTGGTCCTGTCGAGTTCGCGCCGCACGAAGGGGTCCTCGAGCGAGTACGTCTTCCCGTTGGCCGGCGCGGTCAGGAGCAGCGCGAGCGTGGCCGACGCATTCGGGTAGACCCCGTGCGCCGGGTAGTAGTTGGCGAACGCCATGGTCTGCTGCGGCTCGTCGCCGGCCTCGAGGCTCGCGTACAGCGCCGCAGGGTCGTCCGGCATGATCACCCCGTGGCGGCTCGTCCCCTCGGGCAGCGGCCGGGCGAGCACGGCGTAGATACCGACGGCGGAGCAGGTGAGCTTCCGCGGGGTCCGGGGCGGGCGGCCCGTGAGCAGTCCACCGAGGCGGTGGGCGTCGAGCGCACCGACGACGGCGTCGGCCGGGTAGGTGCCCGAGGCGGTGATCACCCGCCGCCGTCCGATGCGCTGCGCGGGCTCGCCCGTGCGGATCTCGACGCCGGCGTCGACCGCGAGCCGTTCGAGGGCCAGCACCAGCTCGTAGATGCCGCCCTCCGGGATCCAGACGCCGTCCTGCGCCATGATGGCGGGCATGCTCGCGTACAGGGCGGGTGTGCGGGTGGGGCTCACGCCGGCGTTGAGGGTGTGGATCGCAATCACCTCGCGCAGGCCGTCGGGGAGCCACGGCAGGCTGTCGAGGTAGCTGCGGGTGGTGAGTTTCCGGCCGTACAGCCTGCCCAGCCGGCTCAGCGCCGGATAGGCCGACGGGTCGAGCGGAGCCGTGGTCAGCAGGCGCGACACGTCTCCGCCCAGGACGCCGTGCTCGGCCGCGAAGCGTACCCACGATTCGTGCCAGGGGTGGCCCTCGGGCACGGGCAGCGGGCACGCCTCGCCCCGGTGGTAGTAGGTGCCGACCTCCTCGAGCCGTTCGAGGCGGAGGTCCGCGATGCCCGCGGCGTCGGTGGGCCGGGACGGCGAACCGGACGGCAGACGGGTCGACGAACCGGCACTGGAACCGGCACTGGAACCGGCACTGGAAGCCATGGTCGAAGCGGGTGTCCCGGGGGCGACGGTATCCAGCAGCGCCAGGAGCTCCTGCCACACGCCCGGGAAGGTGAGGAGCGACGGCCCGGTGTCCATGCGCTGCCCCGCCACCTCGATGCGGCGGCTCTTGCCGCCGACGTGGTCGGCGGCTTCGAGCAGGGTCACGCTGTGGCCCGCGCGGCCGAGCAGCGCCGCAGCGGTGAGGCCGCCGATCCCGCCGCCGACGACGACGACCCGGCTCATCGGTACAGGCCCAGCGTCAGCGCGACGACGAGCTGGACGCCCGCGACGGTGCCGGCGACATACGGGAACGCGATCGAGTAGCGGTACAGCCGGTGCCCCGTCTCGGGACGCGGGTCGCGGTACAGCCCCCACAGGAGCCAGCCGGCGATCAGGGCGTTCACGACGGCGACGGGGATGTTCACCAGCGCGAAGCACACGGTCGAGGCGGCCCACCACGCACCGCTCCAGGCGACGACGCCGCGCACGCCGAGACGCACGGCCGTCGTGGTGATGCCCACTCCCCTGTCCTCGTCGATGTCCTGCACGGCGTCGTACGTGTGCTTCGCGGCGCTCCAGGCCATCAGGCCGAGCGCGGCCGCCCACACCGGCCTGTCAACGAGTGCGTAGGGGACGAAGACGAGCGGGAACGCGTAGGCGGCGTTGCTGATCGAATCGAGGTACGGCCGCGCCTTGAAGCGCAGCGGCGGGGCGGAGTAGAAGACGAAGACGAGCGCGTAGAGCGCGATCCAGGCGAGGGCCGCCGGCGGAAGGGTCAGCGCGAACCAGGCGAGGAACGGCACGTTCGTGAGGAGGACCGCGAGCCAGATGGCACGGACCTCCGAGGCCCTGATGCGGGCGCCTTCGAGCGAACCCTTGCGCGGGTTGAGGGCGTCCGTGTCCTGGTCGAATATGTCGTTGACGCCGTAGATGAGCAGGTTGAACGGCAGCGTGAGCCAGACCAGGAGCGCGAGTGCCTCCGCCTGCCAGAACGTGCCTGTGAGCCACATCCCGACGACGCCGGTGCCCAGGGTGTTGATCCAGAGGACGGGGCGGGAGATGTGGACCATGCGCAGCGCCGCTGGCGCAAAACCTGCCTGGGGCACTGCGGGTGTCCTCCTCGGACCGGCTGGGCGCGCATCGGACGGGCTCGAGCCCTCGTGCGCCGGACGGTCCCCAGCCTACGTGGTCGGCGGCACGCCTCCGCCCCCGCCCTCGTGCCCGCGGGTCCGAGGGTCCGAGGGTCCGAGGGTCCGTGGGTCCGAGGGCCAGCCGTCGGCCGGCGGACCGGTGTGTGTCTAGAATCATAGTCGGGCCCGACGGCGTGCTCCCGCTGGACCATCCACCTCCTCGTCAAAGGAACCCCACGCCATATGAAGATCGGAATCCTCACCAGCGGCGGCGACTGCCCCGGGCTCAACGCCGTCATCCGCGGTGCCGTGCTCAAGGGCATCAAGGTGCACGGGCAGGAGTTCGTCGGCTTCCGCGACGGGTGGCGCGGGGTCGTCGAGGGCGACGTCGTCGACCTCCCGCGGCACGCGGTCAGGGGCATCTCGAAGCAGGGCGGCACTATCCTCGGGACGTCCCGCACCAATCCCTTCGAGGGCAAGGGCGGCGCGGACGCCATCCGCGAGAACCTCGACCGCCTCGGCATCGACGCGGTCATCGCGATCGGTGGTGAGGGCACCCTGGCCGCCGCCAAACGGCTCACCGACCTCGGCCTCAGGATCGTCGGCGTCCCCAAGACGGTCGACAACGACCTCGACGCCACCGACTACACGTTCGGGTTCGACACGGCCGTGCAGATCGCCACGGAGGCCATCGACCGGCTCCGCACCACGGGCGAGTCCCACAGCCGCTGCATGATCGCCGAGGTGATGGGCCGCCACGTGGGCTGGATCGCCCTGCATGCCGGTATGGCCTCGGGCGCGCACGCCATCCTGATCCCCGAGCAGCAGACGAGCATCGAGCAGATCGCCGAATGGGTGTCGACGGCGAACGCCCGAGGACGCGCCCCCCTCGTCGTCGTCGCCGAGGGTTTCGTCCCCTCGCACATGGAGCAGGCCCACTCCGAACGCGGGCTCGACACCTTCGGCCGGCCCCGCCTCGGCGGGATCGCCGACCAGCTCGCGCCCGAGCTCGAGGCACGCACGGGTATCGAGACCCGCGCCACGATCCTCGGCCACATCCAGCGCGGCGGAGTCCCGACGTCGTTCGACCGCGTGCTCGCCACGCGCCTCGGCATGGCCGCCGTCGACTCGGTGACGGACGAGCTGTGGGGCACCATGGTGTCCCTCAACGGCACGGAGATAGCGCACGTGGGATTCGAGGCGGCGCTCGGCAACCTCAAGCGGGTCCCCCAGCACCGCTACGACGAAGCCGCCATCCTCTTCGGCTGAGCGATGCACCTCGATCCGGGCACGGTCTCGATCATCCAGCTCGCCTGGTCCCGCCTGCTCGGGCTCGACGACGGTGCGCTCGGCGACGGCGGCTCCGAACGCCTCTACAGCACGAACGGCGACGCCTCCCTGCTGACATTCGTGACCCTGTTCGGGCGGGAAGTCCTCAGGGGACCGGCCTGGGCCGTCGAGGCAGGGCGGGACCTCGCCGGGCCGGAGCTGCGGAGTGCCTCGACGCTGCTGACGCTCACGCGCGATCACGGGGGGCGTGCTCTCGGCGAGGCCCAGCTGTACTTCTGCGATGCGCTGCCGCAGTTCGACGGGCCGCCCGCCGTGGTCTCGAGCGAGGCCGCGCTCGTCCGCGCACTCGAGCGCAGGTGCCCGCCGGACGACGTCGCCGAGGCGGATCTCGGCGGGGTCGAGCACCCGTTCGTCCTGGTGGACGGGAGCGCTGACGCAGCAGATGCGCAGCCGACGCCGCTGGCGGGCGCCGGGTACGACATCTGGGAGGGCATCCTGGCCCACATCGCCGCCATCACACCGCCGGAGGAACGGCGCAAGGGCTACGCGGGGCGCGTGGCCGCCGTCGCCATCGAGGAGGCCATGGCCGCGGGCCTCGTGCCCCAGTGGCGTGCGAGGACGGACAACACCGCGTCCCAGCGGACGGCTCGCCGCGCGGGGTTCCTGTACGCGGGGACGCAGACCTCGGTGGCCCTCGGCCGGCGGTGAGCCCGGGCACGGGATCCGGGCCCTACTCGCCGAACAGCCCCACGAGGTCCGTCCGCCCGAACATCTCCGCGGCGGCGCGAGCCGACGGCGTCCCGGCATCCGGATCGGCTCCTGCCTCGACGAGGAGTCCCGCCACCTCGGTGTGGCCCTTGAACACGGCACCAGCGAGCGGTGTCTGTCCGCGGTCGTTGGCCTGGTCGGCGTCGGCGCCCCGGGCCAGGAGATCACGGACGATCGCCGGGTGCCCGTTGTACGCGGCGAGCATCAGCAGGCTGTCCCCGGCCGTGTTCGTCAGCGTGAAGGGGACGCCCGCGTCGAGGTACCGCACCAGCGTCGTGGTGTCGCCCTGCCGGGCGGCGTCGAACAGCGCATGGGCCAGGGCGATCGCGGCCGCTGCGTCCGCGTCGGACTGTCTGTCGCTCTGCTGTGGGTCACCGGCTGCTGCGCCGGCGTCGGACTGCCCGCCGGCGTGCACGCCGGCTCCCGGCATCAGGCTCCCGTCCCGTGGCGTGACGCCGTCGTCCTCCTTGCTCATCGCGGCGCCCTCAGGAACCCGGTCGCGCGTCCGACCACCTGGCCGGCATCGGGCGCGACGATGACCTCCTGGCCGGCCGCGTACCGCTCCTCCCCGTCCTGGACGAGCAGGTCGGCCGAGGCGTCGACGGAGCGCTTGAGGACGGCGAGGGCGATCGGACCCATCTCGTAGTGGTGGCCCACCGAGGTGACCCGGCCGACGGTGCGGTCCTCGCTGATCACCGGGCTGCCCACCGCCGGGAGGGTGTGCTGGCTCCCGTCGAGGTGCAGGAAGGTGAGCCGACGGGGCGGATGGCCGAGGTTGTGGACCCGCGCGATCGTCTCCTGGCCCTTGTAGCAGCCCTTCGCGAGATGCACGGCCGTGCGCATGAGGTCGAGCTCGTGCGGGATGGTCTTCTCATCGGTCTCGAAGCCGGGCCGCGGCCGCCACGCGGCGATCCGCAGGGCCTCGGCGGCGAGCGAGCCGGCGAGGGCCAGCCCGGTCGAGGCAACGGCGGCCTCGAGCGCGTCGCGCGGCACGAGATGCTCGAACCACGGCCGTTCGCGCCCGGGGTGCGTGTCGTCGACGGTCGAGTAGGCGTAGCCGCCCGTCCCGACCGTGGGCCATGGGTCCTCCCACACCACGGCGTCGCCGAGTTCCGGCACGGCGCGGGTGGCACCGAGCACGGCCCAGGTGCCGGTGGCATCGGCGACGTCGACGCGGAGCATGAACTTCATGCGCTCAAGGAACGCGGTGAGCTCAGCGGCCTCGCCGCCCTCGGTGACGAGCCACGTGGTGGTGCCGTCGTCCACGACGTGCGCGGCATGCTCGATGCGGCCCTGCACGGTGAGGAGCAGCGTCTCCGAGCTCTGCCCCGGCTGCAGCCCGAGGAGCAGCTGGGAGGAGAGCGTGTTGAGCCAGCTGAGGCGGTCCGGCCCGGAGACCGTCACCACGCCCCGGTTCGAGAGGTCGACGACGGCCTGCCCGTCGGCCAGGAGGCGCTGCTCGCGGAAGGGGTCGCCGTAGTGGGAGGCCACCCCGGCGTCGGCGCCGCCGCCCTCGACGGCACCGGGTCGGTTGAGGAGAGGGCTGCGCGGGATCATGACGGTATAACGCCTTCCGGGCGGGACTATTCCGCGGTGCTCGTGGTCGTGCTCGTGGTCGTGCGCCCTTACGGGGCGCTCAGGACACTTTCTTCAGGATGGCCGAGGCATGGGCCTCGAGGGAGTTGCCGTCGGCCGCGACGTCCCAGCGCCAGTAGAGGTTGCCCTCCACCAGGCCGAACAGGCGCGTGGCCGCGGTGTACTCCTTGGAATGCTGACCGCGCATCACGAGGTCCGTGCTGAGCTGGATCTGCGGGCCCTTGATGCTGCCGTAGTACAGCTCTGCGATGCCTCCGGGGTGCACGATCGTCGCGGTGATGTCGAAGCCACCGGCGTCGTTGCGGAACTGCTCCACCTCGTCCGCCGTCTTGAGCGCCGGGACGATGTCCGCGGGGCTCAGTCCGGGACCGACGTCGGCGTCGTTGAGCTTGCGGTCGAGGGCCCAGAAGCCCGTCTCGACGGAGAGCGGTCGCAGCTGCGCCCCCTGCTCGTCGATGAGCCAGGACTCCGCGCTGTACTGCAGGTAGGGAAGGCCGTTCTGCGAGAACGTGACCCGCTGGGAGAAACGCTCCGACTCGGCGGTACCCTCACCGAGCATCCCCGTCCCCTCCCAGGTTCCGAGGAGCCACGACAGCGGAACGAGCTCGGGCGTGAGGTCGGTGGGCAGGTCAATCGACATGGGGGCTCCCGGTCGGTCGGCTACTTCTGGCCCTTGTACAGGCGCGTGATGACAAGGGCTGCGAAACCTGCCATGCCGAGACCGGCGACGACCAGCAGCGAGATGAAGAAGATTTCAAGGGCAAGGATGGACATGCTTCCATCCTAACGCCCGGTCCGGACGGTGCCCGACAGGATCTGCTTGCCCCGTCACACGCGCTCAGGCGAGGAACAGCTTGTCGAGGAGGTACACGACGGCGCCGATGGCGAGCACGGGAGCTATCCCGGCGGCGACCGCCGCGACGACCGCCAGCGGTGCCTCCCGGCCGACGAGCAGGCGGCGCGTCCCCGCGATGACCACACCGCAGGCGAGCCCGACCACCGCGGCGGCGAGCGCCGGCACGTCCGTGAACAGGAGCGCCCCGAGGGGACCGGCCAGTGCGGCGAGTGCGACGGCGACGGGTGCGACGATGCGGTCGGGGAAGGGCAGGAGGCTGACGGCGATCGCGACGAGGACGCTGACCCCGGTGACGAGTGTCATGCCGGAGTCGGCGGCGTTCGCGACGAGGCGATCCGCGGCAACCCAGCCCGACCCCATACCGACGATCACCGCTCCCGCGCTCGCCCCGAGCGTCGACTCGAGCCGGAGGCTCTGCCCGGTGCCGCGGAGGAGCTGGATCATGAAGACGGCCCCCACGCCGAGGGCCACCGAGGCGGGGAACCAGGTGAGGAAGGACGGACCGGGGGTGGTGCCCGCGAGGACGACGGCGAGCAGGGCGCTCAGCCCGATGGCCGCCGACAGGCTCTTCCGGGCGGGGACGCGCAGGACGTAGGGCCAGCCGACGGCGGTCAGGAGGCAGGCGACGGCCGTGACGATCAGGACCGCCGTCGGGGAGATGTAGGAGGACGCGACGATCGCCCCGGTCGCCAGCGCCGCGGCCCCGGCCGCTGCGGCCACGCTCGTCCTCTTCACCCGAGCAATACTGCCCTACCCGCACAGGGGCTGCGAAAACCTGCGTACGGAGGGAGTAGGCGCGCGTGGGCCACCTCACAAGGGGGCGGCTATACTTGTGCAAATCTCTACCGCCCTCGGATCCCGGCCGGACCCGAGGGCATCCCTGCCCGATGATGCGCATCCCCGACCCGTGGAGGACACATGCCGCACATCCTGATGCTGACCAACACCACCGGCTCGTCCGTCGAGATCCTGCCGGCGCTCGAACTGCTCAATCACAAGGTGCACACCCTGGCGGCCGAGCCCACGGCCCTGCTGGACACCGACCCGTGCGACGTCGTCCTGGTGGACGCACGGAAGGACCTGGTCGGCGCCCGCTCCCTCACCCAGCTCCTCAAGGCCACGGGCCTGAGCGCACCCCTCGTCCTCGTGCTCACCGAGGGCGGCATGGCGGCGGTGGCGGCCAACTGGCTCGCCGACGACGTCGTCCTCGACTCGGCCGGCCCTGCGGAGGTGGAGGCGCGACTGCGCCTCGTCATCGCCCGCTCCACGGCGGCCGGCGCAGAGACGAGTACGGAGATCCACGCCTCGGGTGTGGTGATCGACGAGGCCAGCTACACCGCGCGGGTGGGCGGCGAGCCGCTGAACCTCACGTACAAGGAGTTCGAGCTGCTGAAGTACCTGGCCCAGCACCCCGGCCGCGTCTTCACCCGGGACCAGCTCCTGCACGAGGTGTGGGGCTACGACTACTACGGGGGCACGCGCACCGTGGACGTGCACGTGCGGCGCCTGCGCGCGAAGCTCGGGTCCGACCACGAGCAGCTGATCGGGACGGTGCGGAACGTGGGCTACCGCTTCACGCTGACGCGCCTGCCCGAGGACCGCAGCTCGGTCGACCAGAACGCCTGAGTCCGGGACGGCCCCGGCGCGCAGAAGCCCCCTCCACCCGCGGGTGGAGGGGGCTTCTGCGTCGTTCGTCGCGGAACAGTGGTGGAGGACATACGGGTCGAACGTATCGCGGGCGCCCCACTGGCGCATCCCCCTTGAGCGTGTTCCACACTAGCGCACGGTCCGCAGGGCGCCAAACCCCTCGGCGGGCGGGGCTAGGCTGGGCACATGACCGCCGCGCAGCCTCTTCCCACCTGGTCCGTCGAGAGGACCGCGGGCGCCCCCGGGCCGGCCGTCCTCGACGACATCCGACGGCTCGCCGCCGCAGCGGCGGAGGCGGACGGCAACCCGCCCCTGTCGGAGCAGACACTCCTGACCCTCCGCGCACAGGACGCCGGCGACCGACTGCTCGTCCTCACGGCACGCACCCCCGGGCAGCAGGAGGCCGAGCTCGCCGGCGTCGCCGTCATCACCCGCAGCACGGACGGCGCGGTCCTCGAACTCGTCGTCGGCCCCGACTGCCGCGGGGAGGGAGCCGGCACCGCCCTCGTCGAGGCGGTGCTGGCCGAGGGGATCGACGATCTGCAGGGCTGGTCGCACGGCAACCATTCGGCTGCCGCGGACCTCGCCGCCCGCTTCGGCTTCGTCCCCGTGCGCGAGCTGTGGCGCATGCGCCTGACGCGCGGGGCCGCCGAGCAGTCCCTCCCGGAGGTGCGCCTGCCCGACGGCGTGGCGCTGCGGGCGTTCGTCCGCGGGCAGGACGAGGAGGCGTGGCTCGCCGCCAACGCGGCGGCGTTCGCCCACCATCCCGAGCAGGGCGCCACCACGCGGGCGGACCTCGAGGCACGCATGGACGAGGAGTGGTTCGACGCCGAGGGCTTCCTGCTCGCCGTGCGGGAGGAGGACGGCGCACTGCTCGGCTTCCACTGGACCAAGGTGCACCCCGGCATCGGTGCGCACCCGCCCATGGGCGAGGTCTACGTGGTGGGCGTGACGCCCGAGGCGCAGGGCCTGGGGCTCGGCAAGGCGCTGACGATCGCGGGCATCGAGTACCTCCACGGCAGGGGCCTGCAGGCCATCATGCTGTACGTCGACGCGGACAACACCGCCGCCGTCGCCCTGTACCGGAAGCTCGGATTCACCCGCTGGGACGTCGACGTCATGTACGCGGGCAAACGGGCGTAACCCACCTTGTAAGGTTGTTTCCGAGGCGTGTCCAGGCCCGGCGGGCGTGGACACGCGCCCATGCCCGCCCACGCTGCAGGAGACGCAATGGATGAGACACGACGCCGGAGCGCGTCCCTGTACGGATCTTCCGAGACGGCTCCGGCCCGGGCGACCCAGGACCGCATCGACATCCCCGACTTCGCCCCGAGTCTCCTGCCCACCGGCGACATCCGCCCCGACCGCTTCCTGGACCGCGAGATCAGCTGGCTCGACTTCAACGCCCGCGTCCTCGAACTGGCCGAGGACCCCGACCTGTTCCTGCTCGAGCGCGTCAACTTCCTCTCCATCTTCGCGTCCAACCTCGACGAGTTCTTCATGGTGCGCGTCGCCGGCCTGAAGCGGCGCATCGCCACCGGCCTGGCCGTACCCTCCGCCGCGGGACTCAGCCCCATCGAACAGCTCGAGAAGATCATGAGTGACGGCTACCAGCTGCAGCAGCGCCATGCGGCGGTGTTCGCCGAGCACATCCGGCCGGCGCTCGCCGAGGAGCAGATCCACCTCACCACCTGGGAGGAGCTGGACGAGACCGCCCGCGCCGAGCTGCACAAGATGTTCGCCGAGAAGGTCTTCCCGATCCTCACGCCGCTCGCCGTCGACCCGGCACATCCCTTCCCCTACATCTCGGGGCTGTCCCTGAACCTCGCGGTCGTGGTCCGCAACCCGGTCAGCGACAAGGAGCTCTTCGCGCGCGTCAAGGTGCCCGACCAGCTGCCGCGCCTGATGTCCGTCGACGGACCGCGTGCCGGGAACGTCGCCGGGCGCATCGCACGCTTCATCCCGCTCGAGGAGGTCATCGCCGTCCACCTCGACCAGCTCTTCCCCGGCATGGAGGTCCTCGAACACCACCTGTTCCGGGTCACGCGCAACGAGGACCTCGAGGTCGAGGAGGACGACGCCGAGAACCTCCTCCAGGCCCTCGAGAAGGAGCTCCTGCGCCGCCGGTTCGGTCCGCCCGTGCGCCTGGAAGTCACCACGGACATCAACCCGAGCATCAGGGCGCTCCTGTCCCGCGAGCTCGGCGTGGAGGAGGACGAGGTCTACACGCTCCCCGCTCCCCTGGACCTGCGGGGCCTCAGCGTGATCGCCGGGATCGACCGCGGCGACCTGCACTACCCGAAGCACGTCCCGCACACGAGCCGCCACCTCAACGAGAGCGAGACCTCGAAGGCCGCGAACGTGTTCGCCGCCATGCGGCGCCGCGACATCCTGCTGCACCACCCGTACGACTCGTTCTCGACGTCCGTGCAGGCGTTCCTGGAGCAGGCGGCCGCCGATCCGAAGGTCCAGGCCATCAAGCAGACGCTCTACCGGACCTCGGGCGACTCCCCGATCGTCGATGCACTGATCGACGCCGCCGAGGCGGGCAAGCAGGTGCTGGCCCTCGTGGAGATCAAGGCCCGCTTCGACGAGCAGGCGAACATCTCCTGGGCCCGGAAGCTCGAGCAGGCCGGCGTGCACGTGGTGTACGGCATCGTGGGCCTCAAGACGCACTGCAAGCTCTCGCTCGTGGTACGGCAGGAGATCGACGGCCTGCGCCGCTACTGCCACATCGGCACGGGCAACTACCACCCGCGTACGGCCCGGTACTACGAGGACCTCGGTCTGCTCACCTCGAACGAGCAGGTGGGCCAGGACCTCTCGCGTCTGTTCAACCAGCTCTCCGGCTACGCCCCGAAGTCCACGTTCAAGCGACTGCTCGTCGCTCCGCGCTCGGTGCGCTCAGGCCTGATCGACCGGATCGAACGGGAGATCGCCAACAAGCAGGCGGGCCGCGCCGCTCGCGTGGTCATCAAGGTCAACTCGATGGTGGACGAGGCGATCATCGACTCGCTCTACCGTGCCTCGCAGGCCGGCGTGAGGGTGGACGTGATCGTCCGCGGCATCTGCTCGGTCCGGCCGGGGGTCCCCGGGCTCAGCGAGAACGTGACCGTCCGCTCGGTCCTGGGCCGGTTCCTGGAGCACTCGCGCGTCTTCGCCTTCGCGAACGGCGGCGAGCCTGCGGTGTTCATCGGCTCGGCGGACATGATGCACCGCAATCTGGACCGCCGCGTGGAGGCCCTCGTGCAGCTCAGTGCGCCCGAGGACATCTCCTACCTGATGAGCCTCATGGACCGCTACATGAACCCCGAGGTCTCCAGCTGGCACCTCGACGAGACGGGCTGCTGGACGCGCCACCACAAGGACGACGACGGCGCACCCCTCGAGGACATCCAGTCCTGGCTGCTCGCGTCCAGGGCACGGCAGCGAGCGGTGTCACGCCGCTGATGGCCGCACCGATCGACGACACCACCGCCGCTCCGACCCAGGGTGCGGGCCAGGTCATCGCCGCCGGGACGCTCTGCTGGCGGCTGGAGAAGGGCCGCCTCCAGGTCCTGATCATCCACAGGCCCCGGTACCACGACTGGTCGTGGCCGAAGGGCAAGCTCGATCCGGGCGAGACGACGCCCGAGTGCGCCGTCCGCGAGACCTTCGAGGAGGTGGGGTTGAGCGTCAAACTCGGCATCCCCCTCGCCACCATCAGTTACCCGGTGTCCTCGGGCGAGAAGGTCGTCCTGTACTGGGCCGCGCGGACGGACCGTCTGCGTCCCGTCCCGGACGGCAAGGAGGTCGACCGGGTGCAGTGGGTGTCGCCGGAGAAGGCCCGCGACCTGCTGAGCAATCCGTCCGACGTCGAACCCCTCGACGCCCTCGTCGCGGCGCACGACGCGAAGGATCTGCAGACCTGGCCCCTGATCGTGGTACGCCACGCGAAGGCGAAGCCGCGCTCCTCCTGGAGCCGGGCAGAGGGCGACCGGCCCCTCGCCGCCACGGGTCGACGGCAGGCGATCGCGGTGAGCCGCCTGCTGCAGGCGTGGAACCCGGAACGCGTGGTGAGCAGCCCGTGGGAGCGCTGCGTGCAGACCATCTCCCCCTACGTGAACCAGCGCAGCGCGAAGCTCAAGCTCGTCGACGCCCTCACCGAACGCGACGCCGCCCGCAGGCCGGGACGCACCAGGGCTGCGGTGGAGCGGGTCCTGGACAAGCGCCGGCCCGTGGCCCTCTGCACGCACCGGCCGGTGCTGCCGCTCGTGTTGTCGGTGCTGGGCGATCACATGCCGGCCGCGCTGCGGGAGCTGTTGCCCGTCGACGACCCCTACCTGGCCCCGGGCGAGGCGGTCATCTGCCAGGTGAGCAGTTCGAACCAGGGGCGCATCGTCTCGGTGGAGCAGTTCCGCGCGTACGACGACTGACCTGCCGGTTCGGCGGGGAGGAGCAGTTCACGTGGAGTCAGCGCCGATACGGCCTCCGTTCACGCCCTGTTCATCCCGCGTGCCTAGTGTCGGACCCTCACCCACGGAGCGGCAGCGACGACAGGACAGCACCCATGGCCGATGTGAAGGGCCTCGTTCGGGCACTCGCACCGCACGAGATCGAGCAGATCCACCGGATCGGGCCCTCGGGGCCATTGACGCCGAGGCTCCTGCACGCCATCGATCGTGCTGCCGGCGGTCCCGGGGAGGGCCGTGGTTATTACGTCTACGGCCGTTCGGCGGATATCGACCGGCCCCGGCCGTTCGTCCTGCGGGACGATGTGTGCGCCGAGCTGTTCGGCCACCACCAGGGTCGGTGACGACCGGACCCGACCCCCTGCATGGTCGTCCATGGCAGTGACGGGATGACGCCCTCCCCCGGGACCTCCGCCGCCCGCGCCGCTCCGGCCGGTCTGCCGCCGCGTGTGTCGCTCCGCCTGAGGGCTGTCGGGTCCGCTGCGGTGCTGCCGGAGGTCGGTGCGATGTTCGCGCTCCTCGACGATGTCGAACGTGCACGGGCGGTGCGCACCGGTGACCTCGCGACGGCCGGGTCCTTCATCGCGGGCCGGTACCTCCTGCGCCTGCTCACCGCCGAACTCCTCGGTGTACCCGCGGGGGACCTCGTCCCGTGCTTCGCGTGTCCGCGCTGCGGACCGGTCTCCGGAGCCGACCACGGGCGGCCCGCGTACCAGCTCGACGGCGAACCGGTGCCCCTGGCGCTCAGCCTCTCGCGGGCCGGGGGGTTCGCCCTCCTGGGGGCGCTCGACCTGCGTGGCATCGTTCCTGCCGGGGCTCCCCTGCCGTCCCTCGGCGTCGATCTCGCCACCGCGACCACCGTGGCATTCGACGGCTTCGACGACGTCACCCTGACTCCCGGCGAGCGGCTCGCCGTCCAGCGGCTGCCCGCCGCCCACCGGGATCGGGCACGGGCACGCCTGTGGACGCGCAAGGAGGCCCTGGTCAAGGCGCTGGGTACCGGCTTCGCGGAGCGCGACCCGGACACGGTCGGGGTGCTGCAGGACGGCAGGATCACCGACCTCCACGCCGTCGACGGTGCCGTGCTGGAGCCGCTCGGCCTCGTGGCGGCGGTCGCCGTCGTCCCGTGAGACCGAGGGAGTGTCGTTCCGCGGGGCTCGGGGCCACCGGCCCGTGGGGCCCGAGGGCTACCGGCCCGTGGGGCCCGAGGGCTACCGGCCCCCGAAGAGGTGCTGGATCATCCCGCCGGTCCGCAGGGCGGGCAGCGCCGCCGAGAACAGCCACGGCTCCAGCAGGTCTTCGACGGCCACCCCCGGGAGCTCGCGTGCCGCGAGCGCGATGAAGTCGGGCGTGGTGACCGTCCCGAAGCGGTACTCAGCCGTCCAGGTGCGCAGCAGCCCGAAGAAGGCGTCGTCCCCGGCGGCGGTGCGGAGCGCATGCAGCGTGAGGGCGCCGCGCTTGTACACCCGGTCGTCGAACATGTCCCGGGCACCGGGGTCACCGACCAGGAGGTCCTGGGGTTCCCGGGCGAGACGCTGGTGGGTGGACCGCGCATGGGCGTCCGCCGTCGTCGCTCCGCTGGCCTCCGACCAGATCCACTCGGCGTAGCAGGCGAAGCCCTCGTGCAGCCAGATGTCCTGCCAGCCCGCCGCCGTCACCGAGTTGCCGAACCACTGGTGTGCGAGTTCATGGGCGATCAGCCGCTGGGCGTCCCAGCCCTGGTGGAGGTGGTTGCGGCCGATGATCGAGAGTGTCTGAGCCTCCAGGGGGATCTCGAGCTCGTCGTCGGTGACCACCACGAGGTACTGGGGGTAGGGGTAGGGCCCGAACCGCTCTTCGAACGCGGTCATCATCTCGTGGTTCCGGGCCAGCGACGCCCGCGCGGCGGGAACGAGCGAGGCCGGTACGGCAGCGTACTGGGGCACAGGGCTTCCCTGCCCACGGGGCGCCGCGCGGGCGGGGAGGGCGACGGCGGGCCGTGCCGGATCGTTCAGCGCCACGAGGTCGTAGCGGCCGATCTGGACCGTCGCGAGGTACGTGGCCATGGGCTCCGCCTGCTCGTACACCCAGCTGGTCCGGCTCGACCTGTCGATGCGCGACACGAGCACGCCGTTGCAGATGGCCCGGTACCCGGAGTCGGTGGTGACCGTGAACCGGTAGGCGGCCTTCTGCGAGGGGTGGTCGTTGCAGGGGAACCAGGACGGTGCTCCGGTGGGTTGCCCCGCCACGAGGACGCCGTCGGTCAGTTCCTCCCAGCCGACCTCGCCCCAGATCCCGGAGAGCGGTGCGGGGTTGCCCTCGTAGCGGATGTCGAGGCGGAACTCGGCGTCGTTCGGCACCGGATCGCGGAAGGCGATCACGAGCTTGCCGGCCCGGTCCTTGAAGGACCGGATACGGACGGTGTCGGAGGTGACCTTGGTGGTGCGGAGCCCGCTGAGGTCGAGTTCGAGCTGCCGCAGTTCGCGGTGCGCAGTCAGCGTGAGGACGGCGCGAGCCGCCAGGCGGTTGCTGGCGAGCCGGTAGTCCAGGCTGAGGTCGTAGTGGCCCACGCGGTAGGAGGTACTGCCACTGGCCGGGGTGTACGGATCCGGCGCCGGGCCTTCGGGACCACTGCTCACGCAGGATCTCCCGGACCGGACCAGAAGCTGACCGGGTTCCCCATCCAGTAGGTCCCTGCCGGGACGGTCTCGCCGCGCATCACGAGCGACGCCGGTCCCACGGTGGCGCCCGCGGCGATGTCCGCTGCGGGGAGGATCACGCTGTGGGGTCCCAGGGTTGCGCCTGCGGCGAGTTCCACGGTGTCCATGCTCATGATCCTGTCATGGAAGAGATGCGTCTGCACGACGCAACCGCGGTTGACGGTCGACCCGGGACCGAGCGTGACGAGGTCCGCCTCGGGCAACCAGTAGCTCTCGCACCACACGCCGGCGCCGATCTTCGACCCGAGGGCACGGAGCCACCACACGAGGGCCGGCGTGCCGCTGGCCGCACGGGCGAACCAGGGCGCGGTCACGCTCTCGATGAAGGTGTCCACCACCTCGTTGCGCCAGATGAACGAGCTCCACAGTGGGTGCTCCCCCGCCGCGATCCGGCCCACGAGGAGCCACTTCGCGGCAACGGCGCTGCCTGCCGCGACGGCGCCGAGCACCATGAAGACGACGCCGCTCAGCAGCGCCGCCATGAGGTAACCGCCCTGCCGGGCGAGCGCGTCGAAGATCACGAGGGCGGCGGCGGCGATCAGCACTGTGAGGACGACCGGCACCCCGCGGCAGAGTTCCCAGAAGGCGCGGGCGACCTTGAGCCGGCGGGGCGGCCGGAAGGTACGGCTCTGGTCCCCGGTGACGGCGAGCCGCCGCAGGCGCGACGGCGGACTGCCCAGCCAGGAGCTGCCGGCCTTGGCCTTCGCGGGCGTGGCCGACAGGACGGCGACGAGCGAGTTCTTCGGTACGCGCCGTCCTGCGGAGGTCATGCCCGAGTTGCCGAGGAACGCCCGGCGCCCGATCTTCGCCGGGGCGATCCGCACGTAACCGCCGCCCAGTTCGTAGGAGGCCACCATGGTGTCGTCCGCGAGGAAGGCACCCTCACCGATGGTGGTCATCTTCGGGATGAGCAGCACCGTGGAGGCCTCGACGTTGCGGCCCACGCGGGCTCCGAGGAGCCGGAGCCAGACCGGGGTGAACAGGCTGGCGTAGAGGGGGAACAGGAGGTCCCGTGCCATGTCGAGGGTCCGCTCGGTGGCCCAGATCTGCCAGCCAATGCGGCTGCGGGCCGGGTAGTAGCCCTCCTTCAGGCCGATCCCCAGCAGTCTGACCGTCCCGAGGACGAGGACGGCGTTGACGACGAGCCAGAGGATCGCGGCGAGGATCACCGGCCCCGCGAGGGACGGCCAGGCCCCCGAGAGCGATGACGCCCCGCGCAGTGCCGCCACGACGGGCAGCGCGGCGACGACGGCGGCCAGGTACGGGATGAGCGCGAGCACACCCGATGCTGCGGCGAAGGCCAGGAAGGTCAGGCGCGACCGCCCCGCCGAGCGTGCGGGCGGTGCGGCGGGCCAGTCCTGCTTGGCCTTCCCCGCCCGCGTGGCGGGTGAGCCCGAGAACAGCTGGCCTGCCTTGACCGTGCCGTGCACGGCCGATCCGGGGGCGACCTCCGCCCCGGACCCGATGCTCGCGCCCGGCATGAGCGTGCTGCGCGCACCGATGACGGCTCCGGCTCCGACGGCGATACCTCCGATGTGCACGCGGTCGCCGTCGATCCACCAGCCCGAGAGGTCCACCTCCGGTTCCACGGACGCCCCGGCGCCCAGGGTCAGCAGGCCGGTGACGGGCGGGACGGAGTGGAGGT
This sequence comes from Arthrobacter sp. TJ-240, assembly GCF_058269195.1. Classification (NCBI taxonomy): domain Bacteria; kingdom Bacillati; phylum Actinomycetota; class Actinomycetes; order Micrococcales; family Micrococcaceae; genus Arthrobacter; species Arthrobacter sp. TJ-240. Next base: position 113,103 of record NZ_JBZCNG010000003.1, read on the forward strand.
CGACGTCGGGCCCGATGCTCGCGCCGAGCGCCCGCGCGTAGACCGGCACCCAGGGGGCGCTCGCGAGGCCGACCGCGCCCACGCTGTCGGAGATCTGCTCGGCGAGCCAGAGCCTCAGGTGCACCCGGCCCGACCGCGGGTACACGCCGGGCCGCACACCGCCGAGCAGGAGGCGGGCCGCGACGACGGACAGCCCCATGCGGCCGACCGGGCTGACGAAGACGAGCCACGACGCCGCCACCCACCACCAGGACAGGGTGGGTGCGGCCGTGAGGATCCCCAGGGCGGCGAGCGCGTTGTTCGCGATCATCGCGTAGGTCAGCCAGCGCATGCCCGCGAGGAACTGCAGCGGGATGCCCATGACGGTCTGGAAGACCTGCGACCTCCGGGCAGTACGGCGCACGCTGCGGACGGGGGCGGCGGCCTGCTCGCCGCCGTCGCCCGTGCTCGCCGCGAACGCCGCGAGCGCGCCGAGCCGTGGATGCGCGTAGATGTCCGCGACGGTGATGACGGGATAGCGCCCGCGGATCAGGGACACCAGCCGGGCGGCGGCGAGCGACCCGCCGCCGTGCAGGAAGAAGTCGGCGTCCTCGTCAGCGGGGACGGTGCCGAGGACGGCGGCCCACTGGTCGGCGATCCACTGTACGCGCGGATCGAGGTCCTCGAGCGCCGTCGCGTCCCCGGCCTCGCCCACGCCGGCGAGGGGCCAGGGCAGGGCATTCCGGTCCACCTTGCCGCTCGTCTTGGTGGGCAGCGCGTCGGTGACGGCCAGCAGCGGCACGAGTGCCGCGGGGAGCTGCTCCGCGAGCAGGGTGCGGAGCGCCGCGAGGTCGGGCTCGGGCCCTGCCGGGACGAGGTAGCCGACCAGGAGCTGGTTACCCGACGGGGTCGTCTGCACGGCAGCGGCCGCGCCGGCGATGCCGGGCAGGGCCTGCAGGGCGGCGTCCACCTCGCCGAGCTCGATGCGGCGGCCGCCGAGCTTCACCTGGTCGTCCGCACGCCCCATAAACACGAGCCCGGCGGCCTCGAGCTGCACGAGGTCGCCCGAGCGGTAGGCCCGCTCCCACCCGAGGGTGGGCATCGGCGCGTACTTCTCGGCGTCCTTGGCCGCGTCCAGGTAACGGGCCAGGCCCACTCCCCCGATGATGAGTTCGCCGATGCCGCCCTCCTGCACGGGCAGTCCGGACTCGTCGACCACGGCGAGGTCCCAGCCGTCCAGCGGCAGCCCGATGCGGACGGGCCCCCCGCCGCCGAGGCGGGCGGCGCAGGCGACGACGGTCGTCTCGGTGGGACCGTAGGTGTTCCAGACCTCGCGGTCGTGGACGGCGAGGCGCTGTGCGAGCTCCGGCGGGCACGCCTCCCCGCCGAAGATGAGGAGGCGGACGTTCTCGAGGGAGTCGGCGGGCCAGAGTGCTGCGAGGGTGGGGACGGTGGACACGATCGTGATCCCGCGGGCGATGAGCCACGGTCCGAGGTCGACGCCGGTGCGGACGAGCGCGCGGGGGGCCGGGACGAGGCAGGCGCCGTGCCGCCAGGCCAGCCACATCTCCTCGCAGGACGCGTCGAACGCCACGGACAGTCCGGCGAGCACGCGGTCGGTGGGCCCGATGGGGTCGTCCTGCAGGAACAGGCGTGCCTCGGCGTCGACGAAGGCCGCAGCGGATCGGTGGCTGACCGCGACACCCTTCGGCGTCCCCGTCGAGCCCGACGTGAAGATGACCCAGGCGTCGTCGTCAGGGGTCGGGTCCCCCGTGCCTCCCCGGCGTCCGCCCGTCCCGGTGGTCAGCGACAGTCCCTGCCCCACGACGACGGCGGCCTGCGACTCCGCGAACACCACGCGGGCGCGCTCGTCGGGGTCGTCGGCGTCGACCGGCACGTAGGCCGCGCCTGCCGTGAGCACGCCGAGGATCGCGATGTAGAGCTCGTTCGTGCCCGAGGGGAGGCGCACACCCACGGTGTCGCCGCGCCCCACCCCGGCGTCGCGCAGGACGGCGGCGAACTGCTCGGCGGCCGTCACCAGCTCGGCGTAGCTGAGCGCGGAGGCGCCGTCGTCCAGTGCCGACGCACTGGGATGGTCCGCGGCCGTGGCGCGCAGGACGTCGAGGAGCGTGCGGGGCGTCGGCGCGAGTGCGGAGGCGGCGAACTGGGGGGCCGGTGCGGCCGCGGTCTCGGTCGGGGGTGTGGTCACGCTGGGATTCTCCCGGTGGAATATGAACGGCAGGTGACCAGCGCCGGCGGGCCGCGGGCTCCGGGGCAGTCTACCGGGGGCACGGGCCGCTCCTCCCGGCCGCCCGGCACGTCCTAGACTGGCTTGGTGAGCATTCCCATCCCCACCCCGTACGAGGACCTGCTGCGCGACGTCATGACGAACGGCGCGGCGAAGAGCGACAGGACGGGCACCGGCACCCGGAGCGTCTTCGGACGGCAACTCCGCTTCGACCTCACCGATTCCTTCCCGCTCATCACCACCAAGCGCGTGCACTTCAAGTCGGTGGCGCTCGAACTGCTCTGGTTCCTGCGGGGCGACTCGAACGTCCGCTGGCTGCAGGAGCGCGGCGTCTCCATCTGGAACGAATGGGCGGACGACGACGGCGAACTGGGACCCGTCTACGGCGTCCAGTGGCGTTCCTGGCCTACGCCCGGCGGCGGCCACATCGACCAGATCACCCAGGTGGTCGAGGCGCTGAAGACCGATCCCGATTCCCGCCGGCACCTCGTCTCGGCGTGGAACGTCTCCGAACTGCACGACATGGCGCTGCCGCCCTGCCACGTGTTCTTCCAGTTCTACGTGACGCCGGGAACCGACGGCGGTCCCGGGCGGCTGTCCTGCCAGCTGTACCAGCGGTCGGCCGACACCTTCCTCGGCGTGCCCTTCAACATCGCGTCGTACGCCCTGCTGACCCTCATGGTGGCGCAGCAGACCGGGCTCGAACCCGGCGAGTTCATCTGGACCGGCGGTGACGTCCACGTCTACGACAACCACGTGGAGCAGGTAGCCGAACAGCTGTCGCGGGAACCGTACCCGTACCCGCGGATCGAGCTGAAGCGGAAGCCGGACAGCATCCTCGACTACACCCTGGAGGACTTCGAGGTGGTCGACTACCAGCACCACCCCACGATCAAGGCACCGGTGGCGGTATGAGCGAGGCGCGCTCGCACAGCAGCCTCAGCGTCTCCGAGGCTGTCGGCTCGCGCCCGGTGATCGGCCTGATCTGGGCACAGACCGAGAACGGCGTGATCGGCAGGGACGGCGGTATCCCCTGGCACGTCCCCGAGGACATGGCGCACTTCAGGGCCACCACCACGGGACACCCCGTCATCATGGGTCGCCGGACATGGGAGTCCTTCCCGTCGAAGTCGCGACCCCTGCCTGACCGTACGAACATCGTCGTGTCGCGTTCCGGTGCCGACCTGCCGGGCGCCGTGGTCGTCGGGTCGCTCGATGCGGCGTTCGAGGCGGCGCAGGCCGCGCCCGGGTCCGAGGAGATCTGGGTGATCGGTGGCGGCCGGGTCTACGCCGACGCCATGGAGCGGGCCAACGCGGTGCTCGTCACCGTCGTCGAATCCGATGCCCACGGTGACACCGTGGCACCGACGCTCGGTACCGAGTGGGCGCTGGCGGCGCTGACGCCGGAGTCGGGCTGGCTGGAGTCCACCAACGGGACCCGGTACCGCATCAGCCTCTGGACCAGGACATCCCGCGCGGACGCGGGGCGCTCGGGCGCGGTCTGAGCGCAGGGGGACGGGCAGGTCCCCGTCCGGCTCGATCGCATCGCCGCCCCCGCTGCGGCGGTGGCACGACCCCGGAAGGGACGCGCCCCGGCGGCCCGAGCGTCGGGCCGGTGCGTCCGGCCGGCGCGAGGCACAGTCACAAAGCGGCCGCTCCACGAACACACCGCCTAAGCTGGAACACATGACATCAGCACCCCAGAGCTCTGCCCTGCCGTCCGTCGGATTCGTGGGCTGGCGCGGCATGGTCGGTTCGGTCCTCATGCAGCGGCTCCAGGACGAGGGCGACTTCGCCCGCGTCAATCCCGTGTTCTTCTCGACGTCGGCCGCAGGCGGTGCGGCGCCGTCGTTCGCCGAGGGTGCCGGCACGCTGCAGGACGCGTACGACGTCGAGACCCTCGCCAAGCTGCCGATCATCGTGACGGCGCAGGGCGGCGACTACACCTCCGAGGTCTACCCGAAGCTGCGCGACGCCGGGTGGTCCGGCCTGTGGCTCGACGCCGCGTCGACGCTGCGCATGGAGCAGGACAGCGTGATCGTGTTGGATCCCGTCAACCGGTCCGCCATCGATGCAGGACTCGCGCGCGGGGTCCGGGACTTCATCGGCGGCAACTGCACGGTCTCCTGCATGCTCATGGGGCTCGGCGGGCTCTTCCGCAACGGCCTGGTCGAATGGGGAACCTCCATGACCTACCAGGCGGCATCGGGCGGCGGAGCGCGTCACATGCGCGAACTCCTGAACCAGTTCGGTGCACTGCACGGGTCGGTCGCCATCAACCTCGACGATCCCGCCTCGGCCATCCTGGACATCGATCGGGCGATCCTCGCCAAGCAGCGTCACCCGAGCCTCGAGGCGTCGCAGTTCGGGGTTCCCCTGGCGGGCTCGGTGATCCCATGGATCGACAGCGACCTCGGCGACGGTCGGTCCAAGGAGGAGTGGAAGGCCGGTGCGGAGACGAACAAGATCCTCGGCACCGAGAGCCGCATCCCGTTCGACGGCCTGTGCGTCCGGGTGGGAGCCATGCGCTCGCACTCCCAGGCGCTGACCCTGAAACTGACCCAGGACCTGCCCGTCAGCGAGATCGAGTCGATCATCGCAGCCGACAACGAGTGGGTGCGGGTCATCCCCAACACGAAGGTGGACACACTCGCAGGGCTGACCCCTGTCGCTGCCACCGGTTCGCTGGAGGTCCCCGTTGGCCGTATCCGCAAGATGGAGATGGGCCCCGAGTACATCAGCGCCTTCACCGTGGGCGATCAGCTCCTGTGGGGTGCGGCCGAGCCGCTCCGGCGCATGCTGATGATCGCCACCGGCAACCTCTAGCGCCGCACCGAGGGGCGGCCGTCGGCGTCCCCCGCATCCTCGGCCGGATCGGGCGCCGCGACCGTCAGGACAGGGTCGACGGAGGTGATACTGGTGTCATGGGTATGGACGACATCCTCGGGGACATCAGGGCGTTCGACGGGGTGGTGGAGGTGGCACCCCGGGACGGCGATGACGCCCCACCGATCGCGTGGGGCGATCACTTCTTCTATTACTCGCCCGACGGCACCGTGCCGGAGAACATCCAGCCCTACGCGACGATCGTCACGAAGGACTACCCCGACGACGCTCAGTCCGACCTGGCTGCCGAGGGCCGATGGCGCCTGAACATCCACGTGGGGTCAGCCAGAGCCCGGGACCTCGTGGGTGACGGAGGTGATCCCGACTTCAGCGAGGTGGACACGATCCTGCCGCACCCGGTCTACGGCCGGCTCGGCTGGGTGGCCGTCGTGAACCCGGGGAACCGCACGCGGGCGACAGTGCTGCGACTCCTGCACGACGCGCATGAGGACGAGCGACGGCGGGCCGGCCGCCGACGCCCCTGACCGGCGCCTCCGACCTTTTCGTCGGACCCGGTCCCACGAAAAGGTCGGAGGGCGCATGCAGGATGAAGCGCATGGACCCCGTGAACGCAGACACCATCCTCCGGCGTTTCTTCGCTGCGAGCGGTCACGTACAGCATCCCGAGAGCCTGCTGCGGTACGAGCGTGTGCAGGACCATCTCCGGGACTACCTCGAGCACATCGCTGCGGCCGGGCTGACGGACGCCGAGCAGGAGCTGCTCGCCCTCGAGCGGCAGTTCGGGACCGACAGCCCCTACGTGCAGGTCATGGGCGCCCGGGACCTTCTGCACGCCCTGCCCGACTTCCTCGCGGGTCCACAGCTCCTCCCCGACTTCCACGACCGGCTGGCGCAGATCAGCGTGGCTTCGCGCCTCGCGCAGTGGCTGTGTTCACGGCAACTCGTACAGCGCGAGGACAGCTGGCACGACGTCGTCCTGACCCGCGCTGCGGCCGAGCAGGCACGCCGCTCCCCCGCACTGTGACACGTGCCGGCCTCCGCGGGCGGGCCGCAGCAGCTGGGAGGACGCACAGGACGCATCCGCCCTGGGGCACGCGGACCCGGCCCGCCCGCCGGGCCCACCGGTGGACGAAGGGCTACAGGGCGCAGTTGATCAGCAGCGGTTCCGGCTCCAGGCGGATCCCGAACGCCTTCTCGACGCCGTCCCGCACCAGCCGTGCCACGGCCAGCAGATCGGACGCCGACGCACCTCCCCGGTTCGTCACGGCGAGGGTGTGCTTCGTCGACAGCGACGCACGGCCTCCCGCCGCCGCATGCCCGGCGTCGTCCATCAGCCCGAAGCCCTTGGAGAACCCGGCATGCTCGATCAGCCAGGCCGCACTGAGCTTCACCTGGCCGTCCGCCCCTGCCGGGTACCGCGGGGCGTCCTCCGGCAGACGGTCGGCGACGTCCTGGCCGACGATCGGGTTCGTGAAGAACGAGCCGGTGCTCCGGGTGTCCGCATCCGGACCGTCGAGCACCATGCCCTTGCCCCTGCGCAGCTTCAGCACCTCACGCCGCACGTCGTTGGCGTAGGCACGTGCTCCGACGTCGATGCGCAGCGCGCGGGCGAGCTCCGCGTACCGGACGGGTTTGCTCAGGCGCCCCAGCCCCAGTTGGAACTCGACGGACAGCACCACGTAGCGCGGCGAGCCGTTCACCGTGCTGCGCTTCAGGAGGGAGTCGCGGTAGCCGAACTGGAGCTCGAAGTTGGTGAAGCTCCTGATGCGGTCCGTCTCGCGATCGTAGGTCCGCACCGTGGCGACGGTCTGGGAGACGTCGGACCCGTAGGCTCCGACGTTCTGCACCGGCGTGGCCCCGGTGGAGCCCGGGATGCCCGAGAGCGCCTCGAGCCCCGAGAACGCATGCATCACGGTGTAGCGGACCAGGTCGTCCCAGTCGTGGCCGGCCTGGACGTTGACCATGACGCCGCCGCAGGTCGCGTCGTCGTCGTTGACCGTGAAGCCCGTGGAGCGGATGTGCACCACGGTGCCGTCGAACCCGTCGTCGCCGATCAGGAGGTTGGACCCTCCGCTGATGATGAGCAGCGGCTCTCCGGCGGCGTCGGCCGCACGGACCGCGTCGACGATGCCCTGCTCGGTCGAGGCTTCGACGAGGGTCCGCGCCGGACCTCCGACGCGTGCGGTCGTGAGGTCGGCCAGGCGGGTCCCCGTCATCGGGACCGTCACGGGAACCTCACCACGGCCTGCGCCTTCACGAGGACCTTCTGCCCCGCGTACGTCACGGTGAGGTCGATGCGGGCGGTGGAGGCATCGGTGTCGATCGCGCCGACCACGCCGGTCACCTCGACGACGGCCCCGGGCTCGCCGGGCTGCGCCGTGGTGTCCTCGACGATGACGGGTTTGGTGAAACGTGTCTGGTAGTCGACGACGGCCGCCGGGTCACCGATCCAGTCGGTCACGAGCTGGACGGCTGCACCCATGGTGAACATGCCGTGGGCGATGACGCCGGGCAGGCCGACCCCCTCGGCGAAGGCCTGGTTCCAGTGGATGGGGTTCAGGTCTCCCGACGCCCCGGCGTACCGCACGAGGTCCTGCCGGGTGATGTGGAGCGTGGTGGACCCGATCTGCTGCCCGACCTCGGGGGTCGCTGTCGATACTGCCATGGCTACTGGTCCTCTCCGCGCACGAGGAGGGACGACGTCGTGGTGGCCGTCCGCTCGCCGTCGATGGTGGTGATCTCGGCCCGGGTGGTGATCATGGCCCCGCCACCCATGGACCGCACCTGGTCCACGTGCAGCTCGGCGACGAGCTGGTCCCCCGCGATGATGGGCCGGTGGTGGACGAAGCGCTGGTCCGCGTGCACCACGCGCGTGAAGTCGATGCCGGCATCCGGGTCGCCGATGAGCTGTGCATCGGCACGCTGGGCGACGATGATGGCGAACGTCGGCGGTGCCACGAGGTCGGCATGACCGAGAGCCGCAGCGGCCTCGACGTCGTAGTGCGCCGGGTGGGTGGCCTTCACGGCCCGGGCGAAGTCGCGGATGGCCTCGCGTCCCACGGAGTAGGTCTCTCCCGCGGGGTAGCTGCGCCCCTGCAGGTCGGGATTGATGGTCATGGATCCTCCGATGGAAGCGGCGTACGGCAATACCTGCGGTACGTGGGCGGTGGGCGGCACGACGGCGCGCGCCGTCGTGCCGTTCGAGGTCAGCGCTGGTCCTTGATGCGGCGCCGGACGTCGCGCGAGCGGACCACCATCCCGGCCAGGTGGCAGACCATGCCGGCCACGATGATCGGGATGCCCGTGAACACGAGGGCACCCTGGCCGGTGGCGGCGCCCGTGACGGCGATGAGGATGCCGAGCGTCGTGGTCACCAGCGCGGAGACCACCAGCTTGCGGTACAGGTCCGAGCCGGTCTCCCAGGGCGTATTCAGCATGATCCGATTCTACTGCCGCGTGCGGACCCGACGCTCAGAAGAGGGCTTCCTGGACCGCGGGGACGGGCGTGCTGAAGTCACCGAACCGCAGGCGCCTCCCCCTGAGCTGCGCGAGGTCCGCGACGAAGGAGAGATCGGTGCCGTCGATCGCGACGACGGCCGAGGGCCCGATGACCTCGGTCACGCTGAAGCCGTGCCGTCCGCGGTCCAGCGGTTCCGGGTAGGGCTGCAGGCCGCTGCGGGCCAGCACCGCCGACCAGGCCGGTGGCGGTTCGTACTCCTCGTGCACCACCTCGAAGCCCGCGACGTCCACGCCGCCCTTCAGCAGCCCCCTGGCCGCCAGGGCGGAGCCGTCGTTGAGTCGTTCGAGCTGACGTGCCGGCAGGGGTGCGCAGAGGGACGCGGCTTTCGTCCCGGATCTCACGGCCTGCTGGAGGCCGACGCTCCGCGTGACCTCGTCCTCGAGGATCCGCACGATCCGCCCGTCGTCGGCGAGCGCCACGAACTGCGCGACGACGGCGCCCTGCTCCACGAGCCGCGCCCGCTTCCTGAGGTGCGACGCCGTGCCCACCTTGGTGGAGCCGTCGGCGAAGGTCGCGACGTACAGCCAGTGGGGCTGGTCGAGGTAGCGTTTCAGGCCTGCCGGCGCGATCCCCGAGCGGTGGACGTCGTGCATGAAGCGGACGTCGTCCTGGGCGAGGCACCGGCCGCACTGATAGCCCCGTTCGGCCGGGAGCTGGTCGGCGCAGGGCACCCAGGTGCGGTCGTCGCGTCCATGCACGCGGTGGAATCCGAGGCAGTAGCGGCCCGTCGCCGACACCTCGAACCCCAGCCTCGTGCCCGGCGCGAGGGAGACATCACGCAGGCCCTGCTCCTCGGCGGGGGCACCGGCGACGGACCCGGAGGGCACCTCGCGCAGCGACAGGACCGGCTCGGTCCCGTGCCAGGTCACACCGCTGCAGAGATAGGTGAGGCTCACGGTCCCAGCCTAGGCGCGGGCACCCCCAGTATCGGCCGGGAGCCGGCGCATCAGGCGAGCACCGTGCTGAGGTCGTACGCCGCGGGGAGGTCGAGCTGCCCGAACGTGCAGGAGCGCGCCTCCCGGTCGGGCCGCCACCGCTCGAACTGCACGGTGTGCCGGAAGCGGTCCCCCTCCATCTGGTCGTACCGCACCTCGACCACGCGCCGCGGCTGCAGCCTGACGTAGGAGACGTCGCGCGCGGAGGCGAAGCGGCTGCGCTCGGTCTCGCCGAGCTCGGCCTGTCCTTCGCTGTTGCGCAGCACGTCGGCCTCGAGCTCATCGACGAGTTCCAGCCTCCGCTGGTCCGAGAACGCCGAGATTCCGCCGACGTTGCGCAGCTCGCCGTCGTCGTCGTACAGCCCGAGCAGCAGCGAACCGACCCCCTGGCCGGACTTGTGCACGCGGTACCCGAGGACCACGGTGTCGGCGCTGCGGTGGTGCTTGACCTTGAGCATGCGTCGCTTGTTCGGCTCGTACGCGGCGCCCAGTGGCTTCGCCACCACGCCGTCCAGGCCCGCACCCTCGAACTCGACGAGCCAGCGCCGCGCGAGGTCGACGTCGTGCGTGATCTGCGAGAGGTGGACCGGCGCCGAGAAGGACGCACCGACGGACTCCAGCGCGCTGCGCCGCTCGCCGAAGGGGACGCCCGTGAGGTCGTCGTCGCCGAGGGCGAGCAGGTCGAAGGCCACGAACGACGACGGCGTCTCGCCGGCGAGGAGGCGCACCCTGCTCTCCGCCGGGTGGATGCGCTGGGACAGGGCATCCCAGTCGAGCCGTTCCGCGCCGGGTTCGCCCCGCCGCACCACGATCTCGCCGTCCACGACACAGCGCCCTGGCAGGATCCGCAGCAGGGCCTCGACGAGTTCGGGGAAGTATCGCGTCAGTGCCTTCGAGCCGCGGCTGCCGATCTCGCAGGTGCCGTCCTCGATCTTGACGACGGCGCGGAAGCCGTCCCACTTGGGTTCGTACACCAGACCGCCGGGTGCACTGTCGGGTTCGGGGACGGCGCCCACGGCCTTGGCGAGCATCGGCTGGATGGGGAAGGGCAGGTCGGTCATGCCCTGATCGTGCCGTACGGGTCGTGCTCCTGGCTATCCGCGCTCCTGGGCTGCTCGCGGGCGCCTGGCTGCTCGCCAGCCGTGGCACGCGCTGCGGCGGCCCGGAGTGGCCGGGCCGCCGGTACGGGGCAGGCGGCTACGCGGTCTGGCCCTCGTGCGGGCCCTCCGCGATCTCCTCGAGGAGCTTGTCGTTGAAGGCGTCGAGGTCGCCCGGGTGGCGGCTGGTGACCAGGCCCTGGTCCACCACCACTTCCTCGTCGGTCCAGTTGGCTCCGGCGTTCTTCAGGTCGGTGGCGAGCGTGTGGTAGGAGGTGAGGTCGCGCCCGCTGACCACCCCGGCCTCGATGAGCAGCCAGGGTCCGTGGCAGATGGACGCGACGGGCTTGTGCTGCTCAAAGAACGCCCGCGTGAAGGCCTGGGCGTCCTTGTCGACGCGCAGGAAGTCGGCATTCACCACCCCGCCCGGCAGGACCAGGGCGTCGTAGTCGTCGGCGGACGCATCGGCGACCGCCAGGTCCACCTCGAACGTCTGGTCCTTGTCCACGCCGTCGAACCCCTGGAGCGTCCCCGTCTTGGGCGACACGAGCGTGGGGACACCGCCCGCCTCCTTGATCGCGTTCCAGGGACTGGTGAGTTCGATCTGCTCGACCCCGTCCGTCAGCAGGAATGCGACCTTCTTGCCTGAGATGTCGTGTTCGGACATGCTGTTCTCCCTTGCGTAGAGCGTGCGTGTCGTACGCATTCCACCCTAGGAACCCGCCAAACGATAAGCAAGCTGAGCAATCGGCCCTGCAGACACCCGGGAGTGGCGGCTCAGGACCGCTTCGGGCGGGCGCGCACGTGCATCCGCTCCCCCTGCTGGCCGAAGAGGCTGATGAGCTCGACGGGCTTCCCGTCCGCGCTCGCGAACCAGTGGGGGGTCCGCGTGTCGAACTCGGCGGCCTCCCCGGGGCCGAGCACGAAGTCGTTGTCGCCCAGCACGAGCCGCAGGGATCCGTCGAGGATGTAGAGCCACTCGTAGCCCTCGTGCACCTGGGGGTCGGGCTCCGTGCCGCGTGCGTCGCCCGCGAGCACCATCTTGTAGGCCTGCACCCCGCCGGGGCGGCGCGTCAGCGGGATCGCGGTCATGCCGTGGTGCGTGATGGGACGCAGGTGCACGCGGGGGTCCCCGGTGGGAGGCGCGCCGACGAGGTCGTCTAGCGGCACGCCGTACAGCCGGGCGATGGGCAGCAGGATCTCCAGGTTGGGGCGCCGCTGGCCCGACTCCAGGCGGGACAGCGTGCTCACGGAGATGCCGGAGGCGGCGGATACATCGCCGAGCGTCAGGCTGCGCTGGGTCCGCAGTGCGCGGAGGCGGGGTCCGACGGCGTCGAGCACTGTGTCGAGGTCCGATGACATACGACCATCTTGCCATAGCAGCAACAAAGATTGCTACTCTCACCACGTCCTGCGCATGCTTGATCCATCAGCACGAGAGAGAGGGATCCCATGACACCCACCAGCAGACCCCCGAAGGACCGGTACGACGTCGTCGTCATCGGAGGCGGAGCCGCGGGCCTGAGCGCCGCCGTCACGCTGGGCCGCGCACTCCGGTCCGTGGTCGTCCTCGACGACGGCAGGCCCCGCAACGCACCCGCCGAGGGGGTGCACGGCTTCCTGACCCGCGAGGGCATGAGCCCGCACGCCCTGCTCGACGTCGGCCGCGCCGAGGCCCGGTCCTTCGGTGCGACCCTCATGGATGCCTCCGCCGTCACGGCATCGCGCAGCAGCGAGGGCTTCACCGTGGGAATGGCCGACGGCGGGAGCGTGATCGGCCGGCGTCTGCTCGTCGCCACCGGCCTCACCGACGGACTGCCGCCCATCCCGGGGTTGCGGGAGCAGTGGGGTGCCGGCGTCGTGCACTGCCCCTACTGCCACGGGTACGAGATCCGCGGCCGGCGCATCGGCGTGCTCGGCACCGGCCCCCTGTCGGTCCACCAGGCCCTCCTGTTCCGGCAGTGGTCGGACGACATCACGCTCTTCCTCCACGACACCGTCGCGCCGACCGACGAGGACTGGGACCGGCTGGCAGCCCGCTCCATCCGCGTGGTCGACGGGCGCGTGGTCTCGGTGGATGCGGCCGATGGCGTCCTCACGGGTGTCACGCTGCAGGGCGGCCGTCAGATGGACCTGCAGGCCCTCGCCGTCGGGACCCGCATGGAGGCGCGCAGCGCCCTGCTCGAACCGCTCGGGCTCACGGCCCAGGAGCACCCGTCCGGCATGGGACATGCGCTCGACGGCGGTCCGATGGGGTCGACGGAGGTGCCGGGCCTCTACGTCGCCGGAAACGTCGCCAACCTGGCCGCGCAGGTGGTCGTCGCAGCGGCCGAAGGGACCATGGCGGGTGCCGCGATCAACGCGGACCTCGTGCAGGAGGAGACGGCGTGGGCCGTCGAAGGACTCCGCGGACCGTTCTCCGCCGCGCTGGAGGCGGAGGTCTCGGACCGCGTCCTCGGCGTGCGCCGGCACGGTCTGGGCGGCGATCTACCTGATGATCCGGCTGACGGTCTGGATGGCGGGGTGCATGATGGGGTGCATGACGGGGTGGCCGGCGTCGCCGCGCCCGCCGCACCCGCCGGGACGAAGGCTCGGGAAGGAGTCCGCAGTGCTGGTTGAGTACACGCAGGAGTTCTGGGACGACCGCTACCGGCAGCGGCCCCACATCTGGAGCGGCGAACCGAACCGCCAGCTCGTCGCCGTCGCGGAGGCACTGCCTCCTGGCAGGGCGCTCGACGTCGGCTGCGGAGAGGGTGCCGACGCCGTCTGGCTCGCCTCCCGCGGGTGGGACGTCCTCGGCGTCGACGTCTCCGAGGTGGCGATCGACCGGGCCCGCGCACAGGCGGAGGAACTCGACCCGTTGGTCGCGGGACGGCTCGACTGGCGTCGGGTGGACCTCCTGGCCGAACCGGACCTCCCGTCCGGCCTCGACCTCGTGTCCGCCCAGTTCCTGCACCTGCCCGAACCGGAGCACTCGAAGGTCTTCCGCTCGCTCGCGACGCTCGTCGGGGTGGGCGGCAGCTTCCTCGTCGTGGCCCACGACCCGTCGGACCTCCACTCCGGGGTGGGACGCCCCCACCAGGCCGACCTCTTCCACACACCGCAGGAGATCGCCGCGCTGCTCGACGACGCCTGGGACATCCGGGTCTGCGAGTCCCGCCCCCGCGTCGAGCGGTCGTCGGACGGCCGCGACGTGAGGATCAGCGACGCCGTGCTGCACGCGGTGCGCATCCGCTGAAGCATCCGCAAGATCCCGGGTGGGAGTGGGCACCGCGTGCACTCCCGCCCGGCCCGTCGGTACCCTCGACGGATGCAGTGGATCACCGAGCAGTACGTCAATTTCGCCAGCGTCATCGACGACGTGACACTCGCCCAGAACCGGATGACGAGCTCCATGCCGTTCGTGTACCCGCACTTCGCCTCGATGCCCGATGCCCACCTTGGCCTCGGCTGCGCCGTCGGGTCCGTCCTGCCGACCCTCGGCGCGATCATCCCGGCGGCGGTCGGCGTCGACATCGGCTGCGGCATGGTGGCCGTGCGTACGGACCACACGGCACAGGACGTGGCGCGCCTGGACCGCCGCGCGCTGCGGGAGGCCATCGAACGGGCCGTGCCCCTCTCGGCCGGCAACAACAACAAGCGCGTGAGCGCCACGGCGCAGCCGCGCATTGACACCCTCGAACAGGACGCCCGGTCCGCCGGCTTCGACCCGGCGAGCTACGTGAAGCAGTGGCGGCTGCAGCTCGGGACGCTCGGTTCGGGCAACCACTTCATCGAGGTCTCCCTCGACGAGGAGGACAACGTCTGGCTGTTCCTCCACTCGGGGTCGCGGGGCATCGGGAACCGGATCGCCCAGCACCACATCAGGGCGGCCCAGGACTACTGCGCCAGGCAGTCCATCACCCTCCCCCACCAGGACCTGGCCTACCTCGAGGAGGGGACGCCCGAGTTCGACCGCTACATCAGCGAGCTCCTGTGGGCGCAGAGGTTCGCCCTGCTCAACCGCGAGGAGATGATGGACCGCGTGGTGCGGCAGCTCACCGATTGGGTGGGCGTCCCGGTGATCGAGCGCGAGCGCATCAACTGCCACCACAACTACACGCACCGCGAGACGCACTACGGCAAGGACGTCTGGCTCTCCCGCAAGGGTGCCATCGCCGCCGACCCCGGACGCCCCGGACTCATCCCGGGATCCATGGGCACCCGCTCCTACGTGGTCACGGGCAAGGGCAACAGGGAGGCCATGAACTCCGCACCCCATGGGGCAGGCCGCGAATACTCCCGCAACAGGGCCCGCAAGACGTTCACCCAGGACCAGCTCCGCGCAGCGATGCGCGGCATCGAGTTCAGGGACACCCCGGCGTTCCTCGACGAGATCCCGGCAGCCTACAAGGACA
Organism: Arthrobacter sp. TJ-240; assembly: GCF_058269195.1. Classification (NCBI taxonomy): domain Bacteria; kingdom Bacillati; phylum Actinomycetota; class Actinomycetes; order Micrococcales; family Micrococcaceae; genus Arthrobacter; species Arthrobacter sp. TJ-240. The sequence continues at coordinate 128,126 of NZ_JBZCNG010000003.1, forward strand.
TCGACGTCGTCATGCAGGACGCGCGGGACCTCGTGGACGTCCGCCACACGCTCCGCCAGATCATCAACGTCAAGGGCGACTGACCGGCCCCGCCGGCGATGGGGGTGGCCGGTGATGGGGGTGGCCGCCGTTACGCTGACGCGATGTCCGTCCCGAGCGTGTCCTCATCCGATCCGATCGTCGTGGAGATCGCGGCGTCCGGCCCGCCGTGGTGGGAGATCGTCGGGGCCCTGGGGCCGTTCGCGGTCCTGCTCGCGGCGGCCCTGGCCACGGTGTCCGCCTTCGCGACGCTCAATCAGCGCGCGGCGGCGGACCGCGCCGCGCTCGAGCAGAAGAGGCGCGCCGACGACCGCGCGGAGTGGTGGCGCCGCACCCAGTGGGCCATCGACGCCGCCACGTCCCTCGATCCGATCCGGCAGGAGGCGGGCGTGGAGGCGCTGCTGCAGCTCTCCTACAGCGAACTGGCCACCGAGGAGGACCGGCTGATCCTCGACGCGATCTGGGTGGGCAATCCCGTGGTCAACCCCGAGGACCAGGGTGCTGGACTGCCCCGGGGCGGTGCCGGACAATGGGACGAGGGCCGGCGACCGGAGGAGGACCGATGACCGATACGGCACGGGCACCGGAAGTGCCTGCCGGTCAGGGCGACCGGCGACCGGCCGACACCCCCCGCGTGACGGCGGCGAAGGCGCGCCTCCGCGTCGCCCTCGATGAGCAGCTCGGCCGCGACACCCCGCAGTCCGTCAAGGACGCGGCGGCAGCCAAACGTTGACGGCCCGATGACATCGGGCTGACATCCCCGACGGCTTCCCAGTCGAGCCCGACAGGCTCAGGGGCCGCGTCGCGTTGTACTGGTCAGTTGTCCGGGGTGGGCAACGATGATGCGGCCGAGCAGGAGGATGCGGCGGTGGCACGTTCCAGTCCGCGATGATTGTGCGCGCCCCATTCCGTCTGAACGGTTGGACCAGGAGGACACTCGAGCGACGGGATGCAGGACATGGGACGGATCAGCGTTACCGAGAGCATCACGCTGGACGGCGTCATGCAGGGCCTCGGCCGGCCTGACGAGGACACACGCGGCGGCTTCACCCATGGTGGGTGGGGCGATGGCTATCAGGATCAGGTGTCCCTGCAGTTCATGAGCGAAGGCATGGCCGGAGGCGGGGTGATGCTGTTCGGGCGACGGACCTATGAGGACGTGCTCGGCCACTGGACGTCGGTCACCGAACCCAATCCGTTCACCGACTACCTCACGCAGGTGCAGAAGTACGTGGTGTCCCGCTCGGCCGCCGCCGGGCTGGAGTATCCGAATTCGGTCTTGCTCGGTGGCGATGCCCGTCGGACGGTGCGCCGACTGAAGGACGACACGGACGCGGACATCACGATCCTCGGAAGCGGCGAGCTGGTCCGCGCCCTGCAGGAGGCGGATCTCGTGGACGAGTACATCCTCCAGATCCATCCGATCGTGCTCGGATCGGGCTCCACGCTGTTCGGGGCCTCCGACCGCAGGAACCTGACGCTCCTGCGGTCGGTCACCACGACCACCGGCGTCATCATCGCGCACTATGCCGTCGACCGGCCCTCCTAGGGGACAGCGCCGGGAGCTGCCGGATTCGAGCCGGAACATGACTATCGGGTTCGAACGGGGCCGGAAGAGCGTGGGGTAGGAACAACCTGTGGGATATTGCCGAAGTGCTCGGGGCGCCAGTGCAGGAACTGCTCGATCCGACTGGGAGTGATCGACTCAGCCCGGAAGTCACGTGAGGCCGTAGCACCCTCCCCCGGGGGTCACCGCTTGCGCCTGGGCCTGGGCTTCCGCTTCCGCGTCCGCGTCCGCGTCCGCATGGTGTGGATCAGTCCGAGTACGGCGTTCGTCAGGTGCACCGTTGCGCCGACTGCGCGTAGCCATTCGCGCAGGTGCGTCGGGTCGATGGTGTTCAGGAGGTCGAGCATGGTGTTCCGATGTTCGTTCGGGTAGGGGCCCAGGAGGAGAGGGCCAACCGCCGCTGACCTACCCATCCCTTCCCTCTCAAACATGCGTAGACGCTCCGACCACGGCTCTCAGACCCTTCCGATCGACTTCCGGTCACGGCTGTCAGACATTCCCGCTACCATATCCACACGATAATGTTCGTTATCGTGTGGATATGGATCTAGAGACGCAAGTCGCCCGATACGCCAACACCCGGTGGCACGAGCGGACGCTCGCAGCATGGAAGCTCTCCCTCCCCTCATCACCGCACACCCGCCGCGCGTACACGCGAACCATCTCGCAGTTCTGTCAGTGGCTCGATGAGCACGATCTGGACTTGCTCCATGTGGAGCGGGTACACGTGAATAGGTACAGGCACTTGCTGACCGGGGCGCCGGCCACCGTGGCACAGAAGCTCGCAGCGGTCTCGAGCTTCTACCGCTACGCGGTCTCAGCCGACCTGATCGTGTCCAACCCCGTGGAGTCGGTGCAGCGCCCCAAGGTCCCTACTGATCACTCGGCTGTCCCGGGTCTCACCACGACCCAGGCTCGCGCGCTCCTGAACTCGGCACGATCAGACGGCGCCCGCTCCCACGCGCTGGTGAGTCTGCTTCTGTTCACCGGAATTCCCCTCAGTGAAGCCCTCAATGCGAGAGCCTCGGATTACGGGAACGACGGCGGCCATCGGACACTGGCGGTCCGGCGCAGGGGTGAGATGCGCGCCAAGGTGGCCGTGCCGGCTCCCGCCGCCGAAGCCCTCGATGCCTATCTTGGAGGAACCGGGCAGGAGCTGATGGCTGCGCCAGAGGCGGACGTGCCGATCTTCACCACGGCAACAGGCAAGTGCTGGGCGGCGTCAGAAGCATTCCGAACCGTGCAGCGGCTGGCCCGCCTCGCGGGCATCGACGGAACAATCAGCCCTCGCAGTCTTCGGCACGCATTCGCCACTATCGCCCTGGACTCGGGCACTGCGCTCCACGATTTGCAGGACAGTATGGGGCACGCTGATCCACGCACCACGCGCCGGTACAATCGGGCACGGCACAACCTTATGAATTCAGCTGGATACGACGTGGCGAAAGCGCTTGCTCGCTGATGGCATGCCCCTTACCCACTTGAATCGACCAGTTCGCGCCCTCCGTCAGACACCGATGTTGCGTGACCACCTCACTCCCTGCTGAAGATCCCGAGACTGGACTAACAGTGGTAGTAGGTTGCCTGCTGCTGAGAGTATCCACTGTCGGCGCGGGCATCGCCTGAAGAAGGCATCGCCCGACTTGTCATAAAAGGGACCATAGGCGCGAAAACTCGTCCACCAATCTCTCCTGGCGGCTGTCGAGAATCTCCGGTGTCCACTCGGACGTTGCGTTGACTTGAATCGTCGAGGTGAATAGGGGGAATCATTAGGCCCAGAAGAATACTTTGACTTCTTGTGATCGAACTCGCGATCGGACGCCTCGGCATTCCCCGCCATTGAAGACGCCGCCCGGACCGGTACGCGTATCGAGGTTGCCGCATGGACCGACGGAACCGGGTTCAAGGGCAGCCTCGCCACGGCGCCGGCCGCCTCGGGTTGCAATGCCGGCGTGCACTCGAAGGCGAACCGTCCCTGCGCATAAGCGAAGCATGGGATGCAGTGACCTGAGTATGGATCCGCAGGACGCAGGACCCTGCTCCCGCCAGCACAAGGTCCTGAATCGTTGATGCGCAAGGGCATTCGACCGTGCGCTTCTGGCCTGAGCGCCCCCGCCGTGCAGTATGAAGTTCCCTCGACGATTCCTCAGGAAGATCACCGGCCAAGAGCAGGGGCAGGCTTCGGCGGTAGGCCTACATCCGGTCTCGAGCAGGACCGTCTGCAGGTTCCTATCCGGTGCATACTCGAACATGTCCAATCTTCCGTGGGAAGCACTGGTTGCTCTGTTGGGCGTCATTGCGGTTTCCCTCCCACAGGTGACATCGCGAGCTAGGCTGACACACCGGATCTCCTTTTGGACATCACAGGTGCAGGCGTTGAAGCCCGGACACGAGCGAAAAATCGCCGACAGCCTGCGTCGTGACGCGACCGCCCGTCTGCTGGCGTTAGAGGCCTATCCCGCTGTGCGTCTTCTCGGACCGCTATACCTTGCCGTCGTAGGAGTTTCCATCAGTATCTTGATCGGCATGTCAGCGTCAGAATCATACGATTTTCTTGATAACACGTACATGACGGAAAAGATCATACACCTCGGCATAATGCCAGCCTTCTTGGGCATGCTGGTTGGAGTAGCTGTAATGAATATCGGGAAAGTGATCCGCCTGCGTCAGCTTGTCGTAACGCAGTATCTTCAGGGCGATATAGTCATCCGACCCGAGCAGCAACAAGACGAGTTGGTGACGACAGCCCAGGTGAATGGCAGCGTCATAGGCTCGATTGGCTTATGCGTGTTCCTAGTCGATCGGACAGCGTGGATTGTCGACCCAGATCGCCCTCCAGTAGTTCTTAACTTCTTTTCCGTCCTTGGAGGCCTATTCCTCATCGGTGGCTACGTGGTGGCTCAGTCGCTCTTCACGGATAAAGCTTTGACACGTGAATATCCCCGGACTCCCGACGTCAAGGTGCCAGCCAGGAGCAGTACAAAGAAGGACAGTGCGACGAAAGACCAAGGCCTCAATGGGTCCTAAGCCTCGTCTTGTTCGTGGACTTACGAAAAAGACGCAATTCATCCACCCATTCGATCAGGCCGCTGTTCTTATAGGCGATACGAGGACTCCGGTAACAGTAGTAACCCCCGACATCGACGGCTCTCCAGCACCAACATCCGCCCGGCCACCGAACGGACTCCATGGTGTAGGTCCTCCATGTGTGAATGAGCCACACCATGACCCTATTGACTGCTACAGCTACGCCAACCAACGGCACGCACAGCACCCTTGCCTGTAACGGGTTGGAGCCGGAGCTACCCTCAAGCAACCCGTCTCGCTGGAACCGATTGCACTGTCCCGCCCGGTCGCGCCATATGCGCCGTTATCGGCAGTGATCGGGTGCGGGACCTGAGGCGGCTATGGGGGGGCGACAGGGCACTGATCGGGTGCCACCGTGAATCCGGCTTTCTGCAGTTCAGGCACCTACTCACCATGATCGTGAGTAGTGCCCTGCTGTTGCAGGGACAGGATTTGAACCTGTGACCTCTGGGTTATGAGCCAAGCGAGCTACCGAACTGCTCCACCCCGCGGCGCATAGTCGACCCTACGCACTACACGAGGAAGACACCAATCAAGGCCACTCCAGGAGCCAGAGCGTTCGAACTGATTCCCGAGGATCCGGTCACGTTCAGGGACGGCGGGAGTATTCCCCGCCCGGAGAGCTCTCCTCGAGCCGACGGTGGACGCGCACCGCCTCTACCGCCGCAGGCTCAGTCCGACGTTGCTGTGAGGGATTGGAGCCAATGCAGCATCAGTGGTGCAACTTCCCGCAGTGACTCGAATGACGCTGAGCTGGTCCTCGACATCACTCCTCGACCCGGGCGTCTGCGCTTTGGTTCTGCGCCGGCAACCCACCCGCCCGGGCTACGTACGCCGTCATGGCGGTGCAGTGTTCCCACCACACCTGCTCCCGACTCCGCCGGAAGCGGCGCCGGTCGCTACTGAGTGCGTACCGGTCGTGGATCGACCAGCATCGGTCGAACCATCCCCGGATCCCGGCCGACCTGCCGGCAGACAGCCCAGTGCACCACGGAGGCTCGCCCGGGCCGTGTGGTGCGGGCGTACCTGCGCGAGAAGTATCCGGACCATGTTCTGGGCGAGCATTGGGAACTCGATGAGGACCAGGCTGCTGACGTCCTGGCCCATGCTTCCCGGAGCCGGGCACTGTGACGAGCGAACGAGTTGAGATTCCTCGCTGACAGCTCCCCTGAGGCGATGAGCGCCCGGATGGTGTTGTGCTTGGTGTTGAGCTCGTCAGCGACCCGCTGCAGGGTGAGGACGCGCAGCGTCCCGGGCGGCTCCTCGCTCGAGATGTGGACTTTCATGGCACCGGATGCCGTCCCCGATGACCAGAACATCCTGAAGCCAGCCACCACCTGAGGAATCTGCAAGATCCTCAGGGATCGTGTTGCGCTTCGACGCGCCTTCCAACCCGGGGAAAAACAGAAAGACCCCGGAATCTCGAGGATTCCGGGGTCTTGCCTGTAGCGGTGGTGGGACTCGATCCCACGACCTCACGATTATGAGTCGTGCGCTCTAACCAGCTGAGCTACACCGCCCTAAATGAGGCTGCCCGCACCGATCGGATGATCGTCACGGGCCCCTCATTCATGAGCCCCCCACCGGAATCGATCCGGTGACCTCGTTCTTACCAAGAACGCGCTCTACCACTGAGCTAGGGGGGCAACAGCAAGAAACTTTACCAGTTCCCTGCCGCTGGTGTGAAATCGACAGCCGCCCCGAAGGACGGACCCCTGATTCCGCATCGGACCCGTGCACGCACGGGTCCGATGGGGTTGCCTAGCTAGGTTCTACCACTGCTCGGACTGCGCGGAGGAGCGTCCCGAGCCGGCACCGGCGCCCTTCGCGGAGCGGGGCTTGCGGTTGGCGTCCCCGGAGAACCGGGTGTCGCCGTCGCGCTTCGGGAAGTCCTTCTTGAAGGGCTTCTTGAACTCGCCCGCACCGCGGTTGCCCGCGGGCTTGCGTCCCTTGTCGAGCTCGAGGTGGATGAGCTCCCCGCCGATGCGCGTCTTGGAGAGCGCCCGCAGCTGGTCCGTGGACAGGTCCGCGGGCAGCTCCACGAGGCTGTGGTCGGCGCGGATGTCGATGCCGCCGATCTGCGAGGAGGACAGTCCGCCCTCGTTGGCGATCGCACCGACGATCGAGCCCGGCATCACCCGCTGGCGACGGCCGACCGCGATGCGGTAGGTGGCGTTGCCCTCGGTGAGCGTGCGCGTCGGGCCACGGGAGCCGAAGGCGTCCTTGCGGCCCTCGGCCCGCTCGCGCTGTCCGGCGGGAGCGACGGGGATGTCCTGGACGAGGATCGGCTGGCCGCCCTGCGCCATGACGGCAAGGGCTGCAGCGATCTCGCTGGCCGGGACGTCGTGCTCACGCTCGTACGTGGCGATGAGGTCGCGGAACAGTGCGACGTCCTTGCCTGCCAGCGTCTGGGTGATCTTGTCCGCGAACTTGCTGAGGCGCAGTTCGTTGATCTTCTCCGTGGAGGGCAGCTGCATCTGCTCGACCGGCTGGCGCGTGGCCTTCTCGATCGAACGCAGCAGGTACTTCTCGCGAGGCGTGATGAAGAGGATCGCGTCACCTGAACGTCCTGCACGGCCGGTGCGGCCGATGCGGTGGACGTAGGACTCCGTGTCGTTCGGGATGTCGTAGTTCACGACGAGCGAGATGCGCTCCACGTCCAGCCCACGGGCGGCGACGTCCGTGGCGACGAGGATGTCGATCTTGCCGTCGCGGAGTGCCTCGACGGTGCGCTCGCGCTGCTGCTGGGGAATGTCGCCGTTGATGGCCGCGGCCGAGAAGCCCCGTGAACGCAACTTGTCCGCCAGGTCTTCGGTGGCCGCCTTGGTGCGGACGAAGGCGATGATGCCGTCGTAGTCCTCCACCTCGAGGATGCGGGTCATCGCATCGAGTTTGTGCGGGCCCATGACCTGCAGGTAGCGCTGGCGCGTGTTGGTGCCCGTCGTGGTCTTGCCCTTGACCGAGATCTCGGCCGGATCGTTCAGGTACTTCTTCGCGATGCGGCGGATGGCCGGCGGCATGGTCGCGGAGAACAGTGCAACCTGCTTCTCCGCCGGCGTCGAGGCGAGGATCTTCTCGACGTCCTCGGCGAAGCCCATGCGCAGCATCTCGTCGGCCTCGTCGAGCACGACGTACTCGAGGTTGGAGAGGTCCAGGGACCCCTTCTCGATGTGGTCGATCACGCGGCCGGGGGTACCGACGACGACCTGCGCGCCACGGCGGAGGCCGTTGAGCTGGGGCCCGTAGGGTGATCCGCCGTAGACGGGGAGGACGGTGAAGCCCTCCATGTGCTTTGCGTAGGACGTGAAGGCGTCGGCCACCTGCAGCGCTAGTTCACGGGTCGGTGCGAGTACCAGGACCTGCGTGTTCTTGCTGGGGCCACCGTTGACATCGGCCAGTTCCGCCATCTTCGACAGTGCCGGGACAGCGAACGCGGCGGTCTTGCCGGTACCGGTCTGCGCCAGGCCCACGACGTCGCGGCCTTCGAGCAGCGCGGGGATGGTCGCTGCCTGGATGGGTGAGGGCTTCTCGTAACCGAGGTCGGTCAGCGCGGCGAGGATGCGGCCGTCGAGGTTGAGCTCCGTGAAGCGGATGGTCACGCCGTCGTCGTCGGACTGCGCTGCGGGAACCGCTGCGGTGGTCTCGGAGACGGGAGTGGTGTCGATGATCTGCTCGGACAGGTTTTCAGGCACGGAAAGAATTCCTTCAGGTAGGTGCCGGACGGCCTGACAGGAAGGAGCCCGCAGTGCCGAATGAACATGGAAATCCGGCGCTGTTTCAATCCCGAGGCCGAACTTCCTCGTCACACCGTGGTCTCTGCTCTCACAGCAGTGATGTGTGACTTTTCTTCGCCGGCGCTCCCTGATGAATCTGCTCGCGAGTCTGTGCTCCGAGCCCCAACACAACCTATCCGGCCCCGAGGGGCGGAAATAAAGGGAATACCGGTGTGGGGGATATCTCCAGTCTACGGCACGCCCGCCCCCGGCCCGTCATCGGGGACGGCGTCGGACGCGTGACCTTCGGCACGTCAGGCCGGCGAGGCGACCCGGAGTCCCTGCAGTGCGGCCTTCCGCACCTGCGGCGTGAGGGCGAGAGACCCGGCCGCCGCGGCGTCGAGCAGCCGCTGTGCCTGCTCCCCGTCGAGTCCCGCGTACACCTGCGCCGCCGTGATGCCGTGGTCGGGGACGCTGATGAGCCTGACGGCGTCGCCCGCCGCGATGCTGCCCTTCGTCACGACGCTGAGGTACGTTCCGACGCGGTTGGCTTCGGCGAAACGCCGCACCCAGGACCGCTCCCCCAGGTAGCGGGCGAAGTTCACGCACGGCGTGCGCGGCATGGTCGTCTCGAGCACAACCTGGTCCCCGATGGCCCATCGCTCGCCGATCACGGCGTTCGAGGCGTCGATGCCGGCCACGCGCAGGTTCTCCCCGAAGAGCCCCGGCGGGATGTCGCGGCCGAGTTCACGGGCCCAGAACTCGGCGTCGTCCTGCGCATAGGCGTAGAGGGCCTTCGTGGGGCCGCCGTGGTGCTTGCGACTGGCTTGGACGTCGCCGGTGAGTCCGAGTGGGTGCACGGTGACCGGACCGTCGACCGGCCGCTTGTCGATCGCGGTCACCCCTGTGGAATCCTTCGTGGGCAGCAGCGCGTGCACGCGGCAGACGGCGAGGAGGGAGCCAGTGGTCATGGCGACCATCCTAAGCGGCGCCGTGCGCGTCAGGGCCCCCGCCGTTCACGGCTCGAACCGGTAGCCCATGCCGCTCTCGGTCACGAAGTAGCGGGGCGCACCAGGATCCGGCTCGAGCTTCTTGCGCAGCTGCGCCAGGTACACGCGGAGGTACTGCACGTCCTTCGCGTAGGCGGGCCCCCAGACATCGAGCAGCAGCTGCTGCTGCGAGACGAGCCGGCCGGGATGCGCGATCAGCCTGTCGATGATCTTCCACTCCGTCGGCGTGAGCCGGACGTCCTTCCCGTCCCTGACCGCGCGCCGCGCACCGGCGTCGAGGGTGAAGTCGGGGGTCGTGACGACCGGCGCCTCCGCCTCGACGGCCACGCGCCGGGCGGCAGCCCGGAGGCGCGCCAGCAGCTCGTCGAGACCGAAGGGCTTCGTCACGTAGTCGTCTGCACCGGCGTCGAGCGCGTCGACCTTGTCCTGCGATCCGTGCCGCGCCGACAGCACGATGATGTGCACCTGCGACCAGCCGCGGATGCGGCGGATCACCTCCACGCCGTCGATGTCCGGCAGGCCGAGGTCCAGCACGACGATGTCCGGGTGGTACCCCGACGCCGCGGCGAGCGCCGTCTCCCCGTCGACGGCCGTCACGCACTGGTAGCCGTAGGCGCGCAGGTTGATCTCGAGGGCGCGGAGGAGCTGCGGTTCGTCGTCGACCACCAGGACACGGGTCACAGGCCCGCTCCCGTCGAGATGGGCAGGCGGATCACGAGGGTCAGGCCGCCCCCGGGCGTCTGCTCGGCGTCGAGCACCCCGCCCATCACCTCGGTGAAACCCTTGGCCACGGCCAGGCCGAGCCCCACGCCCGCCCCCGACGGGGCGTCGTCGAGGCGCTGGAACGGGCGGAACATGGCGGCGACGTCGTCGCGGGAGACGCCGTGGCCGTGGTCGATCACCCGCAGTTCGCCGGCCGGGAAACCGTTGACGAGGGCCTTGCCCGTGCCGCCGATGGAGGCGGTGACCTCGATCGGCGCATCGGGTGCGTACTTGACGGCGTTCTCGACGATGTTCGCGAGCACACGTTCCAGCAGGCCGGGATCCGCCTCGATGGCCGGCAGGTTCGGCGGGATTCTCACGCGCACGCGGTCCTCGGCCACATCGGCGAGGGCGGGCCTGACGACGTCGGTCCATCTCAGCGGCCGCAGGTGCGGGTTGACGGCGTCACCGGTGATGCGTGACATGTCGAGGAGGTTGTTCACGAGCGTGTCGAGCCGGTCGGAGTAGACCTCGATAGTCTCGAGCAGTTCGTCCTCGTCCTCCTGGGAGAAGCTGACGTCGGACCGTCGGAGGCTGCTGACGGCGAGCTTGATGCCGGCGAGCGGCGTGCGGAGGTCATGGGACACCGAGCGCAGGATCGCCGTGCGCATCACGTTGCCCTCGACGAGCCTCCGGTTGGTCCGGGTGCTCGCCAGCAGCTCCTGCCGCTGGAGCATGGACCGCAGCTGTCCGGCGAACGCGGTCACCAGGCCGCGCTCCCGTGCCGACAGCTGGCGCCCGTACAGCGCGAGGGAGAAGTCGCCGTCGACCGGTTCGAGCACCGTGGCGCCGTCCGGTGTCCAGGTGACCGCGGACGCCCGGATGGCGGGTGCACCCGCGGCGTCGGGGCGGGGACGGGCACGGACGGCGAGCGCCTTCCGTGCCCGGGTGACCGCGGCCGCCGGGGTGCCCGGGGTACCGTCGGCCGGACCGGCCGGAGCGGCCGGACCGGCCGGACCGGCCTCGGGCTCCGCCGGCCCGAACAGGGCCACCGCCTCGACGTCGAACTGCACCTGGACGTGGTGCAGGAACCCCTGCAGCGTGTCCTCCTCCGCCAGCACACCGCGCGCCAGCTCGCCGAGCAGGGCGGCCTCCTGCTGCGCGAGGACCGCCTCGCGTGACCGGCGGGCCGAGAGCCCGACGACGAGCGACACCGTGGTGGCGACGGTGATGAAGATCAGCACGGTGACCACGTCCTCCGCGTCGGAGATCTCGAGGGATCCGAAGGGCTCCGTGGAGGTGTAGTTGAGGATGATGCTGCTCCACAGGGCTGCGAGCAGGGCGGGCCACAGCCCTCCGAGGAGCGCGACGGCGATGACGCCGGCGAGCTGGAACAGCACATCGACCGCGAGCAGCGAATTGCCCACCGCGAAGACGGCGGCCTCGAGCAGCGGCGGGAGGATCAGGGCGACGGCGCAGCCCGCGACGACCCGCGGCCGGCTGACGGGGGCCGCGAGGGTGCGCCGGGCCGCGGCGGCCATCAGCGGGTGCGGGCGGCGTTGCCGGGCAGGAGGCCTGCCCCCGTGTCGGCTGCCGTGCCCGCGGTGGCGGCGTCGTCCGGCAGGTGCCCTGGCCCGCCCGCCGACCGCAGGTGCAGGGTCCGTGACAGGAGGACCCAGAAGACCGTGATGGCGAGGGCGCAGAACACACCGGCGCTGGAAGCCATGAGCCAGCCGGTGGTCAGCTGCGAGTCGAGGTCCTCGGCACCGAACAGCAGGCCGATGGTCTTCGGCGAGTAGATGAAGACGGGCAGGGTGACCACGAGGAGGATGGCCGCCGTCGTGCGGTGGGCCCGCAACTCCGCGGGCAGCCCCGCGGCCTGACCGGCGAGGACCGCCAGGACCACGACGATCCACACCCAGTGGTGGGACCAGGAGATGGGCGAGATGAGGAGCATGAGCAGCGACGTCATGGCGATGGGCAGGAAGCGGTCACCGCGGCGCGCCGACGTCCTGATGACGTACGCGGTCGCGGCGACGAGCAGGAGGGACACGACGAGCCAGGGCACGGTGGAGGGGAAGTCGGGGCCGAGGAAGTGGAGGATGGCGCCGCGGACCGAGAGATTGTCCACGTAGCCCTCACCGCCGATCCGCCCGGTGTCGCGGAGCATCTGCAGCCAGTACGTCGCCGATTCACCCGGCAGGAGGAGGAACCCGAGCGCTATGGTCCCGAAGAAACCCGCCGCCATGGTGAACAGCTGCTTCCACTCGCCGCGCACGAGGAAGTACAGGCCGAAGACCAGGGGCGTGAGCTTGATGCCGGCGGCGATGCCCGTGAGCAGGCCGGTGGGCATCCGCCGGTGCGGGCCGGAGAGCAGATCGGCGGCGATCATCGCGAAGAGCAGGATGTTGACCTGCGAGAAGGCCATCGTCTCGCGCCACGGACCGAGCAGGCAGACCAGGCCGGTCCCTGCGATCGCGAGGGGCAGTGCCGTGGGATGGACGGCCACGTCCCTGAGGCGGCGGAAGCCGCCGAGGTACCGCGTGACGAGCAGCGACGTCGCGGCGGCGATGAGCACCGACACGCCCACGAAGAGGATGGCTCCGGTCTCCGCGCTCACGAGCGTCAGGACGGTGAAGGCCAGGGCCGCGAACGGCGGATAGGTGAACAGGAGCGAGCCCTTGCCCTCGCCGAAGGAGCGCGTGTAGAGCGAGCCGTCGCCGTCGACCACCGACTGTCCGCCCATGCGGTAGACCCTGAAGTCGAGGCCGATGAAGTCGGCCCAGGTGAACGCCCAGAGGGCCAGGGCCGCGGCCACGACCACCGAGGCGACGAGGCCCAGCGCCCGGACCGTCGCCGGAGAACTGCGCTGGCTCATGCTTTCCTTCCGAAGGGCGTGCTGCTCGGACCGGCCGCGGGAAGCCCGGGAACGGCTCATCCAGTGTAGGCACGGCCCCGGAGTGCCGCCCGCGTGCGGGTATGTTGGAAATCACCCTGCCCTCCTGTGAAAGGCCCCTGCCCCGATGTCCTCCCCCAGCGGATCCACCCCTCCCGCTCGCCTCACCGCCGTCACGAACGCGCACGTCGTCCCGATCGACGGCGAACCCTTCGACGGCACGGTGGTCGTCGAGGGCGGCCGCATCACGGCCCTCGGCCCGTCGGTGGCCGTGCCCGACGGCGCCACCGTGATCGACGCGGGCGGCAAGTGGCTGCTGCCGGGCTTCGTCGACGCCCACGTCCACCTGGGCACGCACGAGGAGGGTGAAGGCGCGGCCGGCGACGACACCAATGAGATGACCGAGCCGAACACCGCCGGCGTGCGCGCCATCGACGCCATCAACCCCTACGACCCCGGGTTCGACGACGCCCTCGCGGGCGGCGTCACCACGGTCAACGTGAACCCCGGGTCGGGCAACCCGATCGGCGGCCTCGCCGTCGCGCTCCACACTCACGGGCGCTACCTGGAGGAGATGGTGCTGCGCTCCCCCAGCGGCCTGAAGTCGGCGCTCGGTGAGAACCCCAAGCGCGTGTACGGCGCCAAGAACAAGATGCCGTCCACGCGGCTCGGCACCGCGCTCGTCATCCGCGAGGCGTTCATGAAGGCCCAGAACTACATGGGCAAGGCGGACGAGAACGCACGCGATCCGCACCTCGAGGCCCTCGCCATGGTCCTGCGGCGTGAGATCCCGTGGCGCCAGCACGCGCACCGCGCGGACGACATCGCGACCGCGCTGCGCATCGCCGACGAGTTCGGGTACGACCTCGTGCTCGACCACGGCACCGAGGCGCACCTGCTCGGCGACGTCCTGGCGGAGCGCGGCACGCCCGTGCTGATCGGCCCCCTCTTCACCACGAAGTCCAAAGTGGAGCTGCGCGGCCGGTCCCTCGCCAACCCCGGCAAGCTCGCGCGGGCCGGCGTGGAGATCTCGATCATCACGGACCACCCCGTCATCCCGATCAACTTCCTGGTGCACCAGGCCACGTTCGCGATCAAGGAGGGCCTGGACCGGGAGACGGCGCTGCGCTCCATCACGATCAATCCCGCGAAGGTCCTGGGGCTCGCGGACCGCCTCGGATCCCTGGCCGTCGGCAAGGACGCCGACCTGGTGCTGTGGAGCGGTGACCCGCTCGACGTCATGCAGCGCGCCCTGCAGGTGTGGATCGGCGGTACGGAGGTCTACTCCTACGACACGGGGACGCGCCGCGGCACCGTCGCTCCCCGGGGCTAGGCGCCACCCTTGGCGAAGCCCCTGCCGCCCCGACCCTTCACCCTGCGCGCTGCCATCGTCCTGTGGCTCGTGACCGCGGTGCTGCTGCTCGTCGCAGCCGGCACGTTCATCACGTCGGCTGCGGTGCAGGACCTCGAACGCGCCGGGTTGATCGGGCTCGGCGCGCTCTTCGGGGCGCTGGCCGTCCTCCAACTGCTCCTCCTGCTGCCGCTCCGCCGGGGCAGGAGGGGCGCACGGGAGCTGCTGAGCACCATCGGGATCATCGTGGGCGTACCGATCGTGGTGCGCGGGACACCGGGCCTGTCGCTGATCGCGGGGGCGATGCTCGTCGCCGTGCTGCTCATGTGGCTACCGCAGAGCAGCGACTACTTCCAGCTCACCCAGCCGAAGGCGAAGAAGCGCTTGCGGTGGCCGGGGGCGCGCTAGCACCGGCGCGGCGGCCCGGATATACGGAAGGCCCCTCCTGCGGGAGGGGCCTTCCGTATGTCCGAGCTCAGCGCAGGGCCGAGACGGCCTGCTCGAGATCGGCGATCAGGTCCTCGATGTCCTCGATGCCGACGGACAGCCGGATCAGGTTCTCCGGCACCGCCAGCTCGGTGCCCTTGACCGAGGCGTGCGTCATGTCGGACGGGTAGTTCATCAGCGACTCGATGCCGCCGAGGGACTCGGCGAGCAGGAAGACATGCGTCGATTCCGCGACCTTCTTCGCGGCCTCGGCCCCGCCCTTGAAGGTCACGGAGATCATGCCGCCGAAGTCCTTCATCTGGGCGGCCGCGAGGTCGTGCCCCGGGTGCTCGGGCAGCCCGGGGTAGTAGACGCGCTCCACCTCGTCCTGCTCCTGCAGCCAGCGGGCGATGGCCGTCGCGTTCGAGGAGTGGCGGTCCATCCGGACCCCGAGCGTCTTGAGCCCGCGCGTGGTGAGCCAGGCCTCCATGGGCGCCGAGACGGCTCCGACGGCGAACTGCACGAAGCCGATCTTGTCGGCGAGCTCGTCGTCGTCCACGACCACCGCGCCGCCGCTGGCGTCGGAGTGCCCGCCGATGTACTTGGTGGTCGAGTGGACCACGACGTCGGCACCGAAGGTGAGCGGCTGCTGCAGGTACGGCGACGCGAACGTGTTGTCGACGACCAGGAGGGCCCCGGCGTCGTGCGCCAGCTGCGCCGTCGCGGCGATGTCGGTGATCTTCATCATCGGGTTCGACGGCGTCTCCACCCACACCATCTTCGTGTTGTTGCCCGCGATGGCAGCCTGCACGGCAGCGGGATCCGCCATGTCGACCGCCGTGTTGGTGATGCCCCACTGGGACAGCACGCGGTCGATGAGGCGGTAGGTGCCTCCGTACGCGTCATTACCGAGGACGATGTGATCGCCCGGTCGGAGCGCTGCGCGGATGAGCGCGTCCTCGGCGGCGAGGCCGGACGAGAAGCTGAAGGCGTGCTTGCCGCCCTCGAGTGCGGCGAGCTGCACCTGCAGCGAGTCGCGGGTGGGGTTGCCGCCGCGACCGTACTCGTAGCCGTTGCGCAGCTTGCCGATCCCGTCCTGCGCGAAGGTGGTGGTCTGGTACAGCGGTGGGATCACCGCCCCCGTGGCCGGGTCGGGGGTCTGGCCGGCGTGGACGGCGCGGGTGTTGAAGCCCTGGGCGGAGTGGGTCACGATGCTCCTGGAATTCGGGGGGAGTGGTGGTTACTTGCTCATGTATGTCAGCAAGTCATGGCGCGTAAGAATTCCCACGGGCGACCCGACGAACGTCACCATCAGCGTGTCGCTGTCCTGGAGACGCTCGCGTGCCGTGCCGATGGATTCGAGCGACCCGATGATGGGCAGTTTCGCGTCCATGTGCTCCGAGATCTTGTCCGTCAGCTTCGCCTCGCCGTGGAAGATCTTCGCGGTGAGGGACCGCTCGTCCACCGATCCCAGCACCTCGCCCATCTTCACGGGCGGTTCCTGCGACAGCACGGGGATCATGGAGACGCCGTACTCGTCCATGATCGAGATGACGTCGCGGACGGTGTCCGTGGGGTGGGTGTGCACGAGATCGGGCATGGCCCCGCTCTTGGTGCGCAGCACGTCACCCACACTCGTGTCGACGCCGCTGTCCATGAAGCCGTACGACCTCATCCAGTCGTCGTTGAAGATCTTGCCGAGGTAGCCGCGGCCTCCGTCGGGCAGCAGGACCACGACGACGTCGTCCTCGGTGAGGTCCTTCGCGACGCGCAGCGCCGCGACGACGGCCATGCCGCACGACCCGCCGACGAGCAGGCCCTCCTCGCGGGCGAGGCGCCGGGTCATCTCGAAGCTCTCGGCGTCGGTGACCGCGTGGATCTCGTCGGGCACGGAGGGGTCGTAGGAGTCCGGCCACATGTCCTCGCCGACGCCCTCGACGAAGTAGGGGCGCCCGGTTCCGCCCGAGTAGATCGAGCCGTCCGGGTCGGCGCCGATGATGCGCACGGGGCCGCCCTCACGATCGGCCGAGACCTCCTTGAGGTACCGGCCGGTGCCTGTGATGGTGCCGCCGGTGCCGACGCCGGTCACGAAGTGCGTGAGCCTGCCGTCGGTGTCGTCCCAGATCTCGGGGCCGGTGGTCTCGTAGTGGCTCAGCGGCCCATTCGGGTTGGAGAACTGGTCGGGCTTGTAGGCGCCGGGGATCTCGCGGACGAGACGGTCGGAGACGCCGTAGTAGGACTGGGGGCTGTCCGGTGGGACGGCGGTCGGCGTGACAACGACCTCGGCTCCGTACGCTTTCAGGACGTTCCGCTTGTCCTCGCCCACCTTGTCGGGCACCACGAAGACGCACTTGTAGCCCCGCTGCTGGGCGACGAGGGCGAGCCCGACGCCGGTGTTGCCGGAGGTCGGTTCGACGATGGTGCCGCCGGGTGCGATTCTGCCCTCGGCCTCCGCGGCGTCGATGATCTTCGCCGCGATCCGGTCCTTCACCGACCCGCCCGGGTTGAGGTATTCGACCTTCGCGAGGACGGTCGCTCTGATGCCGTCGGTGACGGAGTTGAGCTTGACCAGCGGGGTGTTGCCGATCAGGTCAACGATGGAATTGGCGTACTTCATGCGTACAACGCTACCGGCTGCTGCGCCCGCCCCCGCGCCCCCGTTACGCCGCGGGACGCTGGATGGTCGGTCGGACACTGCCGCGGGCCCCGGGACCCCAGGGCCCGCGCCTAGGCTGGGACGGTACGCCGGACGCACACGAGGAGACCCAGCCATGACGAACACCTACAGGATCGCGGTCATCGCGGGGGACGGCATCGGCAAGGAGGTCATGCCGGAGGGGCTGCGGTCGCTGAACGCGGCGGCAGACCGGTACGGGTTCACGGTCGACGCCGTCGAGTTCGACTACGCCAGCGCAGACTACTACCTGGAGCACGGGAAGATGCTGCCCGACGGCTGGTTCGAGGAGCTGCGGGGCTTCGACGCGATCTTCTTCGGTGCGGTCGGCTGGCCCGACGTCGTCCCCGACCACGTGTCGCTGTGGGGCAGCCTGCTGCAGTTCCGGCGCCACTTCGACCAGTACGTCAACCTGCGCCCCGTGCGGCTGCTCCCGGGGATCACGAGTCCCCTGGCGGGCAGGGAGCCGGGCGACGTCGACTTCTACGTGGTCCGCGAGAACACCGAGGGCGAGTACTCGAGCGTCGGCGGGCGCATGTTCGAGGGCACCGACCGAGAGACCGTCATCCAGGACACCGTGATGACCCGCACGGGCGTGGACCGCATCCTGCGCTACGCGTACGACCTCGCGCGGAAGCGGGAGAAGAAGCACCTGACCTCGGCGACGAAGAGCAACGGCATCTCGATCACCATGCCCTACTGGGACGAGCGGGTGGAGGCGATGGCAGCCGACTACGACGACGTCCGGACCGACAAGTTCCACATCGACATCCTCTGCGCGAACTTCGTCCTCCATCCCGACTGGTTCGACGTCGTGGTGGCCAGCAACCTCTTCGGGGACATCCTCTCGGACCTCGGACCCGCCTGCACAGGGACGATCGGTGTGGCACCGAGCGGCAACATCAACCCGGACCGCACCTTCCCCAGCCTCTTCGAACCCGTCCACGGCTCCGCCCCGGACATCGCGGGCCAGGGCATCGCCAATCCGGTGGGCCAGATCTGGAGCGCCTCGATGATGCTGGAGCACCTCGGCGAGGCGGATGCCGCCGCCGGGATCCTCGCAGCCATCGAGTCGGTGCTGGCCACCGGCGGTGACGCACTGACGCGCGACCTCGGCGGGACGGGCACGACGTCGTCGCTCGGCGCGACGATCGCATCCGCCGTCGCGGACACGGCCTAGCGCCCGGCGCCCCCGGCGGGGAGGTCCCGGTGGCGGGCTCCGGCAGCTGCTGCGCCGAGGGATTCGAGCACGCTCCCTCCCGCGTGGGACGGGATGACACGCCGTCGGAGCCCGATCCGCCCCCGGCATCGTGACACCATGGATGCATGACAATCGCCCCCGCCGTCGTGCCGTCGGGCGCGGAGGCCGCGGAGTGGCTCCCCGACGGCCCCTACAGCCTGGCAGGCACGGTCGGCACCCTGCAGTGCGGTCCGCACGACCCCTCCTTCATCGTCCAGGGCCCCGACCACTGGCTCGCGTACCGCACGGCGGACGGGCCGGTGACGCTGGTCCTGCGGCAGCGGGGCTCCCTCAACGACTGTCGCATCCAGGCGACGGCGTGGGGCCCCGGGGCGGCCCTGGCCCTCGAGCGCGTCCCCCGCCTGCTGGGCGCCGATGACGACTGGAGCGGGTTCGACGACGTCGCGTTCTCGGTGACGCTGCCCGATCTCGCCCGGAAGGGCAGGTACCTCAGCCCCGGCGTGCGCCTGCCGGCATCGGGCCGCATGCTCGACACCATCGTGCGGGCGATCCTGGAGCAGAAGGTCACCAACCTCGAGGCGAAGCGTTCCTGGCGTTACCTGCTCACCCGCTACGGCGATCCCGCCCCCGACGCCGGCGGTCTGGCGCCCGCAGGGCTCCGCCTGCCCCCGACCGCGGAGCAGTGGCGCCGCGTCCCCTCCTGGGACTGGCACAAGGCCGGGGTGGACGCAAAACGATCGACGACCATCCTGAAGGCCGCCCTCGTGGCGAGCGGCCTCGAACGGCTCGGCTCCAGGCCGGGCGGTGATGCCGTCCGCGCGGGCCTGCGCTCCGTCCCCGGTATCGGCGTCTGGACGGTGGCCGAGGTCGTCCAGCGGACGCACGGTTGCCCCGATTCCATCTCCGTGGGC
Organism: Arthrobacter sp. TJ-240; assembly: GCF_058269195.1. Classification (NCBI taxonomy): domain Bacteria; kingdom Bacillati; phylum Actinomycetota; class Actinomycetes; order Micrococcales; family Micrococcaceae; genus Arthrobacter; species Arthrobacter sp. TJ-240. The sequence goes on from NZ_JBZCNG010000003.1 coordinate 147,703, forward strand.
GACTACCACCTCGCGGCCTTCGTGGGCGCTGCCCTCACGGGACGGCGCACCGACGACGCCGGGATGATCGAGCTCCTCGAGCCATGGAAGGGCCAGCGCCAGCGCGTGGTCCGGACCCTGTACGCGAGCGGCTTCCGGAAGCAGGCCTACGGTCCCCGTCTGTCCCCCGAGGACCACCGCCGCCGCTAGGGTGGGAACATGACCCGACCCGTAGACGTCACCGCTGTGTTCACCCCCCTCGACGGCGAGTTCTTCCGCGTGAAGCTCGCCCTGGACATCGCCATCGAACAGGTGGTGCAGGAGCCGGGCTGCATCCGCTACGAGATCACCGAGGCCCGGGAGGACCGGATCGTCCTGACCGAGCAGTGGGAGTCCACAGAACTGCTGGACACGCACCTGCAGGGACCCGCCGTCCAGGACCTCGGCGAATCGCTGAGCGCGCTGCTCGCCGGGCCCGCGGACATCGTCCGTTCGGACCGCGCTGCGTGACCCACGACGAAGAAGGCCCCGCACTCGATGAGTGCGGGGCTTTCGTGGTTCTCGGGACGCCTACTGGGCGTCGGCGGCGGGCGCGCCGCCGGCTGCCTGCTGCGCGATCTGCTCGTGCACGGCCTTCATGTCCAGGCCCTTCACGGCCTCGACGAGCTCACCGAACTGGGTCGCGTTGAGAGCGCCGGGCTGGGAGAAGACGAGGACCTTCTCGCGGAAGGCCATGAGCGTGGGGATCGAGGTGATCCCCGCGGCGGCGGCGAGCGACTGCTCGGCCTCGGTGTCCACCTTCGCGAAGGTGACGTCGTCGTGCTGCTGCGACACGGCGTCGTAGACCGGCGCGAACTGCTTGCACGGCCCGCACCAGTCGGCCCAGAAGTCAACGAACACGATGTCGTTGCCCTCGATGGTTTCCGGGAAGCTTGCCTCGGTGATATTGATTGTCGACATCCCTTAACGCTAGCGACCCGCGCATCCCCTTGTCAGGCCTGTTCGCTACCAATGAAGAATCCTCCCTACCGACCGAAGGAAGTACGCGTGACCGACGACCCCTATGATCTCGTGCGATTCGTCGAGGCACAGGACGCCCAGGGCACCTACCCGCAGGCGCTCGCCGAGCTGCAGCGTGGCCGCAAGACCGGCCACTGGATGTGGTTCGTCTTCCCCCAGATCGCGGGGCTCGGGAGCAGCCCGACGGCGGTGCGGTACGCCATCGGCTCGCTCGACGAGGCCCGTGCCTACCTGGCGCATCCCGTGCTCGGACCCCGGCTGCTGGAAAGCGTCCATGCACTGCTCAACCTGGACGGGAACGATCCGGTCGCCGTGTTCGGCGAGATCGACGCCCGCAAGCTGCAGTCCTCCCTGACGCTCTTCGATCGGGCCGCCCCGCAGGAGCCGTGGTTCACGGCGCTGCTGGACCGGTACTACGGCGGGGCGGAGGACCAGGCGACGACGTCGATCCTGGCGGGCTGACGCCCTCGGCCCGTCCTGCCCCCGGATGCTCCCGAGAGGGCTCCCGGCGCTGACTCAGGTGCCGGAGGTGAGTTTCTCGATGACGGGCAGGGCTGCAGCGAGCATGGCCCTCTCGTCGTCGTCGAGCCGGTCGAGCAGCGTGGCGACGCGCTCGTTGCGGCGCGTGCCCGCCGCCGTCCAGGCATCGCGGCCCTTGTCGGTGAGCTGCACGAGGACGGCGCGCAAGTCGGTGGGGTCCGGCTGCCGGCGGACGAGGCCGGCCTGCTCGAGCTTGATGATCTGCTCGGTGGCGGAGGGCACCCGGATGCCGAGGTTGGCGGCGACGCGACTGACGCGCAGCGGCTCCTCGGCGGCCATGCTCAGCGTACTCATCTGCATGGTGGTGAGCTCTCCGTCGCTGTCCATGGAGCGGCTGAGGTAGACGGCATGCCGCAGGGTGGTGCGGAAGGACTGCGCGAGCTCGAGCAGCCTGGAATCCGTGGAGAGGCTCATAGTTAGGCAGCCTAACATTTGGAACCCCGCAAGGCAAGATGCGCCGTCGTGCGGTCCGGGTTAGCGTGGGGTGGACCGACGGGGAGGGGGACCATGCAGGAGGCTGTGCCATCCGGCGGACCGCTCCCTGTCCCCGATCCGATCGCCTTCCTCGCCGGGACGTGGTCCACCCGGAGGGAGCTCCTGGACCGGTCCACCGGCACGACAGGCACGTTCTCGGGGACCACGACCTTCACACCCGACGTCGGCGGCCTGCGGTGGGACGAGGAGGGGACGGTCTGCTGGGCGTCCTTCCAGGGCCCGGCCTCACGCTCGTACCGCATCGACACCGGGGATTTCGGGGACCCCGAAGCGACCGTCACCTTCCCGGACGGACGGGTGCTGTGCCACCTCGACCTGCGGTCGGGTACGGCCCGCGACGAGCACGACTGCTACCCGGACACCTATCGCGTGCACTTCACCGTCACGTCGTACGGCACGATCGACTACTCCTGGGACGTCACGGGGCCCGCGAAGGACCACCTCCTGACGACCGTCCTCACCCGGACCGGAGCCCCCTCCGGGCCCTCGACCGACGGACACGGGGCACCGACGCCACAGGACGCCGCTTGAGGGCGGGCAACTCGAACAGCAGATCGACCGACGCATGCGCCCTTGTGGAGTACACCCAGGCCACCCCGAGCGGTACCCCGACCCCCACCGCCAGCAGCAGCGGCAGCAGCCACGTCCCCGCGAGCCCGGCGGCCTCGGCGAGGGCGAGCGTCACCATGATCGGGCCGAGGTGCACCACGTAGAAGACGATCGAGTACCGCCCCACGAACTCGAGGGCCGCCGTCGCGCGGTTGGCCCCGAGCCGTGGGAAGATCCAGCACACCACACCGAGGGCACCCACCACGCCCCACACGAACTCACCCCGGTACAGGACGTCCCGGCCCGCCACGTTGAGGACACCCACGGTGACCGCCGAGGCCGCCGCCAGCGCCAGCACCCACGGCCTGTCGATGGTCCGCTCCACCAGGCGTGCGTGACGCGCGCACCACGCGCCGAAGAAGAAAAAGGCCGCGAGGAACGCCAGGGTCTCGGGGCGGCCGGCATCCGGCAGCACGAAGGACAGCGCAAGCCCCGCGCCCGCGATCACCAGGGGTGGGACGCGCCGCAGCGGATAGGCCAGCGCGTAGAAGACGAGGATGAACCACAGGTACCAGAGGTAGGTGGGCGACAGGTAGAGGATCTCCGCCAGCCGACCGGGGCCGAGGTCGTCGCTGGCCGCGAGGATGATCACCGACCACAGGAGGTAGGGCCACGCCACCATGGAGACCTTGCCCGCGAAGTACTCGCGCCCGGACTTGGCGACCGACCGCGGCAGCAGGATCCCCGAGAGGAACATCAGGACGGGCATGCGGAACGGCTCGAGGAACAGGTTGAACTGGTCGAGCCCCGGGGTCGGGCCGACGGTGACACGGAGGGCCTCCCCCGCGTGCAGGACGACGACGAGGAGGATGGCGGCACCGCGCAGGCTGTCGAGCCAGCCGATGCGTGTGTCTTCGATACTGCTGATGGTGGCCTCCCCGGCGTCGAAATTCCACTGTAGGCATGCGCATCGGTACTTCGGTGGGTGGCCCTTCCCGGATGGCCGCTGCGGGATTCCCTCAGCACGGCCACCGGCTTCCCCGTGGTGCTCGAGAAGGACGTCGCGGCCACGGCGGTCGCGGAGATCTGGGGCAGGCACTCCGACTCCCCGCACGGCGGACATCGGGGGGGGAAGGGACCACGCTGGGAACCGACGTAAGAGCCGTCGGGGCGGCCTGCACGGTCTTCGACAAGTCGATCTCGCCCGATCCGCGGCGCCTGCTCCTGGAGCATCAACGACGAAGGACCCGCTTCCGATGAAGCGGGTCCTTCCTTGCTGTGGCAGATGAGGGATTCGAACTCTCTTTCATACCTTGGGCGGGAAGGAATTTCCCGTAATCCCGCGAAATTTCATCAGGCGGAATCACTAGAACTCACCGCGGATGTGGGTGAAGTGTGGGCAAAACGTGGGCGCTAACCGGAGCGCGGATCAGGTGGCCATTGGCGTAACAAAGAATGGATCGGCGTCTATGCACGGGAACAGCGACATGACGCCTCGTGGACCCTCGCTACGCATAAAAGCGAAAGCGCCTTACGGGCCAGGTGAAACTAGCTCCGCTCGGCGTGTCCATCTGCTCAATCTGCCGCTGCTTGCGCCCCTCGTAACACGAGTTGGCTGGGTGGTTGATCCCCCGTCGTTGGCGAGACGATCCTTTCTCACCAAAACGATGGAGGAACCTTGAAGAAGAACAAGACGGCGACCCTAATGGACCTGCTGGAGAAGCACATTGAACTTCGTACGGCGGTCGGCGGGTACACGCTGACTCGCTATGAGAGGAGCCTGAACTTCCGATTCGGGGGCGACATCGGGGCAACTCTTGTGAAGGACATCGACTTCGAATGGGTTGCTCGGTGGGTCAATACGCTGTCGATCAACGAGGGACTAGCTCCAAAGACGGTCCGCAACTACTTCGGGTTTCTGTCTTCCGCGTTCAAGACAGCCATCTGCTTGGGATGGCGCCGAGACGACCCTTGCTACGGGATCCGGCTTCCAAGCTCGAGCAGTATCGAGGCTCCTGTGAGAGTTATCAGCGCACCCGAGTGGGGGCGAATCATGTTCCACCTTCATCCGCACTACCAACTCTTCTTTCAGTTCCTACGGGTCACGGGCATGCGGTTTGGTGAGGCTACTGCCCTGCGTGGGAGCGACTTTGAGTATGGCGCTGCAACAGTGCTGGTGAGCGTGTCGAAGGCTTGGAAGCGTGACGGGCAAGGTGGCCGCGTTGTTGGACCACCAAAGACGGCCAGTTCCCGCCGCAAAGTAGCGCTCAACGCCTCCCTGGCAACAATGCTGGCCCCACTTGTGCAGGCAGCCAGCGACGGACTGGTGTTCACCAACATGATTGGCACGGCCATACGGTCATCGGCCATCCACAAGCACTGGGGACCAGCGTGCATCGCTGCCGGCTTCACTGAGGACAACAAGCCCAGGATCCATGACATCCGGCACACCAGCTCGAGCATGTTCCTTCACACCAGCGCTGATATGCACTCCCTGTCTCGCAGGCTGGGGCACAAGGACATCAAAATGACTGTCAACGTCTACGGGCATCTCATGCCTGAGGAGCACCGCAGAATGGCTGAGATAGCCGATGAGATATTCGACTGACTCATCTGCTTTGTCCCCAGTCACGCAAGCCTGTAACGTCGATAAATGTGGGGGTTAGAAAACCCGACTACTTAGGAGTTTGTTATGGCGCAGCGCGTGCAGGTGCAACTGGTGGATGACCTCAATGGTGAGGAAGCTCAGGAGACAGTTCGATTTGGTTTCGAGGGCAACGAATACGAGATCGACCTGACGACGGAGAACGCCGAGAAGCTGCGTTCGGCCCTGTCTGAGTACGTAGAGAAGGGCCGGAAAGCTACCGGTGGGAAGCGCAGCCAGGCGAGCACGAAGCCGGCAAGCAGCAACAAGCGTGAGAACACCGCTCAGATCCGCCAGTGGGCCCAGGAGAACGGACACAACCCAAGCTCCCGTGGGCGCATCAACCAGTCAATCGTCGACGCCTACAACGAAGCGCACGCATGAGTCGCCAGGGCGCCTCGTCTTAACCCTCCGGGCCTCCAACACCTCAACTGCGGACTGCTTCCGTGTCGCCGCAATACCAGTGCTGAACGGTTCGTACCGACGGACGGTCTCTTGCCTTCGTGAGACGGCGCACCGCTTCTGACGCCAACTCCTTGGCCGGGCCAGATTCGCGAGCCCAAGTCGCTACCAAATCTGGGAGAAGGCGCAAGCGGTGACGAAAAGTGGGACTATCTATGTCGCTGGATGGCGTAACCACTAGTTCGAGATTCTCTAGGAAGCGGAGTTCAGAAGCTGAGACATCCATTTTCGCGATCCCAAGACGAACTATCAGCGGCGAAGCTGAAGGCACAACCGGCTCAGGGTCACCAATAAGCGTTCCTTTCAACAACAACCGCTCGTAGATTCGGTGCTCTTCAAGGTTGACCGCCAACTCACCCAAAAAAGCACTCAGAGCAGTATTCAATCGCTGGCGTCGCTCGTTTTCCAGGCGGTCACTCTCGGCTTTGATCCGTGCTGCTTCCGATCGCTCCGCTTGCTTCTCAGCAGCGCGAGCCGTCCTCACTGAAAAAACAAGCACCCCTATCGATGCAAGCGCTGACAGGAGAGGAATCACACCGAGTGCTAGCCAGTCGAAGAACGATGGTCCACTCTGAACTCCTCGTGCGACATCGTTGATCGCGCAAACCAGAGTGCTGCGTTCGACGCAGGAAGAAGCTGGGTCCATTGGAGAAGTATCGCTGACCTGGCTGGCTACTGTTCCGGCAGGTCAGCGGGATTGAGCTTCGCCCGCTGCTTCTCGGCTTGTTCGTACGTGCGGGCGATGTACTCCTCGAGCTTGACGCGCTCGACTCGCCACTGACCGCGGCCGCCTACTTGGATTGCCGGTAGGTCACCTGACTTCACAAGGGCGTACATCTGCGACTGGCTCACCGCCAACTCCTCAGCGACGTCGGGCAGGGTTAGGAAACGGGGTGAGCGTGACATGATCCGATCTTAGTGCGAGATCAGACGCACTACACGATCACTCAATTCCTAAATGCTGCCCGTGGACTCCACCAAAGCAGCTCGCAGGTCATCAGACAGCGGGATTAGTGCCGAAATACTCACGGCGTGCGGCCCATATATAAGCTCGTCGCGGTTCAGAATAGCTTCCTGATCAAACGCCGAATCTGCATCAGGGTGGATTTTCGTTCTGACCCTGCCTAACGCGCGGTCCTCGATGTGCTCGAACGCATTCCTGATGTCCTTCAAGGGGCCACTCAGAGAGATCGCCGCGGCCGGAACTACAACTGGAATGCCAACTTCTTTGTGCATGTTCAGAACCATCTGGAGAACCTTTTCAACAGCAATTATCGCCATTTCAACGTTCGCTATTAAACTGAATGCGTTGTAGCGTATTGTCGGCCCAGATTGCTCGTCTGGGTTGAGACCTGCTCGAATCTGCTGCACCTCATCCAGTAGCAACCGCGCTACGTCGAGTCTCCGGGCTGCGGCTCGTAAGTATCGATCCTGCGCGATAGCCCTTGCGACACCGATGTCGAGCCAAGTATTCACAGTAGGAGTGACCGGGACGTAGCCTGACGCACTGGGGCGTGTGAGAGAGTCAATGTAGGCTATTTCAACCGTCAACTCCACTCGCATTTGATACCCGGGCCTAACGTGCACGCGGCGGCCGTCATCGGTTTCGCCATGCCTAAGTGTCCTAGCGACAACAACCCCTTGTTCCTCTCGCACCGGAACGACCCGTTGACCGAAAAGAAAGTCCTTGGTACTCCCAACTTCCGAGGTCAAATGAACGCCGGAATGGGATATCGCTGTGCACAGAGCAACTTCATCCCCAGGGAAGATGTGTATTCGTGGGGTGTCGATGTCGCATGGGTCGGATTGCCGCACGATGACTACATTCTCTTGACGCTCGATGAGTATTGCGCGAACTGCTCCGACACTTCCCTCGGGAGTGATTGTATCGAGCCACACTGGTTCCGACAGATCATCTGGCATTTTGTACCCGCCTCAATACGCTCGCATGGGTGGAGCCCCAAGTTTGACCAGTTCTGTCACTGACGTCACCTACGCTCCCTCGTGTCGGTCAAAACAAGCGGTATGCCGAGCACTACGGCCGCTTGATGGATGAGCGGATCGGTGAGCGGGTTATGCGTGAGGAACCCATGCTCCTGACCGCCGCAGAGTTGCAGCTTCGTCAGAACCCGCCGAAGGACTTCGACAAGCCCCGCCGCGTGTACGCCTGGGTCCGCTACCCCACCCAAGCCGTCCGGGTCCAGGCCATGGCGATCTCCTGGACGGCTACAGCAGTGAAGATCCGGTTCCTCGAGCCTCACATCGATGCTTGGCGGGAAGGTTGGGTGTGGCGCAACGCCGTCACACCCGCCTAACCTCAGCAATCGCGCCGTATTCGCCCAAGTTGAGGCCTACATGGACTTCTGACCAAGCCGTTGACGTTATCTTCTTTTCCGCACCCCCACAGAAGCCCGCAAGGGCCCTCACCCGAAGGAACCAATGAGCAACGAAGATAGAGTGACGAGCTGGGCAACCGAAGGCCTGTCACCTCAACAGATCGTACGGAAGCAGAAACCGAATGGGAATCTGATGGACGAGTTTCAAAGCATGGGATACCAGGAGCGACTTCTTCTAATCGGACGCGTACGTGAGGCCGACGAGCACTTCAACGTCAAAGCTGCTCCGATGGCCATGCCCATTATCATGATTGCGCTCGGGATCGTCATCGGCCAATGGTCGAGCTCAGACAGCATATCGATTGTTGTTCCGCTGCTCGTCGCGGCATTTCTGCTTGTCCTCCTCGTCGGGATGCGTATATCAAGGAGGCAAGAGAGCGCGTACGAGGGCTGGAAGTTCATCCTCGAAGATCTTCATAAGACAGTGACCGCGGCAGAGCAGAAAGATCCAAGAACAGCTGAGGTCCTACCAGGCCGGTAGGAACGAGCTGGTCGCTACCGCGGCGCTAATCCAGCCGCACTGCTCAAAGCCATCAGTTGCTCCCCACCTCTTCGGAGGTGGGGAGCAACTGCGCTAGGCCGGGTGTATGGGCTCCTCTCGAACGGCCCCGAGTAGTAGCAGGACGTGGTGGAGTACCGCACACGCTGTTGAGATGCTAGCTCCGAGCTTTAGCGTCAGTGCATGAAGCGGCTACTTGAAGCAGTGCACCGGTTCGTGGAGCACAACATCGTGTGCGATGACCCGTCTCCTGTGCTGTCGCGCCTAGACCAGGAAGACCTTCTAGCCCAGGCAAGGTACCGGCTCGACCGACTTTACTAAGCCAGCGCTTTCTGGGTTGTCCAGTACACGCTCGGTATGGGTTCACCGCAGCGAAGGTTATCGGAGCGCGACACGGCTCGAAGGCTAATGCTGTTCACCTAACGGTCTTATGCTTCCTGCATCGGCTTGCACAGCAGCCGCTGGTCTCACACTTCCCCTCGCACGATTGGTCTCTGCCATGACGGAATCTGTCACCCCCATTGAAACGGGCCTTGAGTCCCCGCACTGGGCCAAGATGTACCCAAAGCTTGCTTCGCTGTTTCTGCTCTCACTACCTCGTGCCATCGGCGAGGACGGGTGGCAGGACCAGCCATAACTCGAGAGACTCAGAAGCGCCCCACCTCCGAAGAGGTGGGGCGCAACTGCACTAAGCCGGATTTATGCGGGGCCGGTCAGGCCGTGACGGTGTAGTTCATGAAGTAGCGACTCACCGCTTAGGACCCAGCCGGCGCGGCAGGGACGAAAACGCTGAACCCCGTCGTGGTCGCGTCGACGTAGGAAGCGCCCAAAGCCGCGGTCGTGGCGTTGCCAGGCGTTAGGTTGACGATCGGGGCGCGGTCGTAGGTTTTGCGGAACGCTACCTTGACCACTTCCCCTGCGGCGGGAGTCGTCCCGGAGCCGAAGAAGAACGCGCCGCGCCGGTCTGTAGAGCCTGCTCCGGCCGCCGGGGCGGGTGGCGTAGTGCCAGCCTGAGCCCCAGCTGTCATCGTCGGGCGGAGGTCCCGGCCGTCTGTCACTGTCTTCGTAGTAGCGAGGACTGAGTTAGCCCCGATGCTCACGTCATCGCCGAAGCCCGCTGCGACGCTGATCGCTTGACCGCTGGCAGTTCCGAGCCGTGTTCCGGTGACCGCGAAACCGTTGCCGGTGACCAACTCAACGAGTGATATGGGCTTGTTCGCGGCGTCTTCGCGCCCGAGGAGCGTGCCACCGATGACCTGCACTCCTCCGAGCACGCTGCCGAGGGCGCTCTGCGACCGCTGGTATTTGATGAGTGGACCTGGGCCTGACACGATGAACGGGTTGATGAAGGACACCGAGCGGGCGTTGCTGACGAGGACCATCGGCTTGGTGTTCGCCGGGTTGCCGGTTGTCAGGTTGTCGAGTTCGATGTGCAGGTTGGTGATGCGGACGAACTCGGGGTAGCTGGCGAACTGGTCGACGCCAATGTCCAGTGCCACGCCTCGGGGCTGCTCGATGGTCAGCCCGTAGAAGTCCATGGTGTTGACGCTGACGCCAGCCGGGCCGGAGTTGATGCGGACGGCGGGCAGAGTGTCCGAGCCGCAGCGGTTGACGAACACGTCGCGGTAGGACGTGTTACAGGAGCCCTGGAAGTCTATGCCGATGCCGCCTCCGTGCTCCACGAAGACCTTGTCCAGCTTGCACTCGAAGCCCCGGTCAATCTGCAGGACGGTGCCGGGGCCGTCGCTGCCGTCAAGAAAGAGGTTCTCGAGCGTGACCCCGTTGGCCACCATGGTCAGCAGTCGGTTCGTGGAGCCTGCCTTGCGCTTCAATACGGCGCCGGCCTTGGTTACGGTCGTGCCGTTGGCGATTCCTGCGATGCCCGAGCCGAGGCCGATCCAGCGGCCCTTGGTGTTCGGGATGCGCAGGTCATCGACGATGTAGGGCTTCGCTAAGCCGGGGACGACCACGGTCCCGTTGACCTGTGCGGCCCAGTCGTTTGCCGCCACGAACGCTGCAGTGTCGTCCGTGACTCCGTCACCCTTGGCGCCGTAATCGCGCACGTTGAAGTACAGCTCATCGCTTCCAATAGCTCGCTTGCCGTTACTCGGCTTGTCCGCAAACGTGGCACTTAGTGCAGTGTTCGCCGGGGTGCCAGGGGTTGTGAGTGAGGAGGCGATTGCCTGATCCGTTGGGACCACGTTGGACCCGTCGCGCCCATCCTTTCCGTCCGTGCCGGGATCACCCACGTCGCCCTTGGGCCCTTCGAGCGGCTGGGAAGTGACGAGGGGGAACACGTACGCCTCACTGCGCCAGTTCACGGCGGGTGCGGTCGCATAAAAGCTGGGCAGGATCCCGTCAGCGTTCGCCGTCAACGGGATCGGGTTACCAGTCGCATCCGTCGCAGTCAAAGGGCTAGCGAACTGGGTGTCAGCAGGCGCATAGATCTGCCCTGTAGCCCCCTTAGCGGCCATAAGAGTAACGGGGTCGACCGCGAGGGTTACAACATACGGGTAAAGCATCAGAGGTGCCTCCTAAAGGCATAGAAAAGCCCCGCCTCCACCGGGTAGGCGATGACGGGGCGTACTGGTTGTTCTAAGCGAATACGTGCGCCGAGACGACGTCGTTCTAAGTCTTGCGACGCCTTTTCGCGTCGAACCTTCGGACCGCTTCTTGCCTTGCTAATCTCTTGTGTTCGTCACACCTGACCGCCACTGGCCCGGGCCCGTGTTGATCAGTTCGGTTGAGCAGTCGAGGCAATGAGACACGCGGGGCCCCTTACGAGCTGCGGCCCTGCCTTTCGCCCGGCGCTTCGCGGCGCGCTTCGGCTCACACGTGTCAAAGAGGCGGCGCGTGTGATGGACGTGCACCATGACCCCCGCAATCGATGCACGGCTTGTCCTGGTAGACGCCCGGAACGCCAGCAAGGCTGCCGGGATGGCCACCGGTTGTTGCGGCAGAACTGAGCCGAAGCTCAGAAGATCGAGTCGATCCCATTCCACCCGGTGCCCATCTGCACTCGGGGCAGCCATCCACCCACACCATTGCCCAGATACAGCCAGAGGTTGCCCTGGGGGTCGCGCCCCACCACGTCGGCGGTACGGTCCCCATTGAAATCCCCGGGGCTCATCAACGCGGTCAGTACATTCCAGCCGGATCCCACCCGCAGGCGTGGCAGCCACCCGCCCCTGCCGTTCCCCGGATACAGCCAGAGGTATCCAGTAGCAACTTCCCGTGCCAGGAGGTCCACCTGTCCGTCGCCGTTGAAGTCGCCCGGACCCATGAGTGAGTTGAAGGTATTCCAATTGCTTCCCACCGGTACCCGCGGAAACCATCCGCCCTTGCCGTTGCCCGGATACAGCCACAGGGTACCGGTCGCCCGCTCCCGGGCGAGAACATCGACGAACTGGTCGCCGTTGAAATCACCTGGCCCCACGATGGAATTCATGATGTTCCAGTTACTGCCCACCCGCACCCGCGGCAACCATCCGCCGGCCCCGTTCCCTGGATACAGCCACAGGATCCCGGTCGCCGCTTCACAGGCCAGCACGTCGGCCTTCCCGTCACCGTTGAAATCCCCCGGGGTCTCAAGTGCGTTCATCGAAGCCCAGCCCCCTCCGATACGCACCCCGCTCCACACCGTACCGTTCCCCTTCCCCCGATATAGCCGCAGATCAGCGGTCACGGCGACGCGTGCCATGATGTCGTTGTTCCAGTCGCCGTCCAGATCGGCGGTGGACCGGAAAAGGGTCGAGGCCGGGATGGCCAGGGGCGTGAAGGCGTAGGGCTCGCACGTCAGATCGTAGTCCCGTGTGTCGTCATACCACTGGGCGAGGTAGACCCGGCCGCCGGAGAAGCTGGGCTGCCGGCACCGGTCGAGTGCTTCGCCCGGATAGTCGAGCCTCCCCGCGGTAGCCCACACCGGCACCCCGGGTAGCCGCCACGATCCGGTGATTTCAGCCCAACCCGACGCATAGGAGTACAGGCCGTAGGAGAACCCCGCGTCGCGGAGGCCGCGCATCATTCCCTCGATGACGAGCCGGTTGTTCCTTTGCTGGGCGGCGGCGCTCGTTGGCCAGGGTTGGGCGGGGCGCGGCTCGACATCGATCCATACGACCGGCGGACGGAAGCCGACCTTGTTCATGCTCGCCACGGCGAACTGTGCCTCCGCGTATCCCACATTGGACAATCGCGCGGCCGGGGTGGTCGCGACCCATGGCCCCCGGGAGCCGTAGGTGCTCAACTGCGCGGGGGTGGGATACGCAGCCATCGCGTAGCCGTGAGTCTTCTTGTTGTTGGTCCTGGTCCAGGCGACCTGGCTTGCCAGGCAAGGATTCTCCGTAAAGGGCAGACCTTTCGTCAGCCCGATAATGACGAACTGGGTGGAAGCCGGTGGCAAGGGCAGACCGAACCCGCCGACGGCGACCGGGCACTGAGGCCAGGACACATCGTGACCATAGAGGGGTGTGGCGTGGACAGGCGGCGCGACGGTCACGAATCCGAATAGGAGCGCAAGTGCTGTCCCGACAGCTACTGCCATCCGCCGGAGAGAGCTAACCATCATGGCGACCACCTCATCGAAGATGACGATTTTACCGCCGACTGCGGGTCTCTAGTCGATCGGAGAACATCACAATTGAGGGCGTAGCTGAGGTCAAGCCGCTCAAGCCTAGGAGCCATTCAGCGACATAGTTGGAGAAGATTGAAATTAAGTGGGCCACGCCATCCTGGGCTCTCTAGAGCAGCTACACCGCGGTAAGGGGGCGTAAGTCCCCTCTCCGGTCCGAGGGCACTCCTCTGGCATAGCGCCTATCTTTCTAGTCCTGCACCACGCCCAGCAGCAGGGGTCACCCCCTCCCTCCCCCACCCACGGCGGCACTTATGGCATAGGGCCTGCCACCGTGTATAAAACTCGAACCTTGCTCACGCGCGTGAGGGGTGGGGTTCATCCCCTCCCCCTTCAGGGATCGCTCCTCTGGCATAGCGACGTTCCCACTCATCGCGTTTTTCCACAGGAAGAAAGTCCAACTGCCCTTCCTGTGGGCGTGTGGCGTGGAAAGAAACCTGTGGGGGATATATGTCGCTATGCCAGAGGAGCGAAGTCTGGGTAGGAGGAAGGGTGTTACCCCTACCCCCTACCGTCCGACCTAAAACCGGTTACGGTGCGCGATCTCAAGAGGAGCAGAGACTGAGTAGGTCATAGCGTTGTTCATGAGACAGCCGATGTCGTTCTCGTCGACCTGTGAGTCGCGGAGGTCCTTGAGCTGCTTGCTCTTGTACGGGTTCCGCTCACTCCATGACTCGAGGACCGAACCCCATCCGGCTTCGATGGCACGCTGCACGAGTGCCTGAGTAAGGATGTCGTCATTGCTGAGGTGTGCTCGCTCGAGCCGGCGGAGCGCATCATCTTCATTCGACAGGCTGGCCACGCGGTCTTCTGCATCTCGGTAGTTGATGGTGGTTCGTGCGTCGGTGTAGCCACTGAGCCCGAACAGGGACTTGCGCAGCGACTCGACCTTCGCAACCCTCGTCTGCTTCTCTTCGGCCTCAAGGGTCTTGAGCTGCCCACTGAGCTGCTCGTAGTGCTGCTGGATGGCGCCGGCTTGCCCTCGGGTGCGAGGTTCTTGTCGGCTCGGATGCCTTCGACGGTGGCGTTGAAATCCCCGCGGAGATTGTTGGCGGTCTCCCCCTGGGATGTGTGAACCGGTCAGGTATGACAGTGGGTGCTCCTATGCTGGGCGGAGCGCGAGGCCGCAACAGTTGCCCTGATTGAGAAGGCAATGCGGCATGGCGAGCGTTGAGCCATACGAGACGAGGGCGGGCAAGCACTACAGGGTCCGTTACAGGAAGCCTGACCGCACTCAAACGGACAAGCGCGGGTTCAGGACCAAGCGCGACGCCGAACGGTTCCTAGCCTCTGTGGAAGTTTCCAAGGCCCGCGGGGAGTACATCGACGCTACCGCCGCGAGGGTGACCGTTGGATCGCTGGCAGAGGCGTGGCTAAGCCGTCAGAGCCATTTGAAGCCATCGTCGTATCGTCCCGGTCACTACGGCCTGGCGAGTCCATGTAGAGCCCGTGTGGGGCAACACAGCGGTCTCTGAGGTGCGGAAGACGGCGGTGCAGCAGTGGGTTTCGGACCTGTCACGCGGGGATGAGTCAACAACACCGCCCAAACCGCCGAAGAGCGCGACGGTCGTTATGCGGGCTTACGGCGTTCTTGCATCCATCCTCGATGACTGCGTGGACGACAGGCGCTTACTGTCGAACCCGGCCCGAGGCGTCACCCTCCCGCGAAAGAACAAGAAGCCCCATATCTACCTGTCGCACGATCAGGTTCACGCCTTGGCTTGGGAGAGCAAGTACCCGACGCTGATCCTTGTACTGGCCTACTGTGGCCTGCGGTGGGGTGAAGCTGTTGCTTTGCGGGTGCAAGATCTTGACATGCTCAAACGACGCATCCTCGTGACAGAGAACGCTGTGGAGGTCGCGGGCCGCATTGAGGTGGGCACCCCGAAAAATCACAAGCGCCGCTCGGTGCCCTTCCCGCGGTTCCTGGCCGAACGTCTCGCCGCACAGTGCGAGGGCAAGACGCGGGACCAGTTGGTGTTTCCCGGGGAAAATGGCGACTACCTGCGTTCCACAAGGGTGCAGGAGGATCGCGGAGGCTGGTTCTCGGGTGCTGTGAAGCGGGCCGGCATCCCGCGGATCACACCGCATGATCTAAGGCATTCGGCAGCGAGCTTCGCTGTAGCGTCCGGTGCGAACGTTAAAACGATCCAGCGGATGCTCGGGCACAGCTCCGCTGCCATGACCCCCGACGTCTGTGCGGACCTATTTGACGGGGATCTTGACGAGGTTTCCGATGCTCTAGATCGCGCCGTCTCACAGGCGAGTGTGGGCAAACTGTGGGCATGAGCCTGAACGGTTAAACACGAGAGGCCGGTACTTCCCCTATTTCTAGGGGAAGTACCGGCCTCTCCTTGCTGTGGCAGATGAGGGATTCGAACCCCCGTAGGCGTTGCCAGCTGATTTACAGTCAGCCCCCTTTGGCCGCTCGGGTAATCTGCCGAACGTCTTCACAGGAAGACCGCCCGCAGCAAGCGCGGGCAAGACAACTTTACAGACAAACCGCCCCGGAGACGAATCGGGCCGCCGATCAGCGTCCTGCGGCCACTCGGCGCTCGATCTGCGCATAGAAGGCGTCGGCCTGCCCGGGGGTGACCATGCGCAGCAGGACGGCCCGGTCGAGGTCGGCGCGGACACCGGCAAGGCGTTCCGTCGAGGACTGCGCCGGAGCCGCGACGGCGGTCGGCGAGGCGACGGTGGCGGCCGGGTCCAGCGCGAGGGTGATGTCGCTCGACTCGTGGTCCGCGGTGTCCGTGCTCGTCGCCAGGACGCGTGGGGGCACGGCGAGCACCGGGGCCGCGGCGAAGCCCGTGAGGGTCGCCGCGATGGCAGCAGCGAGGAAGGACCCCGCCATGGCCTTGCGGAGTCGGATCTGGTAGCGGCGGCGTGGCGTCTCGGACATCGGGCTCCTCGGGGTGCGGTGGATGCTCACCACCGTGCCACCGGCACTTGTGCAGGTCCCCTGCGGTTCCTGAGCACCCGCTGGAAGATCGGCGCGGCCTCCGGATGGTTGCGGATATTCTTGGAGTCAAGAGACCCAACCACCCCGAGGAGGCACCGTGGCGAGCGAATCCACGTTCGACGTCGTAAGCAAAGTGGACAAGCAGGAGGTGGCCAATGCGCTGAACCAGGCGCAGAAGGAGATCGCCCAGCGCTACGACTTCAAGGGGGTCGGCGCCGAGGTCGACTTCAGCGGCGAGAAGATCCTCATGAAGGCGAACTCGGAGGAGCGCGTCCTGGCCGTGCTCGACGTCCTGCAGTCCAAGATGATCAAGCGCGGCATCTCCCTGAAGTCCCTGGACACCGGCGAGCCGTTCCCCTCGGGCAAGGAATTCCGGCTCGAGACCTCCATCAAGGAGGGCATCGCGCAGGACATCGCGAAGAAGATCAACAAGCTCATCCGCGACGAGGGCCCCAAGGGTGTCAAGTCCCAGATCCAGGGCGACGAGCTGCGGGTCAGCTCGAAGTCCCGGGACGACCTGCAGGCCACCATGGCGCTGCTCAAGAACTTCGACGAGGCAGACCTGCAGTTCGTGAACATGCGCTGACACGCTCGACGTGATCGCACCGTACGACGGCGGCCCCTCCCGAGGTGGGGCCGCCGTCGTCGTCTGCCGATTTTGGGCCTACCCTTCCTGAGCCTTCCCGTCGAGGCGGGCCGTTCAGTTCAGCGGACGCTGCGCCATGCCCTCGAGGCGTGCGATGCGCTGGTCCATCGGCGGGTGGGTCGCGAACAGCTTGGCCACGCCGCCGCCCTTGAACGGGTTGGCGATCATCAGGTGCGAGGTGTTCACGAGGCGCTGGTCCTGCGGGAGCGGGGCACGCTGGGTTCCGCTCGCGAGCTTCCGGAGTGCCGACGCGAGGGCCAGCGGATCATCCGTGAGGATGGCGCCGTCCTCGTCGGCGTCGAACTCACGGGTTCGGCCGATGGCGGTCTGGATGAGGCCCGCGGCGAGGGGAGCGAGAATCGCGAGCAGCAGTGCGCCGATCGCACTGCCACCCTGGTTCCGGTTGCCGCCCATCATGCCGGTGAACGCGAACATCTGCGCCACCGAGGTGATGACGCCGGCGACTGCCGCAGCGATGGACCCGGTGAGGATGTCCCGGTTGTAGACATGCATCAGTTCGTGGCCGAGGACGCCGCGCAGTTCGCGCTCGTTGAGCAGCTGCAGGATGCCCTGGGTGCAGCACACGGCGGCGTTCTCCGGGTTGCGCCCCGTGGCGAACGCGTTGGGCGCCATGGTGGGCGACACGTAGAGCCTGGGCATGGGCTTGTTGGCCCGTGTGCTGAGTTCCCGCACGATTCGGTACATCGCGGGCGCCTGCTGCTCGGTGACCTCGACGGCCTTCATGCTGCGGATCGCGATCTTGTCGCTGTTCCAGTAGCTGTAGGCGATGGACCCGACGCCGAACAGGGCGAACAGCCAGATGAACATCGAGCTGCCGGTCGCTCCCGCGATGACTGCGCCGAAGACGAGGAAGATCCCCATGAGGGCGCCGAACAACAACGCCGTCTTGGCACCGTTGAAATGGTTGTGCACTGCTACTCCTTGCGCTGGATGGGCCGGGCAGCCCATATGTACCCATTGGTACAACGGAATCTCCCAACGGCCTGTTCCACTCATCGTACGGGGGCAGGCTGCGGTGTCGCCGGGGACATTCCTCCTCAGGGCTCGGGCCGGCGGGAGTCGTACTCGAGGAAGCGGGGCTGCCGGCGGGCGACGGCGAGGACCAGCACGGCGCACGCGATCCCTCCGACGACGGCGGTCCAGCCCTCGCCCAGCCACGCGGCCTGGCCACCGGCCACCATGTCCCCGAGCCGCGGACCACCGGCGACGACGACGATGAAGACGCCCTGAAGACGGCCGCGCATCGCGTCCGGGGTGGCGGACTGAAGGATCGTGTTGCGGAAGACGCTGCTGATCGAGTCCGCGATGCCGGCGAGGACGAGGCAGAGCGCCGCGGGCAGCAGCCAGAGGGAGAACTCTCCTTCGCCCGGCGTCGGGAGCGAGGACGAGCCGGCCATGACGACGACCAGCCCGAAGCCCGCCACGGAGGCACCCCAGCCCACGATCGACCACACCACCGCCTGACCCTGTTTGTGGACGCGGCCGAGCGGTCCCGAGAACAGCCCTGCCAGCACCGAGCCGAAGGCGCTGGCGGCGAGCAGGATGCCCACCGTCAGTTCCCCTCCCCCGATGAGCACGGCGCCCACCGCGGGCAGCAGTGCCCGCGGCTGGGACGTGATCATGGCGATGAGGTCCACGACGAAGGTCATGCGGATGTTGGGCCGGGTCCCGAGGAAGCGGAATCCCTCGAGCACCGTGGCGAGTCCGGCGCGGCGGGTGGGCCCCTCGGGCGGCAGGGGCGGGAGCCGGAACACGGCCCACAGCGCGAAGGTGAAGGTGACGACGTCGATCGTGTACGTCCAGGCGTAGCCCACCTGCGCCACGAGCAACCCGGCGAGCAGCGGGCCGACGGTGAACGCGAGGCCGAACGTGATCATGCTGAGGGCGTTGGCCGCGGGCAGCAGTTCCGGCCGGACGAGCCGCGGGATGATCGAGCTCCGTGTGGGCTGGTTGATGCCGGCGGCACCCGACTGGATGGCGATCAGGAGGTAGAGCAGCCAGACGCTGTCCACGCCGATCCAGGCCTGCGCGGCGATGGCCATGGTGGTGCCCCACAGCGCGATCCCGGAGTACAGCGCGACCGTGCGGCGGTCCTGCGCGTCGGCGATCGCACCGCCGTACAGCCCCGCGACCACCAGCGGGACGAGCGCGAAGAGGCTGAGCAGACCCACGCTGAGGGTGGACTGCGTGAGCGAGTAGACCTGCAGGCTGACGGCGACGATGGTGAGCTGCGTGCCGATGGCCGAGAGCGCCGTGCCGACGTAGAGCCGGCGGAAGGCCGGCGACTCCTTCAGCGGGGTGATGTCGGCGAGGAGTCGGGGCACGGGAGCAGTCTAGCGCGGGAATGATTCGCTACGGCAACGAATCAGGACCCCTCAGGCGGGGTCCCGGTCGCCGGCCTCGATGGCGCGGTCGATCTCCTGGAGCACCCGGCTGTCGGCGATCGGCCGGAAGTGGCCCATCGTCTCGAGCTGGACGTTCCGGGCGCCCTGCACGAAGCTGCCGCCCGGGATGTGGGGGTCGAACCGCCCGAAGATCGAGGTGATGCGCTGGTTCGATTCGAGGTCGGCGCGCAGGCGCTTGAGGGTGGGATCGTGCGGGGAGAACGCCCGGATGCTCGGCAGGAGGAAGAAGTCGGCGTAGACGGACCCGGAGAACGGGGTGTTGACCGCCACGAGGCGGGTGATGCGCGGCCCCGCACTGGACATCGTCATGAGGAACTTGCCGATCAGGCCGCCCTTGCTATGGGCGACGACGACGACGTCCGTGAGGTCGTGGTCCTCGAGGTAGCCCGCGGCGAGCTGGGCCATGGCCTCGACCGTGCCACGGTTGTAGCCGAGCTTCTGCACCACGTGGATCGGGTGACCGGCCCGGTGCAGGTGGTCCGCGACGGGCCGCATGAACTGCCAGGTCTCGTAGATCCCGGGGATCAGGAGCACGGGGGCCTTGCCCTCCGGCGCGTCCGGGGCCGGCGTGAGGTACTGCGCGGGATCCACCCGGAAGAGGAAGCCCTGCACCTGCCAGAAACCGACATACGCGTAGTCCAGCACCCAGGCCCTGCCCCGCTTCAGAAGATCCATTCTGTCCACGGTACCGACCGGACGCACCGCGTGGGGCGCAAGTTAGTGCGTCCTTATTATGAGTTTCTCAGATTTACTGCTTGACTGGCGGCATGATGCAGATGAGCGCGACGCCCGGAACCCGGGATGCCCGCTGGTCCGCCGCACTGCACGCCGCGGACCGGCGCGTGACGCGCCAGCGCCTCGCCGTCCTCGCCGCCGTCGAGCAGTCGCCGCACGCCACGGCCGACGACGCCGCGACCGCCGTCCGCGCCGACCTGCCGCACATCACGGTGCAGTCCGTCTACGTGATCCTCGCCGATCTCACCGACATCGGCCTGCTGCGCCGCATCGAGACCCCGCACTCCCCCGCACGCTACGAGACCCGCGTGGGCGACAACCACCATCACGCCGTCTGCACCGGATGCGGCCGGATCGAGGACGTCGACTGCGCGGTGGGCCACGCGCCCTGCCTGACCCCCGAGTGGTCCCCCGGAGCCTCGCGCATGACCATCCAGATTGCCGAGGTCCTCTACCAGGGCCTCTGCGACGACTGCCGCACGGCAGCCCCCAGCCACCACTGATCCCCCAACCCCTAGGAATAGGAGCACTATGTCCGCGAACTTCAGCACCACGCAGTCCGGCGCCCCCGTCATCGATGACAGCAACTCGTCCGCCCTCGGCCGCGACGGCGCCATCCCACTGACCGACCACTACCTCATCGAGAAGCTGGCCCAGTTCAACCGCGAGCGTGTCCCCGAGCGCGTGGTCCACGCCAAGGGTGGCGGAGCATTCGGCGTCTTCGAGACCACCGAGGACGTCAGCATGTACACGCGCGCCGCGCTCTTCCAGAAGGGCACGACGACGGAGACCCTCCTCCGCTTCTCCTCCGTGGCGGGCGAGCAGGGCTCCCCCGACACGTGGCGCGACCCCCGCGGCTTCGCGCTCAAGTTCTACACCTCCGAGGGCAACTACGACCTCGTGGGCAACAACACCCCGGTGTTCTTCATCCGCGACGGCATCAAGTTCCCCGACTTCATCCACTCGCAGAAGCGCCTTCCCGGCACCAACCTGCGCGACGCCGACATGCAGTGGGACTTCTGGACGCTCAGCCCCGAGTCGGCCCACCAGGTGACCTGGCTGATGGGTGACCGCGGCCTGCCCAACTCGTGGCGGACCATGAACGGCTACGGCTCGCACACCTACATGTGGATCAACGAGTCCGACGAGAAGTTCTGGGTGAAGTACCACTTCAAGTCCAACCAGGGCCACGAGGTGCTGACGGTCGACCAGGCCGAGGCGCTCGCCGGCTCGGACGCCGACCACCACCTGCGCGACCTCTCGGAGAACATCGCGAAGGGCAACCACCCGAGCTGGGACCTCAAGGTCCAGATCATGCCCTACGACGACGCCAAGACCTACCGCTTCAACCCGTTCGACCTCACGAAGGTCTGGCCGCAGGGCGACTACCCGCTGATCCCCGTCGGCAGGCTGACCCTGAACCGCAACCCGGAGAACTACTTCGCGCAGATCGAGCAGGCCACGTTCGCGCCGTCGAACTTCGTGCCCGGAATCGCCGCGAGCCCCGACCGCATGCTGCAGGCGCGCATCTTCTCCTACGCGGACGCACACCGCTACCGCGTCGGCACCAACCACGCGCAGCTGCCGGTGAACATGCCGAAGAACGAGGTGCGCAACTACTCGAAGGACGGCGCGGCGCGCTACCACTTCAATGCTGCGTCCACGCCGGTGTACGCACCGAACTCCGTGGGCGGTCCCGCTGCGGATCCCGCCCAGTACGGTGCGCACGGCGGCTGGGAGAACGACGGCGACCTCGTCCGTGCAGCCCACTCGCTGCACGCCGAGGACGACGACTTCGGCCAGGCCGGGACGCTGTACCGCGAGGTGTTCGACGACGCTCAGCGTGCGCGCTTCCTCGAGACCATCACGGGTGCCGTCGGCGGCGTGCAGAGCGACGAGATCCGGGCGCGGGCCGTCCAGTACTGGGCCAACGTCGATGCGGAGCTCGGCGCGAAGCTGGCCGCGAACCTCGGCCGCGGCGTCACGCCGGCCACCGAGTCGGAGGCCGCCCTCTACTAGGGGCCGGCACACGTACGGGAAGGGCGGATCCGCACGGGTCCGCCCTTCCCGCATTCCGTCGGGATGCGGGGGACCATCCGCTGCCGGGGATGCTCGCCGAGGTCGGGGCGTGGCGGATCGCAGGGCGTGCCCGGGGGCCGGGTAGGACGAACGTGCCAACGGTGGAAGACTGCACTGGGAGCGGCCGGGCAGGCGCCGACGACGAGAGGCCACCATGCACGGTTCCACCGATAGCGACGGCGTGATGATCCGCCGCGACTTCACGATCCTGCACGACGACGGCATCCTCGAGGTCGTCTGGCGCCCCGGCATCGAGGTGGGCCCCGCGGTACTCGACGTCCTCGCGAACACCATCACGCACTTCCCGGACTGGCATCGGGCGCCGATGCTCGTGCATCTCAACGTGATCCGGCACATCACCCCGCAGGCACGGCAGATGCTCATCGCCTATCGCCACGTCGGCCTGATCGGGCTGACCGGTCGCGATCCCGTGGACCGGGTCCTGGCCGCCTTCATCGCACAGTCCCGCAGCCGGACCCGCTACTTCCTCCAGACCGCGGATGCCCGCGCCTGGCTCTCCGCCGTGCCGGCGCCGGCCCCGCGGCGGTGCACCGTATCTACGGACGCGTGATGAACCCGTTGTCCACCATGAAGTCGAAGGCGACGTCGGCGGGCTCCTCGCCCTCGACGTCGACGCGCAGGTTCATGCTGCGCAGTGCCTCGTCCGTGAGGGACGGCGCGATCGCGTCGAACACGTCCTCGAGCTCCGGGAACTCCTCGAGCGTCTCGCCGAAGTACACGGGAGCGGCATTGTAGGCGGGGAAGAACCCGAGATCGTCCTCGAGGAGGGTCAGCCCCAGGGCGTCGATGCGCCCGTCGGTGGCGAATACCTCCCCGAAGTTGCAGGCGCCGGTATCGGTCGCACCGTAGATGGCGCCGGTGTCGTAGATGCCGATGTTCGCGTCCGGGACGCCGGTCGCGGCCCCGCGTTCCAGGCCGTAGTGCTGCAGCATGGGCGTCATGCCGTCCGCGCGGGAGTTGAACTCTGCCTCCACGCAGAACGTCCTCTGCTCGGGCGGCAACTGCGCGAGACCGGACATGGTGGTGATGCCACCGAGCTCGGGGACCGCCTCGGTCCGCACGGCCATGGCGTAGGTGTTGTTCAGCGGCGCCGGGTCACCCCAGACGAGGCCGTTGGGCACATCTGCGTCGCGGACGGCCGTCCACTGCTCCTGCTGCTCCGCGATCCCGGCCTCCTTGCCGAGGAACGCGAGCCAGGCCGTGCCGGTGTACTCCCACGTCACATCGGCCTCGCCCGACACGATGAGGTCGCGGACGGGCTGGGACCCGGGCGCGTTCGTCAGGTCGGTGACGTCGAACCCCGCCGCCTGCGCGGCCAGCACGGAGATCTTCCCCAGGATCAGCTGCTCCGTGAAGTTCTTGGAGGTCACCGTGAGCGGGGCGCCCTCGACCCCCTCGATCGGCTGGATGGAGCCCAGGCCGGACGCGGGGACGTAGGACGTGGCGGGCTGCAGCCCGCATCCCGCCAGGAGGGCACCGGCTGCGACGCTGCCGGCCAGCACGATGGCGCCGCCCGCGCGTCCGCCCCGGACGCGGCTCATGCGAGTCCTTTCGGGCGGGCCAGGAGCTCGACGACGCGCCCGGCCCAGTCCACGAGCAGGGCCAGGAGGGCGACGATGACGGCTCCGGCGACGAGGACGCGGGACAGGTTCAGGTTCACGCCGGTGGTGATGAGGATCCCGAGTCCGCCGCCGTTGATGAAGGTGGACAGCGCCGCGGTGCCGACGAGCAGCACCAGCGCGGTGCGGATCCCCGCGAGCATGATGGGGACCGCGAGCGGGAGTTCCACCCGGAGGAGGACCGCCGCGGCGCTCATGCCCATCCCCCGGCCCGCCTCGACCAGCCGCTCGTCCACCTGCCCGATGCCGACCATGGTGTTCCTCAGGACCGGCAGCAGTGCGTAGACCACGAGCGCCGTCACGGCGGCCCGGAAGCCGAAGCCGAGCCAGGCGGCCAGCAGGACCACGAGCCCGATCGCGGGCGCCGACTGGCCGATGTTCACGATGGCGAGCACGGGGCCCGCGATCCGCCGGAAGGGCGGGCGGGTGAGGAGGATGCCGAGCGGGACGGCGATGGCGAGGACGATCACCGCGGAGAGCAGGGTCAGGGCGAGGTGCTCGCCCGTGTAGGTGAGCAGCGAGGCGGGGTTGAGGGTGATCTGCTCGGTCGGAGTCAGTTCGGCGCTCAGGAGCCAGGCGGCCAGGAGGGCGCCGGCCACCAGGATGACGGCGAGCTGCCGCAGGAGCGGGACCCAGCCACGATCGGTGCTGACGAGGAGGGGGTCGTTCGCTCCGCTCGGCAGGGCGGCCCCCTGCGCGGCGCCGCGCGCACCCCCGCCGGCGACGGCGACGCCGGAACGCTCACTCACCCTGGTCGCCCCCGCCCGTCGATCGCGGCCGCACGGGCTCGCCCGGAGCACCGAGCGCGGTCAGCGCGCCGGTGTTGATGCCCACCGGTCTGCCCTCGGCGTGGGACGTGCGGGCCCGCGCGTGTGCCTGGCTCATGGCCACCATGATCGTCTCGACATCGATGACACCACGGAAAGTGTCACGCCCGCCGATGACGAGTGCCGCGCCGACGCTGGAGACGAGCATGATGTCGAGCGCGCCGTTCAGGGTCGCGCGCTCGCCGACGAGGGGCAGGCGCGGGTCCCGGTCGGTCCCGATCCGCTCGAGCCGGGCGAGCTGCCGTCGCGACAGCCACTGCAGCGGCCTGTTGCGGTCGTCGATGATGACGGCATGGTCGTGCCCCTCGGAGTCGAGGCGCGAGAGGACGTCCGAGGAGAGGTCTCCGGGCGACGCCGTGACGGCCGACTGCAGGTCCACCTCGTTCACGCGGGTCAGGGTCAGCTGCTTGAGCCCGGCACCGGCGCCGATGAAGTTCTCCACGAACTCGTTGGCCGGCTCGGCCAGGATCCGTTCGGGCGTGTCGTACTGCACGAGCTGCGCACCCTCCGTGAAGATCGCGATCCAGTCCCCCAGCTTCACGGCCTCGTCGAAGTCGTGCGTCACGCAGACGATCGTCTTCTGCAGTTCCTTCTGGATGCTGATGAGCTCGTCCTGGAGCCGCACCCGGGTGATCGGGTCGACGGCGCCGAACGGCTCGTCCATGAGCAGCACGGGCGGGTCCGCAGCCAGTGCGCGGGCCACGCCGACGCGCTGCTGCTGCCCCCCGGAGAGTTCGCGGGGGAACCGGTCGCGGTACTGGGCCGGATCCAGGGAGACGAGTTCCAGGAGTTCGTCGACACGTGTCGCGATGCGCTCCTTGCTCCAGCCGAGCATCTTCGGCACGATCGCGATGTTGGTGGCGACGGTCATGTGGGGGAACAGCCCGCCGGCCTGGATGACGTAGCCGATCCGGCGCCGCAGGGCGTCGCCGTCGATGCCCGTGACGTCGTCGCCGTCGAGCACGATCCGACCCTCCGTCGGTTCGATCAGCCGGTTGATCATCTTGAGGGTGGTGGTCTTGCCGCAGCCGGAGGGACCGACGAGCATGACGATCTTGCCGGCGGGGATCTCCATCGTGAGGCCGTCGACGGCGGCCCTCGCCTGACCGGGATACCGCTTGCTGACCTGGTCCAGCAGGATGCTCGCACCGGTGATGCCGGGCGTCGGGACCACCGGGGTCGCCGATGCCGCAGGGGCTGCGGGGTTTCTCTCAGACA
Organism: Arthrobacter sp. TJ-240; assembly: GCF_058269195.1. Taxonomy (NCBI): domain Bacteria; kingdom Bacillati; phylum Actinomycetota; class Actinomycetes; order Micrococcales; family Micrococcaceae; genus Arthrobacter; species Arthrobacter sp. TJ-240. Next base: position 173,447 of record NZ_JBZCNG010000003.1, read on the forward strand.
CGGATACCTCGCGGGATTGTTAGCCGGCCGAGGCCGAGCAGGAGAAGATCCAGCACCAGGGCCAGGATGATGACGGCGACGATGCCGGTGACGACCGATTCGAGCGCGTTGGCCCCTCCGAGCCGGGCGAGCCCCGTGAAGATGAAGCCGCCGAGGCCCGGGCCGAGGACGTACGCGGTGATCGCGGCGATCCCCATGACCATCTGGGCGGATACGCGCACGCCCGCGAGGATGACGGGCCAGGCCATGGGCAGCTCGATCCGGCGGAACGTCTGGAAACGGCTCAGCCCGACACCACGGGCGGACTCGACGACGGAACGGTCGATGCCCGCCAGCCCGACGACGGCGTTTCGCAGGATCGGCAGGACGGCGAAGAAGACCACCACGATCACGGCCGGCGGCACACCGAAGCCGAACGGCGCGATCAGGAGGCCCACGAGGGCGAAGGCCGGGATGGTGAGGCCGATCGCCGAGATGTTGTTGGCCACGGCCGTGAGGGCCGGCCTGCGGTAGACGAGCGCGGCGATCACGACGGCCAGGACTGTCGCGATCAGGAGGCACTGGACCACGAGCGAGAAGTGCTGCCAGCTGGCGAAGAGGATCTGATCGAACCTGCTGGTCACGTACTCGAGCACCGTCCACCTCCTCGCCGCGGCCACGCCGCATCCCCTGGAACCGCTCAGGGCGCGGAGACCACGACGCTAAGCATGCTGATGGTCCAACGGTACCGCATGAAGGTTGCACGGGGGCGGCCTTCCGCTTTCGGGGCGTCAGCCCCGCCGTGCACACAGTGCCCTCCGGTCCGCCACCGCGCCGGTACCCTGTGCGTTGCCCCACATCCACGGGGATCCGTGCCTTCGGCCCGGTCCACCGGTGGTAGCTTGCCGCCATGGACACCACAGCGCCCCGCCCCGGCCTCGAGGAGGAGGACGGCGTCGTCCGGCATTCCGTAGTGGAGGACGTCCTGGGGATCGTGACGGGCACCTTCACGGTGTCGCTCGGCCTGTTCCTGCTGAAGACCAGCGGCGCCGTCACGGGCGGGACCGCGGGCCTCGCCCTGCTGCTGAGCTACGTCGGCGGGCTGCCCTTCGGCGTCCTGTTCTTCGCCGTCAATGTGCCGTTCTTCGCCCTCGCCGTCTGGAAGAAGGGCTGGGACTTCACGCTGCGGACGATCGCCGCCGTGGCACTGGTCTCGGGACTGTCCGCCCTGCACCCGGTCGCACTCGGGGATCTGACGGTGGACCCCCTGTACGCGGCGCTCGGAGGGAATCTGCTGGCCGGCGTCGGGCTCCTGATCCTGTTCCGGCACAAGGCGAGCCTCGGCGGGTTCAACATCCTGGCCCTCATCCTGCAGGAGCGCCTGAACTGGCGCGCCGGCTACGTGCAGATGGTTCTCGATACGACCGTCGTCCTCGCCGCCTTCACCGTCGTCGCACCGGGAAGCGTCCTGCTGTCCGCCGTCGGGGCCGTGCTGCTGAACCTCGTGCTGGCCCTCAACCACCGGCCCGGGCGCTACCTCGGCACGTGACCGTGCCGTCGGCGGTGCCGCCGACGGCCGGCGCCCGCAGGGACACCGGGGCTACCGTGGAGCGATGGACGACCAGGCGCCAAACCCAGCACCCACAGCACCCGGCACAGCACCTGACGCAGCCCCCGACGGTTCTCAGCCCAGGCCGCGGGTCCGGGCGGCGACCTACGTCCTCCGGGGGCGGGGCTCCGGGCGCGAGGTCCTGGTCTTCGACCACGTCCACCACCCCGACGCCGGGACGCAGGTGCCCGGTGGTGGTGTGGACGCGGACGAGACGCTCGACGACGCCGCCCGGCGGGAGGTCCTCGAGGAGACCGGTCTCGTCCTCACCGGCCCGCTGGTGGAGGTCGGCGTCGCGCACCTGGCGGCGGACGACGCCGGCCCCGGCGCCGTCACGGTCTTCTTCGCCGCGGAGACCGACGACCCGCGGTCGTCCTGGGACCACAGGGTGACCGGGGGCGCCGGCCCCGGGTCCGGCGGGCCCGGCTCGGACACGGGTCTGCTCTTCCGGTGCTACTTCGTGCCGCTCTCCCGGGTTCAAGGCGCCCGGGAGAACCACCACTTCAGCTGCGCGCACCTGCTGCGCTGAAGCCAGGCGTCGAGCAGTACGTCACGTCGCGACGCCGACGAGCGGCGCTCCTAGACGTTTACGGCGACCGATTTCCTGTCGTCCTCGCCGCGGTCGTGAGCAGCCGGGTTCCCGGCCTCGTCGCGCTGGAGCTTCGCGCCCTCGACGTCCACGTCGGGCAGGATCCGCCCAAGCCACGCGGGCAGCCACCAGGCGTGCCGCCCGAGCAGGTACATGGCCGCCGGTACGAGGGTCATGCGCACCACGAAGGCATCGAGCAGCACGCCGAACGCGAGCCCGAAACCGATGGGGCGCACCATGGCCAGGTGGGAGAACACGAAGCCCGCGAACACCGAGACCATGATGATCGCCGCCGCCGTGACCACGCGCGCACCGTGACTGAACCCGATGCGCACCGCGGCCTTCGGATCGTCGCCGTGGACGTAGGCCTCGCGCATGCCCGAGACCAGGAACATCTGGTAGTCCATCGCGAGGCCGAACAGCACACCGATCAGGATGATCGGCAGGAAGCTCAGGATGGGGCCCGGGTTCGTGACCCCGAAGACGTCGCCCAGCCAGCCCCACTGGTAGATGGCCACCGTCGCACCGAAGCTGGCCAGCAGCGAGAGCAGGAACCCGGCCGTGGCGATGACGGGCACGAGGATCGAGCGGAACACGAGCAGCAGCAGGATCAGCGACAGCCCCACGACGATGCCGAGGTAGAGCGGCAGCGCCTCCATGAGCTTCGCGGAGACGTCGATGTTCGCCGCGGTCTGGCCTGTGACGGCGATGGGCACGCCGGTCTGCTCCTCCACGTCGTCGGTGGCCGCACGGAGATCCCGGACGAGGTTCTCCGTGGTCTCGCTGGCCGGTCCCTCCTCGGGGATGACCTGGAAGATCGCCGTCCGGCCGTCCTCGCTCACGGTCGCGGGCACGGAGGCTGCGACATCGGGCATCTCGCTCAGCACATCGTTCACGTCGAGCCGCAGGGCCGTGAGTTCCGCCTCGTCGGCCGTCTCCGGCAGTGATCCGACGACGATCAGCGGGCCGTTGGTCCCTGCGCCGAACTTGTCCCCGATGGTGCTGTAGGCCTGGAACGCCGTCGAATCGGCGGGTTCGGTGCCGCCGTCGGGCAGCCCCACGCGCAGTTGCGTCGCCGGGACGGCGATGACGCCCAGCAGGAGCACGCCCGCGAGGACCGTGAGGATCGGCTTCCGGGTGGCGAACCCGCCCCAGCCGGCGCCCTTCGCCGCGCGCTCGTCGGCCCGGGACTCGCCGGCCTCCGTGTCCAGGGGAGCGGCAGCGGAGTGCTTGTGCCCGTGGGCCTTCGCCCAGCGCCGCTTCGAGACGACCCGCCGTCCCATCAGGGCGAGCAGGGCCGGTGTGAGGGTGAGTGCCACGAGGACGGACACCGCGACGGTGCCTGCGGCGGACAGGCCCATGACGGTGAGGAACGGCAGGCCGGGTACTGCGAGCGCGGCGAGCGCCACGATCACCGTGATGCCGGCGAACAGGACGGCGTTGCCGGCCGTCCCGGTGGCCCGGGCGATCGACTCCTGCATCTCCATGCCGCGCAGCAGCTGGGTGCGGTGCCGGTTCACGATGAACAGTGAGTAGTCGATGCCGACGGCGAGGCCGAGCATGAGGGCGAGCACCGGCGAGATGCTGTTCATCTCGATCAGGCCCGACAGGGCGAAGGTGATGCCCACGCCGACGCCGACCCCGACGATGGCCATGAGGAGCGGCAGCCCGGCGGCGATGAGGGTGCCGAGCATCAGGATGAGCACGACGGCGGCGACGGCCAGCCCGATGATCTCCGTGGCGCCCACGATCCCCGAGACGTCCTCGACGATCTCCTTGCTGTAGTCGACCGTGACGCCGGCGGACGAGGCACCGTCCGCCTCCTCCTGCACGGCCTCGCGAAGTTCGGGCGAGACGGCGTTGATCTGCTGGTCGAACTGCACGCTGGCCACGGCGGTTGTGCCGTCCTCGGACAGCAGGCGCACGCCGGAGCCGGCGTCCAGCTGACGCTGGGCGAGCTCGAGTTCGGTGCCGGCGGACTCGAGCTGCTCGCGCCCCGCCTCGAGCTCGGTGCGGCTGGCGTCGAGCTGGGCCTGGCCCTGCTGGAGCTGCTGCTCCGTGGCCGCGGCCTGCGCGGGCGGGAGCTGTGCACTGGCCTGGTCGAACTGGGCGCGCTGGGCGTCGAGCTGGGCCTGGCCCTGCTCGAGCTGCTGCTCGCCGGCAGTCAGCTGCTGCTCGCTCGCCTCCAGTTCGGCGCGCCCCGCCTCGAGCTCGGCGGCGCCGGACGCCACCTGGTCCGACACGTCGAACGGATCGACGACGCCCCGCACGCCGTCGAGCTCCGCGATCGCGGCCAGCGCCGACGTCACGCCGTCGCGCTGCTCGGGTGAGAAGGCTGCGCCGTCGTCGGTGGTGAACACCACCGTGCCCGTGCCACCCACGGCCTCGGGCAGTTCCTCCCGCAGCCGGTCCGAGATGCGCTGCGACTCCGTGCCGGGGATGGTGAAGTTGTTCGTCAGGGTGCCGGAGAAGGCGACGGCGGCGCCACCGACGGCGAGCATGATCGCGAGCCACGCGGAGACGACCCACCACCGCCGCCGGAAGGCGAACGAACCGAGTCGGTAGAGCAGAAAGGCCATTGGGGAAGTCCTAGCGGGAAGAAGACGGACGAGGGGCGGGAAGGGTCAGGCGCCGGGGAGGGAAGCGGCGTCGGGTGCGGGATCGGAGAAACCGTCGCGCAGCATGGTCAGCGCCGAGAGGATGCGTCCTTCGAGCTGCAGCCCGGAGTCGGCGGCGGATCCGGGCGTGTTGGCCGCCCAGTCGCGCATGGCGGCCTTGGTACAGGACAGCACGCTGCCCACGAGGGCCGTGAGGTAGAGGTCGGACGCGCCGGAGCCGAGACGCCGGCGCAGCCCTTCGACGATCCGCGCCTCGGCGCGCTCCCACGCGTGCAGCTGCGCCCGCAGGAGGTCCGGGTTGGTGCTGGCCATGCGGAACAGGGCGCCGTGCTGCGAGAGGCCCTCCATTCGGGTGGTCTCCCCGAAGGCCCGGACGATGGAGTCGAACAGGGGTTCGTCCTGCGGCATCCGGCCGAAGACCTCGAGGGCCAGGTCGAGGAACCCGTCGGTGCGGACCGTCAGGGCGTCCTCGGCGCTGTGGAAGTAGTTGAAGAACGTGCGCCGCGAGACCCCGGCCCGCTCCGCGATCTGGTCCACAGTGAACGAGCCCGGCCCCACGGACAGGGCGAGGTGGAAGGCGGCGTCGGCGATGGCGCGTCGGGTGTCGATCTTGTTCTGCTCGCGGCGCCCGACCGGCTCCGCGTTCTCGGTCATCTCCAGCACCGTTCCAGAGTAGGGGAAATATTGCACACCGTGCAACGAAAGCTCCGCCGCGAACTCCCGCCCACGATCCCCCGCGGCGGCGTACTCTGGCCCAGGCACGACATCCCCGGCGACTCCCCTGCGCGATTCCCCCGGGCGACTCCCTCCTGGAAGGCGGCTCCCATGAAGACCATCACCCTCGGTTCCTCCGACTCCGGTCTGGATGTCTCCCGTCTCGGCCTCGGCTGCATGGGCATGTCGGCGTTCTACACCGGCAGTGGTACGGACGACGCCGGCTCGACCGCCACCCTGCACCGGGCCCTCGATCTCGGCGTCACCTTCTTCGACACCGCCGAGATCTACGGCCCGTACACGAACGAGGAACTGGTCGGCCGGGCCTTCCAGGGCAGGCGCGACGAGGTGGTGCTGGCCACGAAGTTCGGCACCATCCGCCACACCGCCGATGGCGGGCGGGGCCTCGACGGCAGCCCGGAGAACGTGCGTCTGTCCGTCGAGGGGTCGCTGCGGCGGCTGGGCACGGACCACATCGACCTGTACTACCAGCACCGCATGGACCCCTCGGTGCCCGTCGAGGACACCATGGGTGCCCTGGCGCAGCTCGTGCAGGACGGCAAGATCCGTCACATCGGCCTGTCCGAGGCGGCGCCCGGCACCATCCGGAGGGCACACGCCGTCCACCCGGTGACTGCGCTGCAGACCGAGTACTCGCTGTGGAGCAGGGACCCGGAACACGAGATCCTGCCGCTGGTGCGCGAGCTCGGCATCGGTTTCGTCCCCTACTCCCCCCTCGGGCGCGGCTTCCTGACGGGGACCATCCGCTCGGTCGACCAGCTCGACGCGTCCGATTTCCGCCGCAACAATCCGCGCTTCGCCGGGGAGAACCTGCAGGCGAACATCCGGATCGTCGAATAGGTGGACGACGTCGCGCGACAGCTCGAGGCCACGCCGGGCCAGGTCGCGCTAGCCTGGCTGCTCGCGCAGGGCACGGACATCGCGCCGATCCCGGGCACCAAGCAGGTGCGGTACCTGGAGGAGAACGTGGCGGCGGACGGCCTCGTGCTCTCGCCGGGGCAGCTCGCGCAGCTGGACGCCGTGGCCGCGCCCGTCGGTGACCGCTACGAGGACATGTCCGGCGTCGACCGCTAGCCGGGGCCAGCACGACGGACGGTCCGCAAGCGCAATCTTCCCGACCGCCCGCCACCCCCGGGTGCTAGACAGTAAGCATGCTTCACAATTCGACGGGGGGACCGTTCCGATCCCTTGCGCAGCTCGGGCGGGCTCCACGAGGCCAACCGCTTCCAGCGGGGGGGATTCCTCCGCCTCCCGCTGGTGCTGACCGCCGCCTTCTGCCTCGTGGCCGTCGGGGCGGATCGCCGTGTCGGCGCTGCTCGTGGGGGCGTCGGAGTCCCGGCAGGCCCGGACGACGGTGCAGTTGATGCCCAAGCCCTCCGACGAGCCGGACGCCGTGCACCCGCGCGGCTGACGGTGATGGCGACGGTGACGGGCCGGTTGCCAGCAGGAGCTCCGTGACGGTGGAGCCCGGGTACAGGGAGAGGTGAACGAATGTGTGGGATCGCCGGTGAGATGGCCCTCCGTGGTGCTCGCGCCGAAGAACAGCCCGTGGCGCGTATGGCCGCCGCCATGGAGTCGCGGGGCCCGGATGGGCACGGGAGCTGGACCAACGGCTGGGTCGCCCTGGGACACCGGCGCCTGACCGTCATCGACCTCACCGACGCCGGGGCCCAGCCGATGCACGATCCCGCCTCGGGACTGTGCATCGTGTTCAACGGCTGCATCTACAACTACCCCGAGCTCAGGGCCGAACTGGGCGGTGACGCCGTGTTCTCCTCGACGAGCGACACCGAGGTCATCCTGCGCGCGTACGTCTGCTGGGGCGAGGACTTCGTGGATCACCTCGTCGGCATGTTCGCCGTCGTGATCGTGGACGAGCCCCGGCAGCGCGTCGTCATGGCGCGGGACCGCCTCGGGATCAAGCCCCTGTACGTCGCGGACCTTCCCGGGAGGGTGCGCTTCGCCTCGACCCTCCCCGCCCTCGTGGCCGGAGGCGGGACCGACACGTCGATCGACGACGTCGCCCTCCACCACTACCTGAGCTGGCACTCGATCGTGCCCGCCCCCCGGACCATCCTGAAGGGCGTACGGAAGCTGCCGCCGGCCACGGTGCGGGTCATCGACGCCGACGGCGGCCGGCGCGACCGCGTGTACTGGAGGCCCGACTACGTCCGCGACCCCGACAAGGCCGACTGGACGGCAGGCGACTGGCAGGACGCCCTCCACGACTCCCTCACCATGGCCGTCCGCAGGCGCCTCGTCTCGGACGTCCCGGTGGGAGTGCTACTCTCGGGCGGCGTCGACTCCAGCCTGATCGTCGCCCTGCTCGCCGAACTCGGGCAGGAAGGGCTCAGCACCTTCAGCATCGGGTTCGACGGCGCGGGCGGGGAGGAGGGCGACGAGTTCCGCTACTCGGACCTCATCGCCGAGAGGTACGGCACCCGGCACCACAGGATCCGTATCGACGGCAGCGAACTGGTACCCGCCATCCAGGACACGATCGCCGCGATGACGGAACCCATGGGCACGCAGGACGTCACCGGGTTCTACCTGCTGTCGAAGACGGTCTCGGAGCACATCAAGGTGGTGCAGTCCGGCCAGGGCGCCGACGAGGTGTTCGCCGGCTACGCCTACCACCAGCCCGCCGGCACTGTCGCCCGCGACGCGGCGCTGGACGCCTTCACCGGAGCGTTCCTCGACCGGACGCACGAGGACATCGCCGACGTCGTCGAGCCCGAGTGGCTCGTGCCGACCGACGTGAGCCGGGCCCTGCTGGCAGCGCACCTCGGTGCGCCCGGCGCGGAGACGGCGCTCGACGCCGTGCTGCGCCTCGACACCCACCTGCTGCTCGTGGACGATCCCGTCAAGCGCGTGGACAGCATGACCATGGCATGGGGCCTCGAGGCACGTATGCCCTTCCTCGACCAGGACCTCGTGCGGCTGGCAGCGCAGTGCCCGCCCGAGCTGAAGGCGACGCAGGGCGGCAAGGGCATCCTGAAGGACCTTGCACGGAGGTTCATCCCTGCCGAGGTCATCGACCGGCCGAAGGGCTACTTCCCCGTGCCTCCGGTCAAGTACCTCGCCGAGCCGCTCCTCACCACTGTGCGCGACGCCCTCCGGGCACCCGAGGCGAAGGACCGGGGGCTGTTCCGCGCCGAGTACGTGGACCACCTGCTCGGAAGCCCCAACGTCCACTACAGCCCCGGCGGCAACAACATGCTGTGGCAGCTCGGCGTCCTGGAACTGTGGCTGCAGCAGCACGACATCACCTGACGCACAGCTCGCCCCACGGCTTCCCGCGGGTGCGTACCGGGAGGCTGCCCGTGGTGGCCAGCTCCTCGGCGACCGCAAGGAGCTTCAGGTTCGACGCCGTGGAGACCTGCACCAGCATGATGAATGCCTGACCGGCCGTCAGGCCGTACCTCTCCATGAGGATTCCCTTGGCCTGGCCGATCAGGTCCCTGGTGGCGATGGCGTCCTTGAACTGGTGGAGTTCCTGCGCATCGGCGACGGCGGCATGGGACGCGACCAGCGCCCCGACGTACTCGGACTCCCGGGACTGCACCCCGCGGCGGCCGGTCACCAGGGTGATCGATGCCTCGTCGGCGCCGGGCACGAGCATCACCGCGGTCCGTACGAGCCGTTCGAGGACGGCGTCCTCGGAGTTCTCCCTCTGGAGGGACCGTGCGAGGTCGCCCAGTCGGAGGGCGATGTCGTCCTGTGGTGCGATCCAGTTGCCGTCCAGGTCGTGCCCGTCCTTCATGGCCATGATGGCTCCCGTGCCTGGCACGGCACGGCGCTCGTGGAGCACGAACTGCCCGCCCAAGGACCGCCACCGTGCCAGTGACATCATTCAGCACCTAAGGTTCATGCTCCGCTGTACTATCAGGGTATGGGTTCCCATCACCACGCACCGGCAGATGCGGGCAGGCGGGGTCCGCTCGCCGGCGCTCTGGCCATCACGCTCACCGTGTTCGTACTGCAGGTCGGCGGTGCGCTGTGGACCGGCAGCCTCGCCCTGCTCTTCGACTCCGTCCACGTCCTGACCGACGCCGCCGGCCTGGCGATGGCCCTCGGCGCCGCGACCCTCTCGGTCCGGCCCGCCACGCCGCGCCGCTCCTGGGGATTCCGGCGGGCAGAGGTGATCGCCGCCCTGCTGCAGGCGGCCTTCCTGCTCGCGGTGGGAGCGTACGTGCTGATCGAGGGCGTCCGACGCCTCATCGCCCCGGAGGACGTCGCCGCTCCGGGGATGATCGTCTTCGGGGCGATCGGCCTCGCGGGCAATCTCGCCGCCCTCGCCCTCCTCTCCCGGCACCGCGCCGCCAGCTTCAACCTGAGGGCCGCGTTCCTCGAGGTGCTCAACGACGCGCTGGGGTCCGTGGCGGTGATCGTCGCCGCCGTCGTCATCACCCTGACCGGCTGGATGCGGGCCGACGCCGTCGTGGCCCTCCTCCTGGGCGCCCTGATCATCCCTCGCACCCTCAAGCTGCTGCGCGAGACCATCGACGTACTGCTCGAATCCACGCCCGCCGGGATCGACCTCGAGGAGGTGCGCGCCCACATCGCCCGCCTGCCGCAGGTACGGGACGTCCACGACCTCCACATCACGCAGATCGCCACCGGGCTGCCCGTGCTCACCGCGCACATCGTCGTCGACGACGAATGCTACCGCGACGGGTCCGCCCACGCGGTCCTCGACCAGCTCCAGGAGTGCGTGGCCGGACACTTCGCCGTGAGCATCGACCACTGCACCTTCCAGATCGAACCCCTGGACCACGTGCCCCACGAGACGGAGTTGAGCCACTGATGCTGCAGACACTGACCTCCACCTCGGTACTGCAGCGCGTGGGCACCGCACTGTCCGACCCGACCCGCGTGCGGATCCTGGTGGCACTGCGGGACGCGCCCGCCTATCCCAGCGATCTCGCAGGTCTGCTCGGTGTCAGCCGGCAGAGCCTGTCCAACCACCTCTCCTGCCTGCGCGGCTGCGGGCTCGTGGTGTCGGTACCCGAAGGCCGTCGGTCGCGCTACGAGCTCGTCGACCCGAAGCTCGGCCACGCGCTGACCGACCTCCTCGGCATCGTCCTCGCCGTTGATCCCGGCCACCCGGGACACCACGCGCACCCCGGACCCACGGTGGGCAGGCTCGCGGAGCACTGATGACGGAAGGGGCCGCCGCGACCTCCGCGCCGACCCCTTCCGGTGTACCTCCTAGCCCATGAGGCGTGAGCGGATCAGGAACCTCTTCCCCTCCGGCGCCTCCACCGAGAATCCGCTCCCCCGCCCGGGCACCACGTCGACCGTCAGGTGCGTGTGGCGCCAGTACTCGAACTGCTCCCGCGACATCCAGAAGTCGATGAGCCGGGGATCGTCGGCTGTCCCGTCCGGGGCGGCACCGGTGCGGCCCCGCGCACCGGGCGAGATGTCGAGGACGCCGAGCAGCACGTCCGCCTCGGCGGTGATGAACTCGCCCGCCGGGTAGCACATCGGTGACGAGCCGTCGCAGCATCCGCCGGACTGGTGGAACATCAGCGGCCCGTGGATCAGCCACAGCTTGTCCAGCAGTTCGACGGCGCTGTCCGTGAGGGCCACCCGGGAGAAGGTCTCCCCCGGGATGGTCACCGAGGCTTCGACGGTCATGGTGCCCCCTAGAAGAATCCGAGCTTGGATTCGGAGTAGCTGACCAGCAGGTTCTTGGTCTGCTGGTAGTGATCGAGCATCATGGCGTGGTTCTCGCGGCCGATGCCGGAGGACTTGTACCCTCCGAACGCCGCGCCCGCGGGGTAGGCGTGGTAGTTGTTCACCCACACCCGGCCGGCCTGGATCTCGCGTCCGGCACGGTAGGCGATGTTGCCGTTCCTCGACCAGACGCCGGCCCCGAGCCCGTAGAGGGTGTCATTGGCGATCTCGAGGGCCTCGGCGTAGTCGTTGAAGCGCGTGACCGAGACGACCGGGCCGAAGATCTCCTCCTGGAACACCCGCATGCTGTTGGTCCCCTCGAACACCGTGGGCTTTACGTAGTACCCCTCGGCGAGGTCGCCGTCGAGCAGGTTCCGTTCGCCGCCGATGAGGACCTTGGCGCCCTCCTGCCGGCCGATGTCCATGTAGGAGAGGATCTTCTCCAGCTGGTCGTTCGACGCCTGGGCCCCCACCTGCGTGTCGGTGTCCAGCGGGTTGCCCTGCACCATCTTCTCGACGCGGGCGATCGCGTCCGCCATGAACGAGTCGTAGATGGAATCCTGCACGAGGGCGCGCGAGGGGCAGGTGCAGACCTCGCCCTGGTTCAGCGCGAACAGCGCGAAGCCCTCGAGGGCCTTGTCGTAGAAGGAGTCGTTGCTCTCGGCGACGTCGGAGAAGAAGATGTTCGGGCTCTTGCCGCCGAGCTCGAGCGTGACCGGGATGAGGTTCTGGCTCGCGTACTGGCTGATCAGCCGGCCCGTGGTCGTCTCGCCGGTGAACGCGATCTTCCGGATGCGCTTGCTCGAGGCGAGCGGCTTCCCTGCCTCCACGCCGAAGCCGTTGACGACGTTGATGACGCCCGCCGGGAGGATGTCGCTGATCAGCTCCATGAGCACGAGGATCGACGACGGCGTCTGCTCGGCCGGCTTCAGCACGACGGCGTTGCCGGCGGCGACAGCGGGGGCGAGCTTCCACGTGGCCATGAGGATGGGGAAGTTCCACGGGATGATCTGCCCGACGACGCCGAGCGGCTCGTGGTAGTGGTAGGCCGTCATGTCCTCGTCCAGCTGGGACAGGTGGCCCTCCTGGGCGCGGATGGCGCTGGCGAAGTACCGGAAGTGGTCGATCGCGAGGGGAAGGTCCGCGGCGAGGGTCTCACGGATGGGCTTCCCGTTGTCCCAGGTGTCGGCGACCGCGAGCATCTCGAGGTTCTCCTCCATGCGGTCCGCGATGCGGTTCAGGATGAGGGCCCGCTCCGCGACGGATGTCTTGCCCCAGGAGGGAGCGGCTTTGTGGGCCGCGTCGAGCGCCAGCTCGATGTCCTCCGCCGTACCGCGTGCCACCTCACAGAAGGGCTTGCCCGTTACCGGGGAGATGTTCTCGAAGTACTGGCCCTTGATGGGAGGAACCCACTCGCCGCCGATCCAGTTCTCGTACCGCGGCTTGAAACTGACCTTCGATCCATCCTGGCCAGGCTGGGCGTAAACAGTCATCATCCAACTCCTTGAACTCCGGGTGTGCAGGACGTCGTCGTCCCTGGTGCACAGACTAGGAACCCGAAGGTTGCAACGACGTTGCACGCCCGGAGGACCCGTACCGCTAGCCCTGTTCGTGGGTCGGCGGCGCTGCTGCGAGCACCCGCGGTGCGGGAGCCGGCGTGGCCGGACCCTCCGGGCCCGTGCCGGGGGCGGGAGTGGGATCGGAATCCGGGCCGGGCGTGCCCGGCTCGTCGCACGAGGGATCGGTGGGATCCTCACCCGGTGCGGGGTCGGCACCCGGTACCGGCTCCTCGGATGCAGGGGCCGTCGGATCGGTGTCGCAGGACGGCTCGGGGGTCGATCCCGCCGGCACGGTGGTGCCCGGCAGGGTTTCGGGAGGAGGCGTCGCGCCCGGGTCCGGTGGCGTGACCGACGGTGTCGGGCCCGGTGTCGGGTCCGGTGTCGGGTCCGGCGTCGGCGTGACCGGCGGCGTGACCGGGGGCGTGACCGGCGGTGTCGGCTCCGGTGTCGGTGTCGGCGTCGGCGTGACCGGGGGCGTGACCGGGGGCGTGACCGGCGGCGTGACCGGCGGCGTGACCGGCGGTGTCGGCTCCGGCGTCGGCGTGACCGGCGGCGTGACCGGCGGTGTCGGGTCCGGCGTCGGCTTGACCGGTGTCGGCTTGACCGGTGTCGGCTTGGTTGCCTCAGGCGGCGTCTTTTCCGGTGTCGGGTTCGGCGTCGGCCTGACCGGAGGCGGCTTGGTCGCCTCAGGCGGCGTCTTCTCCGACGTCTTCACGTCCCGTGTCGGCACCGCCGGCGGTACGGGCGGAGTGCTGTCCTGGGCGGAAGCAGCACCTGCACCCCTCGACGGGCCGGGTGCCATGGGCAGCACATCCGCCATATGGTCGTGCTGATCGGAACGGGTCGAGGACCGCGCCCAGACGGGGATGTCGGCTGCGCCGTTGCCCCCGGGAGAGTAGTCCTGCAGCGCGCCACTGGGGGCGGTGTGCTGCGCAGAGACAAGCCTCCACCGCAGCGGGTCGACGTGCTCGCCGTCGAGGATGGTCTCGAAGTGGAGGTGGCATCCGGTCGAGGAGCCGGTGGTCCCGACCTCCGCGATCGCCTCGCCACCCCTGACGGTGTCGCCCTCCCTGACCGAGACGGCCCGGAGGTGGTTGTACGTGGTGATGAGGCCGTTGCCGTGGTCGACCTCCACGCGGTTGCCGCCACCCCACTGGTGCCAGCCGACGGCTCGCACGGTGCCGGCGTCGGCAGCGTACACCGGGGTGCCACAGGGCGCCGAGTAGTCCTGGCCCGTGTGGAACTCGCCGGCCTCGCCCGTGATGGGGCTCGTGCGGGATCCGAAGGGAGAACTCGAGGAGAGGCCGTCGAGGGGTGCGAACAGACTTCCCGCGGACGGTCGGGCCGAGATGCCGGTCGCCGTCGCGGCGGTGCCCTCACCCCTGGTGCCCCCTGCGGTCTCCGGGTCGGCGTCGGTGTCGGCGTCGGCGTCGGTGTCGGTGTCGGCGTCGGCTCGGACGGACCGGCGGTCGGGGAAGTCGGGTGCGTCGGAGCCCCCCAGCGGGAGGAGCATCGAGGGGCCCACGGTTCCCGTCGGATGGATGCCGTCCGACATGATCGCACCCGAGTTGGTCGAGGAGGCGGCGGCGGGGCCCGATGACTGCGGGACGATGCCCTGGAAGCCCACGAAGCAGACGACCATGGCCAGACTCGCGTTCACCTTCGTGCGGGAGCTACGGGGACTCCGGTTCTGCACCCTCGCCGTTTCCGGGTGCCGGCCTGCCTGGGTCACGAGAATTCCCTTGAGATTGCGCTGCGATCGGTGCGTTCGACCGACGGACGTTTTGGTCCGCCGGTTACCCGGCCCCCGGGGACAACGTTAGCCCGCCCACAGGGCCGATGGCGACCGATCATTGCGATTCGCTAACGAATTTTGGGAGAAGCTGCGAGTAACGACGGCGGAACCCCCAGTTCCGCCTCCAGCCACTCCGTGTGCGCGACGACGACGGCTCGCCGCGGTGAGCGCCGGGGCAGGACCCTGAGCGCCAGTTGCCATGCCTCGATGTCGTACTCGGCCTCGGCGAGCGCGAGATAGTCGAGCACCGTCTCGGGAGAGCCGTCGGTGAGGACGGCGTCCCGCAGGAGCGTGGACACCTCGCTGCGGAGGCGCCTGATGGCCGGCGCCTGCGACCGCGGGAGGACGGGACCACGGTAGATGGCGAGCGCCATGCGGTGCGCCCCGCGGTGGAGGTAGTTCAGCACCTGAACCGCGTCGACCACCAGCTCTCCCGGCAAGCGGTAGGGCCGGGACTGCGGCACGATCGCCTTGCCGTGCTCGGCCAGGACCTTGCGCAGCCGGAGCATCTCCGCCCGGACTGTCGTCCCCGAAGCGTCCTCCGGATAGGCCATCGTGGCGAGCTGGTCCGCGGTGAGGCCCTCCGGGTGCAGGGCCAGGAGGGTCAGCAGCTCCGCATGGCGGAGGCTGAGCTCCAGCGATGCTCCCCCCGCATGCACCACGCCGTGGTCCGACCCCAGGATCTGCAGGCTGTTCCGGTAGAGCGCGGCGGGCACACGCGCCGACCGGGCCCGCCGTGCCCTGGGCAGGCGGCCCTGGAGCCGGTGGATGCTCAGTTGCGCCTCCGCTGCGGCGACCGCCGCCTCCACGAGCGACAGCGTGTGGGTCCCGACGGCGTCGGCGGTCCCGGTGATGTCGATGACGCCCAGGACGGTGCCGGAGTCCGGGTCGTGCAGGGGCACCGCGGTACAGCTCCACGGGTGGACCTGCGGGCTGAAGTGCTCCGCGCCGGCGATCTGGACGCTGCGCTCGAGGGCCAGGGCCGTGCCCGGAGCGCTCGTGCCGACGGTGGCCTCCGACCAGTCAGCCCCGGGGACGAACAGCATGCCTTCCGCGCGACGCCGCAGCTCGCGGTCACCGTCGACCCAGAGGAGCCGGCCGTTCTCGTCGCCGACGGCCACGAGCATCCCGGATTCGAGGCTCGGCTGGACGAGCAGCCGGTCGATCACGGGCATGATGGCCGCAAGAGGGTGGCTCTGACGGTACGCCTCGAGCTCCTCCTCGGAGCAGAACAGGCGGGCCTGCGCCGTGGACGGGCTCGGGAGGAACGTCAGGGACCTCAGCCAGGATTCCCGCACGACCCCCCGGAGCTTCCCGTCGACGCTGGTGCCCTGGTCCAGGGCCTCATGGGCGGCCAGCGCCTTCTGCTGCAGCGCGACGGAGGACAACTCCGTGAGAGGGATTGAACGGGACGACGACATCGGCACTCCGCTTCGTGACCTGTCCCGCATGGCAGCGTGGGACAGGTCACAGTGTAGCGGGACTACTCGCCGCGAGAAATGGCAACCATGTCCTCACGGGGCACGAGCTTCACGCGTTCGCGCACCACCTCGGCGTTGCCGGACGTGTTCACGAAGTTCGCACCCAGCTTCAGCTCGTGGGCGTCCAGCTTCAGCCACCCGTCCCAGGTGGTGTAGTGGACGCCGCGCTCCTCGAGGAGGCCGATGATGGCGTCCTCGGACGGGTCCTCGGCCGGAGGAAGGTTGAGCCTGTCCTCGAGGAGGTAGCCGATGGTCTCGAGCGCATCTCCCTTGGTGTGCCCGATGAGGCCGACGGGACCACGCTTGATCCACCCGGTCGCGTAGATGCCGGGCACCGGCTGTCCCTGCTCGTCGATCACGCGACCGCCCTCGTTGGGGATGACGCCGCGCTTCTCGTCGAATCCGACCTCGGGCAGTTCCGAGCCGAAGTACCCGATGGCGCGGTACACGGCCTGGACGGGGTAGTCGATGATCTCCCCGGTCCCGCGCACGTTCCCGTCGCCGGTCAGCTCGGTCCGCTCGAACCTCATGCCCGCGACCTTGCCGGGCGTCTCCGGTGAGTCGTGGATCTCGACGGGCGAGTGCAGGAAGTGGAGGTGCAGGCGGCGGGACGCCCCGGTCGGCTCGTCCTCGACGAGCCAGTTGGTCAGCGTCTTCACCATGGTCTTCGTCTGGTTGTTGGTCGCGATCTGCTCCTCGGACCCCGCGTCGAAATCGAAGTCCTCGGGGTAGAGGACGATGTCGACGTCCCGCGAATGGGAGAGCTCACGCAGCTCCAGCGGCGTGAACTTCACCTGGGCCGGTCCTCGGCGTCCGAAGACGTGGACGTCGGTGACGGGCGAGGCCTTGAGCCCCTGGTAGACGTTGTCGGGGATCTCGGTGGAGAGCAGGTCGTCGGCGTGCTTGGAGAGGATGCGGGCTACGTCGAGGGCCACGTTCCCGTTGCCGATCACGGCGATCTCCCGGGCGTCCAGCGGCCACTCACGGCTGACGTCGGGGTGGCCGTCGTACCACGAGACGAAGTCCGCTCCGCCGAAGGAGCCGTCGAGCTCCACCCCGGGGATGTCGAGGTCGGCGTCGCGGATGGCACCCGTCGCGAAGATCACCGCGTCGTAGAAGCGGCGGAAGTCGGAGAGCGTCAGGTCCCGGCCGTAGTTGACGTTGCCGAGGAAGCGGATGTCCCCGCGGTCGAGCACCTTGTGCAGCGCGTTGACGATGCCCTTGATCCGCGGGTGGTCAGGTGCTACCCCGTAACGGATGAGACCGTACGGCGCCGGGTACTGGTCGAACAGGTCGATGCTGACGGCGAAGTCGCCGCCCTGCACCTCGTTCGACTTCGTCAGGATGTCGGCGGCGTAGACGCCTGCCGGACCGGCGCCGATGATCGCGACCCGCAGCGGTCGAGCCGCAGCTGAGGTAGACACTGATGAGCCTTCTTCCCGGGATGATCCTGGTGGATACCGTCGCGCACAAATAAGCGCATACTTCCCTATTCTAAATGCCCTCGCACGGCACCGGCGAAAACAGTGGCAGGGATCTCCTCCAGCCCCGGTGCGGTGCGAGGCAGGAACACCGACGCGGGAATAAACGTTCTCTGCGGCCGGTTCACGCCTGCGTGAGTGGATCAGGCACGAAGGTCAGTCGTCCGGCGCGGAGCGAGAACTCCGTCGGTATCCTCTTCGGCTTCGGCGCCTACGGGCTGTGGGGTCTGCTGCCGCTGTACTTCCTCGTCCTCGCCCCGGCGGGTCCCGTCGAGATCGTGGCCAACCGGGTGCTGTTCTCCCTCATCTTCTGCGCCCTCCTGCTGACCGTCCTGCGGTCCTGGCGGCCGGTGCTCACCGCCCTGCGCACCCCGCGGCTCATCGGCACGCTCACTGTCGCGGCCCTGCTCATCGCCGTCAACTGGCTCGTCTACACCTACGGCGTGACGTCCGGGCAGGCCATCGAGGCAGCCCTCGGCTACTTCATCAACCCGATCGTCTCGGTCCTGCTCGGCGTGATCGTGCTGCGGGAGAAGCTGCGTCCCCTGCAGTGGACGGCGATCGGCATCGGCGTCCTCGCGGTGGTCGTGCTCGCCGTCGGCTACGGCGCCGTGCCCTGGATCGCACTGTCGCTGGCGTTCTCCTTCGGCCTGTACGGGTTCACCAAGAAGAAGGTGGGTTCCCGCGTGGATGCGGTGTCCAGCCTGAGCATCGAGACGCTGGTGCTGACACCCGTAGCGGTGGCCGTCATGCTGTGGCTGGCCTCGACCGGCGACGCGACCCTGGTGACCGAGGGGACGGGACATTTCTGGATCATGGCCGCCTCGGGCATCATCACGGCCGTACCCCTCATCTTCTTCGGTGCGGCCGCCCGCCGCCTCCCCCTGACGACGATCGGCCTCCTGCAGTACCTGGCGCCCGTGCTCCAGTTCCTCATCGCCCTGCTGGTGCTCGGCGAGGACATGCCCTTCGAGCGGTGGATCGGGTTCAGCCTCGTGTGGGTGGCGCTGATCCTCCTCACGATCGACATGCTCCGGACCGTACGCCGCCAGCCCCGGCCCGCGAAGCGCACCGAGCCGGCGTCCGCCGCGGCCTGACCCTCCGCACGGGCCTCGCGGCTCAGCGCTCGTCCATCCCCCACGGCGACCCGTACCCCGCGGGGGCGTCGGCCGCCAGCAGTTCCAGGAACGGCCGCGCATCGAAGGCCTCCGGGCCGAGAACCCCCGCACCGTGCCAGCGGCCCGCGGCCAGCAGTTCCAGGGCGATCACGGGGTTGACGGCGGTCTGCCACACCACGGCCTGCGAGTCGTACTCGGCCATCGACCACGCATTGTCGACGACGTGGTACAGGTACACGGCCCGGGGTCCACCGTCCTTGCCCTGCCCGGTGACGAACACGCCCGCGCAGGTCTTCCCGCGCATACGGTCGCCGAGCGTGGCGGGGTCCGGCAGGGCTGCCGCGACCACGTCCCTGGGCGAGACGTCGACGCCCTTGACCCGGAGCGGCTCCGTCGAGTCGAGGCCCAGCGCATGAAGGGTCCGCAGCACACCGATGAACTCCTCCCCCAGCCCGTACTTGAACGTCACCCTGCGGGCCTGCGTCCACCGCGGCATCAGGATCACCTCCTCGTGCTCCACGTTGACGCATTCCACGTCCCCGATGCCCTCGGGGAAACGGAACAGCTCCGGCTCGCTGAACGGCTCGGTGGTGAACCACCCGCGGTCCCGTTCGAAGACCACCGGAGGGTTCAGGCACTCCTCGATGGTCGTCCAGATGGAGAACGACGGGGCGAAGTCATAGCCCTCCACCGTCAGGTTCGCCCCGTCGCGGACACCCAGCTCGTCGATGGACGAGAACAGCTCGTCCTCCGCGTAGCGGGCGAAGACGTCGGAGAGGCCGGGCTCGACGCCGATCCCCACGAGGGCGAGCCGCCCGGCCGCCTCCCACTGCGCGGCGGCGTCGAACTGCGCCTGCCCGAGCATGACCCCCGTCTTCTCGTACGGCTGGTCCGAGTGCTTCTCGGACAGGCTCATCGCCATGTCGAGGTACGTCGCGCCGGCGGCGAAGCAACCCTCGAAGACGGGCATCACGAACCGCGGGTCCACCGCGTTGAGGACGTGCGTGGCAGCATGCTCCCGCACGAGGTCGGCCACCGCCGCAGATGACGACGCATCCACCGAGGCCGCGACGAGGCGCGGGTCCTGCAGTCCGTCGACGAGCGCCTGCGGACGCCGGGCATCGTAGTCCGCGATCACCAGCTGCTCGAAGAACGTCCGCCGCACGAGGATGCGGACCGCGGCCGAACCCACCCCGCCCGCACCGATGATCAGGATCCGCATCAGGAGAGTCCGCCGCACACCGGTGCCGTCGAGGCGAGCCCCATCACCGCCGACTGCCACGGTCCCAGGGCGCCGGCCGCGAGGCCCTTGCCCTGCCCGTCCGCGCGACCCCCGTCGGACGGGCTGCCGACCGGGAACTGGCTCATCATGCCCCGATTCTCGAAGGACCGCCGCCACCGCGCGAGGTCTGGCGTCACTCTACTGACCGGCCGGTGGTCCCGGAAGCCCTTCGCCCGCGCGGTGCGCGTCGGACGGAGCGGGCGTCTCCGCGGCCGGTTCGCGCGTAGCGAGGTACGCCGCGCTGAACCGCGAGAGCAGACCCACCAGCTCGACGACGTCGGCCGGGTCCCACCCCTGGAGCTGCCGCCGGAAGGACCGCCGCCTGCTCCGGCGTGCCTCGTCGATGCGGCGGGCACCCTCCGCCGTGAGGACCACCGGGTGCGAACGGTCGTCGCCGTCCGACGGGCCGCGCTCCACGAGGCCGAGCCGCTGGAGCGCCGCCACATGGTTGCTCACGCCGGGGTTGCCCATACCGAGCGACGCGGCGAGGTCCGTGACGCGGCAGGGCCCGAGCATGCGCGCGGCCGCCAGGACACTGTAGGCGGCCGGTTCCATCGCGGGATCGATCCTGCGGGCGAGGATCCGGCACACGCGCTGCTCGCTGCGGCACATCAGGGCGGCCCTGTCCTCGACGGCGTCGAGCGCGGCGCGCCGTGCCGTGCCCGTCCCCTGCCCGCCGCGTTCCTCCATGCCGGAATGCTAGGCGCTGCCGGGCCCGGCCGGCACCGGTGCCCGACCGCATTTCTCTCCGTGACGTGCCTACCCCATGGCGCCGTCCGCCGTCGGGCGCGGTTCCCGCGTCCCGGGGCAGCCGGCCGTCTCGCAGGGCGACGCGCCGCCGTCCGTGCCGCGTGGACCATGGACGGCGGCGGGAACGGAGCGTGACGAGCGGTCCGGGCGCCCGGACCGCTAGGCGCGCGGGGCCGACCCGCGGGTCAGGACCTCCTGCCGGAAGAACGCAGGGTTGATGCGCGACCAGACGAGCATGAGCACCGCCCCGAGGAGGATCACGCCGATCCCGAGGATGAACACCATGCCGATCCCGAACAGCTCGGACCCGGAGCCGTACCCGGGATCCATGGAGTCGATGGCCGTCTTGACGAACATGACCAGGAGGATCACTCCGCCGAGCAGCGGTGCCAGGAACCGGAAGAGGACGTTCCGGAGGCTCGCGAAGGCCTGGGCCCGGAAGTACCAGACGCACGCCAGCGCGGTGATGCCGTAGTAGAAGCAGATCATCAGGCCGAGAGCGGTGATGGTGTCCCACAGCGCGTTCTCCGAGACGAGGCGCGTGAATACGTAGAACCCGGCGGCGGCGGCGACGGCCGCGGCCACGGTCGCGAAGCTGGGCGACTTGTGCTGCGGGCTGATGCGTCCGTAGCCCTTCGGCAGCGCCCGGTAGTGCCCCATGGCGAGCAGCGTACGGGCGGGCGAGACGAACGTGGACTGCAGGGACGCGGCCGAGGAGCTCAGCACGGCCATGGACATGAGGATGGCGAAGGGACCCATGACGGGGCCGGCGAGCGTCGCGAAGATGCTCTCCTGGTTGTCGGGGTTGCCGGCGCCGAGCTCGCCCTCACCCACTCCGGCGTAGGCGAGGGTCGCGAGCGCGACCGTGAGGTAGATGACCACGATCACGACGACGGTCAGCGCTCCTGCGCGGCCCGGGGTCCTGTCCGGATCCGTGGTCTCCTCGTTCATGGTCAGCGTCACGTCCCAGCCCCAGTAGATGAAGATCGAGAGCGAGACGCCCGCGGCGAAGGCGGAGAACGAACCGACGGCGAAGGGGTTGAACCAGTCCGCGCTGATGCTCGTGGCGTCGAAGGCCGTGCCGTTGCCGACGTGGATGAACGCCGCGATGGCGAACCACGCGAGGACCACGAGCTGGAAGGTGACAAGCACGTACTGCACCATCTTCGTGGCTTCCATGCCGCGGTAGGAGACGTAGCACGCGAGCGCGATGAACACGAGCGTCGTCGCGATGTTCACCGGCAGGTTCAGGGTGAGCTCGGCCACCGAGGGATCGTCCATCACCTGCGAGAGCAGGAGGTAGAAGAAGTCGACCGCGACGGCGGCGAGGTTGGACAGCACGATCACGGTCGCGGCGATGAGGCCCCACCCGCCCATCCAGCCGATCCACGGGCCGAAGGCCCGCGTGGCCCAGGTGAAGGAGGTCCCGGAGTCCGGCATGGCGCTGTTGAGCTCGCGGTAGCCGAGGGCCACGAGCAGCATGGGGACGAAGCCGATCAGGAAGATGGCGGGGAGGTGCACCCCGACCTCGGCGACCGTGGGGCCGAGGGCCGCGGTCAGCGTGTAGGCGGGGGCCACGCAGGACACCCCGATGACGACGGCGCCCAGCAGGCCGACGATCCCCGAGTCGAGGCCCTTCCTGCTGAGCCCTGATCCGCTTCGTGTTGTCTCGTCGATACTCATGCGTCCGCCTCTGTGGGTGAGGCGTCCGGGCCGGGAGTGGTGCCGGGGGTTGCATACGTACGTGGGACGACGACCATGGGGATGGTCAGCGTACGCAGGATCTTGGCGGCCGTGGACCCGAGGAAGATCCGCGCGTGCTGCGCGAGGCGACTCGATCCGACCAGCAGCACCTCACCCTCGTCCCAGGCCATGGACTCGACGGCTTCCTCGACGGAAGCACCGCGCGCCGTCTCGACGCTCACGCGGCCGCCCGCCGCCAGCGACGACGCCGCCTCCGCGAGCCGACGGTTCGCCTCGTCCTCGGCGCTGCCCGGGTCCGGCTGGCCGGCGTCGAGAGCGATGAGTGAGACCAGGCGCAGCGGCAGGGCGCGACGGCCGGCGGAGGACACCGCGACGGAGATGACGGCGTCGGCCCCGGCCCGCCGGCCCACCGCGCAGGTGAGGCGCGTGACGGGGTCCGTGCGCCGATAGCCCCGCGGTGCGAGGGCCACGGGCACGGGTGAGGCGTGCAGCAGGCTGCGTGCCACGTTGCCCACGCTGAACCGGCTGGCGAGGCCGCGCGAGCTCGCCCCGATCACGATCAGGGAGGCCTCGGTGTCCTCGGCCGCCTGGATGAGGCCCTCGGCGTTCGAGTCGGCGCGGACGACGACGCCGCGCGCGGGAACGTCGTCGGGTACCAGTGCGAGTCCTTCGTCCATCCACTCGGTCATCTGATCCGACAGAAGGCTGTCGAAGCCCTTGTCCGGCGGATAGGTGCCCGCGTAGAGCGAGTGCTCGGGCGTCACGAGGACGAGGTCGAGGGTGGCGTCCTGACGCCGCGCGAGGGCGACGGCGAGGCACACGGCGTCGTGCCCGCGTTCGTCCGCGGTGTACCCGACGATGTAGCGCATGGTCAGGCCCCCTTCGCGGTGCCGGCCGACTGCAGCCCGGAGGCGAGGGCACGGTGGACGTCGGCGGCGGTGCGCCGCCCCATGCGGATGGCGCCGTCCACGTGCTGGTAGCCCTCGGCCGCGATGTCCGAGCAGGACCAGTAGATGGGACCGACCGGCGTGCGCTGGTCGCGGCCGTAGCGGTGCAGGCCGCCGAGGTCGTAGCTGGAGGCGTACGCACCGCGGGTCCACTCCTCGGAGGCCCAGTCCGATTCGTAGTAGACCTCGGGGTCGAGGGCCTGCGGGCCGAGGAAGCCCGCGATCGAGCCGAGGATGCGCTCGCGGCGCTCGTGCGGCGGGAGCTCGAACATCGCGTCCGCCTTCTCGTCGGAGACGAACCCCACCAGAGTGCCGCGCGGGTCCTCGTAGTTGCTGTTGTCGTAGACCTCCTGGACGATCGAGCCTGCACTGAAGCCGGTCCCGGAGAGCCCTTCCGCGCGCCAGAACGGTGTGGCGTAGACGGCGTGCACCTTGATGACGAGCCCCAGCGACTGGTGCTGGTGCATCTGGTGCTGGCGTCGCGGGAGCGGCGGCTCGTAGCTGATGCGCGAGTACAGGTTCGGCGGGACGGCGACGACGGCGTACCGGGCGTTCACCGTCGTCGTGTCCGACACGACCGTGACGCCCTCGGCCGTGACGCCGCCGGCACTGCCGTGCCCGTCCATGCCGCTCCAGCGGAGGGTGCGCACGGGACTCGAGAGGATGACGTCGTCCCCGAGTTCGGCGGCCATGCGCTCGGAGACGGACTGCATGCCGCCGACCACGCGCCGGTCGAGGATGAAGTCCTCGTCCACGAGGTTGGAGAAGGACCCGGCGGTCGCCGCCATGAGGATCGCCTGCAGGACGGAGAAGGAGTGCGCGGGCTTGGTCAGCATGCCGCCCGCGATGAAGAGCCCGGTGTTGTCGCACGCCTCCTCGTCGTCGGACTGCTGCCGCAGCCAGTGGTGGAAGGAGATGGTGTCCAGGGCACGGGCGTCGGGGTGGTTCCACGGCGCTTCCGGGCCGGCCTCGGCCACGAGCCGGTCGAGGATGTCGATGAGCCGCGTCATCTCCTCGCGGGTGTAGTCGCTGACGGGGAACATCTCCCCCGAGTACCGCACCGGCCGGTCATCGGGACCGATGTAGACGGAATCGCCCTCGCGGTACCGGGGGAACGTGTCCATGCCGAGTTCGTCGAGGAGCCCGATCAGCGCGGTCTGGTCGGGAGACACCCACTGGCCTCCCACCTCGAGGACGGCGCCGTCGATGACGTCCGTGTGGGTGCGCCCGCCCACCCGGTCCCTGGCCTCGACGACGGCGACCGAGTGGCCCGCCCTCCTCAGTTCGCGTGCTGCGGTCAGGCCCGAGGGCCCCGCTCCGATGATGACGACGTCGCGCTCGATGATGTCCATGAGATCCTCCCGCCCCGCATGACGCGGGCCACAAAATGAATGTCATTCATTATTTTGCCCTACTATAGCCATGGGCGCCCCACGTGGGAAGGGAGCGGCCGAGGAGTCGACGGTACCGGACCAGGAGGCAGCTTCCATGACCACAGCAGCGCCGGAGCCACGGCGCGCCGGACGTCCCCCCAGGAGCGTGCTGTCGAAGGACCGCATCACGGACGCGGCACTCGACCTCATCGCCAGCGAGGGGTACGAGGGGCTCACGATGTCGGCCGTCGCCCGACGCCTCCGCGTGGCGCCGTCCGCGCTCTACAATCACGCCGGGTCCAAGCAGGAGGTGCTCGGCTGGGTGCAGGACCACGTCATGACCATGGTGGAGTTCGACGCCTTCGCGGATCAGCCCTGGGACGAGGCCGTGCGGCGGTGGGCCTGGTCCTACCGCGAGGTCTTCGCCCGGCATGCGCCACTCGTCCCGGTCATCGCCGTCCTGCCCGTCACGGACGCGCCGGACACGCTGCGCATGTACGAGGAGGTGGCCCGGGGGTTCCAGCGGGCGGGGTGGCCTGAGGAGCGCATCGTGCCGGCGATCGTAGCCCTGGAATCCTTCATCTACGGCTCAGCACTCGATGTCACCGCTCCCGGCGACATCTTCGACTCGGGCCCCCTGGCGGACCGCTTCCCCGTCTTCACCGCCGCCGTGCGCAGCGCCACCGCAGCCGCGGGCACCGGGAGCACTGCGGACGCCGCATTCCGCGCGGGCCTCGACGGGATCATCGCCGGGCTCCGCCAGCAACTCGCGGCCTACACGTCCTGACGCGCACACACGGGCCCGCCCGGACGGACACCATCCCGCCCGGCCGCAGGAGTCCGCCCGGCCGGCTCCGGATGCCCCGCAGGACGGCGCCCCTGCGCGGAAGCCCGCAATCTGATCGGACGGTGAGAGTGCTGATTGCTAGACTATCTAGCTTTACGGACGGCGAGCTAGCTGCTATGTTCAGGGAGCGGTCAAGCAGCGGCCACGACGAATTCCAGATGTACGAGGTCGCCATGACACTTGCACCGCTTTCCCCCGATACCCTCTCCCGGCTCGGCGAGCCTGCCGGACGGAGCACGCCGTCCGATCTGCAGGGCATCGAATTCGCGGACGCCCCCGTCGAGCCCGTAGGCCCCGAGGCGCCCGAGGTCCCGTTCGACCTGTCGGACGTGACCACG
The DNA here is from genome assembly GCF_058269195.1 of Arthrobacter sp. TJ-240. Taxonomy (NCBI): domain Bacteria; kingdom Bacillati; phylum Actinomycetota; class Actinomycetes; order Micrococcales; family Micrococcaceae; genus Arthrobacter; species Arthrobacter sp. TJ-240. The sequence continues at coordinate 199,331 of NZ_JBZCNG010000003.1, forward strand.
CGCGAGCTCCGCATCCTCTGCAACCAGCTCTACCGCGTCCTCGACACCGACTTCCCACCCTTCGGCGTGCGGGAGGACTACGAGGCCGTGATCCACGCCCTCGAGGGGCGCGAGGCACGCGCCGCGGAGCAGATGGAGAGCGCGAAGCTACGCGAGAAGTTCCGCGACAACACCGTGAGCTCGCGCTTCGAACTGTTCCACGACGGCGTCATGGTCGGGTACGTGAAGTACGACATGCGGGCCGGCCGCATCCGCCTCCTGGAAACCGTCGTCGGCCCCTCCTACGGCCGCTCCGGCCTGGAGCCCGTACTCATCCGCCACGCGCTGCTGGACGCCCACAGGCGTCGCCTCTCCCCCGTGCCCTACTGCCCGCACGCTCAGGCCTTCCTGGCGGAGAACCCCCGGTTCCGGGCACTCATCCCGGTCGGCTGACCCGACCCCTCCCCCATGACGAAGGCCCCGCAGCAACGCTGCGGGGCCTTCCTCGTACCGGTGCTGTCCCGCGGAAGCGGTCAGCCGGCGTCGACGGTGCGGATGGCACGCTCGAGCACGTCGAGGCCGTCCGTCAGCAGCTCGTCGGTGATGACCAGCGGCGGCAGCAGCCGGATCACGTTGCCGTAGGTACCGCAGGTCAGGATGATGACGCCCTCGCGGAGGCACTGCGCGGCGATGGCCTTGGTGGCCTCTGCGTTCGGCACCTTGCCCCCGTGCTGCACGAACTCGATCGCCAGCATCGCGCCACGGCCGCGCAGCTCGCCGATGATGCTCTGCTCCCCCAGATCGGCCTGCAGGGCGGTGAAGCGCTCGGTGACGACCTCCTCGATGTGGCGGGCACGTCCGGCGAGGTCCTGCTCCTTCATGGTCTCGATCGCGCCGAGCGCCGCGGCGCAGGCCACGGGGTTGCCGCCATAGGTGCCGCCGAGCCCGCCGGCGTGGACGGCGTCGAGCAGGTCCGCCCGGCCGGTGATGGCCGAGAGCGGCATGCCGCCCGCGATGCCCTTCGCCATGGTGATGATGTCCGGCACCACGCCCTCATGGTTCACCGCGAACCATTCACCGGTGCGGCAGAAGCCGGACTGTACCTCGTCGGCGATGAACACGACGCCGTTCGCCGTGGCCCACTCGGCGAGTGCGGGGAGGAACCCGTCGGCCGGCACGATGAACCCGCCCTCGCCCTGCACGGGCTCGATGATGATGGCGGCGACCGACTCGGCGCCGATCTGCTTCTCGATCATCGTGATGGCACGCTGCGCCGCCTCGGGACCCGTGATGGCGGGGTTCTCCTCGCGGAAGGGGTAGCTCATGGGCACGCGGTAGATCTCGGGCGCGAAGGGCCCGAAGTTCGTCTTGTACGGCATGGCCTTGGCCGTGAGCGCCATGGTGAGGTTCGTGCGGCCGTGGTAGGCGTGGTCGAACGCGACGACGGCGTCCCGGCCGGTGGCCAGGCGTGCCACCTTCACGGCATTCTCCACGGCTTCCGCACCCGAGTTGAACAGGACGGTCCGCTTCTCGAAGTCGCCGGGAGTCAGCTCGGCGAGCTGCTCGGCGACGGCCACGTAGCCCTCGTACGGCGTGACCATGAAGCAGGTGTGGGTGAAGTGGGCCACCTGCTCCTGGACCGCCCGGACGACGGCGGGGTCGGAGGCGCCGACGCTGTTGACCGCGATGCCCGAACCAAGATCGATGAACGAGTTGCCGTCCACATCCTTGATGATGCCGCCGTCGGCGTCGGCGGCGTAGACCGGCACGCCCGAAGCGACGCCCTTGGCCACGACGGCGGCGCGGCGGGCGGCCAGCTCGGTGGACTTGGGGCCGGGGAAGTCGCCCGTGATACGTCGCTTCTGCTCGAGCCGGAAGCGCGGCGCGGTCTCGGGGGTGGTTGCGAAGGTGGTCATCGAAGTTCCTTGTCTCGAGGGGACGGGCTAGGCGTCCAGCACGCTCATGACGTGCTTGATGCGGGTGTAGTCCTCCACGCCGTACATGGAGAGGTCCTTGCCGTAGCCGGAGTTCTTGAAGCCGCCGTGCGGCATCTCGGCGGTGAGCATGATGTGCGTGTTGATCCAGACCGCGCCGAAGTCGAGCTCGCGGGAGACGCGCATGGCGGTCCCGTGGTCCGTGGTCCAGACGCTAGACGCGAGGGCGTAATCCACACCGTTGGCGAGCTCCACGGCTTCCTGCTCCGTGGAGAAGGTCTGCACCGTGACGATCGGCCCGAACGTCTCCTGCTGCACCACGGGGTCGTCCTGGCGCGCGCCGGTGATGATCGTGGGCTCGAAGAAGTAGCCCTTGTCGCCGGCGCGCTTGCCTCCGGTAGCGATGCTGCAGTGTGCGGGCAGCGCGTCGATGACGGCGTTGACGGCGTTGAAGTGGTTGATGTTGTTGAGCGGACCGAAGTAGTTCTCGGAGTCGTCGGAGTTGCCGGTCCTCAGCGTGGCCGTGTGCTCGACCATGGCGGCCACGAATTCGTCGTGCGCCTCCTCCTGCACCAGGATGCGCGTGATGGCCGTGCAGTCCTGACCGGCGTTGAAGAAGGCGAACTCGGCGATGGCCGCAGCGCTCCTCTTCAGGTCCGCATCCGCGAAGACGACGGCGGGCGCCTTGCCACCGAGCTCGAGGTGGGCCCGCTTGAGGCCCTTCGCCGCGCTGGTGGCGACGGCGATACCCGCACGCACGGAGCCCGTGATGGACACGAGGCCCGGGACGGGGTGCTCGATCATCGCGGCACCGGTCTCGCCGGTGCCCAGCACCACATTCAGGACGCCGTCGGGCAGGATGCCCTGCGTGAGCCGCGCGAGGACGAGGGTCGATTCGGGGGTTGTGTCGCTGGGCTTGAGGACGACGGTGTTGCCGGCGGCGAGCGCAGGCCCGATCTTCCAGATCGCCATGAGGAACGGGTAGTTCCACGGCGCCACCTGGGCGACGACGCCGATGGGCTCCCGGCGCACGTACGAGGTGTGGCCCTCGAGGTATTCACCGGCGGACTTGCCCTCGAGGACACGGGCGGCGCCCGCGAAGAACCGCAGCTGGTCGGCACCGACCGCCACCTCCTCGGCGGCGATCATCTCGCGCACCTGGCCCGTGTTGCGGTGCTGTGCCTCGACGAGCTCGTCGCTCGCGGCCTCGACGGCGTCTGCGAGCTTGAGCAGCATGAGCTGTCGCTGGCTCGGCGTGGTCCGCTTCCAGGTGGTGAAGGCGCGCGCTGCGGCCCGCATGGCGTCGTCGACATCGGCGGGCGAGGACACGGGCGACTGGGCGACCACCTCGCCGTTGGTCGGGTTGACGATGTCCAGGAGCTCGGTGCCGGCGGGCGACACGAACGCTCCGTCGATGTAGTTCTGAAGGGTCTCAGCCACGATGCAGTGCCTTTCACGAGATCAGGTCCACGCAGAGCCCGGACGGATGCGGGCGGGGGATATCGAAAGAACGTTACCGGGCGGGAGGCGCACCAAGCCACGGATACCTGCACAGTGGAAACCGGTGTCGTCCGTGCAGGCGTACAGCCGCGTCCTATGCTGGACGCATGGCCATCACCCTTACCGACCTGCTGGCGGATACGGCGCTCGGGCTCGTCGCGGAGGGCCGAGCGGCCGCTCCGCCCCATCCCATCGAGTGGGTGGCGGTGACCGAACTCGAGGATCCTCGCCCGTTCCTCAACGGCGCCGAGGTGGTCCTGACCACGGGCGTGCGGCTCGGGACCGGAGCGGCCCAGCGGGCCTTCGTCCGTCGGGCCCACGAGGCGGGCGCGCTCGCCATCGGCTTCGGGGTGGGCCTGACGCACCAGCGGATCCCGGCCGCCGTCCTCGCCGAGGCGGACGACGTCGGGCTGCCCGCCTTCCGTGTGCCCTACGAGGTCCCCTTCGTCGCGATCGGCAGGAAGGTGGCCGACGCCCTGTCCGCCGACCGGTTCGCGGGCCTCGAGGAACTCCTCGAGGGCCATGCGGTCCTCGCCTCGGCGCTCCTCGGACCCGGTGGACTCGGAGCCCTCCTCGGGGAGCTCGCCCGCATGCTCGGCACCGACGTCGCGCTGTTCCAGTACGGTGCCCGGATCGCCGGTGCAGCCGGTCCGACCTCGTCAGGTACCCGCTCGTCAGGTACCGGCGTGTCCGGCCCGGATCCGAGCAGTGCCCGCGCGTCCGCTCCGGCCTCGTCGGCTGCCGGCGCGTCCGGGCCCGAGGCCCGCGCCTGGCATCACCTGCCCATCGCGACCGGGCTCAAGGACCGCTGCACGCTCGCCATCGCCGAGCCCTACGGCCGCGCGGCCGTCGTCGAGTACGCCCAGAACCTGATCTCCGTCGAGCTGACCAACCAGGCCAGGAACCGGACGGGCATGCGGAACGCCGTCGGCCAGCTGCTCGAGGACGTGGTGCGCGGGACCCTCGCGGGCGCGGAGGCCGCAGCGAGGCTCGCAGGTGCCGGCATCGATACGGCGGTGCGCCACGGCGTGCTGATCGTCGACGTCGCCTCCGGCCAGCGGCGGGCCCTGCGCACGCTGCCCCTGCCCGACGGCTGGAGCGGCGTGCCGGCCGGCCTCGTCGACGAGCGCCTCGTGCTCGTCCTGCCCTCGGCCGCCACGCCGGCCACGCCCGAGCCGGCCGAGCTCGGCCGCTACCTGCACGGCGCCGGCCTCACGGCGAGGATCGGCGTCGGCGGGACGTACGCCCAGCCCAACGGACTGCGGTGGAGCTACTTCGAGGCCCGGGAGGCCCTGCAGCGGGGCCAGGCCCTCAATATCGCGGATCGACTGAGCCTCACGTCCCTGCTCATGACCAGCGCCGATGTACCGCTCGCCGACCTCGCCGCCGAGACCCTGGAGCCGCTCGAGGCCTTCGACGAGGCCCACGGCGCGGGCCTCCTCGCCACCCTCCAGCGGTACCTCGATCTCGACGGCTCGGTGGCCGCCGTCGCCGCCGCCCTCGGCCTCCACCGCAACACCGTCCGCTACCGGCTGCAGCAGGTCGTCACGCTCACGGGCTACGACCCCGCCGTCACCGCGGACCGCGTGCACCTCTACCTGGCACTGCGCATCCGGGCTCTCGGCTGACACTACGACGGCCGCCCAGGCCGGTCGGGATCCGGCATCGACCGGCGGCTATTCCACCCGCTATCCGGTGCATGGAATAGTTTGACCCGTACATACCGGTCTCAAGGTTCTTCGGGGGTTCTCATGTCACTGCTGTCTGCCGACGATGCGGAGTTGCAGGAGCTCGCCCGCCAGGCGATCCTGCAGGAGTACCGCCTCCCCTACGGTGAGACCGACCGCACCCCTGTGGACCGGCTCGGGTACGAGACACCCCCCGAACTCCTGGACCTGGTCAGGCTCGCCGTGCGCATGAGCGGGATGGACGCGGGTGTCATCAACATCATCACCGCGGACCAGCAGCACCAGATCGCCGCCGTCGGCGTGGACCCCGCGGTGTGTTCGCGGGACGATTCCATGTGCTCGAAGGTCTTCACCTCGGGGTCCATCACCGCGTTGGCCGACGCGTCCCGTGATCCCCGCTTCGCCGACAACCCCTTCGTCAACGGCGGCATCGCCAAGGTGCGGTCCTACGCCTCCGTACCCCTCGTCACGCACGAGGGGTACGCCCTCGGGTCGCTGTGCGTCTTCTCCCCCGTGGTGTCCGAGCTCGACGTCGAACAGCGGGAGGGCCTGGAGATCCTCGCCCGGCAGGTCGTGGAGGTGCTCGAACTGCAGTTCACCACACGGCAGCTCGTGGACGCCCTCGAGGTGGTGCGGCGCAGCAACGAGGACCTCGCAGGCTTCGCCGCACGCGTGAGCCACGACCTGAAGAACCCGCTGACGGCGATCCTCGGGTACACCGAGCTCGGTGAGCTGGACACCGCCGTCGAGTCCTCCGGACCGGCGGCCCGTTACCTGAGCATCATCCGCGGCAGCGCCAGCCGGATGCTCGCCACGGTGGAGGACGTCCTCGAGTTCTCCCGTATCGGCGGGTCGATCAATCGCAGCACGATCCGCCTCAGCACCGTCATGAGCGCCGTGCTGCAGGACGTCCTGCCGCTCAGCAGCGCGTCCGATGCCGTCATCTCGGTGCAGGACACCCAGCTGCAGGTGGACCGGGCGCAGGTCACCGCTCTCCTGCAGAACCTCGTCTCGAATGCGATCAAGTACTCCACGCCGGGTGTTCCCCCGCGCGTCGAGGTCGTGGCGAGTGTCGGCGAGACCCAGGTGCTGCGCGTCATCGACCACGGCAAGGGGATCGATCCTGCCGACCGCCGGCGGGTGCTCGAGCCGCTCGTGCGGCTGCACCGCGACGGGGATCCCGCGGGCAACGGGATCGGGCTCGCGACGTGCGTCCGGATCGCGACCGCGCATGACGGGTCGGTCAGTGTGACGGAGACGCCGGGCGGCGGGACCACGGTCGCGGTGGATCTCGGACCGGCGGTCTGACGGCCACCGGCCCCGAGCTGGGCCCGGGCGTCGGCGTCGCTACTGTGCCTGGAGCTGCTGGTCCTGCCCTATGTGCGCGAGCGGCAGCCGGAACGTGAAGGTCGACCCGGCGCCCTCGACGCTCCGGCACGTGATGGCGCCGCCGTGCCGTTCGACGATCGCCTTGGAGATGGCCAGCCCGAGACCGACACCGGGGATGGCCGCGTTGCGGGCGCCTGACGTGCGGAAGAACTTCGAGAACACGCCCTTCAGCTCCTCGGGGGACATGCCGCTGCCCTCGTCCGTGACGCTGCACTCCACCTCGCCGTCGACCTCGGCGGCACTGACCGTCACGCGCCCTCCGCCCGGTGAGTACTTGATGGCGTTCGAGAGCAGGTTGTCCAGCACCTGGCTGATGCTGGAGGCATCACACAGGGCGACGAGGCCGGGCTCCGTACGGTCCTCGAACCGCACCAGGGGGTTGCTGTTGCCCTCCTGCGCCGTCGCGATCCGCCGGCCCACGAGGCCGGAGAAGTCGGTGGGCACCGGGGTGATCTCGGGCGCACCCTCCGCGGTGGACAGCAGGTCCACCACGAGCTTATGCAGGCGCTCGGAATTGCGTGACACCACCTCGAGGCCGGACGCGACCGCCGGCTCGAGGTCCGGCGTGGTGGTCAGCAGCTCGAGATAGCCCCTGATCGCGGTGAGGGGCGTCCGCAGTTCGTGGGACACCGTCGCCACGAACTCGTCCTTCGCGTTGAGTGCGGTGACCAGCTCGGTGACGTCGTTGAAAGTCACCACGGATCCCTCCCGGGTGCCGGCCTGGTTGGTCATCAGGCGCGACGACGTCGAGAGCACGCGCTGGCCGGGCTGTTCCCCCCACCACAGGAGGTAGTCGGAGAACACGTGGCCCTCGGCAGCCCGCCGTGCGGGTCGCCGTGCCGCGGGCACGGCCGTCCCGCCGTCCTGCTGGTAGATGCGCAGGTCCTCCTCCGCGGTCCCGCCGGAACCACCCGCGAGCGTGCGGAGCTGCTCGAGCTTGCGGTTGCCGAGGACGGTCCGGCCCGTCTCGTCGAGCGCCATCAGTCCGATGTCCACGCTGTTGACCACGGTATGGAGCAGCCGCTCTCGGCGGGCACTGTCCTCGAGGAGCCCCTGCAGAGCGCGGTCCTTCTCCTCGACCATCGCCTGCTGGGCCATCATGCTCGCGGTCATCACGCGGATGGTCACGCCGACGGCGAGCATGATGAACGGCAGCAGGAAGGACTGCGTGAGGGACTGGGAGTTGACCTCGGCGGAGGTCACGAAGACCGGCACCCACACGACGCCCAGCGCGCCCAGGAAACCGGCCGTGAGGGCTGCGCGCGGGAACAGGCCGGAGGCGGCGAGCCAGATGACCGGGAACACGGTGAGGAGCCCCACGCCGGTGATGACGGTTCCCGCGCCGTAGCGCATGAAGCCGATGGGGATGAAGTCGAGCAGCGGGATGACCAGGAAGGTCGCGTGCGGGAGGCGGTCCCACGGCACGGCGACGCACAGCACGAGCAGTACGGCCTGCAGGCCCACGCCGATGAGGAAGGCCTGGCTCGCGAAGAGGTCGCGGTGGAACATGAGGCCGCCCGCCAGGACCAGCAGCACCGTGAGTGAGAGCGGGAGCTGGCTGAGGATGACGCGCATGCGGAGGGTCAGCTCGTGGAACTGCCGGGTGTTGAGCGTCAGATAGGAGAGCACCTTGTCCATTCCCCGGCCTTCCCTGTCGATCGTCGAGTTGCTCCGCCCCTGCCTGACGGGCTGCGAGCCCCGGCCCCCAGCCTCAGGATAACGCGGCAGCCCCTTGCTTCCGGGGGGAAGCAGCGCTCCGCCCCTCAAGATCCCATCAAGTTCAGCGCAACGGATCGGCGGTTCCGGCTGCGGATCGTCACCGGTCCGGAGCATGCTGCCGCGTAGCGTTTAATGAGCATCATGACTGTCGCCCCTCAGGTTCGCCGCGCACTGGTCGTCGAGGATGACGGCGACATCCGGGGGTTGCTCGTCCAGGTCCTCAAGCGGGAGGGCTTCCAGGTGAGTGAGGCGGCGACTGCGCGCGAGGGTCTGGAGAAGGCCCGGGCCGGTACCGACCTCATCACGCTCGACCTCAACCTCCCGGACGGCGACGGCGTGGACCTCTGCCGGGAGGTGCGCACCTTCTCCGATGCGTACATCCTCATGATCACGGCGCGCACCGACGAGATCGAGCGCCTCACGGGTCTCGAGACCGGTGCGGACGACTACATCCTCAAGCCGTTCAGCCCGCGGGAGCTCGTGGCTCGCGTGAACACGCTGTTCCGCCGCCAGAGCCGGCAAGCCGCGGCGGACATCGCCAATGCCGATGATCGGCTGCGGGCCGCGGAGGTGCAGCAGAATCTGCTTCCCCGCGACAATCTCACGCTCCGGGACTACGAGCTCGCGGGGCGGTTCCGGCCATCGAGAAGCGTCGGTGGGGACTTCTACGACTGGTACAGCACTCGGGATGGGTTGCACCTGACGGTCGCCGACGCCATGGGCAAAGGCATGGGGGCAGCACTGATTGCGGCGACGGTGCGGGCAACCCTCCGGTCCGTCGCGAGGCAGCCGGGCATCGAGACCGCGTTCGCCACAGCGGCTCGCGCAACGGAAGCCGATCTCGAACAGACGAAGTCCTTCGTGACGCTCTTCCACGGCCGCCTCGATGCGGCGACCGGTGTCGTCGACTACGTCGATGCCGGCCACGGACTCGCGCTGCACGTCGCAGCGGACGGGAGTGCGACGCGGCTCCCCTCGGCCGGGCCGCCGGTCGGAGCATGGCCTGACCAGACATGGCGTGCAGGGGTGGTCCAGCTCGGATCCGGGGACCAGCTGGCCATCGTCAGCGACGGGCTGCTGGACGTCTACGAGACGGTCGAACAGTTCACGGAGGCGGTGGCGGGCGTGGTGACGGCGGCCCCCAGCGCCGAGGCCGCCTGCGCAGCGCTGCTGGACCTGGCCGATGTCCCGGAGGTCGCCGATGACGTCACCGTCGTCATCCTGAGGCGTTCCACGACCTGACCCCGAGGCCCGGCGCCGTCGCCCCGCTGACCCGGAGACCCATCGGAAGAGGAAATGGACATGGAGTTCACCACACAGGACAAGGGACGCTACACGGAGGTAGCGGTCACCGGCCGCCTGAACATGGTCGCTGCACCCAGGCTGCGGCAGGTAATCGGTGAGGTCGTCAGCGCGGGCGGGAAGCGGATCGTGGTGAATCTCGCGGGTACCAGCTTCATGGACTCCTCCGGGCTCGGCGCCCTGATCGGCTGCCTCAAGCTGGTACGGCAGTCCGGCGGCGATCTGCGCATCGCCGCCGTCCAGCCACAGGTCACCATGGTGCTGGAACTGACCAGCATGCACCGGGTACTGACGCCGCACCCCACTCCCGAGGAGGCCTTCCTCAATGAATGACGTCCTGGCACAGCGCACCCTCGAGGAGCCCGCCACCGAGGAGTCCATCGAAGAACTCCACGGCATCCTCGATCAGCTCTGGGCCGACGCGGCCTTCGTCCCGGCACTCGACCAGATGGCGTTCACCACGGCGGTGATCGAGGCCGCCAGCAACGTAGTACAGCACGGTGTCCCCGCCCAGGGGGCCACCCTGGTCCTCGGCGTCGACCTCACCGTCTGCACCGGTCGGCTGAGTGCCGTGATCAGTGAGATCGGCGCCGAACCGATCGACCCGCTCCCCGACCTCGACCCGCCTTCGGGGCCGGCCTTCCCTGATGACGGCACACTGCAGGACGACGAATCAGGCCGAGGGCTCGCCATGATCCGTGCACTCGTCACCACCGTCACCGTCGAACGCCAGGACGACACCAATGTCTGGGTCCTGTCCCGGGACTCCGGCTCAACCTGACCGCGACCCGGTTGCCCTGCCCCTGAGGCGTGCCTCGGGGCAGTGCTGCGGCGCCTAGGGCAGGGCCGGCCGGCCGAGGAACGCCTCGATATCCGCGTAGACATCCCTGGACTCCGGCAGGCGCGGGAACGCGGGGAACACGTGGAAACCGCCCGGGTAGACCCTCAGGGTGACATCCGCCCCTGCAGCCACGGCCCGGTCCCGGAACACCACCGCGTCCGCCATGCAGACGTCCCGTGTGCCCTGGTAGATGCGCGTGACGGGCACCTCGGCCAGCAGGTCCTCGGGCGCGCAGGCCGGGCTCACCAGGGGTGTCCTCGGATCGTCGCCGTCGGACCACCACAGGCCCGCCCGGACACCGCCGGGCACCGAGAGCATGGGGTCCACGGCGTCGTACTTCGGGATCTCCGGGTTGGTGCCCGTGACGTCGAGCCACGGGGAGAAGGCGATCACGCGGCCGGGTGCGGGCAGTCCCGCGTCGCGGAATGCCCATGACTGCGCGATGGCGAGTGCTCCGCCGGCGGAATCGCCCATCAGCGTGACGTCGTCGGGCTCCGCCGTCGCGAGGACCTCCCGGTAGACCGAGACGAGGTAGGGGAACGCCTCCCGGTAGGTGCTCTCGGGCGCCAGGCGGTAGAGGGGCACGGTGACCGCGGCGCCGGTGCGCTTGGTGAGTTCGGCGATGATCCACCAGTGCGGGCGCCCGAGCTCGTTGATGTAGATGCCGCCGTGCGTGTAGATGATGTGAGAGCGCGTCGCTCCCAGCAGGGGCCGGACGGTGATGGTGCGGACCCCGTCGATCCGCTTCTCCTGGATGGTGTGCGTCTGCCTGAACGTCCACGGGATGGCCGCCACCGAGGGGTACGTGCGGCCCGGGTACCTGGCGTCGACCCAGTCCGTGCCGCTGAGGTTCCTCTTGGTCGGCAGGACGCCGATCAGCCGGGACGCGACGCGCATGGCCCGGGAGCCGTCCCGTGCACTCGGTTCGACGGTGTCCGTGCCTGCTGCGTGTGCGCTGGTCATGGAGGCCAGCCTAGTCCCGGGCATCCCGTCGCCGCGGGTGGATCCGCACGGCCGGCACCGGGCGGATCGCCGCCTCTGTCATGCTGGTCAGTGCCCTGTGGCGCGGCCGGCCGTCCGACGCGCGCATCCGGCCGCTGCAGCACCGTTCCGCCGAAGGAAGACATGGATACCGCCTCACACATCGCCCTGGCCGCCGACCTCCTCGGCGTCTTCTTCTTCGCCGTCTCGGGCTCGCTCCTGGCCGCACGGAAGGGCTTCGACCTCGTCGGGTCCCTCCTCCTCGCCTCCCTCGCGTCGCTGGGCGGAGGGGTGGCCCGTGACCTCATCATCGACGTCCCGCCGGCGGCCTTCACCGAGCCGGTGTACCTGCTGCCTCCGCTGCTCGCCACCGTGCTGGTCTACTTCGTCGTCTCCGGCGTCGAACGCGTCAAGCGGGTCCTGGTCCTCTTCGACGCCGCCGGCCTCGCGCTGTTCTGCATCACCGGGACCGTGAAGGCGCTCGACGCGGGGCTGCACCCGGTGTCGGCCATCCTGCTGGGCGTCACCACCGCCGTCGGCGGAGGACTGCTGCGCGACGTCGTCGCGAACGAGATCCCGCAGCTCTTCGACCCGCGGGACATCTACGCCCTCCCCGCGATGCTGGGCGCCAGTATCGTCACCGTGCTGTACCTGACGGGGTCCTTCACCCTCGTCACGGGGACCGTCGCGGCGTCGCTCGTGTTCTCCCTGCGCGTCCTCGCCTGGCGGTACGGCTGGCATGCACCGCTGGCGGCGAGGACTCCGGCAGGTCGAAAGTAGCCCGCGCCCCCCGACCCGCCGGGCTAGGATGAGAGCATCCCCCACCACCTCTCCTGGAGTACTAGTGACTGAGCTGTTTTCCGACAAATTCCGCGCCCTGGTGCCTTCCTACTTCGAGGACGAGTGGGTCGAGGAGGACGGTCTGTCCGAGGACGAGCTCGCCGAGCTGCTCGAGGGCAAGGACTTCCGCCTCCCGCTCGCCCTGCACGAGTTCTACCGTGCGGTCGGCGCCACCGAGGACATCATGGAGGCGTTCCACTTCTTCTGGGACCCGGACGAGCTCGAGATCGAGGACGGCTACCTGCTCTTCCTCGAGGACGAGGACGAGCAGTTCACGTGGGGCATGAAGGCCGACCAGCTCGATGTCCCCGACCCGATCGTGTGGCGGCGCAACAACGCGCGCGGTGAGTGGCAGAGCGAGGAGGGGACCTTCAGCGAGTACGTGCTCGACCTCTTCGAGTGGGTCTTCGAGGAGGACGAGGACAACTGATGGAGTTCGCCCACCACGCGCCCGAGAGCTACCGGTGTCCCTTCTGCGACCTGGCGCGCGATGATTTCAGCAACCCCGGGAACCTCTGCCGCCCGGGCGACGTCATCCACTCCGACGACCTCGTGCTGGCCTTCATCGCCTCGCACGGCTTCGAGCCGAACCCCGGCCACGTGCTCATCACCCCCCGCGAGCACGTGGAGCTGCTGTACGAACTGCCCGACGACGTCGCCGCCCGCATCATGACCCTCACCCGGGACATCGCGATCGCGATCAAGCTCGCGTGGACTCCGGACGGCGTCTCGACGCGCCAGCACAACGAGCCGGCGGGCAGCCAGCACGTCTGGCACTACCACCAGCACGTCCTGCCGCGCTGGCACGACGACGGCTTCTACTTCACGCCGAGGCGTCCCGTCGTGGACCCGGCGGTGAGGGCGCGGAAGGCCGACGAGCTGAGGGCGTTCCTTCCGGCCCGGTAGCCCTGCGGGTCCCGTCGGCCGTGCCGCCGCACCGGGCGGGGCTAGACGTCCCTGCTGACCACGGCCTGCGCGAAACTGGCCAGCGCCCGCTTCACGACGCTGTCCGGCAGCGGACCGAGGGCGGCCACGGCGTCGTCCGCCCACCGCTGCGCCACGGCCCACGCCTCCTGCGTCTGCGGGTGCGAGCGGACCGCGGCGACAGCCTCGGCCAGGGCCTCGTCGGAGGAGAGGTCGCCGTCCACCAGCGCGACGACGTCGGCCGCCGAGAGGTCGCCGGCGGCTGCGGCACGGCGGAGCAGGATGACCGGCAGGGTGGGCACGCCCTCGCGGAGGTCGGTGCCGGGGGTCTTGCCGGACTTCACCTTGAGTCCCGTGACGTCGATGACGTCGTCGGCGAGCTGGAAGGCGACGCCGACCTTCTCGCCGTAGGAGACCATGACGTCGACGACCTCCCGCGGGGTGTCCGCGAAGATCGCGCCGAGCTGCCCGGACGCGGCCACGAGGGATCCGGTCTTGTCCGCGATGACGGAGAGATAGTGCTCGAGGTCGTCCTGGCCCTCGCGGGGGCCGACGGTCTCGTGGAGCTGGCCGAGGCACAGCCGCTCGAACGTGCGCGCCTGGATGCCGAGGGCTTCGCCGCCGAGTTCGGAGACCAGGATCGATGCCCTGGCGAAGATGAGGTCGCCGGTGAGGATGGCCACGGAGTTGCCCCAGACCTCGTGCGCCGTCGGGGCGCCGCGGCGGTAGGGGGCGGAGTCCATGACGTCGTCGTGGTACAGGGTGGCCAAGTGTGTCAGCTCGACGACGACGGCCGCCTGCACCACCTTGGCGCGGGTGGGGTTGCCGAGGTGGGACGCGAGGATGGTCAGGAGGGGACGGATGCGCTTCCCGCCGGCCTCCACGAGGTGGCGGCTCGTGGCGTCGGCGAGCGGATCGGAGTTGGCGATGGCGCCGCGGAGCTGCTTCTCCACCTCCGCGAGGCACGACGAGACGGACGGCCCCAGCTCCGGGTCCTCGGCGATGAGGGCGAAACCGGGAGGCAGGCGCAGTGCACCGGCGTCCGGGACGTCCGCGGTGTCCAGCGCGCTGGCGTGGCCCACGCTGGTCCACCCGGAGTTGAAGGATTGTGTCACCGTCTAAGCCTAACCAAGTGGGGCGGCGCTTTGCGCACGCAGGTAGCCCGCCAGGGACGGCTGGTTGGACGTGGGTGGCACGAGCGACTCGAGCAGGTGGATGACGCGGTCCTCGAAGCCGCGACCGCCCGCGTCGGTGAGGTTGGCCAGCATCCGCACCACGAACCGCATGAGCACCGGTATGGGCATGCCGGTGCGGAGGGCCAGCGACATGACGGCAGGCTTGCCGATCAGCTGCGCGAACACCCGGCCCAGCGTGAAGTGGCTCCCCCACTGGGCCCTCACGTGGGGCGCGTAGCCGGACATCACCTGGTCGCGTCCCAGTGCCGAACCGATGCCCTGCGCGCGTTCGATGAACTCGGCCGCATAGCGCGCGGACTCCATCGCGTAGGAGATGCCCTCACCGTTGAACGGCGAGACCATACCCCCGGCATCGCCGAGCAGCAGCAGGCCGGGGCTGTAGTGCGGCGTGCGGTTGAAGCCCATAGGGAGCGCGGCACCGCGGATCTCGCCCACCTGGTTCCCGGGCGTGAACCCCCATTCCGGGGGCATCCCCGCGGTCCAGTCCCGCAGGACCTGCTTGTAGTCCAGCTTGCCGAACTCCGCCGACGAGTTGAGGATGCCGAGGCCCACGTTGGAGGTGCCGTCGCCCACCCCGAACACCCAGCCGTAGCCCGGCAGCGGCCTCCCGGTGGCGTCCGGCAGCTCGAGCCACCCTTCCATCCAGTCGTCGTCGGTCCGCGGGCTCGTGAAGTAGGTGCGCACGGCGACACCGAGCGGACGGTCGTCGCGTTTCTGCATCCCGAGGCTGACCGCGGTGCGGGTCGAGTTGCCGTCGGCGGCGAGGACGACGTCGGCGGTGAAGGTGCGGGTCTCCCCCGTCCTCCGACCCTCCGCGTCGAGCAGGTTCGCCGTCACCCCTGTGACACGGCCGGCGCCGTCGCGCAGCGCGGCGGTCACGGAGTGGCCCTCGAGGATCGTGGCGCCGGCGGCGCGCGCGTGCTGCGCCAGGGCCTCGTCGAAGCCGAGGCGCGTGCGGACCAGGCCGTAGTCGGGGAAGTCACTGAGCTCGGGCCAGGGCACCTCCACGGTGCGCCTGCCCGCGATGAGGCGCAGGCCCCTGGTGCGGCGCCACCCCTCGTTCTCGTCGTGCGGCAGGCCGAGGAGCTGGAGTTCGCGGGTGGCGCGGGGGGTCAGCCCGTCACCGCACACCTTCTCGCGGGGGAACCAGGTCTTCTCGAGCACCGTGACCTCGATGCCCGCGCTCGCGAGGTAGTACGCCGCGGTGGAGCCCGCCGGACCCGCGCCGACGATCAGGACGGTCATCTACACGGCCGCAGACGTGCGGCGCAGGCGGACCTGCCCCGGCAGGAGCGGTTCCTCGCCGGGTGCTGCCGGTGCCTTGGTGGCCCGGTGGACGGCGACGATCCCGCCGTTCAGGTTGCGGTACGCCACGTCGCCCCAGCCGGCCTCGCCGATCCAGGTCGCGAGTTCGTCCTGGTTCGGCCACGCGCGGATGGACTCCGCCAGGTACACGTAGGCGTCGGGGTTCGAGCTGACCTTCCGGGCGATCGCCGGCAGCGCGCGCATCAGGTACTCGGTGTAGGTGGTGCGCCAGAGCGCCACAGTGGGTTGCGAGAACTCGGCGATGACGAGCCGGCCGCCCGGCCGGGTGACGCGCAGCATCTCGGCGAGCGCCTTCCTGGGCTCGTTGACGTTGCGGAGCCCGAAGGAGATGGTCGACGCGTCGAAGGAGTCGTCAGCGAAGGGCAGGTCCGTCGCATCCCCGGCGACGAAGTCGATGTCCGGGCGGCGGCGCTTGCCGACCTTCAGCATGCCGAGGGAGAAGTCGCAGGCGACGACGTCGATGCCCGCGTCCGCGTACGGCTCGCTCGAGGTGCCGGTACCGGCCGCGAGATCCAGCACGCGCTGGCCGGGCTCGGCACCGACGGCGTCGACCACGATGCGCCGCCAGCGGCGCGTCTGTCCCATCGACAGGACGTCGTTGACGACGTCGTACCGGGGGGCCACGTCGTCGAACATGGCTGCCACTTCGTCAGGACGCTTCTCCAGGGATGCACGGTTCACCTCGCCATTGTCTCAAACAACGACGCAGCACCTAATCTGCCCGGTGGCCCGACGCACGCACCCCGACCCGCACCGATCCGCCGGGTTACCGCGGAGTACGCTTGAAGCATCATGAGCACACCGTCCCTCACCGCGCTGCCGCCTGCGCCCGGACACTCCCGCGGCCTCCGCAGCATCACGGTGGCGCGCGGCACCATGGACCCCCGGACGGGCCTCCTCGAATACGTGGTCCGCAACGACGCCCACACCTGGATCCGCCGCGGCAGCGGGCTCGTCGCCTACGGGGAGACCGCGCGGTTCACCGTCACCGGCCCGGACCGCTTCACGCGGGCCCAGGAGTGGTGGCGCCGTGAACTCGCCGGCGCCGAGGTGCTGGACGAGCTGTCCGTCCCCGGGTCCGGGCTGATCGCCTTCGGGTCCTTCGCCTTCTCGAAGACCTCCGCGCACGAGTCCCGCCTGATCGTCCCCGAGGTGGTGGTGGGTTGCAGCGACGGCATGAGCTGGCTCACCTTCATCACCGACGACGCCGGGGCGGAACTCACCGCCGAGGCGGCCGAGGCCGCCCTCGCCGCCTACCTCGCTGAGCCCGACGCCGACCGCTCCCCCGGGCCGGGCGACCGGCTCGGCCCCGGTGTCCTCACCGAGGACCAGTACAAGGTCGCCGTCGCCGAGGGCGTGGAGCACGTGCAGGCGGGCGAGCTCAGCAAGCTCGTGCTGGCCCGCGACATCGTCGCGCACCTCGAGACGCCCGTCGCGACGGCGCAGGTGCTGCGCGACCTCGCCGTCCGGTACGAGGACTGCTGGACCTACGCCGTCGACGGCCTGATCGGGTCGACACCGGAGATGCTCATCAAGGTGGAGGACAACACGGCGCGGGCGCGTGTCCTCGCCGGCACCCTCGACCGTGCCAGTGCTCCCGCGGACGACCCCGGCTACGCGACCCGCGTGCTCGCGGGCTCGGAGAAGCAGCTCCACGAGCACCAGATCGCCATCGACTCCCTCACCGCGACGCTCGGGCCGTTCACGAGCTCGATGACCTCCCACAGCGAACCCTTCGTCCTCCAGCTGCCCAATGTGTGGCACCTGGCCTCCGACGTGATGGCGCAGCTCACGGTGGACGAGGACGGGCAGGTCCCCACGTCGCTGGCCCTGGTCCAGGCGCTGCACCCCACGGCCGCTGTGTGCGGCACGCCGACGACGGTGGCCGGCGCCCTCATCCGCGAGCTCGAGCACCTGCAGCGCGGGCCGTACGCGGGACCCGTGGGCTGGATCGACGCCGGGGGCAACGGCGAGTGGGGCATCGCCCTGCGTGGCGCCGTCGTCGAGACCCCCACCCGGGTGCGGCTGTACGCCGGATGCGGGATCGTCGAGGGTTCCCAGCCGGAGGCGGAGCTCGCCGAGACCTGGAGCAAGTTCCGCCCCATGATCGAGGCCCTCGGCCTGTCCCGCTGACACGGGCGGTGACGGTGGCCGACGGGCACCGGCCGCAGCCCGTGATGCTCATCCTGCTTTCGTCGTTAGAATCAGCAGGACATTTTTCACCTGCATCCCGTCTGCCCTAGTGAGGAACCCATGCTTTCCAAGAAATCCGCAATGCTGGCCGCCATGGCCGCCGGCACCCTTGCCCTGAGCGCGTGTGGTGGAGGCTCGGACGACGCCGGCTCCGGTGAGGCCGGCGGCCTGGACCTCGTGTCCGAGGGTTCCCTGACCGTCTGCTCGGACATCCCCTACCCGCCCTTCGAGTACGAGGAGAACGGCGAGTACACCGGGTTCGACATGGACCTCATGAAGGAGATCGCCTCGGGCATGGGCCTCGAGCTCGCCGTCCAGGACGTCGGGTTCGACGGCCTGCAGAGCGGTGCCGTCCTCGGTGCCCGCCAGTGCGACATCGGCGCCAGCGCCGTCACGATCACCGAGGAGCGCAAGGCGAACCTGGCGTTCTCGGACCCGTACTACGACTCGCTGCAGTCCATCCTCGTGCCGACCGACTCGGACATCGCGTCGATCGACGATCTCGCCGGTAAGCAGGTCGGCGTGCAGCAGGGCACCACCGGCGCGACCTACGCCGCGAAGAACGCGCCCGAAGCGGAACTGGTCCAGTTCCCCTCGGACGCAGAGATGTACGCCGCCATCCAGGCAGGCAACGTGGACGCCCTGCTGCAGGACCTGCCGGTGAACCTCGGCCACACCGAGGACGGCGCCTACACGATCGCCGAGGAACTGCCCACGGACGAGCAGTACGGCTTCATCATGGCCAAGGAGGGCAGCGAGGAACTCGTCGCCGCCGTCAACGAGCAGCTCACGGCCCTGCGGGACAGCGGCACGTACCAGGAGATCTACGACTCCTACTTCGCGGAGTAGCCCCGTCCGGCCGGCGCGGCCCCGGATGTCCGAGGACACCGGGGCCGCGCCGGTTCCACNACGGACAGGGAGCTCCACACTTCCGGTTTCGGGGGGGACCCTTTTCGTTCGGGCGGGGCCTGGGGTGCCAGGAAACCCTGGGTCCGCGCCGGTTCCACCTGCCGAAGAAAGGTAGTCCCTCCGCGTGAAACGATCGACACGCAGACGCCTCATCCAGGGCGTCCTCTACGCGGTGTTCGCCGCCGTCGTCCTGTTCATCATCCTGTCCGCCGACTGGGCCACCATCCAGCCCTACTTCTTCAATCTGGACATCGCAGCGGCCGTGTTCCCCGAGATCCTCACGATCGCCGCGAAGAACACCGTCATCTACACGGCCATCGCGTTCGTCGGCGGCCTGCTGCTCGGTCTCCTGCTCGCGCTCATGAAGCTCTCGCCGGTCCTGCCGTACCGCTGGCTCGCGACCTGCTACATCGAACTGTTCCGCGGGCTGCCCGCCCTGCTGGTGATCTTCGGATTCGCCTACGCGATCCCCATCGCCTTTCAGTGGCGTCCGCCCGGCGGCAACGCCGGCGCCGGCCTGATCGCGCTGATCATCGTGTCCGCGGCCTACATCGCGGAGACCATCCGCGCCGGTATCGAGGCCGTCCCGAAGGGCCAGGTGGAGGCAGCGCGCTCCCTCGGCATGAACTCCGCATGGACCATGCTGACCGTGGTGCTGCCCCAGGCGTTCCGGATCATCACCCCGCCGCTGACCAACGAGCTCGTGATCCTCATCAAGGACACCTCGCTCCTGTTCATCGCGGGCATGGCGATCGGCGACCGCGAGCTGACGACCTTCGCGCGTGATGCGCTCACGAACCAGGCCAACGCCACCCCCCTCGTGGTCGCCGCGCTGCTGTACCTCGTGATCACGCTTCCGCTCACCCAGCTCGTGGCGAAGCTCGAACGACACAACAAGAGAGGCCGGTGATCCCTGTGGCCCATCCGGCAACAGGCGCTGCGGCAGTCCCCGCGATCGAGATCCGGGCGCTGCACAAGTCCTTCGGCAACAACGAGGTGCTCAAGGGCATCGACTTCCACGTGGACCAGGGCGAGGTGGTGTGCGTGATCGGCCCGTCCGGTTCCGGGAAGTCCACCCTGCTGCGCTGCGTGAACCGGCTGGAGGAGCCCACCAGCGGCACCGTCATGGTGGAGGGCGTCGACATCACGGACAGTGAGACGGACCTCGACGGCGTGCGGACGCGCATCGGCATGGTCTTCCAGCAGTTCAACCTCTTCCCCCACCTGAGCGTGCTGAGGAACCTCACCCTCGCGCAGCAGCGCGCCAAGAGGCGGGGCAAGGCCGAGGCGACGGAGATCGCCCGCAGGAACCTCGCGAAGGTGGGACTCGCGGAGAAGGCCGATGCCTTCCCCGCCCAGCTCTCCGGCGGCCAGCAGCAGCGCGTCGCCATTGCCCGCGCCCTGTCCATGGACCCGGACATGATGCTCTTCGACGAGCCGACCAGCGCCCTGGACCCCGAGCTCGTGGGTGACGTGCTCGAGGTCATGAAGCAGCTGGCCCGGGAGGGCATGACGATGATGGTCGTCACGCACGAGATGGGCTTCGCCCGTGAGGTCGGCGACCGCGTGGTCTTCATGGACGGCGGCGTGGTGGTGGAGCAGGGCAAGCCCGAGGACGTCCTCGGCAACCCGCAGCACGAGCGGACCAGGCTCTTCCTCTCGAAGGTGCTCTGAGTCCCCCTACCGGGTGGGCGTGTCCGCCACCACCTGCCGGATCCGCGCATGCAGGTCCCGGAGGGTGGTGCGGTCCGCGCGGACCTCGACGATGGAGCGGCCCACGATGGGCCGCTCCATCGCCGTATCCAGCGCGTCAAGGGTGGTCACCCGCTCGAAGGGCAGCCCGTGCGCGGCGGCGAAGGCCGCGAGGTCCACGGTGTGCGGGGTGCCGAAGAGACGCTCGACGGCGGCCCCGTAGCGCGCCGTCGTCGCCTCCGCGCCGTGTTCGAGCAGCCCGAAGATGCCCCCGCCCCCGTCGTTGAGGACCACGATCTGCAGGTCCGGCTGGGCTTCGCCGCTGCCGAGGAACAGGCCGCCGACGTCGTGCAGGAACGTGACGTCACCCATCAGGGCACGTGTCGGGATGCCCGCGGCGAGGGCGACGCCCGTGGCGGTCGAGATGGTGCCGTCGATCCCTGCGAGCCCGCGATTGGCGAAGACCTCCAGCGGATGCCAGTCGGTGGCGGCGACGAGGTCCACGTCGCGGATGGGATTGGAGGAGCCGAGCACCAGGTTGCCGTCCGTGTGCTCCCACACGGCGTCGGCGACGTGCAGCCCCGTGAGGTGCCCCTCGGCGGCGAGGAGGGACTGGATCGCGGCCTCGGCCGCCGCGCCCGCCTCCCGCCAGGACCGCAGCCAGCCGTCCTCGCCGTGTCCGGCGAACGCGAGCAGTTCGGCCAGGCCGTCGATGATGCGCTCGGGACGCCGCCCGTCCTCGAACCACGCGACGGGTTCGGGCAGGTACAGGGCATGCTCGACGTCGGGTCGGGCCAGCAGGGCGGTGACGGCACGCGACAGGGTGGGGCGTCCGAAGGTCACCACGCGCGTGATCGCCGGACCGAGGTGCTCCAGCAGCAGCCGGTACGGGGCGATGCCGCTGCTGCCGAAGCGCGCGTTGGACGACGGTTCGGCGAGCAGCGGGAGGCCGAGGTGCGCGGCGAACACCGCGGCGAGCTCGCCGGCCCCGTGCCCGGCCACGACGACGGTCCTGCTGCCGTCCGTGGTGCGGGAAGTCCCGCTCGTCGCCGCGGCTCCCGCGGTCCCGGCGGCAGCGATGCCTGCCGTCCCCGCGCCACTCCGCGCCGGAGCCGCAGGCGCGTCCCCGGGCACTACCGTGTGCCGATCGCCCTCAGGTCCCTCAGGTCCCTCAGGTCCCTCAAGGCGCTCGGGGCCCTCGGGGCCCTCGGGCACGAGCGGATCGCGGAACGCGAGATTGAGGTGGACCGGGCCCGGCGGCTGCGACGGCACACCCTGCACGGGCACGCCCACGGCGATCCGGAGGGTCTGCTCCACGAGGCGTTCCGGATCCTCACCGGCCGGGACGTCGACGCCGGCACGCACGTGCACGCCGAACAGGTCCGGCTGCACCGTGGTCTGGTTCGCACCGGTGCCGCGCAGCTCGGCGGGCCGGTCGGCGGAGACCACCACGAGCGGCACCGCGGCGTGGTTGGCCTCCATCACGGCGGGAAGCAGTTCACCCACGGCGGTGCCCGACGTCGTCACGACCGCGGCCGGACGCCGTGCGCCGAGCGCGAGGCCCAGTGCGGTGAAGGCGCCGGAACGCTCGTCGATCCGCACGTGCAGCCTCACCCGACCGGCCGCCTCGGCCTCCGCGAGGGCGTAGGCCAGCGGTGCGCTCCGCGATCCGGGCGCGACGACGACGTCGACGATGCCGGCCGCCACGAGGGCGCGGACCGCCCGGGCAGCCGAGGTCGCGGAGTCGAGGGGTGTCGGAGGTGCTGCCGGGTCGGTCACGGGGTCGGTCAGGGGGTCGGTCACGCTTCCATCCTTCCATCCCGGCCTCCCCCGCGCCGTTCCGGCCCGGGCTGCCCCTCCGGGGCCTCACGACGCGAACGCACCCCCTCCGGAAGGCGGGGGTGCGTTCGTCGATGCCTCGGGCGGGGTCGCC
This sequence comes from Arthrobacter sp. TJ-240, assembly GCF_058269195.1. Taxonomy (NCBI): domain Bacteria; kingdom Bacillati; phylum Actinomycetota; class Actinomycetes; order Micrococcales; family Micrococcaceae; genus Arthrobacter; species Arthrobacter sp. TJ-240. The sequence goes on from NZ_JBZCNG010000003.1 coordinate 221,677, forward strand.
TAGCGGCGGGGCTTGCCCTTCTGGCGGTCACGCCCGCGGCCGTTGTGGTCCTCGTCGCGTCCCTCGTTCGCCCTGTACACCTGGACGACCGACGGGCGTGGCACGAGGGCCTCTCCCCGGGCGGGGCTGCCGCCGAGCGGCACGTAGTCGGGGAACATCGACGACTGCGCGGCCCAGCTGCCGTCCTCGCCCGGGTGCTGGACCGCCACGAAGACGCTGCCGTCCTGGTCGTGGATCACGGGGCCGCACGTCTCAGCCTCGCGGGGGACGGCGAGGAACTGCTGCACGCGTCCGCGCTCGGCGCCCTCCAGCCCCACCTTGAACAGGCCATCGGCGAAGCCCACCGTGCTCGGCTGGCCGTCCGTGGAGATCCAGAGGTTGCCCGCCGAGTCGAAGGCCACGTTGTCGGGGCAGGAGATCGGCGAGACCTTGTCCTTCGGGTAGCCGGCGAAGTAGGTGGCGGGGTTGCGCGCCGGGTCGCCGCAGACGAGCAGCAGGTTCCAGGTGAAGCGCGTGCCGGTCGCGTTGCCGCCCGCCTCCGTGAGTTCGACGACGTGCCCGTCGCGGTTCGCGGTGCGCGGGTTGGCCTCGTCGGCGAGCGCATTGGTGCCGACGCCGCGGTTGGTGTTGTTGGTGCACGCCACGTACACCTTGCCCGTCCGGGGGTTGGGCTCGACGTCCTCGCAGCGGTCCATCTTGGTGGCGCCCATCTTGTCCGCGGCGATGCGCGTGAATACGGCGACCTCGGCGGCGGTCATGCCCGCGACCACGGACGTGTTGTCGATGAGCAGCGGCAGCCACTCGCCCACGCCGTCGAACGCGCCGTCGGACGGGAGCGTGCCGGAGCCGTCGATCTCGGCCACCGAGTTGCCCTGGAAACGCGCCACGTACAGCGAACCCTCGCTGAGCAGCGTCATGTTGGCACGGCGTGCAGCGGGGCTGGTGCCCGGCTGGACCTTGTTCTTCGACACGAACTTGTAGAGGTAGTCGAAGCGCTCGTCGTCGCCCATGTAGGCCACGACCCGGCCGTCGGCGGCGACGGTCACGTTCGCGCCCTCGTGCTTGAAGCGGCCCAGGGCAGAGTGCTTCTTCGGCGTGGAGGTGGGGTCGAAGGGGTCGACCTCCACGATGTAGCCGAACCGGTGCTTCTCGTTCTCGTAGCCGGCGGTGCGGGTGTCCCAGCGCGGCTCGTCGATTTCCCACCCACGGGCCGTGGGCCTGCTGGTGATGCCGTAGCGGCGGTCGCCGTCGCTCGTGCCGGCGGCCACGAAGTAGCCGTTGAAGTTCTCCTCCCCCGAGAGGATGGTGCCCCAGGGGGTGGTGCCGCCGGCGCAGTTGCCGAGCGTCCCGAGGACGGTGCGGCCGGCGGGGTCGTCCTTGGTCTTGAGGAAGTCGGAGCCGGCGGCGGGGCCGGTGACCTCGTAGGGGGTGGTGGTGAGGTACCGGCGGTTGAGCGGTGCGCCCTGCACGTAGGACCACGGCTTGTTCTTGTTCTTGCGCTCGAGCTCCACGACGGTCAGTCCGTGGGCGGCCTTCCCGATGCCGCGCACCTCGGCGGCCGGCGTGGTCGGCGGCACCATGATGTTCTCGTTGGTGTACTCGTGGTTCGCGAACAGGACAGCGCGGCGGCCCTTGCTCTCCGCGATCTCGAGCACGTCGGTGTAGTCGCAGTTGTACCCGAACTGCAGCGCCTGCGCGGCTGCGGTCTGGTTGTTCGCGTCGAAGGCGGGCGAGGTGCTGAAGAGCGGATCGCCCCAGCGGATCACGGGCTTCCAGCCGTAGCCCTGCGGCACCGTCATGTCGTCCACGAGCGCGTCCACCGGCGCGATCGCGTCGAAGGCCAGCCCGCTTCCCTTGGCACCGCCGGGAGCGGCCTGTGCGGAGCCGGCTCCGGTCTGGCCCGCGACGAGGAGCGTCAGCGCTCCTGCCGCTCCCGCGCCGAGGGCGCTGCGGCGGGAGAATTCGCGCGAGACGATGTCGCGGAAGTAGTTGTTGCCCGACGTGTTGCAGACGGCGTCGGAGCACGCGTTGTCACACTTGAGGGCACAGGTGACGGCGCTCCGCTTGCCCTTGGTGTGGCCGAGCATGGGCAGCAGCCGGCGCGTGGTTTCAGTCATGGGGGTGGTACCTCTCGACAGGGTGAACGGTCTTCGTCCTCACCCTGCCGAGGGCACCTGAACAGGCGAGGGGCCGCCCGGTGAACGCCGCGTGAACGGCGTCCGAACAGGAACGGCCCCGGACTGTGCGCCTAGCTCGCCGGGAGGGTGGCCTCCAGAGCCGTGTCGAGGTGCAACGGCAGGGAGCGTGCCAGCTGCCGTTCGCGGGCGGCCTGCACGAAGGCGTCGAACAGGGCCGTCTCGGTGGGGCTCTGCTCCGGGTGCCACTGGACACCGATGCAGAAGCGGTTGTGCGGCAGTTCGACCGCCTCCACCACGCCGTCGGCGCTCCATGCCGACGCGAGCAGCCCGGAGCCCAGCCGGTCCACGGCCTGGTGGTGGGAGACCGGGACGGCGTCGAGCCGGGTGGCTCCCATCACCTGTGCCACCCGCGAGCCCGGGCGGAGGTCCACCGGGATCGGGTTGAAGCGGTGGTCCCCGAGCTGGTAGACGACGCCGCCGTCGAGATCGGGCAGGTGCTGGTGCAGCGACCCGCCGAGCGCCACGTTGAGCATCTGCTCGCCCCGGCAGATGCCGAGGAGCGGCAGGTCCGCCCGCACGGCCTCGCGCACCACGGCGACGTCCCAGGCGTCCCGGAGCCGGTGGGGAGCGTCCGTCTCCGCGTGCGGCTCGGCGCCGTAGCGGGCAGGGTCCACGTCCCATCCGCCGACGACGATCACGCCGTCGAGCCTCGGCAGCAGCTGCTCGACGACGCCGCCGTCGGTCCCCTGGGGCGGGAGCAGGACCGGGATGGCGCCGGCCGCGAGGACGGGCGAGAGGTAGTTCGAGGGCAGGAAGGCCGCCTCGACGGTCCCGCAGCCCTCGGTGACGGCAGGATCGAGATAGGACGTCAGTCCCACCACAGGGCGGGGAAGCACCTCCGAAGGTGTCAAGGGTGTGTTCCTCTCATGGGGATGCATTGCATACGGGCCGGCGACCATCTCTGGCCGCCCGCAATCGTATCCAGCCCACGTTGTACCCGTGTTTCGGGGATGTGATGTTCCCGTATCGGTCCCTCAGGTCGCCCTGCCCGGTGTGCCACGATGCGCTGCGGCGAGGACGGCATGGGTGCGGCCGAGGCGTTCCAGCCACCACCGGGTCCGCTCGGGGGTGGCGGCGAAACGGTCCAGGAGGTCGGCGGCGACGTCGACGTCGCGGACCGGCAGGTGCCCTCCCTCGGGCACGAGCGACCTCCGGGTGATGTCGCCCGCCATGAGGGACACCGTCGCGAGCCCGCACGCGTAGGGCAGCTCCGGCAGGGCTGCGGCGAGGGCCACCCCGGCACGGATCCCCACGGACGTGTCCAGCGCGGAGCTCACCACCGCCGGGAGGCCCGCGGCGTCGATGATGGCGAGGGCCCTGCGGACTCCACCGAGCGGCGGCGCCTTGATCACGAGGAGATCGGCGGCATCCTCGCGCGCCACCCGCAGCGGGTCCTCCTGGCGCCGTACGCTCTCGTCCGCGGCGACGAGGACCCCCTCCCCCCGACGACGAAGCTCCAGCCGCACGGTCCGCAGTCCGGGGATGTCCGCCACGGGCTGTTCGACGTACTGCAGACCGAAGGGACCCAGCGCGTCGAGGGCCTCGAGGGCCTCCGTCACGGTCCACCCGCCGTTGGCGTCGATCTTGATCCCGGCGTCGGGCAGGAGCCGCCGCACCTCCGCGACCCGCGCGACGTCGTCCGCCAGTCCCTGCCCCTTCTCGGCCACCTTGACCTTGACCGCACCCACGGCCCCGAAGCGGGACAGCACTTCCTCGACGCCGGACGGTCCGACGGCGGGGACGGTCGCGTTGACCGGGACGGACGCACGGACAGGATCCGGGAACCCGTGCCATGCGGCCTCGACGGCGCACGCCAGCCAGGCGGCGGACTCGGCGTCGTCGTACTCCAGGAAGGGGCTGAACTCGCCCCATCCGGCCGGGCCGTGGACCAGCAGGACCTCGCGGTCGAGGACGCCGCGGAACCGGACACGCATGGGCACCGACACCACGCGCGCCGACGCGGTCAGCTCCTCGAGGGCGGGCAGGGGCAGCGGGGACGGGGAGGGCGTTTGCTGGGGCACGACCTCAGGCTACGGGAGGCCGCGGACGGTGGTCGTGCGGTCGGCAGGCGATCGGCAGGCGGTCGGTGAGTGGTCGGTGAGTGGTCGGTGAGTGGTCGGCGAGGGGTCAGGGGACGGTGAGGATCCTGTGACAGCATGGAGGCGATGTCGTCGCAACGAACCACCACGGGACCGGACCGGGCAGCGCGTTCACCGCTGCTGTTCGTCCTGGCCGCCGCGGCCTGCGCGGTGGCGCTCGGTTGGACGTACTGGGCGTTCGTCCGCACCACCACGGGCCAGTTCGCGGACGAATCCGCCTGGCGAGAGGCCGGCGTGGCGGCGCCCGACACGCAGCTGCCGTTCCTGCGGTTCCTCGACACGCTGCCCGCCATCTCCGTGGTCCTCGCGGCCGCGGCCATCCTCTTCGTCGCCCTCCACCGGAGGCGGTACGGTGCCGCTGCGATGGCCGTCGCGGTCATCGTGGCATCGAACCTCACCACGCAGCTCCTCAAGAACGTGGTCTTCGACCGGCCGGACCGCGGCGTGGCGACACTCGACTTCAACTCATTACCGTCAGGGCATACGACGCTCGCGGCCTCTGCCGCGGCCGCGGTCTTCATCATCGCGACCCCCCGCTGGCGTCCTGCGGCGGCGGCCCTGGGTGGCGCCTACTCCGTCCTTGCGGGGGCCGCCACCTTCATCAACCTCTGGCACCGGCCCGCGGACGTCGTCGCAGCCCTCCTCGTGGTCGGCACGTGGACGCTCCTCGGCGGCCTCGTCGTGATGAGGACGGGCGAGAACTGGAACAACTGGGAGGGCTTCGGCGCGCACTGGGCGTCGTCGCGTGGCTGGCTGGTGCTGTGCTGGGTGCTGGGACTCGGGGGGCTCGTCGTGTCCGGGATGCTCTACCTCTCCGTCCAGGCCATCGGCCCCGCGCCCGACCCCGGGACGGCGAGCGTGCCACTGTTCTTCTGGTGGGGCCTGATGTGGATCATCGGCGTCGGATTCACCCTCGCAGCCGCTGCAGGCTGGCTCTTCGCGGCGCAGGCCGGGAGGACTGCTGGCGTGGGAGCGCGTCCGTAACACCCCCCGGGCCGCTCCGCACGCCCTTTTCCGCGGACCCGCCGCCCGTTGAAGCACCGGCGAGACGGTGCGACGCTGGCCGGACCAGCGACGGAAAGAGGCGATCGATGAGAGCCATGGTGTACCGCGGACCCTACAAGATCAGGGTCGAGGAGAAACCGATGCCCAGGATCGAGCACCCGAACGACGCGATCATCAAGGTGACCACGGCGGCGATCTGCGGGTCCGACCTGCACCTCTACCACGGACTCATGCCGGACACGCGGATCGGCCACACCTTCGGCCACGAGTTCATCGGCGTCGTGGAGGAGGTGGGGCCGTCGGTCCGGAACCTGAAGCGCGGCGACCGCGTGATGGTGCCCTTCAACGTCTACTGCGGCTCCTGCTACTACTGCGCGCGTGGCCTGTACTCGAACTGCCACAACGTGAATCCCAACGCGACGGCGGTGGGCGGCATCTACGGCTACTCGCACACCACCGGCGGGTACGACGGCGGACAGGCCGAATTCGTGCGGGTACCGTTCGCCGACGTCGGGCCCACGATCATCCCGGACTGGATGGACAGCGAGGACGCCGTCCTGCTCACCGACGCCCTGGCCACCGGGTACTTCGGTGCGCAACTCGGCAGCATCGCCGAGGGCGACACCGTGGTGGTTTTCGGTGCAGGCCCCGTGGGCCTCTACGCCGCGAAATCCTCCTGGCTCATGGGGGCGGGCAGGGTGATCGTCATCGACCACCTCGAGTACCGGCTCGAGAAGGCACGCACGTTCGCGCAGGCGGAGACCTTCAACTTCGCGGAGTACGACGACATCGTGGTCGAGATGAAGAGGACCACCGACTTCCTCGGTGCCGACGTGGTGATCGACGCCGTCGGCGCGGAGGCGGACGGCAACTTCCTCCAGCACGTCACGGGCACCAAGCTGAAGCTCCAGGGAGGCTCGCCCATCGCCCTGAACTGGGCCATCGACTCCGTGCGCAAGGGCGGGACGGTATCCGTCGTCGGCGCCTACGGCCCCATCTTCAGCGCGATCAAGTTCGGCGATGCACTCAACAAGGGACTGACGCTCCGGATGAACCAGACGCCCGTGAAGCGGCAGTGGCCCCGCCTCTTCGAGCACATCCAGAACGGGTACCTGAAGCCCAACGACATCGTGACGCATCGCATTCCCCTGGAGGACATCGCCGAGGGGTACCACATGTTCTCGGCGAAGCTCGACAACTGCATCAAGCCGCTCATCATCGCGAACCCAAGCTAGGAGACCACCATGGCCGCATCCGGGCCTTCGACGCCCTATATCGCGAACAAGCCCAAGGACGTCCCCACCGCCGAGGCGCTCCGCGCACGGATCCCCGGCTGGGGTGTCGACCTCGACCGGAAGGACCGCCCCTCGTATCCCCGCGAGGTCTACGACCCCGGAAGCACAGGGGCCCACTGGGACTACCCCGAGGAGCAGCCCGGCAGGGAGGGCCGTGAGCGGTCGATCGAGCACGGTCAGCTGACACCCGTCTTCGGCACCAGTTCTCCGCTGCACGGTGTCTCCGGCAGCATCAGGCGCTACGCCTACCGCTACAGCGAGGGGCGTGCAGCGCACTGGCTGCTGCTGTTACTCGGCGACCGCGTGGACGCCTGGGGTGCGCACGCAGCCTCCTTCGCCTCGTTGCGCCCGGACAACCCGATCACCGAGACGGGCGTGCTGTCCGAGGGTCGCAGGCATGGCGTCGCGTCGCGCTTCGGCAAGAAGCGTGTGGACGTCAACCACCAGTGGATCGACCCGATCGTCGTGGCCGGGCCGTGGGTCGCTGCGGCGGCGGGGGCTGTCCTGGGGGTCCGGGCGATCGCGCGCCGCGGACAGCGCTGAGGTCGCCTTCCGGGTCCTTCGGGCGCCTGGTTCACGCCCCGGCAGTGTGCCGGGGCCCACGTCCGATGGGGACCGTCGCCGGACGCCCGCCCCGTGGGCGCTTTCGACGCACTGGTGGCGGCGGCCGGGGCTCGACGACGTGATGCGACGCCGTCAGGCACGCCGTCGTCAGCTGTGCGTCACCGCCGGCTCCGCCGACCCGGGTGCAGCGCGCGGGATCCAGTACCAGAGGACCGCGGCGCCGAGGAAGCCGAGCACCGCCGTCGCCCAGATGCCCGCCGAGAGCGTGGCCAGCGCCGTCACGAGTGCGAGGAGCGCGGGCCCGCCCATCGTCCCCGTGTCGGTGAGCAGGCGCCAGATCCCGAGGAACTGCGGACGTCCGGGTGAGGGCGACAGGTCCGCGCCGAGCGTCATCACGATGCCCGAGCCGATCCCGTTGCCGAAGCCGATGAGCAGCGCGACCAGGAGCAGTCCCACGGCGTCGTCCGTGAAGGGCAGCAGGGCGAGGGCGGCACCCATGATGAGCATGCACGGCACGGCGATCCAGCGGCGGCCCCTCACATCCATGACCTTGCCGGCCGGGTAGAAGATCAGCATGTCGATGGCTCCGGAGAGCCCGTAGATCAGGGCGGTCGAGGAGGCATCCAGCCCGATGTTCTCCGCCCACAGGGGCAGCACCGCCTGGCGGGTGGCCCGGACCGCGGCGATGAGCAGCACCCCGAGGCCCACGGTGACGAAGATGCGCCTGTGACTGCGCATGATCGACCGCACGGTCGGCGCCAGGGCCGGTACCGGAGCGTCCGCGAGCGCGACCGACCGACCGCCGCCCGCCGTGCGGCCGGACGCCTCGAGTTCGGGGACACGCCAGCTCAGGGCGGCGGCGACCAGGCTGGCGGCACCTCCCACCCAGTAGGCACCGTCCAGCCCGAGCCGGCTCATGGCGAGGGCCGCCGCGAAGGGACCCACGAAGACGCCGATGCGCGTGACGCCGCCGAGCGTCGACAGGGCGCGCGCCCTGAAGTGCTGAGGTACCGCCTCGGTCAGATAGCTCTGGCGCGCGAGGCCGAACACCGCTCCCGCCATACCCACCATGAAGACGGCTGCGGCGAACACCGGGAGGGTGGGTGCGGCGAGCGCCAGGAACATCGCCATCGCACACCACAGCGCCGCCCCCACGAGTGCTTTCCGCTCGCCGAAACGCGTGGTGATCAGCGTGGCGGGGACGTTGGTGACGAGCGAGCCGATGCCGGACAGGGTGATGATCAGTGCTGCAGTGGCCACATCGGCGCCGAGGTCGCGGGCGGTCAGGGCGATGACGGGCAGGATGGCACCGGTGGAGACCCCGTACAGCAGTGACGGGCCGTAGGCTCCTACCGCGATCGCGCGCAGATCGAAGGTTTCCTTGGGCACTCTTCCACCCTAGCCGGGAGGGCGACGGCCGGTCGTGCCGCTCTGGACAGCGTGAAGCGGTTGCACTACGTTTCGTACCATCGAACCGGCGCGCCCTACCCTGGCGGGAGTACCGCATGGCCATACCCACCTCAGGCTTCACCGGCAGACGGCAGAACCGGAACGCGAACCTGCCACCGGGCCAGTACCTCACCGACAGTTTTCCCGTACTGTCCGCGGGTCCCACTCCCCACGTCCTCCTGGCCGACTGGACCTTCCGGATCGACGCCGGTCCGGGCCAGAGCCACCTGTGGAACTGGGTGCAGCTGCAGGCCTTGCCGCAGGAGGACGTCACCACGGACATCCACTGCGTGACGCACTGGTCCAAGTTCGGGACCACCTGGCGCGGAGTCTCCCTCGACACCCTGTTCGAGGACGTCGAGTCCGAGGCCGAATACACGATGGTCCACTCCTATGGCGGGTACACGACGAACGTCCCGCTCGAGGACCTCCTCGACGGCAAGGCGTGGATCGTCCACGAGTTCGACGGCGAACCCCTCTCGCCGGCACACGGCGGCCCGGCGAGGCTGCTGGTACCGCACCTATACTTCTGGAAGAGCGCGAAGTGGGTCAACGGTATCCGTCTGATGGACCAGGACCTGCCCGGCTTCTGGGAGACCAACGGCTACAACATGTACGGGGATCCGTGGCGCGAGGAACGCTACTGGTGAGGCGGTCGTGGCAGACCGTCGAGGTCAGTGCGGCGCGTCCCGAGACATCCCGAGCACGGACGCTGCGGCTCCGCTTCCCCGACGTGGTCACGGGGGTGCCGGGTCAGCACGTGGACCTGAGGCTCACTGCGGAGGACGGCTACCAGGCAGTGCGCTCGTACTCTGTGGCGGCGTGGGTGCCGCCGCGCGAACTGGAGCTGACGGTCGAGGAGCTCGACGACGGCGAGGTGTCCCCCTTCCTCGTGGGTGTCCTGTCCGAGGGTGACCAGCTGGAGGTCCGGGGCCCGGTAGGTGGGTGGTTCACGTGGACACCGGAACTCGCAGGTCCACTGCAACTGATCGCCGGAGGGTCGGGCGTGGTCCCGCTCATGGCGATGCTCCGGGCGCATGCCGAGGCCAGGTCGGACGTACCGGCGCGGCTGCTCTACTCGGTCCGCAGCCCGGACCACGTGTTCTACCGGGGCGAGCTCGACGTCGTCGGGCAGGAGGACCCGCAGGTCACGGTCGACATCGCCTACTCCCGTGAGGCACCCGACGGACGGCCGGTCGGACGCCTCACGCACGAGGCGGTCACTGCGTCCTGCTTCCCACCGGACGATGCGCCGTCCGTCTACATCTGCGGCTCGACGGGCTTCGTCGAGGCCGTCGCCGCATGGCTCGTCGAGGACGGGCACGACGCCGCGCGTATCCGCACGGAGCGGTACGGCGGATAGGAAGGATCACGATGGACAGCACGGAGCAGTATCCCCTCGATCAGGACCACCTCGACGGCAACGCCCTTGCCGGGGCCCTCGACCAGTTCGTCTCCGACCTCACGAGTGCGGAATGCATGTGTGCGGGCTGCGGGTCCTCCGGTCCCCTGGCTGCCGCGCTCCTGTACACGAAAGCACCGGGCATGGTGCTGCGGTGCCCGACCTGTACGGCCGTACTGCTCTGCCTCACGGATCAGGGTGACCGGCAGGTCCTCACCATCGACGGCGTACGGCACCTGGTGGTCGCCAAGCCCTGAGCCTCACCATCGGGCCTGTGGAGATCGAGTCCCCCACTACCCCTCCACACCGGCAGCTCGGCCGTGATTAATAGAACACATATTCGATACGATCATGTCATGCCCGTCACACCGATCAAGCGCTACTCCGAGCCGGGGTCCTCCCTGGACGAGGCTCACTCCCTCCTGAGCGACTGTGCACTCGGGTTGGCCCAGTACCACCACCTCCTGTCACGGCAGGACGCCCTGCGGTTCGTCCTCGAGGTTGAGCAGGTGTCGAAGGTGATCGATCAGCTCCAGGTCCTCGCCGCGCGCGTCGCGGATCAGCACGGCCTCGCCTCCGGACCCGAGAACGGTTCCACCGCGTCCCGTCCTGCAGGCCCTGTCTCAGCGCAGGATCCCGCGCCCGCATCGTCTGCCGATACCGGCCACGGCTTCAGGAACTGCGCGGATTTCCTGAGGGAGACACTGGGCATCAGTCGCATCGAGGCGAAGCGTCGGCTCAAGCTGGCCGCCGTCGTGTTGCCGAGCATGTCGCCGACCGGGAATCCCGTTCCTCCCCCGCTGGCGGCACTGGGGGAAGCCGTGGGTTCCTTCATCGTCAGCGGCCGGGCGGCAACCGTCGTCGCGCAGGCCCTCGAACGGGTGCAGTGCGTCGCGACGCCGGAGCAGCTCGAATCGATGGAGCATCATCTGACGAGGCAGGCGATGGAGTCCGACGAGGACATCCTCCGTGTCCTCGCGCGCCGCTGGGAGGCCGTACTCGATCAGGACGGGCAGGAACCCACGGAGAAAGTGCTGCGTGCACGGCAGGGCGTCTTTCTCAAGGGCCGGCGTGACGGGCTGAACGTCCTGGAGATCGGCGCCACGGACGAACAGTTCGAACAACTCGCGACCGTCATGAACGCAGCCACCAATCCGCGGGCATCCACTGGACGCGGTGAGGATCCGATCGGGGGCGGAGCACTGCACTCGGCAGGACCTGCGGGCTCCGGGGCGACAACGCCTCGAACACCGGCAGGGGTGGGTCAGGCAGTGGTGGGTCAGGCAGTGGTGGGTCAGGCAGAGCCGGCGGGCTCCGGGGCGACAACGCCTCGAACACCGGCAAAGGTGGGTCAGGCAGAGCCGGGCACGGTGGGCCGGGCAGGACCCGGAACGGCGGGCGGAGTAGAACCGGGCACGGCCGCCGCAGGGGTGCCTGACGTGGCCGCCGGAGCGTCGCTCGAAGCGGCAGGAGGCCCGTCACGCATCGGTACGCTCGGATGTGCGCCCGGTCGTCCCGTGAGCGGTGTGTCATCGGGCTCATCAGCCGATCACGGCGGCCCGACGCGAGCGCAGCAACTCCTCGAGGGACTTGTCTCGGCGTGCAGTATCGCCCTGTCGACAGGCGGCCTGCCCGCGACGGGCGGGCATCGCCCGCAGGTGATGGTGACCATCGGGTACGAGGACCTGATCGGCGAGACCGCGCAACCCGGTGACGCCGTCTTCTCGGAGCAGATCGGTGCACGGAACATCAGGAGGATCGCCTGTGATGCGGACATCATCCCGCTGGTCCTCGGTGGTGCGGGGCAGATCCTGGATATGGGACGTGCGCAGCGGTTGTTCCCTCCGCACCTTCGGCGGGCGCTCGTGGCCAGAGACAAGGGCTGTGCCTTCCCGGACTGTTCCATCCCGGCCAGCTGGTGCGAGGCACACCACCTCACGCCGTGGTCTCGAGGTGGCTCGACGAGCATCGACAACGGCGTGCTGCTCTGCTCGCGACATCACCACGTCCTCCACCACGACTCGTGGACCGTCGAACTCCGTCGTGGTATCCCGTGGTTCACCGCGCCCACCGGTCGGAAACGGAGCGGCAACCCGCGGAGGAACCTCTACTGGCAAGCAGGAATCGCAGTTCAGAGCGAGATCGTCGGTACGCCCGATCATGTCCTGGCTCCTCCGAGCACTGTCTCCAACGGGCGGGGACACGACCTGGACGAGCCTGATTGAGTGACTAGCGTTCGAGTACCACAGACCCGGGTCCACCGGGTCGAGGGGCATTGCCCGAGGTCACCGGGCTCGAGATCACCGGGCTCGAGGTCACGGGTGGTGGGTCGTGCCGGAGCTCAAGGCCAGGCTTGGAGAGGGGTGCCCGCAGCCGGGCCTCAGGATGCACCCGTTCCGGCCACCAGGAACCCGATCACGAGGCCGAAGGCTGCTGCCGCAAGCGCCACGACCGCCGTTCCGATCCCTGACATGATTGCCGCGCTCGTGTGACCCGCCCGCATCAGACGCACCGTCTCGCTGCTGGCCGTACTGAATGTGGTGTATCCGCCAAGGAACCCCGTGCCGCCGATCACCAACCACGAGGGCGGAAGCGCGGACGCAAGGACCAGTCCGGTCAGCAGCCCGAGCAACAGCGAACCACTGATGTTGACGGTCATCGTACCGATCGGCACCATGCCTCGGACCGACGCCCTGATGACGCCCTCGAGCATGAACCGGGTGACCGCCCCGAGCCCTCCGGCGGCGCCGAGCACGAGGACGCCGAACACGCTCACGAGGTCATCCCCCTCGACGCGTCCGGGCCAGGCTCATGACGGGGCACCGGGCCCGACCCCGGGCGGGACCGCCGACCAGCCCTCGGACCACGGCGAGCGCGCACCCCGACAGCGATGCCCACCGCGGTCGCGATCAGGCCCAGGAGGACGGACCCTGCGAGATAAGCGATTCCCTCCGCCACCCTGCCGGAATCGAGGAGAAGGGCGGAGTCGACAGCGAGGGCGCTGTAGGTGGTGAAGCCACCGAGGAAGCCCGTGCCGAGGAGCAGGCGGATCGCTCGACGACGTCCTTCGTCGGGACCGTACTGCGCAAGAGCCTCGAGCAGGAGTCCGAGCACGAAGGCGCCGGCGATATTGATCAGGAAGATCCCGAGCGGCAGGTCTGCGGGAGTCGGGAGTGCCTCGGCGAGACCGAACCGGGCAAGGGTCCCGCTCATCCCGCCGATGAACACCAATAGCAGGTAGCTGGGCGTGAAGTGAAGAGGTCTGCCGGCTGGTGCGGGCGTCAGTATTGCCGGCGCCTGGGACGATCCGGATAAGGCGGGTGATTCGAAGGCGGGCGATCCAGCCGAATCGATCGACCCGCGCGATGCCACGGGCACCCCCCACCCGGGCGATCCAGCCGACTCAGACGGCTTAGACGCCCCAGGCGACTGAGGTGATTCAGACGCCCCAGATGACCCAGCCGACTCAGACGACATGCCGAGCGAGGAACTCCAGGGTCAGGTTCCACGCGTCTCCAGCAGGCCCCGGGCGATACGCGAAGCGATTGGAGTCGTTGAAGAATGCGTGACCGGCGTCCGGGTAGACCTTGGGCGTGAAGTCGACACCTGCGACGTCCATCGCTCCCTCGAGCGCCGGCAACGCCGCGATGAGTGGGTCGTCGTCCTGACCGTAGAAGGCCAGGACGGGTGCCTCGATGCGCGCCAGTTCCTCATCCGAGAACGACGCATGACCGTAGAAGGGAACGCACGCCATCAGACGCGGTTCTTCGATGGCGAGGGAGAAGCTGTAGGTTCCGCCGAAGCAGAAACCGACGATGCCGACGCGCCCCGCGACGTCAGCATCGTCATACAGGAACTCGAAGCACGCCCGGACCCGCTCCGTGGTGAGTGCCCCGAACTCGGGGTTCCGCAAGGGCGCCAGGAGTGCCCTGAGCTTCGGCTGCGCCTCGTTACGCGCTGCCTCGTCCGGGCCCGCGATCGCCTCACCGATTCCTGCCGTGTTCTCCTCGGTGATGCCCTGGTCGGCGAGGAGATCCGGTGCGACGACGACATACCCTTCCCCGGCGAACCGGTCAGCAACATCGCGGGTATGGCCGACGAGCCCCCATACCTCGTGGATCAGCACGAGTCCGCCCCGCACGGGCCCAGCCGGACGCACCACGTACGCGGAAAGGGCGCCCGCAGGCATGGCGACATCCTGGATCGGGCTCATTCGCCTAGGCTTGCACGCTTCTTGATGCTGCGCCAACCGCCTGCACGGTTGTCCGCGATGATGGCCCTGAATATCTCTCGCAGTGCATCCTCGTCGAACGGCCCGTCCTCGTAGAGCGCGACCGTCCGCCCCGTGGAGTTGGAGGTACCGCCCGTGATGATGCCGTGCGGATCGGGCGCCAACCCGCCGTCGTACAGGAACACGTTGACGTGGTCCTTCGTGGCGAGCAGCGCACAGACGTTGCCGTCGAGGACGAAGTAGGGCTGCCGGGTGCGCTTGATCGTCTCCTGCACCTCGGGGTCCGCCTCGTGCACGAGACGACGGACCGTGTGACAAATGTCCTGCTGCCAGCGCGGTAGTGCTGCGATGTAGTCGTCCACCCGGGTGTCGGGTACTCCTGCCATGGAGACAGTGTGCCAGTGGACACATCGGGCCCGAAGTGTCTCGCGAGCACAAGGGCCACCAGGAGGGAGGCCCGACAGTTCAGCTGGGCGTGAGGACGGGAGATACCGCCCGGAGTTCGCGCAGTGGCGGGGTGAAGCGGGCGTCGCCCCTGGTCACGCCGCGACCTCGTCCCGCATGACTCTTCCGCACCTTCCGCACCAGCTCGGCGTACGTCCACTACTGTTGCGCAGGTGTTCCCTCCGACCCTGCCATCCCCGGTACGCATGCGTCTGCTCGCCGCGACCGATTCGACCGCACTCGCTCGGGCCCACCAGGACAACCGCGGCCACCTTGCTCCATGGGAGCCGTCCCGCGACGATGCCTTCTTCACCCCGGCAGGCCAGTCGGAGCAGATCGCCACCCATCTCGCAGGTCTGGCGGCCGGTACCGAGGTTCCATGGGTGATGACGACGGAGGAGCGCATCGTCGGCGCCATCACCCTCACCGGAATCGTGCGGGGTCCTTTCCTCAGTGCGCACGTCGGCTACTGGGTCGACGTCGGACTGCAGGGCCAGGGCGTGTGCTCGAGCGCACTCGGGGCAGCGTTGCTCCACGCGCGCGAGGAGCTCGGGCTGCACCGCGTCCAGGCGTCGGTCCTGCCCCGGAACGCGCCCTCGAGGGCCGTCCTGGACCGGACCGGCTTCACGGTGATCGGTCTGGCGCCGTCCTACCTGCGGATCGCGGGGTCCTGGCAGGACCACCTGCTGTACCAGCGCATCCTGACCTGACCTGACGCGAACCCACGCGCTGCGACCCCGCAGAACCCACGAGGACCGCACGCCATCCGCCTCCTGTGGCGAGGTGACACGGCCAGGCGGGTGGGACGTCCCGCACTGTGGGGAGTACTATCGGTGCCACCACAATCAGTCAACGACGACGGACGTGTGATGATCACCAGGTTTCTTGTTCTGCTCGGCACACTCAGCATCTCCCTCGGAATCCTCGCCCAGATCACCGGCGCCCGGGGCTATCCCCTCCTCCTGATCGCCGCCGGCGGCGTCGTGCTCGCACTTCCCTGCGTGCATCGCAGCAGTGGGAAGTCCGTCTCCCGGCACGACGACGGCGACGTCGCGTTCTCGATGCCACCTGTGGGGACCTGCCCTCCGGAGCGGCTACGCGAGGCCCGTCTGCTGGCGGCTCGCGTGGTCGAATCGTCGAATCCGCCGGGAACTGCCAGGACCGCCGAGGCGCCGGACACCGTGGAGACCCCGCAGCAGGAACGGTGACAGGGAGGGCCCCTTCCTGTTGAGTGGAGGCATGAGCCGCATCCTGATCCTCGGTGGTACCGCATGGCTCGGCCGGGAAGTGGCCACCCAGCTGGTCGCGGGCGGTCACCACGTCACCTGCCTCGCCCGCGGTACGGAAGGACCACCTCCACCCGGTGCCGGTCTTGTCGCCGCCGACCGCTCGGCTACCCGCGCGTACGACGCCGTCAGCGACACCGACTGGGACGAGGTCATCGAGGTCTCGTGGAACATCGACCACGTCGCCGGTGCGCTCGCAGCCCTGGCGGAACGGGCAGCACACTGGACGCTGATCTCCTCCTGCTCCGTCTACGCTTCCAATGCCGAACCGGGCGCGGATGAGACCGCGGCACTGGTCGACGTCGCGGCCGACACGACAGGCGACGACTACGCCTCGGCCAAGGTGCTCTGCGAACGAGCGACTGCCGACGTCCTCGGGGACCGCCTCCTGACGGTCCGCGCCGGCCTCATCGCAGGGCCTGGTGACGGCAGCGACAGGTTCGGCTACTGGGTCTCGCGGTGCGCGCTCGCCGGCGACGAAGACGTCCTCGCGCCGACACTCTCGCACCGGTTCGTCCAGGTCATCGATGTACGCGATCTCGCTGCCTGGACCGTCAGCGCAGGTCTGGCCGGAACCGTCGGTGTCATCAACGCCGTCGGCGATTTCCATGGGTTCGACGAGGTCATTGCACGGGCATGCTCCGTCGCGGGGCACTCGGGCGCAGTGGTGGAGGCGTCA
This sequence comes from Arthrobacter sp. TJ-240, assembly GCF_058269195.1. Taxonomy (NCBI): domain Bacteria; kingdom Bacillati; phylum Actinomycetota; class Actinomycetes; order Micrococcales; family Micrococcaceae; genus Arthrobacter; species Arthrobacter sp. TJ-240. The sequence continues at coordinate 238,329 of NZ_JBZCNG010000003.1, forward strand.
CCCGAGTGGCTGGTCGAACAGGGCGTGGCCTACTGGTCCGGTCCGAGGTCACTGCCACTATGGCTCCCGGAAGAGTTCACGGGGTTCTGCCGACGCAGCAACGCGGCCTTCCGTGCAGCGGGCGGCGAACTCAGGGACCTGACCGAGACGCTCCGGGACACGCTCGACGACGAACGCGGCCGCGGGCTCGAGCGCGACCGGAAGGCCGGGCTGACGAGGAATGAGGAACTGGAGTTGCTCGCTGCGCTCCCTGAGGCCGGGGCCACCTGACCAGAGGCAGGTCCGCGTTGCGCAGTGAATACCGAGCGATGGGTACCGCGCCGCGACCAGAGCGCCTCAGTACCGAGTCGCGAGCGATGCAAGCCGTTATGCGTAGGTCTGCTGACGAATAGCGCCGAGCAACCTACGTGCCGCCGGACGATCCCGTCACGGACCGGCACCGGCACCGGCACCCCGAACCAGAACGCCCAGACGTCCCTCAGACCAGCAGGTGTGCCAGCAGGAGAACACCGCCCAGCGCCGACACGACCGCACGCGCCAGGTTCAGCCTCGACCATGGACCAACGAACACGGCCCACGCGGCATCCTCGTCGTCCGAACCGCCCGGACCGCCGAAGCCGCCCGAGCCACCCGAGCCACCCGAGCCACCCGAGCCACCCGAGCCACCGGAACCCGCACGAGCAAGTGCGTCGTTCAGGGGGACATTGCCGACAACGGTGATGACCACGCCGACCAGGTAGCCCGCAGCTCCCAGACCCAGGAGAGGATCGCGCCCGAGGACGCCGAGCACGAGCAACACGATGCAGAGGAGCGCCGTGCCGAAGAAGAGAGCGATGAAGGGCGGACGTACCGCCCAACGGTTGACCTCACGCATGACTCTCGTGCCGGCCCGCGGGTCCGGTGTCAGCGCCGGCATCACCATCACGGCGAAGGCGACGTAGACACCCGCGGTCAGGAGGCAGCCGACGACGGCTGCGGCCGTGATGATCGTGTCCGGCATGGCTCTCCGCTCCGTCCGCTGGGGTTCGTGCAACCCGACACTACCGCGGGACCATCGACATCGGGCTGCCCGGGAACGAGCCAGAGGTCCGTCCCGTTGGAAGGGGGTACACCTCCTCGAAAGGTCCACCCCGTGCGTATCCTCCTGACCGGCATCGACGGCTCCGGCAAGAGCACCGCAGCCCGTGATCTCGCAGCCGTCATCACGGCTCGCGGCGGCACAGCGCTCGTGCTGAAGAACCCTGCCGGCCGGAGGACCATGAGCGGCTGGTGGGATGCCCTGCAATGGACGCCCGGATCCCGGGTACAGGACCTCCTGGAGACCGTCATCCGCGTGGTCAACGTGCTGGTGAACGAGGTACGGCTGGTCCGGTTCGACGGCTTCGCCATCCTCGATCGCGGACTCGACTGCCAGCTCGCACTGCGGGAGACACGCGGCCTCCCGCACGGCGTCGTCGTGCCGTGGCTCCAGCGTGTCCTGCCGGCTCCCGACCTCGTCGTGCACTTCGAGCTCCCGATCGACGTCGCCCTCGAACGGGTGCGCCGGCGCGCCACTGACCGCGAGACACGGTCGGGTCTCGAGGCGCTGCAGTCCGCCTACCGGCGCCTGCCGGCCTACCCGTCGTTCCACATCCTGCAGTCCGCCGGTACGCGCCAAGCGATAACCGACGAGTTGCTCGCCCTGACAGGCGGCGACACGCTCACAGGCGACACACTGACCGGCGGCGACGCCCCGGCACGCTGCCATGAGGTCCCCGGACAGGACCGGCTCCCCACGTACAGCTGACGAGTGCCAACCGGCACGGCGGCCGGCCGGGCCCGGGCCTCTAGAGAGCGGTGATCGTCTAGAGAGCGGTGATCGTCCAGCCGGTTCGGTGCGTCGCACCCGGCTCGAGGACCACGAGGTCCTCCCCCGTGGTGAACGCCGCAGGCGGGCACGTCATGGGTTCCACGGCGAGGCCCAGGCGGGTGTTCTCGGGCTTCAGCGGGAGGTCGGCCGTATGGATCTGGACCCATGGACAGCTCTCGTCCCACACCATCGCGGTGCCGGTCCCGTGCGCCGGATCGGTGACCCTGACCGTCGCAAGGCCGGCTGCGTCGCGACCGATGCCCGTGAAGGCGTGATCGATCTGCACGTCGCCGAGGGGGTGGGCCGGCCGGAAGTCGAAGGGGGTTCCCTCGACGGGCTCCTTCGCCACGGGCAACAGGCGATCGGGGGTGACGGTCAGGACGGTGGAGGCCGGGAGTTCGAGCACCCACTCGTCGAGCGGCGACGGTCCCGCCACGAGGTAGGGGTGGGGGCAGACGCCGTAGGGCGCGCGCCGCGATCCCGTGTTCAGGGCCGTGACGTCGGTGCGGAAACCGTCGGGGCCGACGCTGAAGCGTGCATGCAGCGCGACCGTGAAGGGGTACGCCTCCGTGGGCTCGATGGTGCACCCGAGCGTCACGGCGGAGTCGGTGTGTTCCACGAGGGTCCAGGGGATGTCGAAGACGAGTCCGTGAAGGGCCGTGCCCCGCTCGGGTTCGTTGATCGGCAACTCGTAGTCGACGCCGTCGAACGAGTAGCGCCCGTCTGCGATGCGGTTGGGCCACGGAGCGACGAAGGCGCCCCGGAAGTTCGGCATCTCCTCACCCGCACCGAAGCCGACCACGAGAGGTCGTCCCTCGTGCGTGAGCTCACGGACGGCGGCTCCGAGACCGAGGACGACGGCCGCATAGCCGTCGCCCTCGATCCTGTATTCGGGGTGGCTCATGCGAGGGAGACGGCCGTCCACGACACGGGTGGCAGCGTGACGGTGACGGCGCCGCCGTCGAACGTCGCGGAGGTGTTGGGTTTCATGGTCACGCGCTCCGGCTCCTCAAGGGTGTTCTTGGCGTACACGTCCGTATCGTACAGCGACTCCGCGCTGACGCCCGTGAAGCCGTCGAGCGCCGCGATGTCGATGGTCACCGTGATCTCCTCGGTCTGGGAGCGGTTGACCAGGAAGACGGCGGCGGTGCCGGCGACGTCGTCGTGCGTCGCCACGGCGTCAACGAGCGGGACGACGCCGTACTCGCCGGTCTCGTAGGTCCCGGCGTCGAGCTTCAGCTCGAGGACGGAACCCTGCGCCAGGCGCGAGGTGATGGCGAACGGGAAGAAGGTGGTCTGGCGCCACGCCGGACCGTTCGGCTCGGTCATGATCGGGGCGATCACGTTCACGAGCTGCGCGAGGGACGCCGAGGTGACGCGGTCCGCGTGCTTGAGCAGCGAGATCATCAGGTTGCCGAACACGACCGCGTCCGCCACCGAATAGCAGTCCTCGAGCAGGCGCGGGGCGACCGGCCAGTTGTCGATGCCCTTGATCTTGTCGACGTTCTCGAAGCGGCTGATGTACCAGACGTTCCATTCGTCGAAGGAGATATTGATGGTCTTCGAGCTGCCCCGGACGGCCTTCACATGGTCCGCCGTGGCGACGACCGACTCGATGAAGGAATCCATGTCGACGGCTGAGGCGAGGAACGAGCCGAGGTCGCCGTTCTTCTCCTCGTAGTAGGCATGGCAGGAGATGTAGTCGACGTCGTCGTAGGTGTGCGAGAGGACCACGCGCTCCCACTCGCCGAAGGTCGGCATGTGGGCGCTGGAGGACCCGCAGGCCACGAGTTCGATGGACGGGTCGAGCTGACGCATGGCCTTCGCGGTGCGCGAGGCGATCTTCCCGTAGTCATCGGCCGACCGGTGGCCGAGCTGCCAGGGACCGTCCATCTCGTTGCCGAGGCACCAGATCTTCACACCGAACGGATCCGGACGCCCGTTGGCCATGCGCTGGTCCGCGAGGGCCGTGCCCTTCGGCAGGTTCGAGTACTCGAGGAGCTCGAGGGCCTCGAGCGTGCCGCGCGTGCCGAGGTTGACCGCGAGCATGAGGTCGCTGTCCACCTTCCGCAGCCATGAGGCGAACTCGTGCATGCCCACCTGATTGGTCTCGGTGGAGTGCCAGGCCAGGTCGAGGCGCGTAGGGCGTTCGTCCCGCGGGCCCACGCTGTCCTCCCAGCGGAAGCCGGAGACGAAGTTCCCGCCCGGGTAGCGGATCGTCGAGACCCCCATCTCCTTCACCAGCTCGATGACGTCCTGGCGGAAGCCCTCGTCGTCGGCCGTGGTGTGGCCGGGCTCGTAGATGCCGTCGTACACGTGGCGGCCGAGGTGTTCGACGAACCCGCCGAAGATGTTGCGGTTGATCCGCCCGACCGTGAAATGGGGGTCGAGGGTGAGGCGTGCGTTCTGCATCGAACTACTTTCTGTGCGGGTGTCGTGGGTAGGTGAAGGCGGTTCCGCGGGCTACTTGAGCGAGCCCAGGGACAGTCCGCCCTGCCAGTACTTCTGGAGGGAGAGGAACGCGATGATCAGCGGGATGATCGAGATGAAGGCGCCGGTGGTGATGAGGTTCCAGAGCGCCTCGCCACCGCTGCCGGCGTTGGACAGGGCGGTCCAGCCGTTCAGTCCCACTGTGACGGGGAGCAACAGCGGGTCGCTGAGGACCGCCAGCGGCAGGAAGAAGTTGTTCCAGGTGCCGACGACGGAGAGCAGGAGCACCGTGACGATGGCCGGGCGCAACAGCGGCAGCGCGATCGTGAAGAACGTGCGGAGCTCCCCGGCCCCGTCGATCCGGGCGGCATCCAGCAGTTCGTCCGGCACGGCTTCCTGTGCGAACACCCTCATGAGGTAGACGCCGAAGGGGCTGAGGAGCGACGGGAGGATGACGGCCCAGATGGTGTTGACGAGGCCGACCTCGCTGAGCAGGACGAAGGTCGGGATGACGAGCGCCGTCAGCGGGACCATGACCGCGCCGAGGAGGATGCCGAAGAAGGCGCCCCTGCCGCGGAACCTGTACTTGGCGAACCCGTAGCCGGCGAGGACCGCGAGGACCGTGGCACCCACGCCGCCCGAGATCGCGTACAGGAACGAGTTGCCGAGCCAGCGCCAGTAGATGCCGTTCTGGCGGTCGAACAGGCCCTGGACGTTGTCGAAGAAGTGGAACTCGTTATCGAACCACAGCGGCCCGCCCGAGCCGCCGAAGAGGCCCGCGGTGTCCTTGGTGCTCGCGACGGTCAGCCACCAGATGGGCGTGATGAAGTAGATGACGAGGATGAGCAGGAAGATGTGCGAGCCGATGCGCGGTCCGCCGCTGCGGGCCCTGGTGCGCGATGCCGCGCTGCGGCCCCTGCCGCCCTGCTGCTTCGGTGAGTCTGTGACGAGTGCCATGGCTTATTTCAGTCCGCTCTGCTTGCGGGTAAGGAAGAGGAAGAAGAAGGAGAACACGAAGACCACGATGCCGAGCGCGAAGGAGATGGCCGAGGCGTAGTTGAACTGGCTGTAGGAGAAGGCCAGCGAGAACGCGTACATGTTCGGTGTGTAGTCCGTGGGGATCGCACCCTGCGCCACGCCCCGCAGCACTTGCGGTTCGGTGAAGAACTGGAGGGTCCCGATCAGGGCGAAGATGACCACCATCACGAGCGAGGAGGAGATCATCGGGACCTTGATACGGGTCGCGATCTGCCGGTCCGAGGCACCGTCGAGCACGGCCGCCTCGTAGATTCCCGGGTCGATGCCCCTGAGCGCGGCGTAGATGATGATCATGTAGTAGCCGGCCCACTGCCAGGTCACGATGTTCACGAGACTTCCGAAGATGCTGTCCTGCGAGAGGAAGTTCGGCGCCTCGGCCCCGAACAGGGCGAAGAGCGAACCCGCGGGGCCGAAGCGCGGGCTGTAGAGGAAGCCCCACATGAGCGCGCCGATGACCACCGGCACGGCGTAGGGGATGAAGATCATCAACCGGGAGAACTTCGACGCCCAGGTGGCCAGGTTGTCGAGGACGAGCGCAGCGATCAGCGCCACGATCATCTGCGCCGGGATCATGATGAGCCCGAACTTCGCGACCGTGAGCAGTCCGTCGAGGAAGAGCGGATCCGTGAAGGCCTTGGCGTAGTTCGCGAAGCCCACGAACCTGTCCCCGGTGGCGAGCGTGCTCGTGAACAGGCTCATCCGGAACGCGAAGACGAGCGGGAGGATCAGGAAGGTCAGGAAGATCAGGGCGAAGGGTGCGACGAACAGCCACCCCCAGCGCTGGCGGCGCCGGTAGTTCCTGTCCGGTCGGTGCTTGACCTGCTGGTGTGCCTCGGCGCGGTGGGACGACGTCGGCGCGGTGGTCGTGGCCATGATGGTCTTTCCTCGGGGATCGGAACGGACGTGGGGCGGAGGTCTCCGCAGGGACCGGGAAGCAGGGTGCCCAACCTGGGGCGGGCACCCTGCCGGCGGGCTACTTGAGCGTGAAGCCCTGCTCGGTGGCGTACTGCTCGAGCGAGGCCTGCAGGTCGTCGAGCGCCTGGCTCGCGTCCTTCTCGCCCTGGACCATGGCGTAGATCTGGACCGTCAGCTGGTCGTAGGCGTAGTTCTGGAAGGGGCTGAACGTGGCGCCCTCGTAGCCGGCAGCAGCGTCGAGGAATACGTCCTTGTTGATCTGCTGTCCGCCGAAGAACTCGTACTCCTTGTTGGCGAACGCATCGGAATCGAGCACGGGGGCGTAGGACGGGAAGAGAGCTCCCTTGTCGACACCGAGGTTCATGCCCTCCTCGTTGCCGAAGATGCCCATTGCGACCTTCGCTGCGAGCTCCTTGTCCTTCGCCTGTTCCGTCACGGCGAAGGTGGAGCCGCCCCAGTTCACCTGGACGGGGTTGGCTGCGTCCCACTGCGGCAGCGGCGCCGCACGCCAGACGGCGGTCGGATCGGCGTCGGACAGGCCCTGCAGGTAGCCGGGGCCCCAGGCCGCGGCGAGGTAGACGGCGTAGGAACCGTCGACGAGCTTGGTGTTGTAGTCGGCCGTGAAGGCGTCATCGGTCGCGACGAGTCCGTCCTTCACGAGGCCGTCCCAGTACTCGAGGACCTTCTTGGCGCCCTCGTCATTGACCTTGATGCCGATCTCCTGCGGGTTGGCGGAGTCGTATTCGAACGGTACGGAACCGGCCTGGGCGAAGAGCGCCTGGTTGAAGGCACGGCCGTTGGTCGGGAAATCGCCGATGACCGCGCCATCGCCGGACTCCTTCAGCTTGCGGGCCGCTGCCTCGAACTCCTCCCAGGTGGTCGGCACCTGGATGCCTGCAGCATCGAAGAGGTCCTGGCGGTACAGCATGCCCATGGGCCCGCCGTCGACCGGGATGGCGTAGACGGCGTCACCGCTGCTCGCGTCTTCCCAGGCGCCCGCGGCGTAATCCGCCTTGACGTCGTTGGCACCGAATTCGGTGAGGTCGACGAGCGCGTCGCGGATGGTGAAGCTGGAGAGGACTTCGGATTCGAGCTGGATGACGTCAGGGGCTCCTGATCCGGACTCGATCGACGTCGAGAACTTGGTGTACTCGTCGTTGCCCTGACCTGCGTTCGTCCAGCAGATCTGGACGTCGTCATTGGCATTGTTGAACTGGTCGACGACCTCGTTGAATGCGGGGTACCAGGCCCAGACCGTGACCTGGGGCGCTTCGGCGTTGACGATGGTGTTGGTGCAGGAGGCAGCTTCGGAGCCCCCTCCGTCGCCACCCGCTTCCCCTCCGGAGCAGCCGGTCAGTGCTACGGCGGTGACGGCGACGATGCCGACCGATGCCAGGAACGTGGCTTTCATATCTTGTGCTTCCTCTCGCGGTGGCAATCCACCGTGGTCCGCCCGTGGGCGGCTGGTCCAGGTTCTGCAGGGAGGAGGATCGCCGGGGCACCCGAATGGCGTGCCCTCTCGAATCTTCCTTGATCCGGGTCCGTCCTCCTGCACCTGGACCTCAGGTTCGAGGGCCGGAGCAGGTCTCGGTTCCGTCATTTACATCGTTGTAGGTAAACGATGTAGAAGTAGCATGCAGAGTGAGGCGGGTCACTGTCAAGCGCGCACGGACGTAATCCCGCGTAGCGGCCGAACCGTTACGTGCAACGGCGGGGAATCACCCGGGCAGCGCCGAGGATTCACGCTCGATGACCTGGTAGCGCGCCTCGAACTCGCGGGGAGGCACATCGCCGTCGCGCCGCGAGATCCGCTCCTGCAGCACACGGACGGCGGTGTCGGCGATCTCGTCCCTGCCTGGATCGATGGTGGACAGCGTCGGCAGGGAGTACCGGCCCTCGTCGAGGTCGTCGAAGCCGATCACTGCGACGTCGTCGGGGATGCGGAGGCCCGCCTCCTGCAGGACACGCATGGCGCCGAGCGCCAGGGTGTCGTTCATGCCGAACATGGCGTCGAACTCCACGCCCGACTCGAGCAGTTCCCGCATGGACGTCGCGCCGTTGGCCCGGTGCCAGAACGTCGTGTAGCCGACGAGGGCCGGGTCGAACGCGATGCCGGCCTCCTCGAGCGCCTGCTGGTAGCCGCGCAGGCGCAGCCCGGCCGAGCCGATGACCTCGCCCCGGTGTCCGCCCACGACGGCGATGCGCCGCCGCCCCTTGGAGATCAGGTGCGCGGTCGCCGCGCGGGCGGACTCCACGTTGCTCATGGTCACGTGGTCCGTGGGGCCCTTGAAGATCCGCTCACCGAGGAGGACCAGCGGGAAGTTCACGTTGAGGTGGTGCGCGTCCTCGTTGGACATCCCGAGCGCGCTGAAGAGGAGCCCGTCGGTCATCTGGAGCCTGGGGCTCGAGAGGATCTCGAGTTCGTGGTCGCGATCACCGCCGGTCTGCTCGATCAGGACCTTGAGCCCGCGCCGCTCGGCGGCCTTGATGATCGAATCGGCCAGTTCCGCGAAGTAGCTCAGCGACAGTTCGGGGACGGCGAGCCCGATCACGCCGGTCCTGCCCGAGCGGAGGCTGCGCGCCGACAGGTTGGGGCTGTAGCCGAGCTCCGAGATCGCTTCCATGACGCGCTGCTTCGTCTCCGCGCGGATGTGCTCGTAGTCGTTGATGACGTTCGAGACGGTCTTGATGGAGACGCCGGCTGCCAGCGCAACGTCCTTCAGTGTGGCCGCCATGCCGCTCCCTCGGTCCTGCCGTGATGCCCTGCACCTCACGCGTGAGGTGAGTCTACAACGTTGTAGGATGAGCGGGCACCCTACCGGAGGGGTTGCTGCGGCCTCTCTTCCCAGCATCGAGCCCCTCCTCATCCCACCGGCGCGACACCGGCCAGACAAGGACCACCATGATCGAGGAACAGGTACGGGACAGGCTCAACTGGGCGGGCAACTACGAGTACCGCGCCCGGACGATCGAGCATCCGACCTCACTCTCCGACCTCCAGCGGGCGGTGGCAGGAGCCACACGCGTCAGCGCTCTCGGATCGCGTCATTCCTTCAACGACATCGCCGACAGCCCCGGAACCCTCGTGTCCCTCGATGTCCTCGATCCCGCGGTCGACATCGACGAGGCCGCACTGACCGTCACGGTCAGCGCAGGCACCCGGTACGGCGTGCTCGCCGCGCACCTGCAGCAGCGCGGATTCGCCCTGCACAACCTGGCGTCCCTCCCCCACATCTCGATCGGCGGTGCCATCGCAACCGCTACACACGGTTCCGGGAACAGGAACGGGAACCTCGCCACCGCCGTCGTCGGACTCGAGCTCGTCACCGCGTCGGGCGACGTCCTCATCGTGGCCAAGGGCGACGACGACTTCGACGGCATGGTGGTGGGTCTCGGTGCGCTCGGCGTCGTACACCGCGTGACGCTGCGGATCGAGCCGACGTTCGACGTCCGCCAGGACGTCTTCACGGACGTGCCGTGGGACGCGGTGCTGGCGGATTACGACTCCGCCACATCCTCCGCCTACAGCGTCAGCCTGTTCACCGACTGGTCCGGCGACACCATCGTCCAGGCCTGGCTCAAGAGCCGTGTCGACAGCGGCTCCCCTGCGCCGTCGTCCTTCTACGGCGGGACTGCTGCGGACCGCCCCCTCCACATGGTCCCCGGTATGGCGGCCGACCACTGCACGCAGCAGTTGGGTGTCCCGGGCCCGTGGTCGGAGCGGCTCGCACATTTCCGGCTCGCCTTCACCCCCAGCAACGGCGAGGAACTGCAGACCGAGTACCTCGTGGGTCGGGAACACGCCGTCGCGGCGATCGATGCCATGCGGGCCCTCGCGCCGCGCATCTCTCCCCTGCTGCAGGTCTCCGAGGTGCGGTCGATGGCCGCCGACGAGTTGTGGCTCAGTAACAACTACCGCCGCGACGGGATCGGACTCCACTTCACGTGGAAGCCGATGCAGCCCGAGGTCGAGGCTCTCCTGCCCGAGCTGGAATCCGCACTGGCACCGTTCGCGGCACGTCCGCACTGGGGCAAACTGTTCGCGGCCGACGCCACCCAGCTCGCGCCGCTCTACCCCCGCTTCGACGATTTCCGTGCGCTCGCCCGACGCATGGACCCCGAGGGGAAGTTCCGCAACGTCTTCCTCGACCGGACGGTGTTCGGGAACTCCGCCGGCTGATCGCCCCCGCGGCCCCCGGTCAAGGAACCGGCCGGCCGCGGGGACGCAGCCGGTCGGCCGCCTCTCGCCTGAGCTACGGCGCTCAGCCGGTGGCGCCGGCGCTGACGGCGGGCTCCAGTGCGAGGAGTTCGAGCAGCTCCGACCAGGACTCGACGACCGCGACGACTCCGACGTCCTCGAGCTGGCGTCGTCGTTCCTCGCGCTCCTCGGGTGCGACGAAGCAGACGTTGCCGATGGTGGGGCACCCGGCTGCGACCGCCGACGTCGCACCCGTCACCGAGTCCTCGATGGCGAGCGATGCGTCAGCGGACACCCCGAGCTGATCGAGGGCGAACAGGTACACAGCGGGGTCGGGCTTGCTGATGGGCTCCGGCATCGAGTCCTCGGCGCTGAACACACGGTTCCCGGGGAAGAAACGCCCGAGGTCCGTGGCCTCGAAGGAGGCCTGGAGCCGTGAGGTGGCGCTCGAGCTGACCACCGCGAGCTCGAAGCGGCGGCTGAGTTCCTGGAGGGCGTGACCGATCTCGGTGTCGGGCTCGAGGGTGGTGCGCAGGTGTTCGCTCACCACGTGCTTCTCCTCGGAGATCCACTGCTCCAGTTCCTCGTCACCGAGCTGTCGGGCCGGACCGGGCCACTCGCTGTCCGGTTCGGTCAGCTCCGCGGCCACACGCCGGAAGTTCTTCCCGAGCGTCGCCTGGCGCAGTTCCTCCGGCTCGAAGCGGACGGGCACGCCGACGCCCTCGGCGAGCCGGTTCGTGACGTCCGTCGACGCCTCGAAAGCGACGTCCTCGGAGGGGAACAGGTTGCCGTCCGCATCGCACAGGACAGCGCGGACGGCAGCCGGATCGAGGCGCGACGGGGCGGCCGCACCGGCAGAACCCACGCCCACGCCCGCGTCGGACGGGGCCCCGGTATCGGGGCCGGCATCCGCACCAGCAGACGCACCGGTCTCGGTGTCGAGGACGGCACGCACCCCCCGTGCGTCCAGCCGTTCCACGAGCTCCTGCAGCTCCTCCACGATGTCCTTCCGGTCGGCGAGATCGGCGAAGACCGAGGCGTCGGCGATCCACTCGCCGAACCGTCCGTCCTCGGCGAGGGGTCGCATCTCGTCGACCCGAGCGTCCTGCACGTCGTAGTCGTCGCCCTGCTCGTCGACGCCGCGCAGGTAACGGAACCAGCCTGCGATGGTCAGCAGCAGCATGCGGTGGGCGCTGTCCTGATCGAGCGCCGCCAGCAGGGACGGCAGCACGTAGTCGGGGACCTTCGTGGAGCTGCGACGCGTGAGCCGCTCGAGCTGGTCCTCCATGGAGGCGTTCGACAGCCGGCCGAGCAGGGAGTCGCGGTACTCCCCGAGATCGATCCCGGGGACCGCCGGCAGGAGCGGGATGACCTCGTCGAGGAACGCGGTCAGGAAGCCGCGGACGACGTCGTCGGCCATGGCCTCCGCCGTGGTGCGGTGCCCCAGGAGGAGGCCGTGATAGCCGAGCGCGCAGTGGCCGGCGTTCAGCAGGCGGGTCTTCATGAGTTCGAAGGGTTCGACGTCGCCGACGAAGTGCACGCCGACCTCGTCGAGGGGAGGCCGTCCGTTGCAGAAGGAGTCCTCGATGATCCATTGTGCGAAGGGTTCGGTGAGCACGGGCCAGCCGTCGTCGAGTCCGAACCGGTCCACGACGGCGTCCCGCTCCCCGGGCGACGTGGTCGGGGTGATGCGGTCCACCATGCTCGAGGGGAACGCGCCTTCGCGGTCGATCCAGTCGGCCAGGTCGGCGTCCCGCAGGCGGGCGAGGGAGACGACGGCGGTGCGCGCCACGTCGCCGCCGCGCTGCATGTTGTCGCACGACAGGACGGTGAACGGCGGGAGGCCCTGCTCGCGGCGACGACGCAGGGCCTCCACGATGTAGCCGAACACGGTGGCGGGCCGCTCGGGGTGCGCGAGGTCCTCGGCGATGGCGTCGTCGTCGGCCTGGAACTCCCCGGTCACGGGATCCACGTGGTAACTGGAGCCGGTCACGGTCAGGGTCACGAGCCGGGTGCGCTCGCTCGCGAGCGTGGCGAGGACGGCCTCGGGGTCCTCCGGCGCGTACAGGTAGTCCACCAAGGAGCCGATGACGCGCGCGGAGTCCTCCTCCGCGCCCCGCTCGATCACGGTGTAGAGATTGTCCTGCTGCTCGAGCACGTCCTTTATCTCCCGGCGGTGCAGGCCGACACCGATCACGCCCCAGTCCATGGCGAGTCCCCTGCCTGCCAGTTCGTCGAAGTAGACACCCTGGTGGGCACGGTGGAATCCGCCGACCCCGAAGTGGACGACGCCGTGTCGCAGGTCGGCGGGGTTGTAGGCGGGGAGCTGCACCGGCAGGTCGGCGGTGTGGTGCCCGGGGTTCTCGAGAACCTGGGGCAGGGGTGTGGGCATGGGGCGTTCCGACATAGCGGCTCCTTCAGGAGAACTTCGAAGGGCCGCTGCTAACCCGTCCGTCTGTGATTCCAGCGTAGGAACGCGGCCGAGACCGCCACAACAGCCCTCGGCGCGATCAGGATCACAGGCCGGATCCCGGCTGTACGTGCTAATGCTTGCGTGTCAGCCAGCTCCAGTGGGCGAGCGTGCGCAGGCGGATCAGGAGCGCCCGGGACTGCTCGGGGCCGTACGGCAGGATCGGGATGGCCTTGGTCATGTCCACGGAGGCCTCGTCCATCGCCGTCCTCGTCACACGGATGGCGCTGCGCATCTTGTTCATCTGCGTGATGACCTCACCGACCGCGACCGGCTCCCCGTGACCGGGGACGAAGACGTCGTAGAGGTCTTCGAGGGCCGCCATCTTGCCGAGCGTCCGCACCCAGTCGATGGGGAAGGAGTCCTCGAAGACCGGGTCCGCGCCCTCCTCCACGAGGTCGCCCGTGAAGAGGACGTTCCCGGCGCCGATCAGCAGGTCGTGATCCGTGTGGCCCCGTCCGAGGTGGAACAGCGTCACCGAGACACCGCCGAGATCGAGATCCACGGGCTTGCCGTCCACCAGGCGGTTGGCCGGCAGGATGGCGGCGTGCGCGCCGTCGCCCGCTCCCATTGCCGGCTCGACGGCGGCGACCAGCCCCCGCTGCTCCTCGCCGGTCTCCGCCTGGACGGCACTGCACCGCGACGTCGCCCAGAACTCCTCGACGTGCTGTGCGGCGAAGTAGCCGTTCCCGAAGAAGTGGTCGGCATGGGCGTGCGTGTTGACGACGATCAGCGGCAGCGCCGTGACGTCACGGACGTGGGAGTACACCTCGGCGGCGCTGACCGGTCCGGCGCCGGTGTCCACGACGAGCGCCTTCTCCGTGCCGACCACGAGCCCGACGTTCATCCGGAACCCGGTCCGGAGCACGTAGATGCCCGGTCCAAGCTCGCGCCAGGGGCTGCGGGTCTCGGCGCTGGGGACGTCGGTGCTCATGGATTCCTCTCGCTGACGGCAGGGGTTCCAGTCTAGGTCGGCATCCCGCGCCACCGATCACCCACCGTCCCGGCGCGTGCCTTGCGCGTCGCACGGCGTTGCCGGGTTCGGTCGGGGCTCCGACGTGGGGCGGCTCCGGTCGAGGCTCCGGTCGAGCCTCCGGTCAGGCGATGACGACGTCCGGCGTCGGACGGGAACGCTCCGGGATGCGGAAGATCGGCAGCGCGATGTTGATCAGCGGGCCGATGAGCAGCGCGAAAGCCACGGTGCCGAGACCGACAGACCCGCCCAGCAGCCAGCCGAGTACCAGCACCGTCCCCTCGATCGCCGTCCGGACGAGCCAGATCGGCAGGCCGAACCGGGCGTGGAGGCCTGTCATGAGACCGTCGCGCGGCCCCGGACCCAGACGGGCCCCGATGTAGAGCCCGCTCGCGACCGCCAGCAACACCAGGCCACCCGTGAACAGGAGGATCCGCGCCCAGAGCGGGCTCGGTTCAGCCAGGAGCGCCAACCCCACCTCGGCACTCGGTCCCACCAGCAGGACGTTGAGGACGGTCCCGACCCCGGGGCGCTGCCTCAGCGGTATCCAGAGCAGCAGCACGATCAGCCCGATGATGTTGGTCATGAATCCGAAGGGGATGCCGGTCTGCAGCGATCCGCCCTGACCGAGGACGTCCCAGGGTGACACTCCGAGCGTGGCACGGATCATCATGGCGAGCGAGAACCCGTAGAGGAACAGGCCGATGAGGAGCTGCAGGCCACGCCGGGCACCGAGGAAGGTCATTGATCCAGTAGATCGGCTGATTGGACTTACTTCAAGAGGCCAATTGTGTCATCGTGGCCTGATGATCGTTCTTCCGGCCCGCAGGCTCGCCCTGGAGCTCGGCACCTGGCGTACGTCCGGGCCCGCCTATGTCGCCCTGGCGGACCGCATCAGGCTGCTCACCCTCGACGGACGGATCCCGCTGGGCACCCGCCTCCCGGCCGAGCGGGAGCTCGCCGCGCACCTGGGTGTCAGCAGGACACTGGTAGCCGCCGCGTATGCACGCCTCCGGTCGGCGGGTTACCTGGAGAGCACACGGGGCTCGGGCAGCGTGGTCGCCATGCCCGGGCAGGGCGCACCGGACCTCGACGGCGGCGACGGCGTCGTCCTCGACTTCAGCAAGGCGGCGCTCCCGGCAGCACCGCAGGTCGGCGAGGCTGCCGCCCGGGCGGCCCGTGACCTCCCCGCCTACCTGAACGGCGACGGCTATGACCCGCTCGGGCTCCCTCGGCTCCGCCAGGCTCTCGCCGACAGGTATTCGGCACGCGGCGTCCCCACGTCTCCCGCTCAGATCATGGTGACCCTCGGTGCACAGCACGCCATCTCGCTCCTTGCGCGCATGCTCCTGACCCCGGCCGGCACCGCGCTCGTCGAGGCGCCCAGCTATCCGCACGCGTACGAGGCGCTCCGCTCGGCCGGGCGTCGGCTCGTCCCGGTGTCCGTCGATGCCGCGCGGGGCTGGGACGACGACGGCCTCGAGCAGGCGTTCCGGCAGGGGCGCCCGGCCGTCGCATACGTCATGCCGGACTTCCACAATCCGACCGGCGCCGTCATGCCCGCCGACCAGCGCGCACGACTGATGGCGGCCGCCCAGCGGCAGGACACCGTCGTCGTCGCGGACGAGACGATGGCCGAGCTGCGGATCGACGGCGAGGCCCTGCCACCCCTCGCCGCGTTCGGCCCTGCCGTGCTGATCGGCTCGATGGGCAAGACCGTGTGGGGCGGGCTGCGGATCGGCTGGATCAGGGCGGACGAGGGTCTGATCCGCCGGCTCGTGCAGTCCCGGTACGCGCAGGACCTCGGGACACCCGTCCTCGAGCAGCTCATCGCCCTCGACCTGCTCGGCAGCTACGACGAGCTGCTGCGGTTCCGCGCGCGGCAGCTCGCCGAGGGCCGCAGCCGGCTCGAGGAGCTCCTTCGTGGCGTGCTGCCGGAGTGGGAGGTACCGCACGTGGCGGGTGGTCTTTCCACCTGGGTGAACCTCGGCGCGCCGGTCAGCTCACAGCTGGCGCTCGCCGCCCGCGACCGCGGGCTGCTGCTGGGTGCCGGACCGCGCTTCGGGATCGACGGCGTCTTCGAGCGTTTCCTGCGTGTCCCGTTCAGCTACCCGCTCGAGGACACGCGTCTGGCCGTCGGGATCCTCGAGTCCGCGTGGAGGTCGCTCGACGATCGGGCTCCGACCCGCACCGACTTCGCGCCGGCACTCGTGTAACCGGCACGCGGACAGCCGGCACGCGTGTAATGGGCACGCGTGTAGCCGGAACTCGTGCAGCCGGAACTCGTGCAGCCGCCACCCGTGCAGCCGGCACCCGTGCAGCCGCCCTGCCCTGTCAGGCCGCCCGCTCAGGCCGCCCGCTCAGGCTGCCCTGTCAGGCCGCCCGAGGGCCGCCGTCGGGACGGGCCTCCAGATGCGCCGCCAGGTAGCGGGCCGTGACGCTGGTCCCGGCATCGAGCGCCGCCACGTCCCGGGGCGTGCCGGTCGCGACGATACTCCCGCCCGCCGACCCGCCGCCGGGGCCCAGGTCGATCACCCAGTC
Organism: Arthrobacter sp. TJ-240; assembly: GCF_058269195.1. Lineage (NCBI taxonomy): Bacteria > Bacillati > Actinomycetota > Actinomycetes > Micrococcales > Micrococcaceae > Arthrobacter > Arthrobacter sp. TJ-240. Next base: position 254,743 of record NZ_JBZCNG010000003.1, read on the forward strand.
GGCCGCTGCCACGACCGCCATGGTGTGCTCGACGACGACCACCGTGTTGCCGGCCTCCACGAGTTTGCGCAGCTGCCCGAGCAGCAGGACGACGTCCGCGGGATGCAGGCCCGTGGTCGGTTCGTCCAGCAGGTACAGGGTGTGCCCGCGCCGTGCGCGCTGCAGTTCGGTCGCGAGCTTGATGCGCTGGGCCTCGCCTCCCGACAGCTCGGTGGCCGGCTGCCCGAGGCGCAGGTATCCCAGTCCCACCTCCCTGAGTGTGGCGAGCGAACGCGCCACGCCGGGGAGATCCGCGAAGAACGGGGCGGCGTCATCGACCGTCATCGCGAGGACGTCCGCGATGGTGCGTCCCCGGAGCGGCACGGTCAGCGTCTCCTCGTTGTACCGGGCGCCGTGGCACACCGGGCAGGGACCGTAGCTCCCGGGGAGGAACAGGAGCTCCACCGCGACGAAGCCCTCGCCCTGGCAGGTCTCGCACCGGCCGCCCTGCACGTTGAAGGAGAAGCGGCCCGCGCCGAAGCCCTTCGACCTCGCCTCGGGGGTCGCCGCGAAGGCCTTCCGAACCGCGTCGAACAGCCCTGTGTAGGTGGCGAGGTTCGAGCGTGGCGTCCGCCCGATCGGCTTCTGGTCCACGCTGACGAGGCGGTCGATGTCCTCGATACCGTCGAGGCGCCCCACGACGGTGGTCACCGCGTCGTCGTCGTCGGCCGTCCCGCCGCCATCGCTCGGCGTCTCGTCCCGCACCCGGGCACCGACCGTCTCAGCGAGCACCTTGCCGACCAGCGTGGACTTCCCCGAGCCCGAGACGCCGGTCACGGCGGTCAGGACCCCCACCGGGACGTCGGCGTCGAGCCCCCGCAGGTTGTGGCGGTGGATCCCTTCGAGGCGCAGCCAGCCGGCGGGTTCACGCGGTTCCCGTGACGCAGCACCGTCGGGTGCGGTCCGGGCGAGGAAGGGAGCCGTGACGGACCCGGGCACATCGGCGAGCCCGTCGGCGGGTCCGCTGTAGACGATGGTGCCGCCACCCTCCCCCGCCGCAGGACCGACGTCGACGATCCAGTCCGAGCGCCGCACGACGTCCATGTTGTGCTCCACCACGAACACGGTGTTCCCGGCGTCCTTGAGGGCTTCGAGGACGGCCAGGAGCGGCTCGACGTCGGCCGGGTGCAGTCCCGCGGACGGTTCGTCGAGCACGTAGACGACGCCGAAGAGGCCGGACCGCAGCTGCGTCGCGATCCGCAGGCGCTGCATCTCGCCCGGTGAGAGGGTGGGCGTCGCCCGGCTGAGGCTGAGGTACCCGAGTCCGAGGTCCACCAGGACACCGAGCCGCTGGACCAGGTCCCTGCTGATCGTGACCGACACCTCCGTGCCCTCACCCGAGGTGGAGGAGCGGTACGCGGCGGTGGGATGCTCGAGCGTCGCAGCAGGTTCCAGGTGCGCGGCCAGGTCCTCCAGCGGCAGGGCGTTGGTCTCGGAGATCGAGAGCCCGCCGAACGTCACGGCGAGCGCTTCGGGCCGCAGCCCAGTGCCGCCGCACAGCCCGCAGGGGCCGGATTCCATGAACGGCAGCACGCGGTCACGCATCTGCTGGCTCTGGGAGTCGTGCAGGGTGTGCATGACATAGCTCTTCGCACTCCAGAACCGTCCCTTGTAGGGTTTGGCCACGCGGTCGCGCTGCGGCGTCACCTGCACCACCGGCTGCTCCTCCGTGAAGAGGAGCCACGTGCGCGCCTCCTCCGGGAGCTCGCGCCATGGGACGTCGATGTCGTAGCCGAGCTCGCTGACGACGTCGCGCAGGTTCTTGCCCTGCCAGGCGCCGGGCCAGGCGGCGATGGCGCCCTCGCGGATGGTCAGGGACGGGTCCGGGACGAGCGTCTTCTCGGTGACGTCGCGCGCCACCCCGAGGCCATGGCAGCGCGGGCACGCACCGGCAGCGGTGTTGGGCGAGAAGGCGTCGGACTCCAGCCTGTCCGGGGTGTCCGCGGGATAGGTCCCGGCACGTGAGTACAGCATCCGGAGCGAATTGGAGAGCGTGGTCAGGGTGCCCACGGTGGAGCGCACACTCGGGGTCCCGCGGCGCTGCTGCAGGGCGACGGCGGGAGGGAGCCCGGTGATGGAGGCGACGTGCGGCATGTTCCCCTGCTGGAGGAGCCTGCGCGCGTAGGGTGCGACCGATTCGAGGTACCGGCGCTGGGCCTCCGCGTAGATGGTGCCGAAGGCCAGCGAGGACTTCCCCGAGCCGGACACACCCGTGAAGGCGACGACGGCGTCCCGTGGGCAGTCGACGTCGACGCCGCGCAGGTTGTTCTCGCTTGCACCCCGGACCCGGACGAAACCGTCGCGGGTACTCGTGTCCGAGGGGAGACTGTTCATCGGTTCGATCACCAACCCCACCCTACGGTCGTCGGAGCGCGGGGAGGACACGGGGTGGGGAGGACGGGAGGCGCGGTGGCCTCGGAAGACAGGACAGCGGCTGCCGCGCACCGGGGGTGCGCACGGCGGCCGCTGTGCGTCGCGTCGGTCCGCCCCGCCGGACCCCGGGGGGAGCGGCAGGGCGGACCGGACGTGCGGCAGCCGGTGTCAGGCCTTCGCGTGGCTCCGGCGCACCGCGTACGTGCCACCGACCGCAGCCGCGAGCACCAGGCCCCCGCCGAGGGCGATCATGCCGGCCTGGCTGGAGGAGGGCTCCACCGTGGCGCCCGTGCCCGCCCCGCCGGACGGCATCGCGCCCATCTGGGTCTTCACGAGGGTGCCGCACAGCGCGGTCGACGTAGCACCCAGGGGCAGTGACGGGTCGAGATCGCTGGGCGCGTTGAACGCCTCGGGCGTCGACGGCGTCGTGGCGGGATCGAGGCCGTGCACGTTGAACACGGCCCTGCCCGCTTCGAGTTCCGCCAGGGTGGCGGCGTCGACGGTGAAGGTGCGCTGGATGGCGTAGTTCCCACCCTGCCCACCCAGCTGGAGGTTCAGGGCCTCCGCAGGGCTCGTGGGGCCCGACGTCGTGACCGTCGCCAGGATGCCACCGTAGACGGGGGCGCTCTCGGTGACGCTGACGATGCCATCGGCGTTGGCGTCGTTCGCGGGCGTGGGACAGGTACCGGTGGCTCCGCCGTGGATGTGCTGCACGTGCGGGTACGGGGCACCCTGGAACGTCTCGGCGAGGCCGGACACCTGGAGGTTGATCGTGGCCTGGTCGCCCACGACGTCGAGGGTGACGGTGCCGGTGCCGGTGGTGCCGTTGAGCTGACCGAGGGTCGACGAGTAGCTGCCATCGGCGGCCACCGCCGGGGACCCTGCCAGAGCGACGGCGCTGATGGCGAGGGCGGGTACTGCGAGGAGGCGCATCTTGTTCATGGGATTTGTATCCTTCACTGTGCGATCACTGCGTGGTGAGAACGGGCCCGGAGTCGAACCCGCGGGTATTGCTCGAGCGCTTCGTCGCGTGCGTGCACTTCCCAGCAAGCGGATCCCGATCGGGATCCCGCCGCGGCGCAGCTTCCTCGTTCCCCATCCTCCACCTGCTGTCGCTGATCGCGACAGCGGTTGCCGTTCAGGTCGGTGGTCTTTACAATCCCTGGGTTCTCGTCCGGAGCTTCGGTCGTGGACGTGCCGCCGACGTCTTCCCATGCGCCGGCTGCTTGACGGACGGAAAGACTCCCACGTTCGTGCACGAGGCTCGTCGGTGTATCCGGCGGAGTCCCGCGAACGGGTCGGGGACATCTTTCAGGGTGCTTCCACTATGCACCGCCGCGATTCACGCCCACCCGGTGCTTCCCATCAAGATTTCCGTGGCAGAGCCGCGGGGAAGGGGCGTCACCGGTCGGCAGGGGTCCGGTCGGGCAGGTTGGGGGCGACGGCAACCCGATTCCCGGCGGCCGCACGGGCCGCGCCTGGCCGGCACCCCCGCGATACTGGAGAAGCGGGCGGAGTCCTCGCGGGAGGGGACGTTCCTCGGACCGCCGGCTGCTTGACGGCCCGAGGAGATGCCCGGCGGGCACACCGCGAGGCGTGTCCCTTCGACAGGATCGTCCGCATCACCAGGATGAGCCCGATCTGATGTCTCCAGTATGGGCGCATCCGGGCCGCCCGGAGCCCATGATCTTCACCACGTGCGCACGCCAGGAACGGATGAACCCCGGAGAGGAGCACATGGCCCGGAACCCCTGTCGAACCTCCTCCTCGCCCAATGCACTTCAAGTGCACTATGCTGCACTTATGGATGAGAACGCGACAGGACTTGCAACAGCGATCGGCGAACGGGTGCGGCTCGAACGTCAGGGCCGGCGCTGGACACTCGATCAGCTCGCCGACGCAGCCGGCGTGAGCCGTCGCATGGTCGTCAACGTCGAGCAGGGCGCCGTGAATCCGAGCGTGGGCACACTGCTGAGAATCAGCGACGCCCTCGGCGTCGGCCTGCCCGCACTGGTCGAACCCCCACGGTCCCGGTCGCTGGCCGTCACGCGTAACGGCGACGGCGCCGCACTGTGGACGGGAGAACTCGGGGGTCGGGGGACTCTGGTCGCCGGCACGCAGTCACCCGACGTCGTGGAGCTGTGGGACTGGATCCTCGAACCCGGCGACCACCATGCGAGCGAGGCCCACGCGGCCGGGACGAAGGAACTCCTGCACGTCCGGTCCGGCAGCGTCACGGTCTCCGTCGGGGAGGACACGGTCTCCCTGACGGAGGGGGACGCGATGACGTTCCCCGGAGATGTGGCGCACTCCTACAGCAACCGGGGTGCAGAGGCGGTCAGATTCTCCCTCGCCGTCTTCGAACCGGGTGTCGGATCCGCCCGTCAGGAGGTGTCCCATGCGTGACGCCGCTCCCCTGCGCGACTTCCTCGACACCGCCCGGGTCGACGACGCCGTCCTCACGCTGCGCCCTGACTACCGGGCGCTGCTGATCGCCGTCGACGGACTCGTCCCGGGACCGGGCGACGCGAAGAGCGAGGCACTGCTGCAGGCGGCCGAAGCCGCGATCCTCGCCGTGGACCGGCCGGTGGCCGACCTGCCGGCCGTGGCGGCATGGCGTGAGGCGTACCAGGCCTTCGGTGCCAGACCGAACCGCACCCGCAACAGCCTCGAAGCCCTCCTGCGCCGCGGCCCCTCGGGCCTGCCGCGCGTCAACCGGCTGACCGACATCTACAACGCCGTCTCCGTGCTACACCTGATCCCGCTCGGCGGCGAGGACCTCGGCCGATACCGTGGCGCTCCCGCCCTCGTCCGTGCCACCGGAGAGGAGGTCTTCGACACCTCGAGCAACGGCGAGCCCGTCGTCGAGCACCCCGAGCCGGGCGAGGTCGTCTGGCGCGATGACGAGGGCGTCACCTGCCGCCGCTGGAACTGGCGCCAGGGCCGCCGCACCCGGCTGACCGACGACACCACGACGGCGCTGTTCATCCTCGACGCCCTCGCACCCAGCACCGACGACGACCTCACCGCGGCCGCCGACGACCTCGCGGGCCACCTGCTCCGTCTCGGACCGGACGTCACCGTCGCCCGCCGCGTCCTCGGCCGCCGGCAGACCGACCCGACCGGGAGCACCCCGTGACCGGGGCGGCACGCACGGTACCGCCGTGGGGGTTCGCTGTCACCGCGATGCTGTCGGTGCAGCTGGGCTCGGCACTCTCGGTGGGTCTCATCGCCGAGGTGGGTGCTGCCGGTACCGCATGGCTCCGACTGACGATGGGCGCAGTGATCTTCCTGATCATCGCCCGACCACCCCTGTCCCGGATCCGGCGGACCGATGTGCCCGTGCTGCTCGGGCTGGGCGTCACCACCGGACTCATGACGGTCGGTTTCCTCTCCGCGCTCGAGCACATCCCACTCGGAACGGCTGTCGCCATCGAGTTCCTCGGTCCGCTCACCGTCGCGGCCCTCCGCAGCCACTCCCTGCCGGCGCTGGCCTGGCCCGGCCTCGCGCTGTGCGGGGTGGTGCTCCTCACCGAGCCGTGGCACGGTGAGGTGAATCTGGAGGGCGTCCTGTACGCGGCACTCGCCGCCGTGGGCTGGGGGGTCTACATCATGCTGACGCAGCGCATCGGCGACCGTTTCACCGGGATCTCCTCGCTGTCCCTGACGATTCCCGTCGCCGCCATCACCGCCGCCGTCGTCGGCATCCCGCAGGCGGCAGGGCACGTGACCCTTCCCATCCTCGGGGCCGCGGCCGGCCTCGCCCTCCTGCTTCCGGTCCTGCCCTTCGCGCTCGAGATGCTGGCGCTGCGGCGGATGACGGCTGCCGCGTTCGGGACGCTCATGGCGCTGGAACCCGCCCTGGGTCTCCTGCTGGGGCTGGTGATCCTCCACCAGCAACCATCCCCGTTCCAGGTCCTCGGGATCCTCCTCGTGGTCCTGGCCGGCGCGGGCGCGCAACGCCGCGGCCGCCGGCCTGCCCCCGTCGAGACCGCGGCACGGAGCTGACGCGAGCGCCGCCCGCTAGATTGGTGGGATGGGCAGGATGACGGTCAGGCCGACGACGGAGGGCGACTGGCGTGAGGCCGGGGACCTCCGGCTCGGAAGGATCAGGGACATGCCCCAGGCTTTCGCCCCGGAACAGCGCGGGCTGATGATGGTCCGGGCCCTTCCGCAGGTCATCCCGCCGCACCCCGCCCGCGAGGCGGACTTCTGGCGGACCCCCGGCGATGGGTAGCGCCGGCGCTGTTCCCCCGTGGCCCCTGCTCGCCCCGACCCACGGCCGCGTCGAGTTGCGGCAGTTCCGCCGGGACGACGCCGATGCTGCCAGGGAGCTCTCACAGGATCCGTACGTGCCGATGATCGGCACCCTCCCTCCCCGTGCCACGGCCGGGCAGGCCGGATTGTGGGTGGAGCGGCAGAGGGCACGCCACGCGGAGGGTGCGGGATTCTCCTTCGCCGTCGTCGATACCGCCCAGGGGCGGTGCGTGGGCTTCGTGGGCCTCTGGTTACGGGAGTCCGGAGCGGGTCGCGCGACGGTCGGCTACGCGATCGCCCCGTCCTTTCGCGGCCGAGGCCTTGCCGCCGACGCCGTGCGGGCGGTGACCGGGTTCGCCTGGTCCCTTCCGGCGATCCACCGGATCGAGCTCTTCATCGAGCCGTGGAACACGGCATCCGTCAGGACCGCGGAGCGGGCCGGCTACGTCTGCGAGGGTCTGCTGAGGTCCCACCAGGAGATCGGCGGCGAGCGACGGGACATGCTGCTGTATGCCAGTGTCCGCGAGCGGACCACGCCGGCCCCACCCGACAGCGCTCGGGCATCCGCCACGGCCACCGGACCATGAGCCGCCGGACCATAGGCCGCCGGGCCTGCCTGCGGAAGCCGAACACTGCCCGGTACCCCGGTGGACCCCCGCGCGGTGCTTTCCTAGGATGGGAGGATGGCTGATATCAACGAAGAGTTCCCCACCCTCGACGATCTCAATCCCGACAACGACGCCCTGCCCCGCCCCTCACGCCGGACCCACGGGAAGTCCGACGACCATGTCGACGACGATGCCCTCGCCCTCGCCACCGAGCGGGAGGAAGTGGCCGTGGGCCTCAAGGACTACGTGTCCGAGGACGTGCCGCCCGCGACGGATCCCCTGCCCGAGGAGTCGTCACCCGACGCTGACCTCGCCCAGCGGGGGCTGCTGCGCGACCCCGACGAGTAGCAGCCGGGCCCCGGGGACACGACAGTGGCGGACACGACAGTGGCGGACACGACAGCGGCGGACGACGGGTCCGACGACTCCAGGTCGGCGAGCATGCCCCCGGGATTCTCCATCGCATCCGCGACGAAGCGCAGGAAGCCTCCGGCCGTGCCGCCGTCGCACACGCGGTGGTCGAAGGCGAGCGTCAGCTCGGTCACCTTCCGCACCGCGAGCTGACCGTCGACCACCCACGGACGGTCGATGATCCGGCCCATGCCGAGGATCGCCGACTCCGGGTAGTTGATGATCGCCGCACTGCCGTCCACGCCGAAGACCCCGTAGTTGTTCAGCGTGAAGGTGCCGGAGGACAGGTCCGACGGCGTCGCCCTGCCACTGCGGGCGAGGGTGGCCAGGCGGCGGATCTCGGCGTCGAGCTCGCGCGCCGACAGCGTGTCCGCCCGGCGCACGCTGGGGACCACGAGCCCCCGGTCGGTCTGCGCGGCGATGCCGAGGTTGACGCCCTCGACGTGCACGATCTCCAGGCTGCCGTCGTCCCGCGTGGCGATCCTGGTGTTCAGTTCCGGGTAGCGGGCGAGACCGGCGACGACGAAGCGTGCCACGAAGGCCAGCATGCCGGGTACGGCCTCGGGCGTCCTCCGCTTCATCCCCTCCCGCAGCTCGACGAGGGCCGTCACGTCCACGTCCACCCACACGGTCGCTTCCGGGATCTCGCGCCGGCTGCGGGACATCGCGTCGGCGATCGTCCGGCGCACACCGCGGAGGGGGGTACGGTCGAGGACCGCGAGCCCTGATCGGGGGTCGACAGTGTCGACAGTGTCTACAGGGTCGGCCGGTCGGCCGGCTGCCTGCGTGCCGCTGCCTTCGGGGCTCCCGTCCGACGGCGACTGCCCGGCGGCAGGCGACGTCCTGGGTTCCGCGACGGCCTGCTCGACGTCGCGGCGCAGGATCAGCCCCTTCTCCCCCGATCCGCGGATGTCGTCGAGGCGCAGACCGTGGTCGCGGGCGAGTTTGCGGACGAGCGGCGACACGCACAGGGGCGCGGCGGCCGGAGCGTCAGCCGATGCCGTGGCCCGCTCGACTCCAGGCGCGTCGATCGGCCGGGACGCACCGGCCACCCCGGGCACGGAGGGAGCGGCCTGAGCAGTGGCCGGAGCAGTGTCACGTGTAGTGGCCGGAGCAGTGTCATGTGCAAGGGCAGGCGCATCGGCGTCCACCGGCGTCGCTCCCGAGCGGGGTGGCGCTCCCCGCCGAGGGCGCCGCCGCCCGCCCGCGAGCGCGCCGGGCGTCCCGTAACCGATCAGGACGTTGCCGGAACCCTCGGCCTCGGCCGGTCCCTCGCCGCCGCCCTGCGTGGCCGCCGTGGGTACACCGGCATCCCCGCGCAGTGCCGCTGCCGCCGCAGCGACAGACGACGCTTCAGTAGCAGACGGCGATCCAGCGCCGGACGACGCTTCAGTAGCAGACCGCGATCCAGCGACAGCCGCCGGGTTCCCCTGGGCCGTCGGGGCGGAGACTGCAGCGGGAGCGCCGGACACGGGGCCTCCGGCTGCGGGCTCGACGCCCTCCGGTCGGACGGACAGGAACGGTGCCCCGACGTCGAGCACCTCGCCCGGCCGACCGTGCAGCACGGCGACGGTGCCGGCGAAGGGCGACGGCACCTCGACCACGGACTTGGCGGTCTCCACCTCGGCGACGGGCTGGTCGACGACGATGGTGTCACCCTCGGCCACGAGCCAGGACACGAGCTCCGCCTCTGTGAGGCCTTCACCGAGGTCGGGCAGGCCGAACACGAGGAGCCCCGACGCGATGGTCGGCACGCTCACGGCCGATCCTCCCACTGGAGGGCGTCGACGGCGTCGAGGATGCGGTCGACGCTCGGCAGGTAGAAGTGCTCCAGCTTCGGCGACGGGTAGGGGATGTCGAAGCCGGTCACGCGGAGCACCGGTGCGGCGAGCGAGTGGAAGCAGCGTTCCTGCACGCGGGCCACGATCTCGGACGCCACCGACGCGAAGCCGGGGGCCTCGGCCACGACGACGGCGCGGCCGGTCCTCCGGACACTCGCACAGACGGTCTCGTCGTCGAACGGGACGATGGAGCGCAGATCGATGACCTCGATCGAACGGCCCTCCTCGGCAGCCGCCGCAGCTGCGGCGAGCGCGGTGGGGACGGACGGCCCGTAGGTGATGAGGGTCGCGTCGGTGCCCGGGCGGGCGACGACGGCGCGGCCGATGCGCCGCGGCGCCTGGCCGTCGTCGAAGGTGCGGCGGAGCTCGGCGAGATCCACCTCCTCCTTCGACCAGTACAGCTTCTTGGGCTCGAGGAACACCACGGGATCGGGAGAGGCGATGGCCTCGCGCAGCATGAAGTAGGCGTCGCGGACCGTGGCCGGGGCGAGCACCGTCAGGCCGGGCGTGTGGGCGTAGTAGGCCTCGGAGGAGTCGCAGTGGTGCTCCACCCCGCCGATCCCACCGGCATACGGGATACGGATGACGATCGGCAGGCGCACCTTGCCCTTCGTCCGGTTCGGCATCTTCGCGACGTGGCTGACCACCTGTTCGAAGGCCGGGTAGGCGAACGCGTCGAACTGCATCTCGACGACGGGCTTCATGCCGTTCATCGCCATGCCCACGGCCATGCCCATGATGCCGGCCTCGGCGAGCGGCGTGTCGAAGCAGCGCTCCTCACCGAAGCGGGCGGTGAGGCCGTCGGTGATGCGGAAGACGCCACCCAGCGTGCCGACGTCCTCGCCGAACATCAGGACGGCAGCGTCGGCCTGCATCGCGTCGGCGAGCGCGGCGTTGAGGGCCTTCGCGAACGTCGTGGCCCGGGGAGCGGGGCGCGCACCGGTCCCGGGACTGCCGTCGGTGCCCGGCGCAGGAGCGCCGAGTGCTGTCTGCGTCATCGCTGGTCCCCTCCCGTCGAACCGTCGGTCCCGGCCGCTGCCGCGTCCCGAGCCAGTTCCTCGCGCAACAGCGCAGCCTGCTCACGCAGCTGCGACGTCTTCTCCGTATAGACGTATTCGAAGAGTTCTGCCGGGTTCACGTCGACCTCCGTATTGAGTCCGCTGCGGATCGCCGCGGCGACAGCGTCCGCCTCGTCGGCGAGCACCCGCTCGCCCTCCTCCGTCAGCAGGTCCAGTGCCCGCAGGTAGGAGCGCATCCGCGCGATCGGGTCCCTCGGCACCCAGCGCTCGACGTCCTCGGCGGAACGGTAGCGGGTGGCGTCGTCGGCGTTGGTGTGCGCCTGCATGCGGTAGGTGTGTGCCTCGACCAGCGAGGGCCCGCCACCGTCGCGCGCCCTGTCCACCGCGGCGCCGAGCACGGCGAGGAGTGCCGCGAGGTCGTTGCCGTCCACACGCTCGCCCGGCATGCCGTAGCCGATGGCCTTGTGCGCCAGGGAGGGAGCCACCGTCTGGTTCTTCAGCGGTACCGAGATCGCGAACTCGTTGTTCTGGATGAAGAAGACCACGGGGACGTGGAAGACGGCGGCGAAGTTCAGGGCCTCGTGGAAGTCCCCCTCGCTCGTCGCACCGTCGCCGCACATCGCCAGGGCCACGGTGGACTCGCCGCGCAGCTTCGCGGCATGGGCGACGCCGACCGCGTGCAACAGTTGCGTGGCGAGCGGCGTGGCCTGGGTGGCGACACGGTGCTGGTACGGGTCGTAGCCCGCGTGCCAGTCCCCGCGCAGCAGGGTGAGCACCTCGAGGGGGTCGACGCCGCGCGTGATGACGGCGACCGTGTCGCGGTAAGTGGGGAACAGCCAGTCCTCCCCGCCCAGCACGACGGCGGCCGCGACCTGGCACGCCTCCTGCCCGTGCGACGACGGGTAGACCGCGAGACGCCCCTGGCGCACGAGCGCATTGGCCTGGTCGTTGATGCGGCGCCCTGTGACCAGGCGAGCGTAGGCATCCAGCATCCGCTCGCCGTCCGGCATCGGGTAGCGCTCGTCGTCGGTCGGCTGCCCGTCCTGGTCGACCAGCTGCACGGGCTCGGCCGAGGGAAGCAGTGCGTGCGCCGACGGTGTTCCGCCGGGCGCTCCGCCCATCAGGCTTCCACGTCCCTTGTTCGTTGCCGTACTCATTCCGCCTCCATCACGCGCCGCAGGAGCGGCGCCTCTTCCAGCTGGGAGCGGTAGCTCCGGCGCTGGATGCTGTGTAGATCAAGTATGGTCAGCGGCCTCTTTTGTATCCACGAAGTTGCAGGACTCTGGATGATGACGATCGATAGGCGGTATTCTTTGGACGAATTGGCAGTGTGAGCTGGATTACGCGAAGGAGCGTTGACACGTGGCGGACGGAACCCTCGACGACGTCGACCGGAAGATCCTCGCCGAGCTGACGAGGGACGGCCGGCAGTCCGTCACCTCCGTGGCCGAGCGGGTGCATATCTCCCGCGCGCACGCTTACTCGCGCATCGCGAGGCTCACCGAGGACGGGGTCCTGACGCGCTTCACCGCGATCATCGACCCGACGAAGGCCGGCCTGCGGTCCTCCGCCTACGTGACCCTGAAGGTGCGGCAGCACTCGTGGCGGGAGCTCAGGGAGAAGCTCCGGAACGTCCCGGAGATCCACCACATCGCGCTCGTGGGCGGTGACTTCGACGTGATCCTCCTGGTACGGGCCGAGGACAACGTGGGACTGCGGCGCGTGATCTTCGACCAGCTCCAGTCGATGCCGGGAGTGCTTGACACCCAGACCTTCCTCGTCTTCGAGGACCTGGACACGCGCTGAAACCCCCCGGTCGGGGAGCACCGCGTACTTCCCTGCGGGCCCTGCGGAGCTGGAGGTCCTCCCCACGCCCCGGTCTCGGCCCGGGAATGGCGGACCGCGCCATCGCGTTCACCAGAACATGCAAAGCTATGGAACTGGGCCGGCACAGACCATGCCGGAGAGGGTCGGGCTCGTGGTGGTGGCGGCAGGGGTGAGCACGCCGTCGTCCAGCAGGCTGCTGGCCGACCTGCTCGCCGACGAGGTAGCGGCCGCCCTCGCCCCGGCCGGCACGCAGGTGGACCCCACGGTGATCGAGCTCCGCGACCTGTTCGGCGACATCGCCGCGGCCTTCACCGGCCCGGTCAGCGCCCGCCTCGAAGAAGCCCTCGCGACGGTGGGTGCCGCCGACGCGCTCGTGGTCGTCACGCCTGTCTTCGCAGCTTCCTACAGCGGGATGTTCAAGGCGTTCATCGACCTGCTCGATCCCACGGCGATCACCGGGACCCCGACGATCATCGGCGCGACGGGCGGCAGCCTCCGCCACGCGCTGGTGCTGGATCATGCGCTGCGACCGCTGTTCTCCTACCTGCGCACACCAGTGGTGCCGACGGCCGTCTTCGCGACGGCGTCCGACTGGGCGGTCGAGGCGGATGCGCTGGCCCTGCACGAGCGTGCACGCCGAGCGGCGGACGAACTCGCGCGGGCCCTGGGCAGCAGCGCGGCACTCGCGCTCGCGGGCTGATGCCCCGGACCGGGTCCTGACCCGGTCGCCGTCGACCGGCCCGGGAAGTATCGCTGCGCGCACACGGGCGGGATGGACGACCCGCAGCGTCCGCCGGACACCGGACGCTGCGGAGCCTGCCGTCCGTCAGTGGAAACGCGGCGGCCGCTTCTCCCTGAACGCCTCCAGGCCCTCGCGGTAGTCGTCCGAGGTACCGAGCACGCCCTGGACGTCGTTCTCCCCCCGGATGGCATCCCACAGGCCGAGGCGCTCGTCCCGGATCCGGCCGACGAGCTGCTTCGAGGCGACGAACGCCTGCAGCGGACCGCTCGCAGCGCGCACGGCCTTCGACCGCGTGAAGTCGACCAGGTCCGCGGCGGGGACGGCCCGGCTGAACAATCCTCCCGCGACGGCCTCGGCACCGCTCATGAGGTCGCCCGTGTACATGAGGTCGAGGGCGCGGTGCGGGCCCAGCCGCTCGGTGAACAGCCAGTGCCCGCCCGAGTCGAGGACGAGCCCGAGGTTCGCGAAGGGCGAGCCGATCTTCGCGTCCTCCGCCACGTACACGACGTCCGTCGCGAGGAGCAGGCCGAGTCCGACGCCGAGGCACGCCCCCTGGGCGGCGGCGAAGGTCGGCGCGGGGAAGTCCGCCATCGTCCGCAGCAGGGGCGTCAGCGCGGCATCGAGGAAGCCGTAGGCGTCGTCGGATCCCGGGTCGATGGAGCCGAGGTCCCGTCCGGCGCAGAACGCCCGACCCTCGCCGCGCAGCACGAGGGCCCGGACGGTCCCCTCGCGGACACCGGCAGCCGCTTCGGCGTACACCGAAGCGAGATCGGTGAGCGCCTGCTCGTCCATGGCGTTGAGCCGGTACGGGGCGGCCAGGACCACCTCGGCGATACCGTCCGCGATGCCCAGCCGGACCATGCCGGTGGCAGCATCGGTGCTCGACGACGCCGGGATCTCGGATTGTGCGGACATGGGCGCTCCTAGGCGTCGTAGTCGACCGCGACGGCGTCGCTGGTCGGGTGGGCCTGGCAGGTGAGGACGAAGCCGGCCGCCACCTCGTCGGGTTCCAGGGCGTAGTTCTCCTCCATCGCCACGGACCCCTCGACGACCTTCGCACGGCAGGTCCCGCACACTCCCCCGGCGCAGGCGAACGGCACGTCCGGGCGCACCCGCAGCGCGGCGTTGAGGATCGATTCGCGCGCATGCGTCGGGCTCTGCACGGACCCCTGGAGGCCGTCGAGGTTGAAGGAGATGGTGTAGTTCTCACCGGCGGCGTCGGCCACGACCGGCCGGCCGATGCTTCCTTCGGGCCGGGCCGGCTCACCGGTGGTGAACAGCTCGAACCGTACCGAGTCCGCGGGTACGCCCCGCGCGGCCAGGAAGTCCCGGCACAGCTGCACGAGCTCGAACGGTCCGCAGAGGAACCACTCGTCCACGCGGTCGGTCGCGATGACCGTGCCGAGCAGCTGCTCGAGCTTCCCGGCGTCGATCCGGCCCGAGAGCAGCGGCGAGATGCGCTGCTCGCGGGACAGGACGTGGTGCACGGCGAAACGGGAGGGGTAGCGGTCCTTCAGGTCCGCGAGCTCCTCCAGGAACATGACGTCCATGGCGGCCCGGTTGGCGTAGACGAGGTCGAACCGGACGTTCGGGCCACCCGCGAGCATGGCCCGGGCGATCGAGATGACCGGGGTGATGCCGGACCCGGCAGCGACGGCGACGAAGGAGACGGCCTGCTGCCCCGGCGTCGTGCGGGACGTGAACTGGCCGAGCGGGCTCATCACGTCGAGGGTGTCCCCGGCCTTCAGGGACTCGTTGGCCCAGGTGGAGAAGACCCCGCCGAGATCTCGCTTGACCGCGACCCGCAGTTCACCGGGACGCGGATCGGCGCAGATCGAGTAGCTCCGCCGCACCTCCTTCGGCTCGCCGTCGATCTCGAGCGTGGTGCGCAGCGCGACGTACTGCCCGGGGAGGTAGTCGTACTTGTCCTGCAGGTCGGCGGGTACGTCGAGCGTGACCTCGACGGCGTCCTCCGTGAGGCGACGGACGCTGCGGACGGTGAGGCTGTGGAAGGCGCTGCGCCGTTTGGTCGAGGGGGCGAGGACGACGGCCATCAGTGCACCTTGAAGTAGTCGAAGGGTTCCCTGCAGGCGTTGCAGACGTAGAGCGCCTTGCAGGAGGTGGAGCCGAACCGCGTCATCTCGCGGGTGTCCAGGGAGGAGCACTGGGGGCACTTGACGCTGAGCCCGATCCGCACGGGACCGGCGGCGGCCTTCCCCGTGGGCGGGGCGATGCCGTACTCGGCGAGCTTGGCCTTGCCGTCGTCGCTCATCCAGTCGGTGGTCCAGGCCGGCGAGAGCGTGAGCCGGACGGCGACGTCGTCGTACCCCGCGCGGTGGAGTGCCGCCGTCACGTCGTCGCGGATGGCGTCCATCGCGGGGCAGCCCGAGTAGGTGGGGGTGATGGTCACCCGGACCTGTCCCGACTCCGTCACGCGGGCGTCGCGGAGGATGCCCAGGTCCTCGATGGTGAGCACGGGGATCTCCGGGTCGCAGACGGTGGCCGCGACGTCCCAGACGGCGGCGTGGGTCCCGGCCACGGGGCGCAGGTCGGCGACCATCACCACGACGCTCCCGGATGCTCGCGGGCGAGGACCTGCATCTCGGCGAGGATGTAGCCGAGGTGCTCGCTGTGGCGGCCGAGGCGTCCCCCGCCGACGGCGCCGGGCACGGCAGGGAGCTCGAGTTCGGCCTCGCCGAGGACGGCCTGCATCGCTGCATCGAACGGCGTCCTGAGGCTGCTGGGGCGCACGCCGGCGTCGCCGAGCCCGTCGATGAGCGGGTAGTCGGCGAACAGCTCCTCGACGTAGGGCCAGGTGAGCGTGAGCCCGGCGATCATGCGCCGGCGCGACTCCTCGGTGCCGAGCGCGAGCCGGAGCACCCACTGGATGCTGTGGTCGCGGTGGTAGTCGACCTCCTTGACGGCCTTCGCTGCGATCGCGGCGAGCGTCGGGTCGGTGGACTCGGTGAGCCGCGAGTACAACTCCCACTGGTAGAGGGCGACGACGAGCTGCCGCGCGATGGTCCGCGCGAAGTCGCCGTTGGGCTGCTCGACGAGGTGCACGGAGCGGAACTCGGGCTCCCGCCGGAAGTAGGCGAGGTCGTCCTCGGTCCTGTCCCAGGCCCGCCCGGCGTAGGTCAGGAAGGACCGGGCGTGGCCGATCTGGTCGAGGGCGATGTTCGCGAGGGCGACGTCCTCCTCGAGCTCGGGAGCGCGGGAGATCCACCAGCCGAGGCGCTGCGCCAGGATCAGGGCGTCGTCGCCCAGCCCCAGCGCGTACTGCGCGACGGCGTCGGCGGGTCGGGTCTCGAGCAGCGCGATGTCCTCGGGGCGCAGCGCGTTGCCCGGGGTGATGCGGGTGGCGCTGGCGTTGGCCTCGCTCACAGGTGCTTCACCCCCTCGCTCTTCGTGTAGTACGTGGCATGCCGGTAGTCCTTGCCCTGCGGCGATTCGAAGAAGGTGTCCTTCGCATCGGGGTCGCTGGTGACGATGGACGACGCCGGGACCACCCAGAGGCTCACGCCCTCGTTGCGCCGCGTGTAGAGGTCCCGCGCATTGCGGACGGCCATCTCGGCGTCGGGTGCATGCAGTGATCCCGCGTGGACGTGCGAGAGGCCGCGCGAGGACCGCACGAAGACCTCCCAGAGCGGCCAGGCGGCGCGTGCCTCCTGCGGGCCCGTGGACGGTGCCGTCGCGCCGTCGTCACCCGTCGTCGATCCACCGGTCACCCTAGGCCGCCTTCGCCGTCGCGACGGCACGCTTCGCGGCGTAGGCTGCCGCGGCCTCGCGCACCCAGGCGCCCTCCTCGTGGGCCTCACGACGCCGCTCGATGCGCTGCGCGTTGCAGGGGCCGCGGCCGGCGAGGACCTCCTTGAACTCGTTCCAGTCCAGCGGCCCGTGCTTCCAGCGTCCGGTCTCCTCGTCGTAGCGGACGTCCTCGTCCGGCAGCTCGAGTCCGAGGACCCTGATCTGCTCGACCACCATGCCGACGAAGCGCGAGCGCAGCTCGTCGTTCGAGAAGCGCTTGATCTTCCACTCCATCGACTTCTGCGAGTTCGGCGACTCCTCGTCCGGCGGGCCGAACATCATGAGCGACGGCGCGTACCAGCGGTCCACGGCGTCCTGCGCCATGGCGCGCTGCTCGGGGGTGCCGCTGGCGAGCTCGAGCAGGATCTCAAAGCCCTGCCGCTGATGGAAGGACTCCTCCTTGCAGATGCGGACCATCGCGCGCCCGTAGGGTCCGTAGGAGGCACGGCAGAGCGGCACCTGGTTGCAGATCGCGGCGCCGTCGACGAGCCAGCCGATCGCACCGATGTCCGCCCACGTCAGGACGGGGTAGTTGAAGATGCTCGAGTAGCGGGCCTTGCCGGCGATCAGGTCCTCGGTCATCCTGTCGCGGGGCGTTCCGAGGGTCTCCGCGGCCGAGTAGAGGTACAGGCCGTGGCCCGCCTCGTCCTGCACCTTGGCCATGAGGACGGCCTTGCGCTTGAGGGACGGCGCCCGCGTGATCCAGTTGGCCTCGGGCTGCATGCCGATGATCTCGGAGTGCGCATGCTGGGAGATCTGGCGGGTCAGCGCCCTGCGGTAGTCCGCCGGCATCCAGTCGCGGGGCTCGATCCGGGAGTCCCGGGCGATGAGTTCGTCGAAGAGCCGCTCGCCGTCGGCGTCGTGGTCCGCACGGCCCTCCGTGGTCGTCACTGTCGTCGTCATGGTGCCTGGCTCCCTCGTCTCGGCCTCCGGTTTATTTACCGACCGTTCGTTCAGTATAGGGAGGGCTTCCGGGGAGGGTCAACGGCCGGCCGACCGAACGGTCGTGCAAAAATAACAGCATGACCGTTGCCGAGCCCACACCGCCCCCCACCCGCCGCGGGCGCCCGGGCTACGATCAGCAGTCGGTCCTCGCCGTCGCGGTCACTGCCTTCAACCGTCACGGCTACGAGGCGACGTCGATGGGGATGCTGGCCGAGGAGCTCGGCATCAGCAAGTCGGCCATCTACCACCACGTCCCCTCGAAGGGCGACCTGCTGCGGCTGGCCCTCGATCACGCGCTCGGCGGGCTCGAGGCGGTGCTCTCCGCCCCCGGGGCGGCCGCCGGCGCCGCGGACACGCGCCTGGAGTTCGTGCTGCGCGGGACCATCGCGGTGCTGACCGAACGGCTCCCTTTCGTCACGCTGCTCCTGCGGCTGCGGGGCAACACGGAGGTGGAGCGTGAGGCACTCGAGCGCCGGCGCACGTTCGACCGCGAGGTGGCCGCGCTGGTGGACGCCGCGCGCCACGAGGGTTCCATCCGCAGCGACATCGACCCCCGCACCACCACGCGCCTGATCTTCGGCACCATCAACTCGATCGTCGAGTGGTACCGGCCGGGCGGACCGCTGACGGCCGGGAAACTGGCCGACGACGTCATCGTCATGGTGTTCGACGGGCTCCACCGCCGCTGATGCCCCTTCCCACCGGCCCTGACCGGACGGCGGGGCCCTCCGGCCGGGACCTGCGCGGGCGCTACTTCTCCACGAGGGTCAGGACGTCGTAGGTCGCCACGATCTCGTCGTCCTGGTTGTACAGGACGGCGTCCCAGGCCACCTCGCCGTACTCGTCCGTCTCCCGCGGCGTGATCCGCTTGGCCGTCAGCGTCACGCGGATCGAATCACCGGCGGCGACCGGCGTGACGAACCGCAGGTTCTCCAGACCGTAGTTCGCCAGCACCGGTCCCGGCGCGGGGTCCACGAAGAGACCGGCCCCCCAGGAGAGCAGGAGATAGCCGTGGGCCACGATGCCCGGGAAGAAGGGATTGGCAGCGGCCGCCGCCTCGTCGGTGTGGGCGTAGAAGGTGTCGCCGGTGGTCTCGGCGAACGCACTGATATCCTCCAGCGTCACCTGCCGCAGTCCGGAGCGGACGGCATCGCCGATGCGCAGCGTGGCGAGGTCCTTGCGGAACGGATGGACGGCGTCGAACCGTCGGTCCGCGCCGGCGTGCCACTCCCCCGTGATGCTGGTGAGCATGTTCGGGGACCCCTGCACCGCGGTGCGCTGCATGTGGTGCAGCACCGAGCGCATGCCACCGAGCTCCTCGCCGCCGCCCGCACGCCCCGGTCCGCCGTGCACGAGGTGCGGCACGGGCGAGCCGTGCCCCGTGGAGGTCCGGGCGTCCTCACGGTTGAGGATCAGGACGCGGCCGTGGTGCGCCGCGATGCCCAGCACGAGGTCCTGCGCCACCGCCGGGTCGTTCGTGCAGACCGTGGCTACCAGGGAACCCGAGCCGAGGGCTGCGAGGCGGACGGCATGCGGGAGGTCGTCGTAGCCGATGACGGACGCGACCGGGCCGAAGGCCTCAACCGAGTGCAGCGCGCCGGCCTCGACGTCCTTCCAGGTGAGCAGCACGGGCTCCATGAAGGCACCTCCCGGTGCCTTGCCGTGGGTGTTGTCCGCGAGCACGACGTCGGGGGCGTCGAGCGAGCCGAACGCCACGGATGCGCCTCCGGCGATCAGCTCCCGGACGGCGTCCTGCACGCCCTCGAGCTGCGCGAGCGAGGCGAGCGCACCCATCGTGACGCCATCGGCCCGCGGGTCGCCCAGGGTCACCCGCGAGCGGATCCGCTCACCCGCGGCCAGCACGACGTCGTCGACGAGCGCCTCGGGCACGATGGACCGGCGGATACTCGTGCACTTCTGGCCGGCCTTGACCGTCATCTCCGTGACGAGGGACTTCACGAACGCATCGAACTCGGGTGTGCCGGGGACGGCGTCGGGACCGAGGATCGCGGCATTGAGGGAGTCGGTCTCGCACGTGAAGCGCACCCCGCCGCGCGCCACGGACGGATGTGCCTTGAGGAGGTCGGCGGTGGACGCGGAGCCCGTGAAGGACACGAGGTCCCGGTAGTCGAGGTGGTCGAGGACGTCACGCGCCGGACCGGAGATGAGCTGCAGCGAACCCGCCGGCAGGATCGCGGAACCGACGATGAGCTTCACGACGGCGGCCGTCAGGAAGCCCGTGGGCGTCGCGGGCTTCACGATGGTCGGTACGCCGGCGAGGAAGGCGGGGGCCAGCTTCTCGAGCATGCCCCAGACGGGGAAGTTGAAGGCGTTGATCTGGACGGCGACGCCGGGGATGCGCGTGTGGATGTGCGTGCCGAGGAAGGAGCCGTCCTTCGAGAGCACCTCGGGCGGACCGTCGACGATCACGTGGGAGTTCGGCAGCTCGCGGCGCCCCTTCGACCCGAACGTGAAGAGCACGCCGATGCCGCCGTCGATGTCCACCATGGAGTCGACCTTCGTGGCACCGGTCTTCGCCGACAGCTCGTACAGGGGTTCGCGGTGCGCGTTCAGGTACTGCGCGAGCTCCTTGAGCTTCAGGGCGCGCTCGTGAAAGGTGAAGCGTCCGAGTTCGGCCTGGCCGGTGCCGCGGGCGAACCGGACGGCGGCGGCCGTGTCGATGCCGACCGTGCTGACGACAGCGAGCTCCTCGCCGGTACTGGCGTCACGGACCACGGTGCCGTCGCCGTCCGCAGCGGTGCGGTCCGGCGTCCACCAGGCATCCTCGATGAAGCTGGGGACGACGTCGATCTGTACTCGTTCCGGGGCGGTGGTCATGTCCGCTCGCCTTTCACTGGTGCTGCTGGGGATGGGTGTCGCGGTGTGGCCGGGTCATGACGCGGACGACGGTGGGGCATCGTCCCACGCGAAGAAGCCGCGCCCGGTCTTGCGTCCGAGATGGCCGCGGGCCACCTTCTCGCGCAGGATCGCCGGCGGGGTGAAGCGCGGCCCGAGGGTCGAGGTGAGGTAGTCCGCGATGCCGAGCCGGACGTCGAGGCCCACGATGTCGGTGGTGCGGAGCGGCCCGACCGGGTGCTTGTAGCCGAGGACCATCGCGGCGTCGATGTCCTCCGCGCTCGCCACGCCCTCCTCGAGCATGCGCATGGCCTCCAGGGCGATGGCGACGCCCAGCCTGGAACTCGCGAAGCCGGGAGAATCGCGCACGACGACGGGTGTCTTGCCGAGCGCGGTCGCCCAGGACCGCGCGGCGGCCTCGAGCTCCCCGGACGTCCGGGCTCCGAGCACCACCTCGATCAGGGTCGACGCCGGCACGGGGTTGAAGAAGTGAAGGCCGCAGAACCGGTCGGGGCGTCGCAGGACGTCGGCGAGCACGTCGACCGAGAGGGACGAGGTGTTCGTCGCGAGCCATGCGCCGTCGTCGAGGACGTCCTCGACCGCCCGCAGCGCCTGCCGCTTGAGTCCGAGGTCCTCCGGCACCGCCTCGACGACGAGACCGCGGGAGGCGAACGACGCGTAGTCCGTGGACACCGCCACGCGGCGGGTCAGCTCGGCCGGCGGTTCCGCCGTCGTGCCGCGGTCCACGCTGCGCGCGAGGGCCTGTGTGACGCGGGCGAGGCCCGCCTCCGCCGCGTCGTCGTCGCGTTCGACGACGACGACGTCCGACCCTGCGAGGCAGAACGCATGCGCGATCCCCGCGCCCATCCGGCCGCCGCCGAGGACGCCGACGCGTGCCGGCACGGCACTCATGAGCTCTTCCTCCGGTCCAGGAACTGCTGCATGCGGTCGAACTTGGCGTCCGACTCGAAGAGCACGGCCTGCGCGAGCTGGTCGATCACAGGGTGCGCTTCCCTCGGTGCGTGGAACACGCTCTTGGTGATCCGCACGGCCAGGGGATCCTGTCGGCCGATGCGGTCCGCGAGAGCGTGGGCCGCCTGCAGGAGGTCCTCCGGTGCGTGGATCTCGGTGATGAGCCGGGCGTCCAGGGCTTCCTCTGCGGTGAGGACGCGCCCGGCGAGGAGGATCTCCTTCGCGAGCGGCTCCCCCACCAGCTCCTTCAGCCGCCAGGTGGCACCGGCGGCCGGGAGGATGCCGAGGCCGGTCTCGGGGTTGCCGATCCTCAGCCGGGGCGTTCCGAGCCGGAAATCGGCGGCGAACGCGAGTTCGGCACCGCCGCCGAGCGCGTAGCCGTCGAGAGCCGCGATGACGGGCATGGGCAGGGCTGCGATGCGGGCGAAGAGCGTCGAGTTGATACCCGCCAGGGCGTCGTCGCGCCGGCGCGCGCGCAGTTCGGCGATATCGGCGCCCGAGGCGAAGACGCCGTCGGACCCGGCGAGGACGAGGATGCGCGGTGTCCGCTCGAGGTCCGCGCAGACGGCGTGCAGCTCGTCGACCATCCCGCGGTCGATCGCGTTGCGCACCTCGGGACGGTGCAGTTCGACGACGAGGACATTCGAGCCGGCGCCCTCGGTGAGCTTCAGCGACGACGGCATCAGACGGCCTCGACGAGCATCGCGGTGCCCTGGCCTACGCCGACGCACATCGTCGCGAGGCCGAGCCGCCGGGACGCTCCGGTGAGTTCGCGCTCCATGCGCCCGAGCAGGGTCACGGCGATGCGCGCGCCCGAGGAGCCGAGGGGGTGGCCGAGGGCGATCGCTCCGCCGTCGCGGTTCACGATGCTCTCGTCGAGCCCAAGCCGCCGGATGCAGGCGAGCGACTGCGTGGCGAAGGCCTCGTTGAGTTCGACGGCGCCGAGGTCGGAGACGGCGAGACCGGTACGCTCGAGGACTTTCTGCGTGGCGGGCACGGGACCGATGCCCATGATCTCCGGCGGCACGCCCGCGGAGGCGCCGTCGAGGATGCGGGCGCGCGGGGTCAGGCCGTACCGTGCGAGGGCGGCTTCCGAGGCGACGATGACGGCGGAGGCGCCGTCGTTGAGGGAGCTCGAGTTGCCGGCCGTGACGATCCCGTCCGGGCGGACCACGGGACGGAGTCCCGCGAGGACGTCGAGGGTCGTGTCGGCGCGCGGGCCCTCGTCGGTGTCCACGGACGTCGACGTCTTCCCGCGGTTGACCTGGACGGGCACGATCTCGTCGGTGAAGCGTCCGGCCTCGATGGCCGCGAGCGCCCGCTGGTGGGAGCGGAGCGCGAACGCGTCGGCGTCGTCGCGCGTGATGCGGTCCAGGGCGGCGAGCTCCTCGGCGGTCTCGGGCATGGAGTACGTGGCCTTGTCCCGCGCGGCGAGCTTCGGGTTGGTGAAGCGCCAGCCGATCGAGGTGTCCAGTACGGCCCCGGGCCTGGCGAAGGCCCGATCCGGTTTCTCCATGACCCAGGGTGCGCGGCTCATCGACTCGACGCCGCCCGCGACGACGATGTCCGCGGCCCCGGACCTCACCATGTGCGAGGCCATGATGATCGCCGAGAGCCCGGAGGCGCAGAGGCGGTTGACGGTGATGCCGGGGACGCTGTCGGGGAAGCCCGCGAGCAGCGCGGCGAGGCGCGCGACGTTCCGGTTCTCCTCGCCGGCGCCGTTCGCGTTGCCGAGGATCACCTCGTCCACGACGGCCGGGTCCAGGCCCGCGCGCTGCACGACGGCGTCGAGCACGAGCGCCGCGAGGTCGTCCGGCCGCACGCCCGAGAGCGCCCCGCCGTACCGGCCCACCGGCGTGCGGACACCGCCCACCAGGAAAGCCTCGGCCATGATCGTCTCCCTCGTCGTCTCAGGTCCAGCATGTCGCTCTGCGGACGAATTACCGAACGTTCGTTCTGTAAAGGCCCGCTCCAGAATTGCATGCCGGTTCGGCACGGTCAACCAGGGCGCCCCGCACCACCGCTCCTGCGCCGCCGCGGACGCCCGGAGCGGCAGTGGCAAGATGGGAACCATGACCGTCGACGCCACCGCGCTCCAAGTCCCTGTTCCTCCCCCGGCCAGGAAGGTGCCGCACGAGCGCACCCACCACGGCGACACCTTCGTGGATCCCTACGAGTGGATGCGCGAGAAGGAGGACCCCGAGCTGATCGGGTACCTCGAGCGCGAGAACGAGTACACGGAGGCCGTGACCCGGCACCAGGAACCGCTGCGCGAGGCCATCTTCAACGAGATCAAGGACCGCACCCAGGAGACCGACCTCTCCGTCCCCGCCCGCAAGAAGGGCTGGTGGTACTACTCGCGGACCGAGGAGGGGAAGCAGTACGGGATCCAGTGCCGCGTGGCCGCGGAGGACACGGGCGACCTGGGCCGTGACTGGACACCGCCCGAGGTGGTCCCCGGCCGGCCGGTGCCGGGCGAGCAGGTCATGCTCGACGGCAACGAGCTCGCCGAGGGCAAGCCGTTCTTCTCCCTGGGCGGCCTCTCCGTGACGGAGGACGGCACGCGGCTCGCGTACTGCGAGGACAACGCGGGCGACGAGCGCTTCACGCTGCGCATCAAGGACCTCACGACGGGCGAGCTGCTGCCCGACGAGATCCCCGGCGTCTTCTACGGGCTGTCCTTCTCCCCCGACGGCAGTCGCGTCTACTACACCGTCGTCGACGACTCCTGGCGCCCCTACCAGGTGCGCTCCCACACCCTCGGCACGCCCGTGGCCGACGACGTCGTCGTCTACCAGGAGGACGACGTCGCCATGTGGACGGGCTTCGAGGTGTCGGCCGACCGCACGCAGCTCCTCATCAGCATCGGCTGCTCGGAGTACAGCGAGTACCGGGTACTCGACCTCGAGCACCCCGAGGCCGGGCTCACGCTGCTGATCTCCCGGGACGAGCGCATCCTGTACGACGCCGAGCCCGTTCCCGTCGACGGCGTACCGCACTACCTCCTGACCCACGACCGCGACGCCAAGAACTCCATGGTGAGCCTCGTCGCGGCGGACGAGTTCTCCCGGCCCCTCGCCGAGCAGCAGTGGACGACGGTCATCCCCCACGACGACGCCGTCCGGGTCGAAGGCCTCTCCATCACGCGGACCCATCTGGTGCTCTCCGTCCGCAAGGACACCATCGAGCGCGTCCAGGTCCTCCCGCTGGCCGGTCTCGGCACCGCGGACCAGGGCCTGCCCGCCGAACCCGACTTCGACGAGGAGCTCTTCACGAGCGCCCTCGCCAATGCCGAGTTCGACTCCCCGATCATCCGCCTGTCCTACACCTCGTACCTCACGCCGCCGCGGGTCTACGACTACGTGCTCGAGGACGGCTCGCTGGAACTGCGCAAGGAGACCGAGGTCCGCGGAGGTTACGATCCCGCCGCGTACGTCGCCGAGCGCCAGTGGGCACCGGCCGCCGACGGGACGCTGATCCCGCTGTCCGTGATCCGCCGGGCCGACCTCGCCCAGGACGGCACCAACCCCGCGGTGATCTACGCGTACGGCAGCTACGAGGTCAGCATGGACCCGGCCTTCTCGGTCGCGCGGCTCTCCCTCCTGGACCGCGGCATCGTCTTCGTCACGGCGCACATCCGCGGCGGCGGCGAGATGGGCCGTGGCTGGTACGAACAGGGCAAGAAGCTCGCCAAGAAGAACACCTTCACGGACTTCGTCGACGCCACCACGTACCTCGGCGGGTCGGGGTGGGTCGACCCCGCACGGATCGCCGCGATGGGCGGATCGGCGGGCGGCCTGCTCATGGGCGCCGTCGCGAACCTGGCGCCGGAGAAGTACCGGGCGATCGTGGCGCAGGTCCCCTTCGTGGACGCCCTCACCACCATCCTCGACCCCGACCTGCCGCTCTCGGCACTCGAGTGGGAGGAGTGGGGCAACCCGATCACCGACCCGGCCGTGTACCGCTACATGAAGGAGTACACGCCCTACGAGAACGTGCGGCCCGTGGCCTACCCCCGGATCGCCGCCGTCACGAGCTACAACGACACCCGGGTGCTCTACGTGGAGCCCGCGAAGTGGGTCGCACGGCTGCGCGAGACGGCGACCGGCACCGAACCGATCGTGCTCAAGACCGAGATGGACGGCGGCCACGGCGGCGCGAGCGGCCGCTACTCCCGCTGGCGCGACGTCGCCTGGGACTACGCGTTCGTCGCGGACGCGGTGGGGGCCGCGGAGGTGCTGGCGCGTTCCACGAGCTCCGTGGAGTAGATGACGGGCTCCGGGTGCGAACCCGGAGCCTCGATCTCCTCGAGGAGCATCGTCCCCGCCTTCACGGCCATCTCGACCATGGGCTGCGTGATCGTGGTGAGCGGCGTGGCGGCCGTCTCGGCGACGGCATGGTTGTCGTAGCCCATGAGCGCGATGTCGCCGGGCACCGTCCTGCCGGCGGCGTGGAGCGCCTCCAGCACGCCGAGCGCCATGAGGTCCGAGGCCGCGAAGATGCCGTCGATGTCGGGGTCCTCGGCCAGCAGCCGGCGAGCCGCCGCGGCTGCCCCGTCCGTGGTGAAGTCGGCGTGGACCACGGGCCCCTCGGGCAGTCCGGCCTCGGCCAGGCCCGCCTTCCAGCCGCGCAGGCGGTCGACGGCGGCGGTCATGTCGGCGGGCCCGGCCACCGTGGCGAGGCGGCGCCGGCCGATGCCCGCGAGGTGCTGGGCAGCCAGGCGCCCGCCGCCCACGTTGTCGGTATCCACATACGTCACGTCGAAGGTCGTGTCCCACGGCCGTCCGATGAAGATGGTGGGAAGACCCGTCTCCGCGAGCGACCTCGCCCACGAGTCGGCCTTGTGGTGCGAGACCACGATCGCCCCGTCCACGTGCCCCCCGCGCAGGTAGCGCAGGGTGCGGGACGAGTCGTCCTCGGTCCTCGACATCAGCAGCACCAGCTGCACGTCGGTCTCCCGGAGCGCCTCCGTGATGCCGGTGATGACGACGGCGAAGAAGGGATCCATCATGACGCGGACGTCCGGCTCCGGGATGACCAGCGCGATCGAGGACGTCCTGCGGGTCACCAGGCTGCGGGCCGCCCGGTTCGGGATGTACCCGAGGTCGACGACCGCACGGTCCACCGCTGCCTGGGCCTCGGGGCTGACACGCTCACCGCCGTTGATGGCGCGGGAGGCGGTGGACCGTGATACCCCGGCGGCCACGGCGAGGTCCTCGAGCGTGGGGCTCGAGCGTGCGGTGACCTGACGCAGCGGTCGGGGCGGGGAGGCCTTCATCACCTCGACAATACGACACCGGCCCTCTCGGCGTCCGGCGACGAGGCGTCCGGCACCGTGTTGGAGGCTGCCAGGCGCGCGTACCAGAGGGCGCTCGCCTTCGGGGTGCGCTCCTGCGTCTCGTAGTCCACCCGCACGAGGCCGAAGCGCTGGTGGTAGCCCCAGGCCCACTCGAAGTTGTCCATGAGGGACCACGCGAGGTAGCCGCGCAGGTCCACGCCGTCGTCGATCGCGTCCTTCATCGCCCGCACGTGGACGTCGAAGAAGCCGAGGCGGTCCTGGTCGTCCACGAAGCCGGAGTCGTCGGGGCTGTCGTTGTAGGCGGCGCCGTTCTCCGTGATGTAGATCGGGATACCCGCCGGGCCCGTGTACTCGTCCTGCAGCCGGTTGAGGAGGCGGCGGAGGCCGTCGGGCTGCACCTCCCAGCCCATGGCGGTGACGGGCAGGCCGCGCGGCACGGAGCGCACGCCGTGTGCAGCGACGTAGGGCGAGGAGACGGGACGCTCGAGGGGCGCGTGGCCCTCCTGCGGCGCAGCCTCACCCGACGGGGACTTGGTGACGGCCTCGCCGTGGTAGTAGTTCACGCCCAGCACATCGATCGGGGTCCCGATGATCTCGAGGTCGCCGTCACGGATGTACTCTGCCAGGCCCAGGTGCTCGACATCGCGGAGCACGTCCTCCGGGTAGGCTCCGCGCAGCACCGGGTCGAGGAAGATGCGGTTGAACTGCCCGTCGATGCGGCGTGCGGCGTCGCGGTCCTCCTCGCTGTTCGAGTCCACGGGATCCGGCACGGTCAGGTTCAGCGTGATGCCGAGCGTCACGTCGGCGTCGCGCCGGCGCAGCTCCTGCGTGGCGAGCCCGTGCCCGAGCAGCAGGTGGTGGGCGGCTGCGAGGGCCGCCGTCGGCTCCTGCCGTCCGGGAGCGTGCACGCCGGCCGCGTAGCCGAGGAACGCCGCGCACCAGGGCTCGTTCAGGGTGGTCCAGATCCGGACGCGGTCGCCCAGGGCCTCGTGCATGACGGCGGCGTACTCGGCGAACCGGTACGCGGTGTCGCGGTTGGTCCAGCCACCCTTGTCCTCGAGGGCCTGCGGCAGGTCCCAGTGGTACAGGGTGAGCCACGGCTTGATGCCGGCCTCGAGGAGCCGGTCGACGAGCCCGGAGTAGAAGCGGATGCCCTCGGGGTTCGGCGTGACGCCGTCCGCCATGCAGCGGGACCACGACGTCGAGAAGCGGTACGCCTGCAGGTTGAGGCTCTTCATCAGCGCGACATCGTCCGCCGACCGGTGGTAGTGGTCGCACGCGACGTCGCCGTTGTGCGCATCCGCCACCGCTCCCGGGACACGGGCGAAGGTGTCCCAGATGGACGGCCCCCTGCCGCCCTCCTGCGCCCCGCCCTCGATCTGGTACGCGGCGGTCGCCGCACCCCAGAGGAAACCCTCGGGAAAGGTGATCTCGGTGCTGCTCATCCTTTGACTGCTCCTTGCATGATTCCTGATACGAGTTGACGTCCCGCCACCGCGAAGAGCAGCAGCAGGGGGATGGTGGAGAGCACCGCTCCGGCGAGCACGATCGAGTAGTCGACGAAGTGCGCGGCCTGGAGCAGCTGCAGTGCCACCGGGAGGGTGGGGTTGGACGGATCCAGCACGATGAACGGCCAGAAGAAGTTGGTCCACGTGGCGACGAACGTGAACAGGGCGAGCATCGCCGCGGCCGGCCGAGCGGCCGGGAGGCCCACGTACCAGAACGCCTGGATCATCGACGCGCCGTCGATCCGGACGGCCTCGATGAGCTCGTCCGGCAGCGCGTCCCTCAGGTACTGCGTCATCCAGAACACCCCGAAGGCCGTGACGACGCCGGGGATGATCACCGCCCAGAGCGACCCGGTCCAGCCGAGCTTCGCCATGACGATGAACAGCGGCACCACGCCGAGCTGGGTGGGGACCGCCATGGTGGCGATCACGAACACCAGGAGGCCCTTGCTGCCGCGGAAGCGGAGCTTCGCGAACGCGAACCCGGCGAGGGTGGAGAACAGGACCACGGACACCGCCGTGACGGTGGAGACGATGATGCTGTTGCCGAGCGCCTTCCAGAACGGGATCGTGTCCAGCACACTGGCCGCGTTGGCGAAGAAGTTGCCACCCGGCACCAGGGGCACACCCTTGCTGATGACCGAGCTGTCGTGACTTCCCACCAGGAACGACCACCAGAGGGGGAACACCGAGCCGAGGATCACGGCTCCCAGGAACCCATAGGTCAGGAATCCGGGACGCCGCATCGTGCCGCCGGTGGCGCCGCGGCGCCGGGAGCCGAGGCCCCGCTGGGCCGCACGGGCGGCCCCCTTGCCCGCAGTCTGTTCGATCATGGGGATGGAGCTCATCGTCGGCCTCCCTGGGTGGCGATGCGGCGGGTGATGAGGAAGTTGGCCATCGCGATGATGACGATGATGAGGAACAGCAGCCAGGCGACGGCCGAGGCCCTGCCGAAGTTGCGCTGACCCCAGCCGAGCTCCCAGATGTACATGGTGAGCGTCTGCCACTGGCGGTCGGCGCCGCCGAGGCCCGCCTGGTCGAACACGCGTGCCTCGTCGAAGATCTGGAGGCCACCGATCGTCGCAGTGATCACCACGAAGATGATGGTGGGGCGGAGCATCGGCACGGTCACCGAGAAGAACTGGCGGAGACGCCCGGCGCCGTCGATCGTCGCCGCCTCGTAGACGTCCCTGGGGATGGCCTGCATGGCGGCGAGGAAGATCAGGGCGTTGTAGCCCGTCCAGCGGAAGTTCACCATGGTGGCGATCGCCGTGTGACTCGCGAGCGAGTCGGAGTGCCAGCGGACCGGGTCCAGCCCTATCCCCGTCAACAGCTCGTTGAACAGGCCTGCCTGATCAGCGAAGAGGTTGTTGAAGATCAACCCAACGGCCACGGGGGCCACCACGAACGGTACGAGGACGCCCATCCGCCAGAACGTCTTGGCCCGGAGGTTCGCATCGAGCACCGCCGCGATGGCGATGGCGAGGACGACCTGGGGGACGGACGAGAGGAGGAAGATGCTGAACGTATTGCCTACCGCGTTCCAGAAGAACGGCTGCGCGAGGACGAACTCGTAGTTCTCGAGTCCCGTGAACTTGCCCTGGCCCCCGATGAGGTTCCAGGAGTGGAGCGAGACCCATGCCGTGTAGGCCAGGGGGAACAGGCCCGTGATCGCGAAGAGCACGAAGAACGGCGAGATGTAGATATACGGGGACAGCTTGACGTCCCACTTCGACACCTTCTGGGAGAAGGCGAGTCGCTTCACACTCTTGTCACGTGAGGCACGCTGGTTCGTGTTGGGGGGTGGGGTTTGGACCCGGTCCGTGACGGCCATGGGCTACAGAGCGCCTACAGCGGTGACGAACTTCTCCCAGGAGGAGGCGGGGTCGTCGGTCTTGTCGACGTCGACACGGGTGAGGGCCTGCTGCATGGCGTCGTTGACGGCGAAGTACTTGGGACCCTTGAACGGCGTGACCTCGACGGCGGTGGCCCGGTTGGCGAGGATCTCACCGGTCGGGGCGTCGTTGAAGAACGCGTTGGTCTGGCCCAGGAGTGCGTCGCTCTCCAGCGCGTCGACCTGGCTGGGGAAGGTGCCCTTGGACTCGAAGGCCTTGATCTGCTGCTCCGGGGCGGTGAGCCACTCGGCGAGCTTCTTGGCCTCGGCCTGGTTGGCGCCCTGCGTGGGGACGGTCAGGTAGGACCCGCCCCAGTTGCCGCCGCCGCCGGGGAAGACATCGGCGATGTCCCAGCCCTCGACGCCCTCGGCGTTGCCCTCGATGACGCCGAGCATCCAGCCCGGGCAGAGCTTGGTCGCGAACGCGTCGGACTGGAAGCTGGCCACCCAGTCGTCCTCCCACTGCGTGAGGTGCGCGGAGAGACCGTCGGTGACGGAGGCCTGCAGGACCTGCTCGTAGATGTCCTTGACGTCGGGATTCTCGGTGGCGATGAGCGCGCCGTCGTTGTCCTCGTACGCGTTCTGGACCTGGTTGATCATGCCCTGGTAGGTGGCTCCGGCGGAGTCGAACCAGGCCGTGCCGCCGCTCGCGGCGACGAACTTCTTGCCCGCGTCGAAGTAGTCCTGCCACGATCCGTCGAGCATCTCCGCGACGGACTCACGGTCGCTGGGGAGCCCGGCCTTCTCGAACAGGTCGGCGCGGTAGCAGACGCCCTGGGGTCCGGCGTCCGTGCCGTAACCGATCAGCTGGCCGTCCTCGGTGGTGGCGGCGGCGGTCTTCCAGTCGAGCCAGCGTCCCTCGACGGCGGGGTCGCTGAGGTCGGCGAACTGGTCGGGGTACTCGAGCAGCTCGGGCAGCCAGTCGACCTCGATGCCCTCGATGTCGGACAGTCCGGAGCCGGCGGCGAGCCTCGTGGTGAGGTTGTCGCGGGCCTCGTTCGAGGTCGCGGCCTTCTTGTGTTCGATGGTGACGTTGGGGTTGAGCTCCTCGTATTCGGTGAAGAGCTCCTCGTAGCCGAATTCGTTGAACGTACCGACGGACAGGGTGACGTCCTCGGTGCCGGTCTCGCCTTCGACGCCGGCGTTGTCCGAACCGCCGGATCCGCAGGCGGTGAGGGCCAGGGCGAGGCATGCCGCCGTGGCGGACAGTGCGGTGATACGTGCTCTGCTGTGCACGGATGACTCCTTTGTCAGGGTTGGATCCCACCGCCGGGTGCAGCGGGTTCAGGGTGGTTCTTCCCGGGGCTCGGCGTCCGGACGGGACACGGGCCGGGGCCCGTCGATCGGGCCCGGTCCAGGACTGGAGTGGCGGCGGCAGGTTCCGGGAGCACCCGGAACCCACCGCCGGTGCGAGTGGGTACTGCAGACCGAGACCGGGATCCGACCGGGAGATCAGACCCGGTGGGAGCGCTCTCACGCTGTCGCACCATCCTGACTGTGACGCACGGCACTGTCAAGTGGGAGCGCTTCCACGGCCGGCTGATTCCTGACCTAACCTGCATCGTTGCAGGTCAGGGGCCGAGCCGATCGCGTCGCGTGATCGGATCGTTACCCGATTGGCACTCTTCGCCGCTCCCGGCACGCCGCTAGAGTGGCGCATGCCCCGCTTCCCGAGCCAGGAGAACCAGTTCCGATGACGCAAGAACCCTCCTCCCCCTGGACCATCGTTCTCGGGGAACTCGACGAGAAGATGGGCGTCCGGATCGTGGAGCAGTCGGTCGAGCGCGTGGTGGCCACCATGCCGGTGGCCGGCAACCGCCAGTCCTTCGGCCTCCTCCACGGTGGCGCCTCCCTGGCGGTCGGCGAGGCCGTCGGTTCGTGGGCGGCCGTGATCCATGCCTCGACGCTCGGGAAGACCGCCGTCGGAGTGGATGTCTCCGCAACACACCACAGGGGTGCCCGTGAGGGCACGGTGACCATCACGGCGACGCCCATCCACCTGGGCCGCACCCTGACCACCCACGAGGTGCTGCTCACCAACGAGGTGGGGCAGCGCCTCTGCACCCTTCGCATCACCAATCTGCTCCTCGACAGGCCCATCCCGGCCGGTAGCGTGGAGGGATGAGCAGGCACTGGCCATCCGGGTTCCGCGCAGCCCTCCTCGCCGTCGTCGCTCTCGGCGCGACCCCGATGCTCGGTGGTGCCGCCGGCCCCGCCGCAGCACCGCCGCGGGACGCGCTGTCCTACGTGGCGCTCGGCGACTCCTATGCCTCCGGATTCGGTGCCGGGTCCTACTCCGACGACTGCGGCCGGTCCCCGCTCGGCCTGCCCGGCCTGCTCGACGACAGGGAACAGGTGGACCTGATCGCGGATGCCACGTGCGCCGGCGCGAGGGTCACCACGGACCCGGGCGAAGCCGGCGGCCCTCGCGACCTGCCCGAGCAGGTCGCGCAGGTCGTCGCCGGCGGCGCCCTGTCCGCCGACACCGATCTGGTGAGCATCTCGGCCGGCGGGAACGACGCGGGCTTCGGTGAGGTGGCAGCGGTGTGCGCCTCGCAGCCTCCGGCGGTCTGCTCGGAGGTGATCGCCGCGCGCAACAGGACGTCGCTTCCCGTGCTGGCAGGAGCTCTGGACGCGCTCCACGGAGACATCCGTGCCGCGGCACCGGATGCCACCGTCCTCGTCACCGGGTACCCGCACCTCTTCTCCCCAGCGTTCGGCAACGAGGTCATTCCTTTGGCCTCGCAGGAGGCGTTCAACGCCGGCACGGACGAACTCAACGCCGTGGTCCGGGAGCGCGCCGAGGCCGCCGGTTTCGTGTTCGTCGATCTCGTGCCGGCCTTCGAAGGTCACGGCCTCGGCTCCCCCTCGCCGTGGATCACCCTCCGGGCCGATGCGATCGACAACCTGCACCCCACGGCCGAGGGCTACCGGGACGGGTACTACTCCGCGGTGCGCGGCACCGTGGACCTCGACCGGCTCCGGTGCCAGGCACCCCGGTGACAGGGCCGCGAGCGGCGCTTACGGGGCTCCTCACGTGGCGCGCCATGCTCGACCCGGAGGGCAGCGAGTTCTGCATCACGTGACCTCGGCCGGCGGGGCCGCCGACGTGTCGACGCGGACTCAGACCGCGCGCCACGACTCCCGCAGCACATCGATCCCGTCCAGAAGTACGTCCAGCCCTACGGCGAACTCCTCGTCGTAGTCGTAGCCGGACCGCGCCAGTTCGACGACCACCTCCATCAGGTAGGGGTACAGCTCCGCGGCCTCGGAGACCTGCCCCTCCCGTGTCGCGGCAGCCACCTCGGCGGACTCCTCCGGCGTCTCGAACGACAGGGTCTTCTGCTGCAGGGCGAAGCCGTACACGTAGGCGTCCAGGACGGAGGTGACGTGGACGGTGGACCGGAAGGAGAAACCGCTCTCGCGCAGGCACCCCATCATCGCGTTGTGCTGCCGCAGGTTCTCCGGTCCCGGCGGGCCGTGGGCCTCCATCAGGCCGATGGCCCAGCGATGGCGGGTGAGCGCGGCACGCAGGGAGACGGCGCGCTCGCGCATGGCCCGCTTCCAGCCCCGTTCGGCGCCCGGCTCGGTCACCTCGCCCCAGACGATGTCCACCATCCCGTCGAGCAGGTCCTGCTTGTTCGCGACGTGTTTGTAGAGCGCCATGGGGACCACTCCGAGGCCCTGGGCGAGCGTGCGCATCGTGAAGCCGTCGATCCCCACGTCGTCGGCGAGCTCGATGCCTGCGCGCAGCACAACCTGCCGATTGAGGCGGCGCCGCCCGGGCTCCTCCTGCTGGGCCACGACTGCTCCTTCCCCTGATACGGACCGGACCGTTGACAAAGTGTACGTGATACACCTACGGTCATCTCCCAGGTGTACGACGTACACATCAAGCCGACAGGAGCATCATGACATCCGACGACAGGACTGCCCGCATAGCCGGGATCTTCTTCCTCCTCACGTTCATCTCGGCGATCGCGGGTGCCGTGCTCTACGCGCCGGCGCTCACCGATCCCGGTTACGTCGGCGGACCGGGGGCTGATGTCCGTATCCTCCTCGGCGTCGTGTGCGAGATCGTGCTGGTCATCACGAACATCGGCACGGCGATCGTCCTCTTCCCCGTGCTCCGGAGCCACCACGAGGCGGCGGCCCTCGGCTACGTCGCCGCGCGGATCATGGAGTGCGCCCTCATCGTCGTCGGAACGCTCGGCATGCTGACCGTCGTCACCCTCCGCCGGTCCGCAGCCCAGGGGGACGGCGGGGACAGCGAGTCCTACCTGCCCGTGGCCCGCGCCCTCGTTGCTCTCCATGACTGGACGTTCCTCCTCGGCCCCGGCTTCGTCGTCGGGATCGGGAACGGTCTGCTGCTCGGGTTCCTCCTGTACCGGTCGGGCCTCGTGCCTCGTCGCATGGCGCTGCTGGGCCTCATCGGAGGGCCCCTCATGTCTGCCTCCGGGATCGCCGTGCTCTTCGGCGCCTACGAACAGACATCGGTCTGGTCCGGGTTGGCCACACTCCCGGAGATCGCCTGGGAGGCATCGCTCGGGATCTACCTCGCGTTCGTGGGGTTCCGGCGGAAGGGCCCCGAGGGCGTCGAGGGCGCCAAGGGTCCCGCTGGAACGGCAACGGCATCGCACCTCGCGCCGTGACGGTACCCGCAGGCGCCCCGGGGAGCACCCTGACTGCATCTCGGACGCACCCGGGAGACACGTCGGCCGCGGTCCCCGGGGCAGGGCAGGCCGACCGGTTCCGGTGCCACGCGCCCCGGACGCAGTACGCCGCCTCCCGGATCTTCCGGAACCGCGCCGTGGGCCCTACCCTGTCGCCATGCCCTTCTCCATCCAGATCTCGGTCGACTGCAAGGATCCACACGCCCAGGCGGACTGGTGGGCGGAGACCCTCGACTGGGTGGTGGAGCCTACCGACGAGGCATTCCTCGACAGGATGATCGCCGAGGGCCATGCCCGTGCGTCGGACGTGATCGAGCGCCACGGCAGGCGTGTCTGGAAGGACGGCACGGCGATCTGCCGTGCGGACGACGTGGGGCGACCGGGCCGCGAGCGCATGCTCTTCCAGCCGGTCCCTGAACCGAAGACCGTGAAGAACCGCATGCATATCGACATCGACCTCGCCGGCTCGGACCGGGACGAACAGCGTGCACGGCTCGAGGCGAGGGGCGCCCGCTACGTGGAGCGGCACTCACAGGGTCCCCTCACGTGGTACGTCATGCTCGACCCGGAGGGCAACGAGTTCTGCATCGCGTGACCGCGGCCACCGGAGCCGCCGCCCGCTGCCGCGCGGCTAGACTCGACGGGTGACTTCAGAGCTTCCCGCCAAGGTATCCGACATCTTCGACCCGACCCGCTGGCGGGTCGTGACGGGATTCGAGGACTTCACGGACCTGACGTACCACCGGGCGGTGGAACGCGACGCCGCAGGCGCCGTGGTCCGCGACCTCCCCACAGTGCGCATCGCCTTCGACCGACCCGAGGTACGCAACGCGTTCCGCCCGGGCACCGTCGACGAGCTCTATCGGGCGCTCGACCACGCCCGCATGTCTCCCGACGTCGCCACCGTCCTGCTCACCGGCAACGGCCCGAGCCCCCGCGACGGCGGCCACTCCTTCTGCTCCGGCGGGGACCAGCGCATCCGCGGCCGCGACGGCTACCGGTATGCCGGGGGCGAGACGACCGAGACCATCGACCCGGCGCGTGCCGGCCGCCTCCACATCCTCGAGGTCCAGCGGCTCATCCGCACCATGCCCAAGGTCGTCATCGCCGTCGTCAACGGCTGGGCGGCCGGAGGCGGGCACAGCCTCCACGTGGTCGCGGACCTGACCGTCGCCTCCGCACAGCACGGCCGGTTCAAGCAGACCGATGCCACCGTGGGCAGCTTCGATGCCGGCTACGGCTCAGCCCTCCTGGCCCGGCAGATCGGCCAGAAGAAGGCGCGGGAGATCTTCTTCCTGGCACGCGAGTATTCCGCGCAGGACATGGTGGAGATGGGCGCGGTGAACGAGGCCGTGGACCACGCGGTCCTCGAGGAGACCGCGCTCGCATATGCCGCGGACATCGCCCGCCAGAGCCCGCAGGCCATCCGCATGCTCAAGTTCGCCTTCAACCTCCCCGACGACGGCCTGGCGGGTCAGCAGGTGTTCGCGGGC
Organism: Arthrobacter sp. TJ-240; assembly: GCF_058269195.1. Lineage (NCBI taxonomy): Bacteria > Bacillati > Actinomycetota > Actinomycetes > Micrococcales > Micrococcaceae > Arthrobacter > Arthrobacter sp. TJ-240. The sequence continues at coordinate 291,307 of NZ_JBZCNG010000003.1, forward strand.
GAGGCTACCCGCATGGCATACATGACGGACGAGGCGGTGGAGGGCAAGGAGGCGTTCCTCGAGAAGCGGGCTCCCGACTGGTCCCCGTTCCCCTACTACTTCTAGGAGCGGCGTGGAACTCCTGCCCGTCCACACCCCCGATGGCTTCGACCCCCTCGGGCTGCTGAAACCCCTCGCCGCGGCCCTCGCGGGCGAGGGCCCCGCGGTCGCACCTCATGTTCGGCCGGACCAGACTTTCGACGGCACACTGCCGAACGACGAGATCGCAGCGGTGATCAGCACGTCCGGTTCCACGGGCGTGCCGAAGCAGACGATGCTCAGCGTCGACGCCCTGGCCGCGTCCGCCATGGGTACCGCCTTCGCCCTCAAGGCCGAGGGGCAGTGGCTGCTGACGCTCCCCGTGCATTACGTCGCCGGCTTCCAGGTGCTCGTGCGGTCCCTGTTCGCCGGTACGCAGCCGTGGGTGATGGACACGACCGCCGGCTTCACGCCGGAGGCCTTCACCAGTGCCGCGGGAGAACTGACCGACCGGGTCCGGTTCACCTCGCTGGTCCCGACACAGCTCCACCGGCTGCTGGCCGATCCGTCGCCGGGGACCCTCCGCGTCCTGCGCCGGTTCGACGGGATCCTCCTCGGCGGAGCTCCGGCCGGGGCGTCGCTGCGCTCCCTCGCCCGCAGCCACGACCTGAAGATCGTCGAGACGTACGGCATGAGCGAGACCTGCGGCGGCTGCGTCTACGACGGCACGCCCCTCGACGGCGTCGAACTCCGCTCGGTGGACGGCCGCCTGCGGATCGGCGGATCCGTGCTGGCCGAGGGCTACTTCGGCGCACCGGACCTCACCGGGGAGAAGTTCGTCTTCAACTCCGGTGAGCGCTGGTTCGTCACCGACGACGCCGGCGAGGTGGCACCCGACGGGTCGGTCACCGTGCACGGGCGCCTGGACGACGTCATCATCACGGGCGGCCTGAAGGTGTCCGCGACGAGGGTCTCCGACGTCATCGAGGCACTGGCCGGGGTGGAGCAGGCTCTGGTGCTCGGCATCTCCAGTGAGGAATGGGGCACGGCCGTGGCTGCGGCGGTGGTGGGTGACGTCGCCCCCGAGGTCATCCAGCAGGCCGTCCACGTCGAACTGGGAGCACACGCCGTCCCCAAAGCCATCGTCTCCCTCGATGCCCTGCCCCTGCTGCCGGGCGGCAAGCCCGACCGCCGCGCCATCTCCATGCTCCTCGAACGCGCCTAGGCGTTCCAGGCACCCCGCTTCCCGCTTCCCGCACGACCCGACGACAAGGACCTCCCCGTGGCGACTGCCGCACAGTGGCTTGAAGGAGCCCGCCCCCGCACCCTGCCCATGGCCCTCGCCCCCGTGATCATCGGGAGCGCGGCCGCGTTCGGGCTGGGCTCGTTCAAGCCGCTCAACGCGGTGCTCGCGGCGATCGTCTCGGTCCTGCTGCAGGTGGGCGTGAACTACGCCAACGACTACTCGGACGGCATCCGTGGGACGGACGACGAGCGCGTGGGCCCGCTGCGACTCACCGGATCCGGGGTGGCCCGGCCCCAGCAGGTGAGGAACGCGGCGTTCGCCTGCTTCGGTCTCGCCGTCCTCGCGGGCCTCGCGCTGATCCTGCTGTCGCAGGCGTGGGTGCTGCTGCTCGTGGGCGTGGGCTGCGTCGCCGCCGCGTGGGGCTACACCGGAGGCAAGAACCCTTACGGGTACCTGGGCCTGGGCGACCTGTTCGTCTTCGTGTTCTTCGGGCTCGTCGCAACGCTGGGCACCACCTTCACCCAGGCCGACCGGCTGAGCGCGGCGGCGTGGATCGGTGCGGTCAGCACGGGCCTGATCGCGATGGCCCTGCTCATGGCCAACAACGTGCGCGACATCCCGACGGACAGCGCGGTGGGCAAGCGGACCCTCGCGGTGCGGCTCGGGGACACCCCCGCTCGGATCAGCTACGTGATGATGCTCGCCGCCGCCGTCCTGCTGCCGCTGTTCCTCAGCTACGACTACCCGTGGGTGCTGCTCGTCCTGCTGCTCGTGCCGGCCTGCCTGATGCCGAGCTGGCTCATGCTCAAGGGCAAGAAGCGCAAGAGCCTCATCCCCGTCCTGAAGCAGACCGGCCTGATCAACCTGGCGTTCAGCGTCCTCTTCGCCGCCGGGATCGTGGTCACGACGGCCCTCGCCTAACTCCAGGCCGCAGCGTCCGTATCAGGCCGTGTTGCCGCGGGGCTTGCGGTCCGCGTTCACCGGGGTGTTGGGGTCCAGTGCATCCTCGGCGGCGGCGTCGTCGACCTCCACGGCCGTCCGCACGGGCGGGGCGCCCGGGGTGAACCGGCGCTGCAGCGTGGCCGCAGCAGCGTCGCGCAGGTTCCGCGCGAAGAGGTAGGTCACGCACCAGGCGAGGACCGCGGCGACCACCGCGGAGAGGAACAGTCCGAGGCCCAGCAGTACGCACGCCACGTAGAAGACGATGATCAGGAGCAGGCGCAGTGCTGTGAATTTGAGGAAGGCCACGCTCCAAGTTTACTCGCCTACAATTGGCGCATGCCCCGCCTCCTCCTCTTCGCCGCGATCCTGGCAGTCGCCGTCATCATCTATGCCCTGATCGATTGCGTCATGAGCCGAAAACACGAAGTGCGGAGCATCTCGAAGACCGCCTGGTTCCTCACCATCCTCCTGCTGCCGATCATCGGCGCCGGTATGTGGTTCCTGTTCGGCCGCCCCCGCAAGCAGGGGCCGTCCGGGCCGCGACGCCCCTCGCCGCGCCAGCCCACCGCCCCGGACGACGATCCCGCGTTCCTCCAGAACCTCGAGACCCAGCGCTGGCAGCGGGCCCGCGAGGAGGAGAGGCGCCGGCGCGAGCAGGAGCAGAAGGAACGCGACGCGAAGGCGCGCGACGGGAAAGCGCGCGAAACCGGCAAGGACTCCCCCGCCCGTGAGGACAAGCACGACGGCGAGGGCAACGACGACGCCGGGTCCGGTTCCGCAGGAGCCCGCCACCCCTGACGGGAAGTACCCGTCCCATCAGAACCGCCCCTCAGGACCGCCCCTCATGAGCGCCCCTCCGCGGTGATCATGCCCACCGAGCCGCCCGCTCGGTGGGCATCGTCGTTCCTGCAGAGTGTGCCGCCCGGCTCCGTGAGCGGTGTGGTCCCGAAGCGCTGAACCGCGCCGCTCGGTGGGCATCGTCGTTCCTGCAGAGTGTGCCGCCCGGCTCCGTGAGCGGCGAGCACATGTCCCGGACACACGAGAGCCCCGCAGCGGATGCTGCGGGGCTCTCGTGGAAGGCGCCCGATCAGACGCCGGAGTAGCTGTGCAGTCCCGAGAAGTAGATGTTCACGATCGTGAAGTTGAAGACGATGCAGAGGTACCCGACGATCGACAGCCACGCCGCACGCGTGCCCGTCCAGCCACGCGTCGCGCGGGCGTGGAGGTACCCGGCGTAGACCGTCCAGATCACGAAGGTCCAGACCTCCTTGGTGTCCCAGCCCCAGTACCGGCCCCAGGCCTGCTCGGCCCAGATGGCGCCCGCCATCAGGGTGAAGGTCCAGCCGACGAACGCGACGGCGTTGAGGCGGTAGGACAGGTTCTCCAGGCTCAGGGCGGACGGCACGAGGCGCAGGAACCGGGCGGTGTCGGCCTTGCCGGCGAGGAGCTTGGCCTCGCGCGAGGTCTGCAGGAGCTGCAGCACCGACATGGAGAAGGTGATGGTGAAGAGCGCCGAGGACGCCACCGCGATGGAGACGTGCACGATCAGCCAGTAGCTCTGCAGGGCCGGGATCAGGCGGGCGACGGGCGTCGGGAACCCGACGGTGGCGGCGCACAGCATGATGACCACGAGCCCCACCACGAAGGAGCCCACGAATCGGAGGTCCTTGCGCGTGAGCGCGATGAGGAAGATGAGCGCGACGAGGAATGCACCTGTGGTGCAGAACTCGTACATGTTGCCCCACGGCACCCGGTGCGCCGCGATGCCGCGCGTGATGACGGCGGCGCCGTGGATCACCGCGGCCAGGACGGTCAGCGAGACGGCCACGCGGGCCAGTCCGCGCCGGGGGCCGGAACCGTAGTCCATGGAGTCGTCGGCCGTCGCCGGTGTGGTGGGGACGGCCGCCGTCGACGACCCTGCCCCGCGCACACCGACCCCGGCGAGGGCACGGGCCGGAGCGGCCTTCTCGCCGGCGAGGCGCGACTCGAGCGCGCCGATGGTGGAGCTCGACTTCACGAGGTCGAGCACGAAGAAGACCAGGGCCACCACGTAGGCGATGGAGGCCAGGAGCATGAAGAGCTCACTGACCTGCCCGAGCTCGGCATTGACTGGTTGTGGCATCAGATGTCCTTTGCGTCGTGGTGCGCAGAGCCGGCTGCCGGCTGCGCGGCCCCCTGCTCCCTATGGTCCCCCGCGGGTGCGGACGGGACCAACCAGTGGTCCGCCAGCAGTTTCTCGACCGCCCTGCCCTCGGCGAGGAGCCGGGGGTCCTCGCCGCGGGCCAGCAGTCCGTATTCCAGCATGATGCGTCCGTCCGGATGCTCCCCGGTCCGTACCCACAGCCTGCGGCGCCCGATGAACAGGGAGGCCGTCAGCCCGAGCAGGGCCAGGGTCGAGAACACGAGGGCTCCCACCTGACCCGGGTCGTGGTGGATGTCCATGGCGATGTAGCGCTTGAGCCCGTCGAACGTGACCGATCCCTTGCCCTCGGGCAGGTCGTAGGTCTGGCCGACGCCGAGCACGATGCCGCCGTCGTCGTTGTTCCGGCTGTTGAGCTCGGTCAGGTTCTCCGTGTCGAGGACGTACACGTTCTCCGGGGTGCCGTCGTCGAGCCCCAGGTCCCCGTAGTAGGAGTTGAGGTTGAGCTGCGGATTGAAGGGGTCCGGGTCCCGTGAGAAGGACACGCCCTCCTCGTCGACGAACGCCGTGGGGAGGAAGAAGCCCACGAAGCCGAGCTGGTCCGGCTTGGCGTCCGGCGCCTTGAGGACGAACAGGGAGGTGTAGAGGGCGTCGGAGGGGACCGAGACGACGGGACCCTGCGACGCGATGTTGCCCTCGCCGTCGCGGACGGTCACGACGGGCGCATAGCCGTTACCCACGAGGTACACGTTCGTGCCGCCGATGGTGAGCGGTGCGTTGACCTTGAGGACCTGCTGCTCCTCGTCCTCGCCGGGGCCGTCCTGCGTGGTGACGGCGGCGGTGAAGTCGAGCGGCTGGCCGTAGTGGCTCTCCTGCTCGCGGTCGAAGCGGACGTCGAAGGAGTCGAGGCGGAGGGAGTACGGCGTGAGCCGGTCGTCGGAGAAGTTCGAGCCGGGGCTGAAGCTGTCGTAGCCGATCAGGGTGTTGACGAAGCTGTCGCCCTCGACGAGGACCTTCTGCCCGTTGTAGCCGAAGAGCCCGCCGACGGCCACCGAGACCAGCACACCGATCAGGGAGGTGTGGAACACGAGGTTGCCGAGCTCCTTGGCGAGGCCGCGCTCGGCACCGACGGACGGACGCTCCGTCCCGGCGTCGCGCACGTCCACGCGGTACCCGCGCTTCTTCAGGAGTGCGGCGGCCTGCTCGGCGGCGGCGGCGGGGGTGAGCCCTGCGTCCCGGGCGCGGTGAGCGGGCACCTCGAGCGTGCCGTAGACGGGCAGGCGCGAGAGCCGCTTGGGCGTCCGCGGGGGCTTCGAACGGACGGCCCTGAAGTGGGCGATGGCACGCGGGATCACGCAGCCGATGAGCGACACGAACAGCAGGAGGTAGATCGCGGAGAACCAGACCGACGAGTATACGTCGAAGAGCTGGAACCAGTCGAGGACGGGCCCGGTGTCGGGGTTGTCCTGGAGGTACTGCGTGACGACGGCGGGATTCGCGGGCCGCTGCGGGAACAGCGAACCGGGCACGGCCGCGACGGCGAGAAGCAGGAGCAGGAACAGTGCGGTCCGCATGCTCGTCAGCTGTGTCCATGCCCACCGCAGGGTGCCGAGGAACCCGAGCGAGGGCAGGACGACATCGGACCCGGCGCGCGCGGCGCCCGCCCTGTCCCTCGTGTCCTGCGAGACGTCCTGCTTCACTGTGCCCTTTCCATCGGTCGCGAGCCCTCGTGGCGTGATGCGGTGCTGCGTGTCATATCGGCAGGACCACGTTCCCGATCAGCAGATCCTGCAGCTGCGTGATGAGCAGGTTCCAGACGCCACTCACCATGAGGACGCCGACGAGCACGAGCATCCCGCCCCCGGCCCGCTGCAGGAGCAGCCGGTTCTTCCGGAAGAACGCGAGCGCACCCATGCCGCGGCGCACCCCGAGCGCGATCAGCACGAACGGCAACCCGAGCCCCATGCAGTAGACGAACGTGAGCACGGCGCCCTTGAGGGCCGTGGCATCGTCGCCGGAGATGGCGAGCAGCTGAACGGCGCCGAGGGTGGGCCCGATGCACGGCGCCCAGCCCAGGCCGAAGGTGACACCGAGCAGGGGTGCCCCCAGCAGGCCGGCAGGCACCCTGGCGTGCACGCGGCTCTCACGCTGGAACCAGGAGAAGCCGCCCATGAAGACGATCCCCAGGAGGATCACGACGACGCCGGACACCTGGATGAGCCACCCCTGGGAGACGCGCAGGAAGGCGCCGAGCTGACCGAACAGCGTGCCGTAGGCCATGAAGACCACGGAGAAACCGAGGACGAACAGTCCGATCCCCGCGACCATGCGCCCCCTCCTCTGCTTCTCGAGGTCCACCCCGGTCAGTCCCGTGACGTACCCGAGGTACCCGGGCACCAGCGGCAGGACGCAGGGTGAGGCGAAGGAGACGAGGCCTGCCAGCAGGGCCACCGGCAGGGCGAGCAGCATGGAACCGTTGAGGACGGCGTCGGCGAAGCCGTTCCCCGCGGCGAGCGGGACGGACGCCGGCAGGCCCGACGACAGGATGGTCGGGGGATTCATCGGCACGGCGCGACGGGCGCGCTACTCGGCGAGGGCATCGGCGATCAGGGCCTTGAGCGTGCTGCGATCCGCGAGCCCGAGGATCCGGGCGGAGACCCGCCCCTCGCGGTCGAGGACGATCGTCGTGGGAACGGCCTGCGGCGGCACGTACTGCGTCATGTCGAGCAGCACCCTGCCGTCCTTGTCGTCGAAGCTGCCGTAGGGGATGCCGAAGCTGCGTTCGAAGGCTTCGGCCGTCGCGCGCTCGTCGCGGATGTTCACGCCGTAGAAGGCGGCGCCCTGCGGGCCGAACTCGTCGTGAAGCGACACCAGGTCCGGCGCCTCCTCGCGACAGGGGGCACAGGAGGCGTACCAGAAGTTGAGGACGGTCACCTGGCCGTCCCACTCCTTGCTGGAGACGGACGTGCCGTCGAACAGGGCACCCTCGACCTCGACGGGCTCGCCCCGGTCCGATTCGGCATACTCGGTGACGGAACCGTCACCGGCGATGTAGTTCTTGCCGTCGCCCGCGGCCGCCTGCTGCGCGAGCGGGTCCTCGGCCGCACACGACGTCACCGCGAGCGAGACGGGCACGGTGAAGGCCAGGGCCATCCCCAGCGTGAGCAGGCGACGACGCTTCGTGGAGCGAATGCTTGAAGTCACGGCATCTTCCGTTGATTTCTACGACGTGTAGTAATTCTATTACGCGCCGGGGACATTCGCCGCACCGGGCAGCAGGTCGGCGCAGGGCTCGGCGTAGCGCACCCGCTCAATGGTGTCGCCCACGAAGTCGATCGACGTGATCGAGGTGAGGGTGCACTCGCGCTGCCGCGGGTCGTGCCACAGCCGGCGGCGCTCCGCGGCGAGCCGTGTGACCCAGATGGGGAGCTGGTGGCTGACCATGATGGCCTCGGCAGGGCGGTCCGAGGTGTCGCCGGCAAGTTCGACGGCGCGGCGGCGCGCGTCCTGCACGCCGGCGAGCACGCGCTCGGCCTGCAAGGCGTAGGGCTCGCCCCACGACGGCCGGAAGGGGTTGACGAGCAGCGGCCAGTAGCGCGGCTGGCGGAGGCGGCTCTTGATCCGTGACATCCCTTCGAACCGGTTCTCCGCCTCGATGATGCGCGGATCGGTGGTGATGGCGAGGCCGAGCGATTCCGCCACCGGCTGCGCCGTCTCCTGCGCGCGGACGAGCGGGGAGGCCACGAGGTGCACGATGTTGGCCCCGGCGCGACGCCGTTCCTCGAAGTGGCCGGCCATCTGGGCGGCCATCCGACGGCCGAGGTCGGAGAGGTGGAATTCGGGGAGTCTGCCGTACAGGACGCCCTCGGGGTTGTAGACCTCACCGTGGCGCACCAGGTGGACGGTTGATCGCTGCATTCCTCCAGTTTCCCGCATGCGCGCGCACTAGGGCGAATCGGCGAAGCGGCGAAGCGGCGAATCGGCGAATCGGCGAATCGGCGAATCGGCGAAGCGGCGAAGCGGTGAACCGTGCCTCGACCCGCTGTGCGGCGCGGTTTGTTGAACATTTGACCGATCCGTGGAATAAATCATGCATACGCATGCTTATCCATGGCGTACACATCGTCCGGCCCACCCTCAGGAGTTCATCATGACCGTTCCCTCCAGCCTCACCGCAGGCACCTGGTCCTTCGACCCCGCGCACAGCGAGGTCGGGTTCAGCGTCCGCCATGCCGGCATCAGCAAGGTGCGCGGGTCCTTCGGCGACGTCGACGCCTCCCTCACCGTGGGATCCTCGCTCGAGGACTCCAGCATCTCCGCGACCATCCGCACCGCCTCCTTCACCTCGGGTGACGCCAACCGCGACGGTCACGTCAAGGGCGCCGACTTCTTCGACGTCGAGGAGTTCCCCGAGATGACCTTCGTCTCCACCTCCCACGAAGGCTCGGGCGAGACCTACCGCATCCACGGCGACCTGACCATCCGCGGTATCACCAAGTCCGTGGTGCTCGACGCCGAGTTCAACGGCGTGGCCGTGGACCCCTTCGGCGCCACCCGCGCAGGCGTCTCCGCTTCCACGAGCATCTCCCGCAAGGACTTCGGCCTCACCTGGAACGCAGCCCTCGAGGCCGGCGGAGTGCTGGTGGGCGACAAGGTGACCATCACCATCGAGGCAGCCTTCGTGGCCCCCGCCGTCGCGACGGTCTGATCCACCCGGTCCGATCCACCGGTCTGATTCACCCAGCTGATTCACCCAGCTGATTCACCGCGGCCCTCGGGCTGCCCGCTCCAGCCGGCGCTGTCCCCGTGACGGCGCCGGCTGTTGCCGTTGGGCCCTGTTCCGGCCGGGAACCGACGAACTACGCTTGCAGTGACCACATCCGCGTCGGGTACGTCCAATGGGGGCACCGGCGCACGGATGACCGCACCGCAGCGCAACGGAGGACGCCGAGATGAGCACGCCACAGGACAACCCAGGAACCGGGCAGGGCGACGGGCCGGCCTGGAACCCGCCCGGAACGAGCGGCAGCCAGACGCCGGCGGGCCAGTACGGCCAGCCAGGGCAGTACGGCCAGCAGGGGCAGCAGGGCCAGGGCCAGTCCGGCTACCAGGCGGCCCAGCCCTACGCCTATCCCGGCGGCGGTGCGCTGCCTCAGCAGGCGGACAGGGGCCCGGCCCCCAAGGAGGTCATGAGGGCCTACTACCTCATCCTGGCCGCCGGCGCCCTGTACCTCGTCTCGTCCGTCATCACCTCGCTGACGACGGAGACGACAGGCCTCCCCGGCGCTTCCGCGGGTGTGGCGTTCGGCCTGGTGTTCGCCGTCGTCTTCACGGCCATCTACGTGGTCCTGGCCATCTTCATCCGGCGCGGCCAGAACTGGGCACGCATCACCGCCACCCTACTGGCGGCACTCGACGTCCTGGCGGTCGCCTCGACCCTGGTGCTCCTGCCGCTCGCGAGCGAGGCGGCCGCGTCGAGCGGCCAGACCATCCCGCCCACCTCCGGGCTCGCGACGGCCCTGAGTGTCGTCGTGATGCTCCTCGGCGTCGCCGGTGTCGTGATGACGTGGCTGAAGCCCGCGCGGCCCTACTTCGTGCCGCAGAAATTGGGTTACTGAGCGGGTAGGGACATGCCGCGGCGGTTCCGCCGCAGCATGATCACTGGGCGCGGGAGACCGGACCGAGGTCCGGCTCCTGCGCCCTCTGCGCGTGATAGGCCAGGATCTGCAGTTCCGTGGCCATGTCCACCTTGCGCAACTGCACGTGCGGCGGCACCTGCAGGACCACGGGCGCGAAGCTGAGGATGCTCGAGATGCCCGCTGCGACGAGCCTGTCGCACAGCTCCTGAGCGACCGCTCCGGGCACGGAGAGCACCGCCATGTTGGTGCGCGTCCTCTCCAGCACCGTCTCGAGGTCGTCGACTGCATTGACTCGGAGGTAGCCGACCTCCGCCCCCACCACGAGCTGGTCGGCGTCGAAGAGCGCCACGATCTCGAAGCCCCGTGACACGAAGCCGGAGTACCCGGCGAGCGCACGGCCGAGATTGCCGGCCCCGATGATGGCCACCCGCCAGTCGAGAGTGAGGCCGAGGGCGAGGGATATCTGGCGGTTGAGGACCTGCACGTCGTAGCCGACCCCCCGGGTGCCGTACGAGCCCAGGTAGGAGAGGTCCTTGCGCAGCATGGGCGAGTTCACTCCGGCCGCGTCCGCCAGTTCCTCCGAGGACACGCGTTCGGTGCCCTCCGCGAGCAGCGCGTTGAGTGCCCGCAGGTAGATGGTGAGGCGGGCCACGGAGGCGGGCGGGATGTGGCGGGCCCCGTCCCCCACGGGGTGGAGGCCTGGTATGTCCGGTGGTGTCACTGTCATCGGCTCCGTTGCTAGCGCCACCGTCCGCGGTGGGCGGGCGGGCCCTCCGGCACCTCGTCGGGGGGCGGAAGTACCCCCACTGTATGCCGCGCGTGCGGGGTCACCAAGCCGGCGGTCGGAACCCCGCGGTCGGGCTCAGGCACCCGGCGACGGGGACAGCAGCCGGCGGAGCCTTGCCTCGTCGATCGACCAGAAATCACGCTGCACGCCGTCGATGAACAGGACCGGCAGTTCCTCGGCGAAGCGCGCCCCGAGCGCGGGTGCCTCGACCACGGAGAGTTCCCGCCAGCCCAGCCCGACGTCGGTCGTCACCCGCGCCACCACCTCCCGCGCGTCCTCGCACAGGTGGCACTCGGGGCGGGTGAGGAGCACGACGCCGGGGCCCGGCATCTCGGCTGGCGTTTCCATCCTCCCACCGTACTGCCGCGCCGCGGAGAGGGTCGGAGAGAGGGCAGGGAAGGGAAGAACTACACTACGAACATGCCGGACGCCGCCCGGGCCACGAAGCCCCTCCCAGAGCACCCGGCACCCCTCAGGGGGGAAGCGGCGTTCTTCGACGTCGACAACACCATGATGCGGGGCGCGAGCCTCTTCCATGTGGCCCGGAAGATGTACCAGCGGAAGGCGTTCACCCTGCGGTTCGCCGCGGGCCTGGCCTGGAAGCAGCTCCGCTTCATCATGCGCGGCGAGACCATGACCGACGTGAACTCGGTGCGGGATGCCGCCCTCGCCTTCGCCATAGGCATCGCCCACGAGGACATCCTGGCGCTCGGCGAGGAGGTCTACGACGAGATGATCGCGTCCAAGATCTGGCCGGGCGCCCGTGCCCTGGCCGAACAGCACCTCTCCTCCGGCCGGCAGGTCTGGCTCGTGACGGGGACACCCGTGGAGGTGGCGGGCGTCATCTCCAGCCGGCTGGGCCTGACGGGCGCCCTCGGGACGGTGGGGGAAGTAGCCGACGGCCTCTACACGGGCAAGCTGGTCGGCGAATTCCTGCACGGCCCGGCCAAGGCGGCAGCCGTCCTGCTCCTCGCGGAACGCGAGAACCTCGACCTCGCACGGTGCTGGGGGTACAGCGACTCGTTCAACGACATCCCGCTGCTGAGCGTCGTCGGCCACCCCGTCGCCATCAACCCGGACAGCAGGCTGCGCCGCCATGCCCGCGCGAACAACTGGCCGGTGTACGACTTCCGCAGCGGCCGCCGCGCCGCCACGTTCGGCCTGCGCGCGGCCACCGTCGCCGGGTCCGTCTACGGGCTGTGGCGCGGCTTCTCACGTTTCCGGAGCCGCTGACCACGTCCCGCCGTCGCGGGGCCCGTCCTGCTCCCGCGTCCTGCCTCGGGAACGGCGACGGCCCGGGAACGACGACGGCCCGGGCCCCTGCCACATGGGCGGGGATCCGGGCCGGTCGGCACGCACCGGCTCTGGGCCGGGCGGCTGGCTACTTCTTGTTGCGGCGCTGGTGACGCGTCTTGCGAAGCAGTTTGCGGTGCTTCTTCTTCGCCATACGCTTGCGGCGCTTCTTGATTACTGAACCCATAGAGTCCTCACAGACTGTCGTGGTGCCAGCGCGGACCGCGGCCTGAAGCCGGTGAGCCAGCACTGGTGGCGGAAGGCACGTGCCTGGTGGCAGCTGCCCTGATGAAGTCAGGCGAGCCGAAAGCCCGCCCAAAACGCTCCTTAACAGCGTACATCCGTTTGGAGAACAGGCCGGACGGCCCGAACTCAGGCGCTCTCGGACTGCCCGTCCACCTGGGCGCCGCGCAGGAAGTTCCCGACGGCGGACTCGGGGACACGGTAGGAGCGGCCGAACTGCACGGCCGGCAGGTCCCCTGCATGGACGAGCCTGTACACGGTCATCTTCGACACGCGCATGAGATCGGCCACCTCCGCGACCGTCAGGAACTGCACATCCGAGAAGGAATTCCCGTCTGCCATCTCACCACTTTTCCTTTGCATGGGCCCGCTCTCCACCTGAGACCGGCATCGAGAAGCTTGCCCCGGGGCGACCCCGTGCGGCGTGTCGCCTTGTAGCAAAAGGATTATCCGTCTAGGGGATCACTCTAGTGGCTGGAGTGACAGATGTGGAAGCTCTTCGTCGACCTCCGCGGCGCCGACACCCCCGGGGCTCCGGGATGATCCTAGGAGGACGGATCGCGACGACGGCGCAGCTGCGAGAGCAGGTCGGCTGCCCGCTCGGCCGCCCGGCCCATGGTCCTGCCGATCTGGGGGCGCGGGATGTCCACCTCCGTGGGCCCCGGTCCTGCGAGGACCGCCGCAGCCAGCACCCCGGCGTCGGCCGGCTCGGGGTCGGCGGCGGCGATCGTCTCCGCGAGGGCTCCGGGCAGCGGACCGGGACGTTCGTGCTGCGCGCCGGGATCAGCCGGCAGGCCGTCCGGGGAACCCTCCTGGTCGAAGCCCGCGAGCCATTCCCGGACGTGGCCGAGCGGTGCGGTCTCCAGCGAGTAGTAGCGCTTCTGGCCCTGGGCCCGCATGGTGACGAGCCCTGCTTCCCGCAGGACCTTCAGGTGCTTGGACACCGTCGGCTGGCTCACCTGCAGTTCGACCACGAGCTCGCCCACCGCCATGTCGCCGTCGCGCAGCTGCCGCAGGATCTGCCGGCGGGTGCCTTCGGCGATGACGGCGAATACATCATCGATTCCCATTCGCCCACCCTAGCGATATATACGCCCTACGGCATCCTGCGGCGGCCGGCGCGTTCAATCGAACCAGGGGTCGAGCCCGTGCAGGGGGAACAGGGCCTTCCGCGTGGCCATCACCGTGCGGTCGAGGTCGTCGTTGGGGTCGTAGCCGACCTCCCATGAACGCCACCACGTGTCGGCCCCGTCGCCCATGAGGTCCGGGGTCTCCACGCCGTGCCGCTCGAGGACGTACTCCCGCCAGGCAGCCGGCACAGGGGTCCTGGGGCCCGTGGACGCCCCCGCCGCCACGGCGACGAGCAGGGCCCAGGACCGCGGGACGACGCTCGCGAGGGCGTACCCGCCCCCGCCCGTCGCGATCCACCGGCCCTCGCACAGGCGGTCCGCGAGCTCCCGGACGGCGAGCATCATGGCGTGCTGGGCGTCGACGCTGACCCGCAGGTTGGTGAGGGGATCCTCCCGGTGGGAGTCGCACCCGTGCTGGCTCACGATGACGTCCGGGGAGAAGGCTGCGGCGAGCTGCGGGACGACGGCGTGGAAGGCCCGAAGGATCGCGGCGTCCCCGGCGGTCGTGGGCAGGGCGACGTTCACCGCGTAGCCCTCCGCGTCCGGTCCCCCCGTCTCTGCCGCGAAGCCCGTGCCCGGGAAGAGGCTCATACCCGTCTCATGGAGCGAGACGGTCATGACACGGCGGTCGTTCCAGAAGATGCTCTGGGTGCCGTCGCCATGATGGGCGTCGACGTCGATGTAGAGGACGCGCTGCGCGCCGCGGTCGAGCAGGCGCTGAACGGCGGCCGCGGCGTCGTTGTAGATGCAGAATCCGCTGGCCCGCGACCGGGCGGCGTGATGCATCCCTCCACCGAAGTTCACTGCCCGGACGGCCCTGCCGTTGAGCACCGCGTCCGCTGCACCGAGGGATCCACCGGCGAGGCGGGCACTGGCCTCGTGCATGCCCGGGAACGCCGGGGTGTCCTCCGTCCCGAGCCCTCGGGCTGCGTCGGAGGCCTCCGGGTTGCGGCTCACGTGCCGGACGGCGCGGATGTAGTCGGGGCTGTGGACCGTCGCGAGGTCCTCGTCGGACGCGACGGACGGGTCGGAGACCACCACACCGTCGAGGTCGAGCAGGCCGCAGTCGCGGACGAGGCGTGCGGTGAGATGCAGCCGCTCGGGGTTCATGGGGTGGCCGCCGCCGAAGTCGTAGGCCAGCATGGATTCGCTCCAGACGACCTGGAGGGGCACTGCTGACCTGGAGTGCATAGACATCCCTGCAAGGGTACGCGATGGGCGATATCCCGACGACGCACCCGGATGGGATGCTTTACTACTGCAAGGACAATCCACCCGCATCGATCGGCCCCAGCGAGGATCGACGCGGGTGGACACGGTGCCGCTTCGGCGGGAGGACCAGTAACGGGGCAGAGCAGGCGTCAATGGTAAGTCAACAGCCACAGTGGCTGGCGGACGATCGACACGGGTACGTCAGGCTGCTGGCCTCGATCCGCGACTTCGTCGACTCCTTCGCGAACAGCTCGCCCGCCCGCCTCGCCCTCTTCATCTTCACCGGCGTCATCCTGTTCTTCACGGTGCTGCTCAGCCTGCCCATGGCGGCCGCCGACGGGCAGGTCACACCCCTCCATGACGCCTTCTTCACCGCGGTGTCGGCGGTCTGCGTCACCGGCCTCACCGTCGTGTCCACCGCCACACACTGGTCCTTCTTCGGCCAGCTGGTGATCCTGCTCGGCATCTTCATCGGCGGCCTGGGCACCCTGACGCTGGCGTCCCTCCTCGCCCTGATCGTGAGCAAGCGCCTCGGCGTCCGCGGCAAGCTGCTGGCGCAGGAGGCACTGAACAACGCCAGCCGCCTGGGAGAGATCGGTACACTGCTGCGGATCGTCATCACCACCTCGGTCGTGATCGAGATCGTGCTCGCCGTCGCCCTGGTGCCCCGTTTCATGATCCTCGGCGAACCGTGGTGGCAGGCGCTCTGGCACGGCGTCTTCTACTCCATCTCCGCCTTCAACAACGCCGGCTTCACTCCGCACAGTGATGGGCTGGTTCCCTACGAGACGGATCTCTGGATCCTGACGCCCCTCATGGTCGGCGTCTTCCTCGGCAGCCTCGGCTTCCCCGTGATCATGGTCCTCGTGCAGGTACGCCACCGCTTCAGCAAGTGGACGCTCCACGCGAAGCTGACCGTGGCGGTCTCGCTGATCCTCCTCGTGGCCGGAACCTTCGCCTGGGGTTTCCTCGAGTGGGAGAACGACCGGACCATCGCGAACCTCAGCGTCGTCGACAAGACCATCCACGCCCTGTTCGCCTCGGTCATGACGCGCTCCGGCGGCTTCAACCTCGTGGACCAGAACGACATGGGCAGCACGACGATGCTCCTGACGGACGCCCTGATGTTCGCCGGCGGCGGCTCCGCATCCACGGCCGGTGGCATCAAGGTCACCACGATCGCGGTCATGTTCCTCGCGATCGTCGCGGAGGCGCGTGGCGACGCCGATGTCCGCGCCTGGGGCCGGACCATTCCCCACGGAGCCATGCGCGTCGCCATCTCGGTCATCTTCATGGGCGCGACGCTTGTGCTGGTCGGCAGCGGCCTCATCCTCGCGATGACCGACGAACCGCTCGACAAGGTGGTCTTCGAAGTCATCTCGGCCTTCGCTACGTGCGGGCTCAGCACGAATCTCAGCGCCGAGCTGCCACCCGAGGGCAAGTACGTCCTGTCCGCCCTGATGTTCGCCGGGCGCATGGGCACCATCACCCTCGCCTCGGCCCTCGCGCTGAGGCAACGCAGCACGTTGTACCGCTACCCCGACGAGAGGCCGATCATTGGCTGAAAGACCCGCCCACAACGCACCCGTCCTCGTGATCGGCCTCGGCCGCTTCGGCGCGGCCACGGCCGAGCAACTGGTCCGGCAGGGCCGCGAGGTCCTGGCGATCGAGCGTGATCCGCAGCTCGTCCAGAAGTTCTCGAGTATCCTCACGCACGTGGTGGAGGCCGACGCGACGAACATCGACGCCCTCCGGCAGCTCGGCGCCCAGGAGTTCTCCGCCGCCGTCGTCGGCGTGGGAACCTCGATCGAATCGAGCGTGCTGATCACCGCGAACCTCGTGGATCTCGGCATCGACCACCTCTGGGTCAAGGCCATCACGCCCTCGCACGGCAAGATCCTCAAGCGCATCGGCGCCAACCATGTGATCTATCCGGAGGCGGACGCCGGGCAGCGGGCTGCGCACCTGGTCGGCGGGCGCATGCTCGACTTCATCGAGTTCGACGACGGCTTCGCGATCGTGAAGATGTACCCGCCGAAGGAGACGCAGGGCTTCACCCTCGCGGAGTCCTCCGTGCGCTCGAAGTACGGCGTCACCGTGGTGGGCGTGAAATCGCCGGGCGAGGACTTCACGTATGCCCGCCCGGACACGAAGGTCTCCGGCCGGGACATGCTGATCGTGTCCGGGCACGTGGACCTGCTCGAGCGCTTTGCCGGCCGGCCCTAGGGTGCCCGGCGCTGCTCCCCGGGCGGACCGCGTGACGGGCTCCGCCGGATCACGCCGGCGTGCACACGACGCAGCTGCCCGGCCACACCCGCTCGTCGGGCCCCTCGGACCGCTCGCACGCCTCGGACCCCTCGGCGCGGCAGTCGTCGCGCTCGCAGGAGCGCTGGTGCTCGCCGTCGTGGTCCTGGCTGCGCAGATCCACGGGCTGGACCTGTCCGTGTACCGGCAGGGTGCACTCGCGCTGCTCGGACGGGCCGGCGACAGCGAGCTGTACGACGACGCGCTCGTGCAGACGGACACGCGCGGGCTGCCCTTCACCTATCCGCCGTTCGCCGCGATCCTCTTCGTCCCGCTCGCGCTGGTGCCGGCGTCCGTGGGGCTCGGGATCGTCACTGCCCTCTCGTGCCTCTGCCTCGTCGGCGTGGCCGTCGTCGTCGTGCGCTACCTGCGTGCGGCGACGCCCACCGGCGCGGTCGCCCCCTGGCGCGCCCCCGCGGCGGTCCTCGCGGCGATGCTGCTCATCGGCATCAGCGGCCCGTGGCGGGAGGGGCTCGGCTTCGGTCAGGTCAACGCGCTCCTGATGGTCCTGATCCTCGCCGACCTGCTGCGGTCCACGCGCCTGCCGTCCGGCGTGCTGATCGGGATCGCCGCCGGCATCAAGCTGACGCCGCTGGCCTTCGGCCTGGTGTTCCTCGCCCGGCGCGACTGGCGGTCGCTGGCATGGATGGCGGCGTCGTTCGGCGGGACGGTGGCCGTCGGGTGGCTCCTGGCGCCCCGGGAGTCGGCGGCCTTCTGGCTCGATGCGCTGTTCGACGCCTCCCGCGTCGGCGCGACGGCGGACCTCTACAACGTCTCGCTCAACTCGATCGTCGCGCAGTCCGGGCTGGCTGCGACCGTGCAGCGTCCCGTCTGGCTTCTCGCGTCCCTGGCGGTGGTCGCCGTCGGCTACGTCGCGATCCGGCGGGCCGGCCGCGACGGCGACACCCTCCGCGCGATCACCGCCAACGCCGTCGTGATGCTCGCGATCTCACCCATCTCGTGGTTCCACCACTGGGTGTGGATCGCACTCGTCCTGCCGGTCGGCTACGTGGTCGCCCGGCAGCACGCCGGCGCCCGACGGACGGTCAGCCACGTGCTGCTCGCCGTCCTGGTGCCCGTGATGATGTTCTCCTCGATCACGGTCACCCTGACGCTCACCGGCACGGTCTCCGGCGAAGGGCCCTTGCCGCTGCGTCTCTTCACGGGCCTCGGCGTGGTGCTGCCGGTCGCCCTGCTGATCATCTGGGCGTCACTGCCCGCACGGTCCACCCGGTCCACCCGGTCCACCTCGTGCGCACGCCCTGTCAGGACGACGGCGGGGCCGCCAACCCGCGCGTGATCTCTGCAGCCCGCGCCGTCGCGGCCCGGGCCCCGTCGGCGATCACGCCCGCCAGCCCCCGTGCCTCGAACGTCTCGATGGCGGCCTGAGTGGTGCCGTTGGGGCTCGTGACGGCCCTGCGGAGGGCTGCGGCGTCAGCGCCCTCCTCGGCGAGCATGAAACCCGCCCCCGCGACCGTCTCCCGGGCGATCAGCGCGGCGAGTTCCGCGTCGAGGCCGAGCTCGACCCCGGCGGCGGCCATCGCCTCGGCCAGGAAGAATGCGTAGGCGGGGCCGGATCCGCTGACGGCCGACAGCACATCCACCTGGTCCTCGGGGATCTCGACGACGGTGCCGGCGGGCCGCAGGAGGTCGCGTGCCTGCTGCATGAGTTCCGGACCGGCGCTGGACCCGGCGGAGATCGAGAGCACTCCCCTGCCGAGCCGCGACGGTGTGTTGGGCATCGACCGGATGACGGGCTGGCCCTCGGGCAGGGCGGCCTCGATCATCGCGAGGGACACCGCGGCGGCGACGCTCACGACGACGGCTGACGGCTTGAGGGCGGCCGCGATCTCCCGGGCCAGCGGCACGATGCCCACGGGCTTCACGCCCAGCACGACGACGTCCGCGTCCTGCACGGCGGTGGCGTTCGCGGCGTCGTCGTCGGCGGTGGCGAGGGCCTTCACGCCGTGGCGCTCCGCCAGCTCCGCGGCGCGGGCGGACCGGCGTACGGTGGCGGTGACCAGCGCCGGGTCGAGGCCGGCGGCCAGGAGCCCGGCGAGGATGGACTCGTTCATCGATCCGCAGCCCAGGAAGGCGATATGCTGCGCGGCTGGAGGTGTCATGGCCCCATCCTGCCACGCGTGCGCCCAGCGTTCTCCCAGCATCCTCGGTGCTCCGGCACAAGGACGGGTCCTACTGTTGGGGATACCTCCTGAGGGTGCGAGTGAGACCGGACGTCCTGATCCGGTCAGGCGCCGGTGGAACCAGATGATCCCCCAACATCTGGACGGTCCATCGGCGCCACCGCTCTTCAACGCTGTTCCACCGGACCCGCCGGTCTCCCGAGCGAGATACCTCAGTGGCGCAGGTGTTCGCGCGCGAAGCGCAGCGTCTCCGCCAGCCACTCCTCGCGCTCCCCCGCGCCGCGCGCGCGGCGGGTGCTCACCTCCACGGCCACCACGCCGTCCCACTCCGACGCCGCGAGGTGGCCGAGGGCCTCGGCACACCGCTGCTCCCCCTGGCCCGGCAGCAGGTGCTCGTCCTTGCCGTTGGGTGTCCCGTCGGTCAGGTGCACGTGCGCCAGCCTGCCGCCGAGCGCGCGGATCTCCTCGTAGGAGTCCATGCCCGCGATCGCGGCGTGCGAGAAGTCCCACGTGATGCGCTCGTAGGGCTCCGGGATGGGGTTCCAGTGCGGCAGGTAGGCCTTCGCCTCGCGGCCCCGGACCTTCCACGGGTACATGTTCTCGACGGCGATCTCGACGCCGTACTCCGCAGCCACCCGCGCGATCCCCTCGGGGAACTCCTCCGCGTAGCCGGTCTGCCAGCGGAAGGGCGGGTGGGTGACCACGGTCCGGGCGCCGACCTCGGCGGCCATGGCCGCGGACAGCTCGATCTTCGTCCAGGCCTTGCCCCACACCTGCTGCGTCAGGAGCAGTGTCGGCGCGTGGATCGCGAAGATCGGCATGCCGTACCGCTCGCTGAGGACGGCGAGCTGGTCCGGGTCCTGGCTCACCGAGTTGTTGGTGACCATGACCTCCACGCCGTCGTAGCCGAGATCCTGCGCGAGTGCGAAGGCGTCATGGACCGCCAGCGGGTACACGGAGGCACTGGACAGGGCCACCGGGATCGCGGGCAGGCCGCCGGCGGTTCCGGCCATGTCAGGCCCCCCTGGGCAGGGACGTACGCCGCATGGAGTCGAGCTGGGCGTGTCCTACCCCGGCCCCCGGCAGCGGTTCCTCGGCGTCGAACATCTTGGCGTCGAAGCGCCGCAGCAGCAGTCCCTCGCGCAGCGCCCAGGGGCAGATGTCCATGGACGGCACCTTGAACAGTTCGAGGGCGCACTCGGCCACGAGGGCACCGGCAAGCAGTTGGGGCGCCCGCAGTTCGGAGACGCCGTCGAGGTTCGTGCGGTCGGCGGCGCTCATCGCGGCGAGCCGCTTGGTCCACAGCGTGAGGTCCCCGAGGCGCAGCTCCCTCCGGACGAACGGCCCGGCGGCCGACGGAGCGGCGCCGGCGATGCGTGCCAGCGACCGGAACGTCTTGGAGGTGCCTGCGACGAGGTGCGGTTCACCGAGGTGCGCGAACTGCGGCACGGCCTCCCGGAGCGTCGCCCTGATGTACCGGCGCAGCTCCTTCACGCTCTTGGCCGACGGCGGGTCGCCCTGCAGCCAGTCCCGGGTGAGCCGGCCGGCGCCGAGCGGCACGGACAGCGCCACCTCCGGGAGCTCGTCCGTACCCATGGCCATCTCGAAGGAGCCACCCCCGATGTCCAGGTTGAGGATGGACTCCGAACCCCAGCCGTACCAGCGGCGGACCGCCTGGAACGTGACAGCGGCCTCCTGGTCGCCCGAGAGCTCCTGGAGGTCGACGCCGGTCTCCTCCCGCACGCGGGCCAGGACCTCGCTGCCGTTCCCGGCCTCGCGGATCGCCGAGGTGCAGAACGCGAGGAAGTCCTCGGCGTCGTGCCCTGCGGCGAAGGCCCGGGCTTCGCGGACGAATCCGACGAGCTCGTCCTGTCCCCTCCGGGAGATCCTGCCCTGCTCGTCGAGGTACGCCACGAGCTGCAGGGGCTTCTTGTGGGACGCGAACGGCACCGGCCGTCCTCCCGGATGGGCATCCACGAGTAGCAGATGGACCGTGTTCGACCCTATGTCCAGCACACCTAGCCGCATTGTTCCCGCGCTTCCAGCTCTACTCCCGCTTGTGTCCAGTGTCCGCGTGCCGCGGGGGGCTACTTGCCCGCCGAGACCTTGCGCTTGGCGGGCGCCCGCCGGGTGGTCTTCTTCGGCGCCGGGCCCTTGGCCCGCTTCTCGGCGAGCATGTCGATCGCCTGCTCACGCGTCAGTTCCTCGATCGCCGTGCTGCCCGGCACCGTGATGTTGGTGATGCCGTCGGTGATGTAGGGGCCGAACCGGCCGTCCTTCACCACGATGGGCTTCTCCGTCACGGGGTCGTCGCCGAACTCGGCGAGCGGAGGGGTGACCGTGCGGCCGCCGCGCTGCTTGGGCTGCTTGTAGATCTCCAGCGCCTGCTCGAGGGTGATCGTGAAGATCTCCTCCTCCGAGCCGATGGACCGCGAATCGCTGCCCTTCTTCAGGTACGGGCCGAAGCGGCCGTTCTGCACCGTGATCTCCTTGCCGTCCTCATCCGTCCCGAGGACGCGCGGCAGGTTCATGAGCTTCAGGGCATCCTCGAGCGTGACGGTGTCCACGGACATCGACTTGAAGAGGGACCCCGTGCGCGGCTTGACCTTCGCAGGCTTCTTCGGGGGCTTCGGCTTGCCGTTCTTGTAGTACTCGACCGGCTGGCTGGCGAGGTCCTCCGCGGTGACCTCGGGGATCAACTCGATCACGTAGGGCCCGTAGCGGCCGTCGCGGGCCACGACGGTGCGCCCCGTCTCGGGGTCGGTGCCCAGCACGCGCTCCTGCGAGGTGGGGGCTTCCATCAGCTCGAGGGCCTTCTCGACGGTCAGCTCGTCGGGTGCGAGGTCCTCGGGCACGTTGGCCCGCTGCGGTTCGGTGCCCTCCGGGGCGTCCGCGGGCAGCGGCTTCTCGAGGTACGGGCCGAACTTGCCCACACGCAGCGTGATGCCCTCGGCGATCTCCACCGAGTTGATGCTGCGGGCATCGATCTCGCCCAGCTCGGAGACGATCGTGTGCAGCCCGGTGTCCTTGCGGTCGCCGTAGTAGAAGCGGTTGAGCCACTCCACGCGGCCCGCTTCACCGCGCGAGATGCGGTCGAGGTCCTCCTCGAGCTCCGCCGTGAAGTCGTAGTCGACGTAGTCGTTGAAGTGCTCCTCGAGCAGGCGCACCACCGAGAACGCGATCCAGCTCGGCACGAGGGCCTGCCCGCGGGCGCTCACGTAGCCGCGATCCATGATCGTGGACATCGTCGCCGCATAGGTCGACGGGCGACCGATGCCGCGCTCGTCGAGCACCTTCACGAGGGATGCCTCGGTGTAGCGCGGGGGCGGCGAGGTCTCGTGGCCGACGGCCTCGATCGCCGTCGCGCCCAGCGGGTCGCCCTTGGCGACCTCGGGCAGGCGCGTGCCCTGCGCGTCGTCGTCCGTGCCGTCCTCGGATCGGCTCGCGTCGCGGCCCTCCTCGTACGCGGCGAGGAAGCCGCGGAACGTGATGACCGTACCGGAGGCGGCGAACTCGGCGTCGCGGCCGTCGGTGCTCCGCGCACCGAGGCGCAGGGACGCCGTCGATCCCTTGGCGTCGGCCATCTGCGAGGCGACGGTGCGCTTCCAGATCAGCTCGTACAGGCGGAACTCGTCGCCGCGGAGGGACTGGGCCACCTGCGCGGGGGTGCGGAACGAGTCGCCCGCGGGGCGGATGGCCTCGTGGGCCTCCTGCGCGTTCTTGGCCTTGCCCTTGTACACGCGGCGCGCCTCGGGGACGTACTCCGGGCCGTACAGCTCGGAGGCCTGCCGGCGGGCAGCGTTGATGGCCTGGTCCGAGAGCGCCGAGGAGTCGGTACGCATGTAGGTGATGTAGCCGTTCTCGTACAGACGCTGCGCCACCTGCATGGTGACCTTCGAGCTGAAGCGCAGCTTGCGGGCCGCCTCCTGCTGCAGGGTGGACGTGGTGAACGGCGCCGCGGGACGGCGCGTGTAGGGCTTGGTCTCGACGGAACGGATCTCGAAGGCGGCGCTCTCCAGACCCGTGGCGAGTGAGCGCGCGGCGTCCTCGTCGAGCCGGACGGCGTTGGCGGCCTTCAGCTCACCACGGTCCGAGAAGTCCTTGCCGGAGGCGATACGGCTACCGTCCACGGCCACGAGCTTGGCCGGGAAGGCGCCGCCCTTGGCGGAGTCCTCGGGCGTGAAGGTGCCGGTGAGGTCCCAGTACGATGCCGCACGGAACGCCATGCGCTCGCGTTCCCGCTCGACGACGAGGCGCGTCGCCACCGACTGGACGCGACCGGCGGACAGGCCGCGGGCCACCTTGCGCCAGAGGACGGGAGAGATCTCGTAGCCGTAGAGGCGGTCGAGGATGCGCCGGGTCTCCTGGGCGTCGACCATGGGGATGTCGACGTCGCGCAGTTCCCCGAGGGCGCGGGTGACGGCTTCCTTGGTGATCTCGCCGAAGGTCAGGCGGTAGACGGGGACCTTCGGCTTCAGGACCTGCAGCAGGTGCCAGGCGATGGCCTCGCCCTCGCGGTCGGCGTCGGTGGCGAGGTAGAGCTCGTCGGCGTCCTTGAGCGCCGCCTTGAGCTCGGCGACGGTCTTCCGCTTCTCGGGGGAGACCACGTAGTACGGCTCGAAGTCCTTGTCGAGGTCCACCGCGAACTTGCCCACGGAGGACTTCTTCAGTTCGGCGGGGAGGTCGGACGGCTGGGGCAGGTCGCGGATGTGCCCCATGGACGCCGCGACCTGGAAACCCTCACCGAGGTAGCCCGAGATGCTCTTGATCTTGCTGGGGGACTCAACGATGACGAGCTTCTTGCCGTGCTTCTTGTCCGTGGCCTTGGTCGGCACTTCTCTCCTATGAATACGGGTGCGATGCCGCGGATCGAACGCGGGCATCCGGTCCGAATGCCGCTGGCCGCGCTCCCCCAGTATGCGTCATGAGTACCTGCACAAGGGTAACCGCTGGTTTCAGGGGGCCGGAATCAGGAACCCCTCGCGGACGAGCTGCTCGACATCCAGGAGCAGTTCCGAGGTGAAGGCCGCGTCGGGACGATCCAGCAGCATCGCCAGCGCGCCGGCGATCTGGCCCGCGGTCAGATCGCCGTCGCACGCGGACACGAAGCCCGCGAGCTCCGTGCTCAACAGGGTGGTGCGGCGCAGCCCGGCCCCCTGCCGCAGCAGGATGACGCCGGGGTGCTCCGCCCCGGGCCGCTGGTGCCGTTCCTCGGTGACGTCATCGGCCACGAGCAGGAACTCGTCGGCGAGCCCGATACCGGATGCGGCCTGCTCGGTGTGCTCGGCGAGCCAGTCCCCGCGTCCGACGGCGGCCGCCAGGTGCGGACCCACCGGCTGCTCGATCTCGTGCGTGATCTCCTCGAGCGCCACGCGGACGAGGTCGCTCGGCTTCCGGGGGCGCCGTAGCCACACCGACCCGAACCCGATGCCCTCGACGTCCCGGGAGGCGAAGTCCGCGAGGTAGTCGGCGAAGCTCCGCAGATAGGCGTCGCGGTCCCGGTTCTCGGCGGCGTCCCGCAGCCACGTCTCCGCGTACTGCACGGGCGTCAACTGCTCGCGCTGGATGATCCATGCGTCGACGCCGGGCGGCACGAAGCCGCGGATCCGCCGCTCCCAACCGGTGCCCTCGGTGATCTCCCAGTTACCGAGCAGCTGCGCCGCCCCACCCGGCGTGAGGATGCCGGGCAGCTCCCGGACCAGGGTCTCCACGATGGCGTCCCCGGCGAGGCCGCCGTCGCGGTAGGTGTAGGACTCGGCCGGGTCACCCGTGCGCGGGGTGATCACGAAGGGAGGGTTGGACACCACGAGGTCGAACCGCTCCCCCTCGACCGGCTCGAGCAGACTGCCGAGCCGCAGGCTGACCCGCTCGCCGGTTCGTTGCGCGTCGAGGCCGAGGGCCGGGGCGTTCAGCAGGAGGTTGAAGCGCGCGAAGGCGAGCGCACGCACGGAGATGTCGGTCAGGGTGACATGGCGTGCGTGCGACAGGAGGTGGAAGGCCTGGATGCCGCAGCCCGTGCCGAGGTCGAGCGCGCGGTCCACGGGTGCCCTCATCACGGCCTGCGCCAGGGTCAGCGACGCACCGCCGATCCCCAGGACGTGGTCGTGGGGCAGCGGCCCCGGGCGCTGCTCGGAGCCGAGATCGCTCGCCACCCAGAGATTGCCGCCGACGTCGGAGGCGTAGGGGCGGAGCTCGACGGCGGCACGCCAGGAGCGCAGAACCAAGGGCTCGATGAGCCTGAGCCCTTCGAGGCCTGCGACGCCGATGGTGGGGAAAGCTTTCGCGAGGTCGTCCTCGGCCACGGTCTCACCCAGGAGCCACAGCAGCACGGGGACGGCATGGCCGCCGCCGCCGGTCCCGAGGAGGCGCCGACCCTCCAGCAGCGCCGGCGCGGGCTGGTTGCGGCCGAGCGCCGCGTAGGCGGCGCTGCCGAGAAGCGCCTCGACGCCGTCGACCGTGTAGTCGAGCGCTGTCAGGTCGGCCGCGAGCGCCTCGAGCGCCGCGAGGTCGTGGCTGGACGGCGCCGAGGCGACGTCGTCGTCGAACTCCTCGCGGGCGGTGGCCGCCGGCATCAGGCGGCGCCCGCTGCCGTCGCCTCGGCCTCGTCCGGTTCGCAGCCCTGCGGGCAGCGCAGCGTGACGGGGTCGGCGGCACATCCTGCGCAGTACAGGGTGAGGTTGCGGCAGGCGGGGTTGGAGCAGTTCTCGAAGGCGCTCGTGGGCGCGTGGCACCGCACGCACTTGCCGAGGGTGACGGCGTCGTCGCTGAACTCCAGGTGCATGCGCCTGTCGAACACGTAGAGGGACCCCTCCCACAGCCCGCCGTCGCGGTACTTCTCGCCGTAGCGGACGATCCCGCCGTCGAGCTGGTAGACCTCCTGGAAGCCGCGGTTCACCATCAGGCTGGAGAGCACCTCGCACCGGATCCCACCGGTGCAGTAGGTGACCACGGGCTTGTCCTTGAGGTCGTCGTACCGGCCGGAATCGAGTTCGCGCACGAAGTCGTGGGTGGTCCGCACGTCGGGCACGACGGCGCCCCTGAACCGTCCGATCTGCGCCTCGAGGGCATTCCGGCCGTCGAAGAAGACGACCTCCTCCCCCGCCGCACGCTTGGCGTCGACCAGCGCGTGCAGTTCCTCGGGCGCCAGGTGCGTGCCGCCACCCACCACGCCGTTCTCGTCGACCTTCAGTTCACCGGGCGCGCCGAAGGACACGATCTCGTCGCGGACCTTGACGCTCAGGCGCGGGAAGTCGTCGGCACCGCCGTCGGACCACTTGATCTCCATGCCCTTGAAGGCCGGGTACTCGCGCGTGGTCTTCACGTACTGCTTCACCGCACCGATCTCGCCGCCGACGGTGCCGTTGATGCCGTCCTTGGAGATGAGGATCCTTCCGCGCAACCCCCACTTCTCGCAGAGGGCGCGCTGCCACAGCCGGATGGCTTCGGGATCGGGCAGGGGCGCAAAGGCGTAATACAGGGCAATACGGTTCATCGACACGTTTTAAAGCCTACTTTGCGTCTCGAAACCGTCACCCTCACGGCCGACTATGTGCATCCTCCCCGCCGGGAACTAGGGTTCAGCACATGGGCGCAGAAGCAGACAGGAAACTCCTCCGGACCTGGATCACCGGGTGGTCCGCGTGCAGGGGCTACGAACCGCACGACGACGGCCGCACCATCTCCGTGCTCCTGACGGACCAGCAGAACCAGACGGAACACTTCCTCTTCGAGCCCACCGACGAGCAGCTGCTCGACGTGGCGTCGGAGATCCGGGAGGACCCCCTGCGGCTGCTGACCGTCGTCACCAACCGGATGCAGGCCCTGATCGACGCCGTCGGGCCGCTCGGCATGCGCGTGACCGACCGCCAGCAGTCGCTGATGCGCGTGGACATGGGCGGACAGGACGTCGAGGATCCGCGGCCCCCCGGCGACGGTTTCGCCCTGGAGCGCACCCGCGAGGGAGCCTGCCGCCGCGTCACGGTCCGCTCCGACGGCGTCCTGGCGGCCCGCGGGTCGGTCTCGGTGGTGGGCGAGTACGCGGTCTACGACCGCATCGTCACCGAGCAACTCTTCCGGCGCCGTGGGCTGGCCAGCTACGTGATGCGCGATCTCACCGCAGCGGTGCTGGAGGATGACGTCACCGCAGGCCTGCTCATGGCATCCGCCGATGGGCGGGCACTGTACGAGTTCCTCGGCTGGCAGTACCTGGCCGACGTGTTCGTCATCAGAGGATAACGGCCGTTTCCGCCGTCCCCCCGCGTGTGCCGGTGCGATGATTGCGGCGTGGCTGCGCACTCCCTCATTCCCCTGCTCGGGGGTGGTCCCGACCCTGAGCAGCTGCTGCATGTCCGGGAGATCCCCGCGCGGGACGCCGAGCACGCCCCGTGGCCGGAGTGGGCCCACCCCGACGTCGTCTCCGCGTTCACCCTGCGCGGCGTCCGCGAGCCCTGGCGCCACCAGGTGGAGGGTGCCGCCTCCGCCCACGACGGAGCGCACACCATCATCGCCACGGGTACCGCGTCCGGGAAGTCGCTCTGCTACCAGCTGCCGGTGCTCGACGAGATCCACCGCAGCGAACTGGCGAACCGGGTCACGCTGGCCCCGAACGGATCGGTGGCCCTCTACCTCGCGCCCACGAAGGCGCTGGCCGCCGATCAGCTCTCGGCCATCAATGCACTGAAGCTGCCCACCGTCCGGGCCGAGACGTACGACGGTGACACGGAATCAGGCGCTCGGCGCTGGATCCGCGACCACGCCAACCTGATCCTCGCGAACCCCGACATGCTCCATTACGGCATCCTGCCGAACCACACGTGGTGGGCGCGGTTCTTCCGCCGGCTCAAGTACGTGATCATCGACGAGGCGCACAGCTACCGGGGGGTGTTCGGATCCCACGTCGCGAACCTCCTGCGGCGTCTGCGCAGGATCTGCGCGAGCTACGGGGCGCATCCCGTGTTCATCGGGGCGTCGGCGACCTCGGCGGCGCCCGCCGCGTCCTTCAGCAGGCTGATCGGCGCTCCCGCGCGGGCCGTCGACGAGGACTGCTCACCGCACGGTTCCACGACGGTGGCCTTCTGGGAGCCGCAGCTCACCGGGTTGAAGGGCGAGAACGGCGCGCCCTCCCGGCGGACCGTCATCGCCGAGACGTCCGACCTGCTCGCGAACCTGGTCTCCGCCCGGGTGAGGACCATCGCGTTCATCAAGTCCCGGCGCGGGGCGGAGAGCATCGCGCAGACCAGCCGGCGGATGCTCGAGGACGTGCACCCGAACCTGCCGCACCGCATCGCGGCCTACCGTTCGGGCTATCTCCCCGAGGAGCGACGAGCGCTCGAGTCGTCGCTGCGCAGCGGCGAGCTGCTGGGAGTGGCGAGCACCTCCGCCCTGGAACTCGGGATCGACATCTCCGGCCTCGACGCCGTCCTCGTGGCCGGCTGGCCGGGAACCCGCGCGTCCCTCATGCAGCAGATCGGCAGGGCGGGGCGGTCCGGCCAGGACGCCATCGCCGCGTTCGTCGCCAGCGACGATCCCCTGGACACCTATCTCGTGCACCATCCGGAGGCCGTGTTCGACCTCGCCGTCGAGGCCACGGTGTTCGACCCTTCCAATCCCTACGTGCTCGGACCGCACCTGTGCGCCGCAGCGGCCGAGCTCCCCCTCACGGGAGCGGACCTCGAACTCTTCGGGGCGACGTCGGAGGCCCTGCTCGGCACCCTGTGCGAGCAGGGTTTCCTGCGGCGACGGCCCGCGGGCTGGTTCTGGACCCACCCCCAGAGTGCGGCGGCGATGGTCAACCTCCGGGCCGACGGCGGCGGCCCGATCAACATCGTCGACGCTGACTCCGGCGCCCTGCTGGGGACCATGGACTCGCCGCAGAGCCATTACCAGGCGCACCCGGGTGCGGTGTACGTGCACCAGGGCCGGACGTTCGTGGTGCAGGAGCTCAACGAGCAGGACCACTGCGCGGTGGTGTCCCGCGCCCATCCCGACTACTACACGCAGGCGCGGGACGTCACGCAGATCGAGGTGATCGGGCGCGATGTCAGCGTCCTGTGGGGCGGCGTTCTCGCGAACTTCGGCGATGTGAAGGTCACCACCCAGGTGGTGTCCTTCCAGCGCAAGGCGTTTTCCTCCAACGAGATCCTGGGGGAGGAACCCCTCGAGCTCGAGGCCCGTGACCTGTTCACGAAGAGCGTGTGGTTCGAGATCAGCCCCGAGCTGCTCGAGGCAGAGGGCATCCTCGCGGAGGAGCTCCCCGGAGCGCTCCATGCCGCCGAGCACGCCGCGATCGGGCTGCTGCCGCTGGTGGCCTCGAGCGACCGGTGGGACATCGGAGGTGTGTCGACGGCGCTGCACGCCGACACGGGCCTGCCCACCATCTTCGTGTACGACGGGCACCCCGGCGGAGCGGGCTTCGCCGAGCGCGGATTCGAAGCCGCCCGCACCTGGCTGTCGGCGACTCGAGACGCCATCGAGGCGTGCGAGTGCGAGTCCGGCTGCCCCTCGTGCGTGCAGTCCCCGAAGTGCGGCAACAGGAACAATCCGCTGAGCAAGGGCGGTGCCGTGGCCGTGCTGTCCCTCATCCTCACCCAGGCCGCGGGTGCCGCCGGCGGGGTGGCCACCTCGAGTGCGGAGGGCCCCACGACGGCGTAGGTGCGTCGGTGGGCGAGGTTCGGGCATGGCTCCTCAGGGAACAGTTGATCACCTCTGCCCGGCTCATGGTCCCCGGATGTCGTCGCAGTAGCAGAGCGATCGGGTCGAGTAGCTCGACGGCCTCGTTCAGTAGCCGCCTCCGCGGATCGCGTAGGTACCTCTGTGGTGCTCGACGCTACCGCGGCCTTAGATGGAAACCACGGACTCGATGAACTGGGCAGGGCATTGTGATCACTTTGGATATGGCGAAGGAAGCACGCTTGTCAGGCGGCCCTTCGGTGGAGTGCGGCGACGTATCGCGGCTGACCATTTCAGTGCTGGGGCCGCTGACGGTTCGACGCGGTGAGACGCAGGTCACTGCCGGCGAGCTCGGTGGCCCGAAACCGCGCCAACTGCTCGAGATCTTTCTCCTCAACTTCGGTTCGGCCGTGTCCAAGACCCGGATCATGGATTTGTTGTGGAACGACAAGCATCCCGCGGTGGCATTGCCCACCCTGGAGAGCTACGTCAGCGTTCTACGGCGCAGCCTTCAGCCGGGCGCCGGCCGAATGGGCCCCCTACGCACCGTTTCGAGCGGGTACGTAATGGATCGCTCGCTGGTCGACCTCGATCTGGACCGATTCGAAGCGGCGACGAAGCAGGCGGAGTCCGCTCCGCCGCATGCAGCGCTCGAATTGCTGAGTGAAGCACTGGACCTTGCTTCCGCTCCGCTGTTGGGCGACGAGGTCCTGCCGACCTGGGCCGAAGAGGAGCGGGTCTTCCACGCCGAGCGGGTTCGTCTCGCCCGGGTTCTGGCTGCCGAAGCAGCAATCCAGGTAGGGGAGGTCGGCAGGGCTACCGCGTGGGGTGAGGTTGCGATCCGGGAGGACCCTTTGAACGAGAGGGCTTGGATGGCCCTGATACTGGGACTCGAGGGCCAGGGAGAAACCACCGCGGCGCTGCGCACTTTCGATCGCTGCCGAAGGGTCCTGGACGATGAACTGGGGTGTGCTCCGAGTGCGCGACTTCAGGAGGCACACGCCCGGTTGCTGGCTACGACTGCTCCGAGTCGTGAGACGGGCTTCCGGAACTCCCAGACCACCCGGGCCGACAACGGGTTCTGGGATTCTGCTGCACCCAGGCAGGAGAGCGAGCGCCTGAACATCCTGATCGTCGATGACCACACCACTTTCTCGGACCTCCTGGCCGGAGCGTTGGACAGGGAACCCGATTTCCGGAGTGTCGGCGCCGCGAAGACGGTGGACGAAGCCGCCATGATGTTCCACGAACTGCGGCCCGATGTGGTCGTCATGGATTTGTACCTTGCTGACGGATCAGGACTCAACGCGGCCGAGCGCATACTCTCCGAAGCTCCTGAGGCGCGGATCGTCATGCTTACGGGCAACCCGTCCCAAGAGGCACTGCGCGAAGCGGCACGCATGGGAATCTGCGGGTTCCTTCCCAAGGACGGCGCTCTGGGAGTCACGCTGGACACTTTGAGGCACGCCCGCCCGGGGAACATGATCGTTCACCCCTCGCTGGTAGCGAGGCTCGGAACCACGGCTGGACCCTCACCGGTTCCGACCGAAGCCTGACCAGGCACAGCCATCGTGGACGCACCTCCAGCGGGCGCTCCAGCTGATGACTCACCTGTTCGAGGAGTCGCCGAACGACGTGAGGTCCGATCAGCTGTCCTACGGTTCCTCACGGCTGGATTCCTTGCCCTCATTCTCGTCGCGACGCCGGTCGCTTTCTGGGTGCGGGCGGAAGCGGAGCGGCATGCCCTCGCCAATGCCCGAGACATCACCCAGCGGTTGGCCGACAACGTCGTCGCACCGCTGATCACGAAGGAACTCCTGGCTCGCGACCCCGCAGCCCTGCAATTGCTCGATCAGCGATTGGCGCCGTGGCTGAGAAGCGGCAGCCTCTTGAGGATCAAGGTGTGGGATGAAGACGGTCAGGTGGTCTACTCGGACATGGGATCGCTCATCGGACAGAATTTCGGACAGAGTGAGTGGGCGCGCCTGCTCCTCGAGGGCGGACAAGGAACAGCAACGCTGGAGTACCAGACGGCAGACGAGAACGAATTCGAGGCGGGATCCGGCGAACTCGTGGAGGTTTATGTCCGCTCCACCTCCCAGAACGGGTCGCCGATGATCTTCGAAACCTATTCCTCCGGGGACGTGGTGCGCCATGAACAGAACGCCGTCCTGTTGGGCATGATCCCTCCGATGGTGCTGTCATTGGGAGTCCTGCAACTGGCGCAACTCGTGCCGGCCGTTCGTCTGGCCCGCAGGATCCAGGTGCATCAGGCCACACGCAACGCCTTACTGCGTTGTGCAATAGAGGCGTCGGACCATGAGCGGCGGCAGATTGCCAGTGAGCTCCACGACGAAGTCATCCAGGACCTGTCCGGGCTGGCGTACGCCCTGGAGTCGGAGGAACGCTGTGGCGCGTCCGAGCTCCGCCCGGTGTTCACCCATGCGCGAACGATGCTGCAGCACGATGTCCGGAAACTACGTGCCATGACCAGTGAGCTCTACCCTCCGGATCTCGAGGAACTGGGGCTGGAGGCCTCTCTCCTACGGCTTGAGACGTTCCTGGTAGAGCGCGGAATCGCCTTCAGCATCCACATCCCGAACACTTTCGCCCTGGATCGGGAACAGGCCGTTCTGGTCTATCGTGTAGCGCGCGAGGCACTGGTCAACGCCGCCAAACACTCCTCAGCACAATCAGTGGAGATACACATCCGGCAATCCGGCCAGCAGACGCAGATCACGGTGTCTGATGATGGCGTCGGCTTCGATGCGACAGCGACCGGGCCTGAAGGCCACTTCGGCCTGAGAATTCTGGGGGACACTATCCGGCAGGCCGGAGGCTCCCTCAGTATCAGCTCCGCACCGGGACACGGAACATCGATTGCGGCCACGTTCAAGGTGTCCACCCCCACCGTGCGCTGGTCCGGAAAGCACTCGTCGAGATCCTCGGTGAAGGACATCGACGCGTTGAAGGCCCTGTGATCTTGAAGGCCCTGTGATTTTGTCGGCCGTCGTGCTTCGTGCTCAACCCTGAGGCCCGCAGGTCTGGAACTCCGTGCTTCCGCCCGAGGTGACCGTCAACCGGACGGTGAGTGGGTTGTGGGTCATCGGGGTCTCGTGGGTCGGCAAGGTGAACCAGGGCGCCGGGCCAGCCGATCGTCACGACCATGGGGGTACAGGTCAGACCTGTACCGACAATCCGTCGGACACCGAGTAGCGCAAGAACGGCTGCTGAGGACTGCGGGTGGCACCTCCGGGTCGGGCCGGCGACCGGGCCCGACGCACCCGGGTAGGTCTGCATCCGGGGCGGGACCACCCCGCTCACGGCGGTGGTCCCGCCTTCGCCACGCCGAAGGCGTCGGGCAGCAGACCGGAGCTGCTGACCGACACGCGGATCATGACCGTCCCGGAACCCGTGACGCCGATCGAGCACTCCTGCACGGCCGCCCCGTGCCGTTGCGCCACCGCCTCGGCGGCCGAGCAGGGGTCCCCGGTGGTGAGCCCTCGTGCCGCATCGGCGGCGGCCAGGGCCGCGAGGTCGGCGGCCGTCGCCGCTTTCGACGCCGCCGTCGCCGCCTGCAGCAGGAGGGCCGCCGATGCGATCAGGATGAGTGCCAGCAGCGCGAGTCCTGCCATCAGGACCGTCCCGGCACCGCTCTCGGCGTCGAGGTCCTGCCACCCGGCGCGTGCTCCCGGCTGCCTACTCACGGTGTTCTTCCTTCCCTGATGCCGAGGCATGCAGCTCGAGGCCCATCAGGCCGATGAACGGCCCCTCGACCCGCGATCGCACCTCGACGGTCGCCCAGCCCGATCCTGATTCGACCCGCGCCCGTGCGTTGTGCCCGGCGAGGCGCTGCACCGTCTCGGCCACTGACGCACTGCTCTCACCCCGCATGACCTCCCGGGCGCCGGCACGTGCCGCTTCCTCCAGCCGCAGTTGGACCGTCCCCACATGAGCCGTGCCCACCAGGAGGGCGAGCAGGACGACCAGGGCGGGCAGCACGACGGCGACCTCGGCGGTGACCGAGCCCCGCTGCGCCCGCTCCGGACGGTGGGTCCACAACCGGCGTCTGGACGACCGACCCGCCGACGATCGGCTCGTCGATGACCGGCGCTTCGGCGCCCGGCCCGTCCACGACCGACCCGTCCACATCCGGCCCTGTGACGACCGGCCCGGTGACGACCGGGCGCGGGGGCTGGCGGCGGATCCGCCCTGGTCGCCGCTCATCAGCCGAAGCTGAGCGCGGAGGTGATCAGGGACATCAGGAGCCCTCTGACCTCACCGCTCGACAGGACCGCGACGAGGAGCGCGGCGAACCCCACGGCGGCAAGCGTGGCGATCGCGTATTCGGCGGTCGCCATCCCGGCTTCCCGGTCGACCACCTCGTCCCCGCGGCGCCGGATCACCTGCTCGTTCGATCGTCTACGCCGCGCGTCCGCTCGGCGGGCGGACCGGCCGCCGCCGGGTCCACCCGTGGCGGGCATGGCGGGACTGGTCCTCCAGGTGACGTCCTCGGCCCTGACGGGTCGCGCCAGCAGGACGACCGACAGCGGCGACGGCACGGTGCACGCGGCCGGGTTGCCCGTGATCCTCCCGGCGCCTGGTGCCGTCCCTCCCCGCACCGGTCGGGGGTGCGCGTAGCCATGATCCGCCGCGCGGTCCGTGGCGTCCTTCGACGATGGGTCGATCGACGGACGAACGGCACCCTTGCTCCCGGCGTCGGTATCCCGGGATCCCGGATCCTCAACCTCCCTGTCGTGCGATCGCTGTGCCATGGCATCTCCTTCCATCGACGTGGAACCCGCTCCACGGGGCGTGAGCGACGGTCGTCGCAGGACCAACTCTGGGGGCGCCACCCGGGGTGCCGGGCGAGTGACGGGGCTAAGTGGATAAGCACTCGCTGCCTGGCGCGGCGGCCCTGTCAGAGGTCCGGCAGGAGGCCCAGCACGACGGGTACCACGCCCAGGCAGATGAACGCCGGCAGGGAACACAGACCGAGCGGCAGGACGAGCTGCACGCCAAGGGCAGCGGCCTTCCTGCCGATCTCGCGGTTGTGCCGTCGTCGTAGCTGGGCGGCGTGGGCACGCAGCAGCGCCGCTGACGGCGCTCCCGTGGAGGTGGCGAAACGGAGACCCTCGCGGATGTCCTCGACGCCTCGCCGCGGATCAGATCCGTGGCGGCGTCGGCGGCGCAGCGCGGGGCGTGTTGCGCCGGATGCCTGCGTAGCTGCCCCGACCCCGACATCCCAGGCCGCCTCCCACGATGCGCCCAGGAGTCGGGCCGCATGGACCCGGCCCAGGGGCGAGCCCACCCCGGCGTCGCACGCTTCGGCCATGACCAGGAGGGCGTTCTCGACCGAGGCCCCGGCCGACAGCAGGACCGCCAGCAGGTCGAGCACGAGCGGTACGTCCCGGATGCCCGGGGGCTCCGGCCGTCCCTCCACCGCCCGGGGTCGCGGCCGGGAGCGTCCCGACGGGGCGGACACCACGAGGGCTGCCGCGACGAGCAGGAGGGACACCGCCAGACCTGTCATCAGGGATCACCTCCGGCCCGACGGACGAGGGCGCGGGACCAGAGGCGCGACACGATCATGAGCAGGACGCCCGCGGCAAGGGCGAGCCGCCCGGGAAACGATCCCAGCAGTACCGCCAGGGGATTCAGGCCGAGGGCGAAGCCGAGGACCAACCCGACGGCCGGAAGCCACGCGAGCAGGAGCACGGTGGCCCGTGGCCCGGCCAGGGCGGTCTCGCGCGCCGACAGACCCTCGAGGTCGGCGTCGAGTTGCGCCGCGTATCTCTCGAAGATCCCGGCCAGGGGCGTCCCACTCCGTTCGGCGACGACGAGGCAGCCTGCCAGGTCCACCCACAGCCGATCGACCTGCGCCCGCTTCTGGCCTGTTCCGGGGCGGCCGTCGCCCGCCGTCGCCTGACGGAGGGCGTCGGGGACGCTCAGCCCCAGGTCGGCGGCCCGGCGGGCCGTTCCGAGCACAGGCAGGGCCGCCCTCGCGAACGTGCTCCGGCCGTCGGCGTAGATGCTCTCCATGTCCGCCCACAGGGAATGGGGCGGACGTCCCGCCCGAAGGAGCCCAGCCAGCTGATGGACGAACAGCGGAAGCTCGTGCGGGTCGACGGCGGCCTGCCGACCGCCGGACCGGGTCCTCGAGCCGCCCCGACCGGGCACCATCGGTGGAGGCCACGGGACGTCCTCGGCAGCCGGAGCGCGTCCCCGCACTGATGCCAAGCCCCCGGGCGGCACGGCCCGGGGCAGCGTCAGGATCATGCCTGCGCCCGCCAGCAGGAGAGCCACCGTCAGCCCCGTCACGGCGCAGGGGTTGCACGCCGCTGCCAGGACCCGGAGTCCGGCTCCGGTCCGGGCCAGTCGACGCGGTGTGCGAAGTCGTCCCAGCCGGCGGCGCGCCGGCAGTCCGTTCCGGAGTCGACGAGGACGGGCCGAACGATCAGACCGCCCGGATCGCCGCCTTCCAGGAGGTTGATGCTTTCCACTCGACGGCCCTGCCGGTCGCGGACGATATGGACCACGACGTCGACCGCACTGGCGGCCTGCAGCGCGAGGGCGTCCTGCGTCAGACCCGCGAGCGCCGCAAGCGCACTCAACCGCGCCGGCACCGCCTCCGCGGAGTTCGCGTGGATCGTCGCTCCCCCGCCGTCGTGCCCGGTGTTCATCGCCGCCAGCAGTTCACGCACCTCCGCCCCCCTGCACTCGCCGACCACGAGGCGGTCCGGCCGCATCCGCAGGGCCTGCCGGACGAGCTCGGTGAGGTCGAGCACTCCTGCGCCCTCGAGGTTGCCGTGGCGGGACTGGAGTCCCACCGTGTGCGGGTGCACGGGGTTCAGCTCGGCGGCGTCCTCGACCAGCACGACGCGCTCGCCGGGATCCGCCAGTCCGAGGAGGGCGGAGAGGAGCGTGGTCTTGCCCGTCCCCGTGGCACCGCTGACGAGGAAGTTGAGGCGGTGCCTCATCATCAGGGCGAGTGCGCCGGCCATCGTCACCGTCATGGTTCCGCTGGTGGTGAGCTCCGCGAGGGAGAACACCCGGGGGCGCCTGAGGCGGATGGACAGCAGGGTGCCCGTCGTGGAGATCGGTGGCAGGACGGCGTGGACCCTGACCCCGCCGAGGTGGACATCCACGGCGGGGCATCCGTCGTCGAGGCGGCGGCCTCCGGCCGCTACGAGGCGGACCGCCAGGGCGCGGACCTCCTCGTCCGTCGAGAAGACCCGGCCGATCCGCCGGAGCCCGACGTCGCCGTCGACCCAGACCTCGTCGGGGCCGTTCACGAGGATGTCCGTGACCGACTCCTCCGCAAGGAGGTACTCGAGCGGACCCAGCCCTTTCAGTTCGGCTCGCACCCGGTCGAGGGCCGAGAGCGTGCCCTCCGAACCGAGCAGCCGGCCACTGGAGCCGACCGCATCCGCGAATGCTGCGCCGGTCGGCCGGACGTCCCCCGCCAGGACTGCCCTGCGGACGGTGTCCACCATGGAAGCCGCCCGGGCAGCATCCGTCGGTGAGCTCCCGCCGCCGGCCCGTCCGCCTGCACCGGAACGGTGCGGAGGGTCGCCCAGTGCACGCAACTGGCGCCGCGTGGGCCCGTCCTGTCCGCTGCCGCCCCTCATCCCGCGCGCTCCAGCCCGGCACAGACGGAGTGGACGACGTTCCGTGCCCTCCGGGGGAGCTTGAAGCCGAGCATGCCGCCACCGGCCTCCGCCGTGGCGACTCCCCGGACGAAGGGAAGGTACGGCAACGGGCCGGGCCGTCCGGCCAGATCGGCCACGTGCCATGCGTCGAGCCCGTCGTGCACGGGGCCGCGCAGCACCACCGTGACGTGCACCGAGCCGTACTCCGGCAGGACGGCCTCCAGTGCCGCGATGCTGCGCGGACGTGAGGGCACCAGCAGCACGAGGTGGTCGCAGGCGGATACCAGGGAAGGGCCGGAAGGGATTTTTCCGCCGAGGTCCACCAGGCTCATGTCGAACGCGCCACGGGCAGCATCGAGCACCGCAGCCGCGGATTCCATCCCCTCACTCGTCTCACCCGCTTCGCCGGTGCCGGGACGGGCCGTGTGGGACAGCACCGAGAGGTTCCCGGCGGTCGGCAGGGCGGACTTCAGCTGCCCCGCGTTCAGGGTGCCCCGCAGCTCCCGGAGATCGTGCCAGCGCACGCCGGGGCGCTCCTCGAGCCCCAGGGCGAGGTCGAGCCCGCCGTGCGATGGCTGCCCATCCACCAGCAGCGTGGGCCGTCCCTGGCGGGCAAGGCGGCGCGCACACCAGAAGGCGAGCGTGCTGACGCCGCATCCGCCGGCCGTCCCGAGGAAGCCGACCACCGATCCGGCGGCCGCCGGGTTCAGGCACCGGCCCAGGTATTCGGCGAGCCAGCCGGAGCCGTGCGGCAGGATGACGACCCGGGACGACGCCAGGCTCACCGCGGCCGCCCAGACGCGTGACTCGTCATCCGGCGCGCCCACCACGATCACCTCCTCGTGCCCGGCCACCCCCTCCTGGGCCTGATCGGGCCCGACGAGCAGCACCGACGGATCCAGGGGCAGTGCGTCCGCGATTCCGTCCACGAAGGTCGGCGTGGCCCCGGCCGCCGCGCACGCCCGCGCCACCTGGTCCTGCACGTACTGGGAGCCGCCCGCGAGGACCACGCGTCCTCGCCGGGCCTCCGGTGTCCAGGTCTGCTGCCTCAT
The DNA here is from genome assembly GCF_058269195.1 of Arthrobacter sp. TJ-240. Classification (NCBI taxonomy): domain Bacteria; kingdom Bacillati; phylum Actinomycetota; class Actinomycetes; order Micrococcales; family Micrococcaceae; genus Arthrobacter; species Arthrobacter sp. TJ-240. Next base: position 329,777 of record NZ_JBZCNG010000003.1, read on the forward strand.
CCACCAAGCCTCACCGCAGGGCCCGCGCCGCCGGCCCGCGGCGGCCGGTATGTGGACAACCATGGATTGCAGGAATGACACCGCCACCGCCGACAATATGGACATGTACATCGCCGTGGCACCGACGCCGTCGCATCAGGGCGGCAGCGGCAGCGTTTCGCTCCAGCGACTGGATCCGAGCGGCGTGCGGACGGGTGCTCCGCGAGTCGTGGAGCGAGGCGGCTTCCTGTCCGCCGTCGCCGAGGCCGAGGCCTCCCGCCCGCGCTGGGTCTGGGACCGCACGCGGCGCTGGTACCCCGAGCTGCTGGCAGCAGGGGTGACAGTGGACCGGTGCTGGGACGTGACGCTGACCCGTGCCCTCCTCGCTCATTCACCGGCGTGCCGCCCCTCCCCGTACATCGACTCCCTGCGGGCGACGGCACGGACGGACGACGGCACCGAACCCGCACGGGCCTCGCTGCCACCGCTTCCGCCCGCACCGAACCAGCAGTCGCTGTTCGACGAACCGCAGGCCACGGCGGGCCCGTTCCTCGACGACGTCGTCGACCAGTTCGGCCGGCAGCTCGCGGCCGTCACCGACGCCACGGAAGCGGCCCGCCTCAACCTGCTCGTCGCGGCCGAGTCGGCGGGAGCCCTGATCGCGGCCGAGATGGAGTTCTGGGGCCTCCCCTGGCGCCGGGACATCCACGAGGAGCTGCTCGAACGGAGCCTGGGCCCCCGGCCGGCGGAGGGCGCCCGGCCGAGGGAGCTGGAGCGGCTCGCCGGCGAGCTGCGGGCGGCCCTGGGGAACCCGGGGCTGAATCCGGACTCACCGCAGGAGGTCCTGCGTGCACTGCACCGGGCCGGGATCGAGGTGAAGACCACGCGGTCCTGGGAACTCGAGCGCCAGCAGCACCCGGCGATCGGTCCGCTCCTCGCCTACAAGAAACTCTCCCGGCTCCTGACCGCCAACGGCTGGACCTGGCTCGACACCTGGGTGCACGACGGCCGCTTCCGCCCGGAGTACGTGGTCGGCGGGGTCGTCTCCGGACGCTGGGCGTCGCGGGGCGGCGGAGCACTGCAGATCCCTCACCAGGTGCGCGACGCCGTGAGGCCGGACGAGGGCCATGTCTTCATCGTCGCCGACGCCGCGCAGCTCGAACCGCGGGTGCTGGCCGCCCTCGGGCAGGACTCGGCGCTCGCCGCCGCAGCACGCGGCCGCGACCTCTATCAGGGCATCGCCGACCAGGGCTTCGGCGGTGACCGCGCGAAGGCCAAGCTCGCGATGCTCGGCGCCATGTACGGCGCTACCAGCGGCGAGTCCGGCCGGCTGATGCCGCAGCTGACCCGCGCCTACCCGCGCGCCATCGGCGTGGTGGAGGCGGCAGCGCGGGCGGGCGAGGCGGGAGACGGCGTGGCGAGCCATCTCGGCCGCGGGTGCCCGCCCGCGTCCGAGGAATGGCGGGCCAGACAGCGCACCACGACGGCGGAGGAACAGCGCAGGGCGGACGGTGCCGCACGGGCGCGGGGCCGCTTCACGCGGAACTTCGTGGTGCAGGCCTCCGCCGCGGAGTGGGCCCTCTGCTGGCTCGCCGAGATCCGTCGTCGCCTCGCGGCGAGCACCATCCCGGAACCACGGAGCCGCATCGCGTTCTTCCTTCACGACGAGGTGGTGCTGCACGTCCCGACGGACCGGGCCGAGGAGGCGCGGATCGTCCTCGAGGAGGCCGCACGCGCTGCGACCCGCCTGATCTTCGGTGCCATCCCCATCGAGTTCTCCATCACGACGGTCACGGTCCCGTCCTACGCGGACGCGAAGTAGGCGCCGGTTCAGAGAGGTGCCAGGATCTCCTGCGACCGATCCCAGGGCATGGTCCAGCCGAGCCCGTCGAACACCGCGTCGAGGAGCAACGCCGTGAACCCCCAGATCACCGCGTCGGGGGTGATGAACGCGGGCGTCCGGCTCACGAAGCCGTTCCGCCGCACCACCGCCGTCCGACGATGCGCCGGGTCGAGGAGCATGGCCACCGGGCACCGGAAGACCGACTCCGACTCCGCCGCGTCCACCGCGTGCACGGGCGACTGCTCCGTCCACCAGGCGACGACCGGAGTGACCAGGAAGTTGCTGACCGGGAGGCCGACCTCCGGAAGCGTCCCCACGATGTCGACGCCGGCGGGATCCAGTCCCGTCTCCTCGTGCGCCTCGCGGAGGGCCGCCGCGCCCTCGTCGGCGTCGCCCGGGTCGATCGCGCCCCCGGGGAACGCCACCTGGCCGGGGTGGTTGGACAGGGAGGCGGCCCGCATCAGGAAGAGGATGTCCAGGTCGTCCCGGCCCGGACCGGTCGCAGCAGATGCGGACTCGACGCCGTCGCGGACGCCGAAGAGGACGAGCACCGCCGCCCGGCGGCTCCGGGCGGGATCCAGCGCGGCGAACTGCCAGCCGCCCGGACGGACCAGCGCCGACCCCGACGCGGCCTTCGCGCTCACCCACGCGGCCAGGTCGTCGTACACCGTGCCGACCGGAGGGCTAGGCACCCAGGCCGTGCCCGGCGTCTCGGAGCTCGGCGCGGGATCGTCCGGCGCGCATGAGCTCCAGCAGGTCCTCCCGACCCGGAGCGAGTTCGTACTTGAGCAGTTTCGCGGCCTTCATCGGGTCGGTCTCCCCCTCACCGAACGACGGGCACAGCGCGGCGACCGGGCATACGGCGCACGCCGGCTTCTTCGCGTGGCAGATCCGCCGCCCGTGGAACACCACGCGGTGGGACAGCATGGTCCAGTCCTTGCGGTCGAAGAGGGCCGCGACGTCCATCTCCACCTTCACCGGGTCCTCGGAAGTGGTCCACCGGAACCGGCGGGCGAGCCTCCCGAAGTGGGTGTCGACGGTGATGCCCGGGACCCCGAAGGCGTTCCCGAGGACCACGTTGGCGGTCTTGCGCCCGACCCCGGGCAGCGTGACGAGGTCCTCCAGGCGGGCGGGGACCTCTCCGTCGAACTCGTCGACGACGCGCCGGGACAGCGCGAGAAGGCTGTTGGCCTTGGCGCGATAGAAGCCTGTCGGCCGGATGATCTCCTGCAGTTCCGCCTCGTCGGCCTCGGAGAGGGAACGGGCGTCCGGGTAGCGTTCGAACAGCGCCGGCGTCGTCAGGTTGACCCTCACATCGGTCGTCTGCGCCGACAGGACGGTAGCTACGAGCAGCTCGAACGCGTTCCGGAAATCGAGTTCCGCCACCGCGTACGGGTAGGTCTCACCCAGGATCCTGTTGATCTTCCGCGCCCGGCGCTTGAGCGCGACCGGCGATTCCTCCTCGACCCCGGGCTTCCTGCCTGCCACGTGCGTGTCTCCTTCCAGCGGTACTTCTCGGACCAACTCGGGCAGTGGCAGGGGTGGCGCTCGGTCTCAGTCGCGGGGGGCGCGCTCGATGTTGCGCAGGTCGCGCAGGATGCCGACGGCACCCGTGCGCTTGTCCTGGACGAGGAACTCGCTGCCGCGGTCCTCGATGCCCACCTCCCAGTCGCCCGGCTGCAGCCGGAAGACCTCGCGGCCGGTCTGCTCGTCGTAGACCGGCCGCTGGGACCCGACGGCGAACCAGAACGCCTCGACGACGGGCTCCTCGTCCGTCGAACGGGTCGCCGTGATCGGTTCCTGGCGGGCCCGCTCCCCGGTGGAGGAGTCGGCCGGCGCGTAGGTCCGTGTCGTGTCGTCGCCGACGACGTCATGGACGCGCGTCTCCTCGGGCTGGACCGAGGCGGAGTAGGAATGGTCCGCCGTAGCGGGGCCGTCGGTCTCATCCGAGGTCTCACCCGAGGTCTCACCCGAGGAGTGGCCCACAGCGTGCGCGCCCACCTGGCCGTGCGCCGCCTGGTCAGGACGCCCGACGTCTCCTGCCGCGGTATCGGACGAGGCCGGGGCCGGGGTCGAGGGGCCGCGCTCGATGCCGGCCTGGCCGGCTGCGGCAGCGCCCGCGCCCACGGCCCCTGCACCGCCCGCACCGTACAGGCCCGCACCGTTCTGGCGGACACCGGCGGCAGCAGGATTGATGCCGGACGGGGTCGTCCGGCCCGCGCTGCCGGGAGCCGCCGCGGTGTCCACAGGAGTTGCCGGCTTGGCCGGCTTGGCCGGCTTCGGCGGACGGGGGCGGGCAGCGGTGATGGGGCGGGCCGCGGTGCGGGCGGGTACCTCGGGGCGGTCCGTGAAGTCGTCCTTGAGGACAGGCAGGAACGGGGCGACCACGCTCGCGGCCAGCATGCCGAGCGAACCGATCAGGGCTACGAGAGGGCCTACGTGGTACGCGGTGACGGTCTGCAGGAAGAAGAACGTCGCGGCGAGGACGGCGGTGACCGACGCGAACTGGTCGACCGACAACGACCCCACCCGCAGCCCGGAGCTGCCCAGCCGTCGTGCGGCGAGCAGTGCCAGCGCGATGACGGGCAACAGGATGCCGATACCGATGAAGAAGAGCGACGCACTGCTCCAGAAGTTGGTGTAGAGCACGTCCCCGCCGATGAAGGGCAGCAGCGTGCCGATGAAGACGAGCGCGACGCCTCCCCCGAAGATCAGCTCCCGCAGGGTGAACGGTCCCGCGACCGCCTTGCTCGGACCCGTCGGGGCATCCGTCGTCGAGGTGCCGGACGCTGAGGTCCCGGAAGTCCCGGCGAGCGACGTGCCGGAGCCCGCAGTGCCGGTGACCGACGTCCCGGCGCTCGGCATGCCGGCTCCCGCCGTCGAATCCTGGACGGGCGCAGCGTCGCTGTGCCCGGAGCCGGGCCGTGATCCCGCCGATGAGACGCCGGTGGCGCGCTTCCCCTCGGATGCTTCCGTCATGGTGTACTCCCGTTCGTAGCGCTCATCGCCCGCAGCCCTCGGCCGCCGGTCGTGGATACCTTCTTCCACCCTAGCCACCGGCCCGCGCCTTCTCCACCGACGAGGGGCGGTGAGCGGGCACCGCTCACCGCACAATCGCCCCAGCTCGGCTAGGCCCTGTGACGCTGGACACACAGGACTCGAAGGACTCGGTAATGTTCCCTTGAAGCGCCTCGCAGCGCGCACACGAGCACGCCAGCACGCGGACAAGCACACAGGCGCGCGGCCGCCCGACCGGGCACCGGGCGTCCCGTCTGCCGCCGCACACCATACGATCACGTCACAAAGGGGTAGAACATGAGCGCCGATCGCCAAGGCGACGCCTTCGAGAACCTGCTGCACGAGGAGCGCCGCTTCCCGCCGAGCGAGGAGTTCGCTGCGAACGCCGTCGCGCAGCCGTCCCTCTACGACGAGGCACGCGAACAGGGCACGGAGTTCTGGGCCCGGCAGGCCCGGGAGCTGCTCACCTGGGACCAGGACTTCACGGAGACCCTCGACTGGTCGGACGCGCCGTTCGCCAAGTGGTTCGTCGGCGGGACGGTCAACGCCGCCTACAACGCCCTCGACCGCCACGTCGAGGCCGGTCTCGGCGACCGCGTGGCGATCCACTTCGAGGGCGAGCCCGGCGACACCCGCACCATCACCTACGCGGAGCTCACCCGGGAGGTCAAGCGGGCAGCCAACGCGTTCGAGTCCCTGGGCGTCCGGAAGGGCGACCGGGTGGCCGTGTACCTGCCGATGATCCCCGAGGCCGTGGTCACGATGCTCGCCTGCGCCCGCATCGGGGCCGTGCACTCCGTGGTCTTCGGTGGCTTCTCCGCGGACGCGCTGCGCAGCCGCATCGACGACGCGGAAGCGAAGCTCGTCGTCACCTCCGACGGCACGTTCCGTCGGGGCAAGCCGAGCGCCCTCAAGCCCGCCGTCGACGGCGCCCTCGAGCGGGAGGGCCATACGGTCACGAACGTCGTCGTGGTCCGCCGCAACAACGAGCCGGTCGAATGGACCGAGGGCCGCGACCTCTGGTGGCACGACACCGTGGACACCGCCCCGGACGAGCACACGGCCGTCGCGCACGACGCCGAGCACCCCCTCTTCATCCTCTACACCTCGGGGACCACCGGAAAGCCGAAGGGCATCCTGCACACCACGGGCGGCTACCTCACGCAGACCGCGTTCACGCACAAGAACACCTTCGACCTGCGCCCGGAGACGGACGTGTTCTGGTGCACCGCGGACATCGGTTGGGTCACCGGGCACAGCTACGTCGCATACGCGCCGCTGGTGAACGGCGCCACGCAGCTGATGTACGAGGGGACGCCGGACACCCCCCACCAGGGCCGCTGGTGGGAACTCATCGAGAAGTACAGGGTGTCCATCCTGTACACGGCGCCGACGGCCATCCGCACGTTCATGAAGTGGGGCCGCGACATCCCGAAGAAGTACGACCTGTCCTCGATCCGCGTCCTCGGGTCCGTCGGAGAGCCCATCAACCCCGAGGCGTGGATGTGGTACCGCGAGGTCATCGGCGGCGGCAAGGCCCCGATCGTCGACACGTGGTGGCAGACGGAGACAGGCGCGCACATGATCGCCCCCATGCCGGGGGTCATCGCGACCAAGCCCGGCTCGGCGCAGGTGGCGGTCCCGGGGATCGCTATCGACGTCGTCGACGAGATGGGTGAGTCGGTGCCGGACGGTTCCGGCGGCTACCTCGTCATCCGCGAGCCGTGGCCCTCCATGCTGCGCGGGATCTGGGGTGACCCGCAGCGGTTCAAGGACACCTACTGGTCTCGTTTCGACGCGATGTACTTCGCGGGCGACGGCGCCAAGAAGGACAGCGACGGCGACATCTGGCTCCTGGGCAGGGTGGACGACGTCATGAACATCTCGGGCCACCGCCTCTCGACCACCGAGATCGAGTCGGCCCTGGTGAGCCACCCGTCGGTGGCCGAGGCCGCCGTCGTCGGGGCGAGCGACGAGACGACCGGCGAAGCCGTGGTCGCCTTCGTGATCCTCCGCGGATCGGCGAAGGACGACGACGACATCGTCACGACGCTGCGGAACCACGTGGCGAAGGAGATCGGCCCCATCGCCAAGCCGCGGAACATCCTGGTGGTCCCGGAACTGCCGAAGACGCGCAGCGGGAAGATCATGCGCCGCCTGCTGAAGGACGTCGCCGAGGGCCGTGAGGTCGGTGACGCCACGACGCTGTCCGATCCGACGATCATGCAGCAGATCGCGGTCTCCCTCCGGAAGTAGCCGGATACGCGAAAGGCCCCCGCCTGCGCGGGGGCCTTTCGCGCGTCAGCTAGGGATCAGCCGATCGTGGCGTCGACCGTGACCTCGATGTTGCCGCGCGTCGCATTGGAGTACGGGCATACCTGGTGGGCCTGCGCGACGAGCGCATCGGCCGTCTCCTGGTCCACCCCGCCGATCTCGGCGTGGAGGGCGACCGCGAGCTGGAACGCGCCGCCCTCCACCGGGTTGATGCTGACCTCGGCGGTGACCGCGGTGTCGCTGATCTTCGCCTTGCTGCGGCTCGCGACGAGCTTCAGGGCGCTGTGGAAGCAGGCGGAGTAGCCGAGGGCGAAGAGCTGCTCGGGGTTCGTGGCCCCACCGGTGCCCCCCATCTCCCTGGGGACCGCGAGGTCGACGACGAGCTGTCCGTCGTCGGTGTGCGCCTTGCCGTTGCGTCCGTCGCCCGTCGCCGTGGCCACTGCCGTGTAGAGAGCACTCATGCGTGTCAGACCTTCCTTCGGGGTGCCCGGTCGGCGACCCGCTTCCTAGTAGACTAACTAGTCACTCTACAGCGGCATAATCCACAGGTGCCGTGCGACGATCAGGAGCATGATGGACACCTCCCTGCCGGTCCGCGAGCGACTCCTCGCCTCCGCGACCCGATTGTTCGACGAGAACAGCATCCGCTCGGTCAGTGCGGACAAGGTCATCGCCGACGCAGGCACCACCAAGGTCACGTTCTACCGGCACTTCCGGTCGAAGGACCAGCTCGTGGTGGCGTACCTCGACGCCCAGCTCGAACAGCTGCAGACCGCCGTCGATGCCGAGCGGGGCGCCGGCCGGGAGGCGTGTGCCGTGCTGCTCCGCCTGGCCGCGGCCAACGGGAGCGCCGCGTGCCGGCCGGGCTTCCGCGGCTGCACCTTCATCAACGCCGCTGCCGAGTACCCGGCGGACGGCAATGTGGTCCGCGCCGCGGTCGGGCGGTACCGCGCCTGGCTGCACGGCGTGGTCGTCGGGCTGCTGGAGGAGCTGGGCGTGGACCGGCCCGAGGTCGTGGCGGACCAGCTCATCATGCTGCGCGACGGTGCGATGGTGCACGGGTTCATGGGTGATCCGGGCGCCGTCACCGGGCAGCTCGTGACCGCCGGACGGGCCATCGTCGCCGCGCACCTCGGCTCGCCCCTGCCCGCCTGACGGCGGACCCGTTCCCGGCGGGTGCCCCCCCGTCCGACGCCCGCCCGGATCATGCCGCAAGCGCGCCAGGATGATGCCGCAAGGACGGATGATGTGACGTTCGTCCTGAAACGTGGCCCGCATGCCGGGGCGGGAGGACAATCTTCACCGTGTCCACTACCGTCCAGCAGCCCCCCGTCACGAATCCACGCATGGCCCGCCGCGTCGCCGGAGCCTCCTTCGTCGGAACGGCCCTCGAGTCCTATGACTTCTACGTGTTCGGCACCGCAGCCGCGCTCGTGTTCAACGTCGTCTTCTTCACCGACCAGGATCCGCTGGCCGGGACCCTCTCGGCCTTCCTCGTGTTCGCCATGGGGTTCGTCGCCCGCCCGCTCGGCGCCATCCTCTTCGGCCACCTCGGGGACCGGATCGGCCGCAAGCGGACCCTGATCTGGACCATCACCCTCATGGGCCTCGCGACGGGGACCGTGGGCCTGCTGCCCGACTACAACACCATCGGCATCTGGGCGCCCATCATCCTCACCGCGCTGCGCTTCCTGCAGGGACTCTCCCTGGGCGGCGAGTGGGGCGGCTCCATCCTCATCGCGACCGAGCACGCCGAACCCCGCAAGCGGGCGCTGTACGCGTCCATCCCCCAGCTCGGCTCCCCCGTGGGCACCATGCTGATCTCGGCCATCTTCCTGGTGCTCGCCGTCGTGGCCCCCGACGTCATGACCACCTGGGGCTGGCGCATCCCGTTCCTGCTCGCGTTCCCGTTCCTCGCCGTCGCGATCTACCTGCGCCTCGCGATCGACGAGACGCCCGTGTTCAAGCAGGCGAGCGAGGGACACCAGCTGCCCCGTATCCCCTTCCTCGAGGTCCTGAAGTCCCAGCCGGTCGCGATCGTCGTCGCCATCGCCTCCGCAGTCCTCGGCATCGGCTCCTACTTCCTCATGGTCACCTACACCCAGGCGTACGGCACCGAGACGCTCGGCCTCTCCCAGGCCACGGTGCTCAACGCCGCCCTCGTCGGGTCGATCCTCCAACTCGGCACCATCCCGGCGTTCGGCTACCTCGCGATGCGCATCGGCTCCGCGAAGGTCGTCGCGGGCGGGGCCCTCGGGACGGCGCTGATCGCCTTCCCGCTGTACTGGGTCATCAGCATCGCGACCGAACCGATGTACATCGCCGCGATCATCCTCGGCGGGATCCTGCCCACGGCGAGCTGGGCAGCCCTCGGCGGCCTCATGGCGGACATCTTCAAGCCGGCGACGGCGTTCACAGCCCTCTCGTTCGCCTACAGCATCGCCGCGATCGTCGCCGGATTCGCGCCGTCGATCACGCAGCGCTTCGGTATCGCGACGGACGGCGCGTGGTGGCACCCCGGCGTCGTCCTCGCCGCCATGAGCCTCGTGACGGTGGCCGGCGCCCTCGGAGCGGTGCGCCTGCGGGCACGGCTCGCCGATCCGGTACCCGCCGGCACCCGTGCGGCATAGTGGGGGCATGACGCAGCGCACGCCCAGCATCCTCGTGATCAACGGCCCGAACCTGAACCTGCTCGGTACCCGTGAACCGGCCGTGTACGGCACGGCCACGCTCGACGACGTCGTGCACCTGGCCGACGACGCCGCGCAGCAGCGCGGGTGCACCACGACGGCGGTGCAGTCCAACCACGAGGGCGAGCTCATCGACGCGATCCACGCGGCGCGGGACACCGCGGACGGGATCGTCATCAACGCCGGAGCCTTCACGCACACGTCGATCGCCATCCGCGACGCCCTGGCCGGTATCGGCCTGCCCGTCGTCGAGGTGCACATCAGCAACGTGCACCGGCGTGAGGAGTTCCGCCACCACTCCTACATCTCGGGGGTGGCCGACGCCGTGATCGTCGGGGCGGGCATCGACGGCTACCGGCTCGCCGTCGACCACCTCGCCGGCCGGATCACCGCGGATGGCGGTGCCGCCACGCCGAGGGACGCCGACACCGGCAGCAACGCCGGCACCGGCGCGGCATCGTTCCCGAAAAGTTAGCGCCGCCCATCGCCGGGCGGAGGGCTTCGGACTCTCCCATAGGGCACCATGGTGCTATGACGGACATCACTCCTGCCGGTAGCGCGGTCGCCCAGCCCGAGAACCCCGACGCACCCCTGCTCGAGGTGCGGAACCTGGCGGTGACCTTCCGGACCACCCACGGCGAGGTCCACGCGGTCGAGGACGCGAGTTTCAGCCTGAAGCGCGGCAGCGCCCTGGCGATCGTGGGCGAGTCGGGTTCGGGCAAGTCGACGACGGCGATGGCCTGCATCGGCCTGCTGCCGGGCAACGGGCGAGTGACCTCGGGCAGCATCCTGTTCGAGGGCCAGGATCTCGCGACCCTGCCCGAGGCGAAGATGCGCGCCATCCGTGGCCGTGCGATCGGCCTCGTGCCGCAGGACCCGATGTCCAACCTGAATCCTGTGACGAAGATCGGCACGCAGGTCGCCGAGACGCTCCTGGTCCACGGCATGGCCACCAAGAAGAACGTCAAGCAGCGCGTCATCGAGGTCCTGACCGCCGCCGGGCTGCCCGACGCCGGCGAGCGCGCCAAGCAGTACCCGCACGAGTTCTCCGGCGGCATGCGGCAGCGGGCCCTCATCGCGATCGGCCTCGCATGCCAGCCGCGGCTCCTCATCGCCGACGAGCCGACGTCGGCCCTCGACGTCACGGTGCAGCGCACCATCCTCGACCAGATCGAATCGATGACGGAGCAGCTCGGTACGTCGGTGCTCCTCATCACGCACGACCTCGGCCTCGCCGCCGAGCGCGCCTCGCAACTCGTGGTCATGCACCGCGGGCGTGTGGTCGAGACCGGGCCGGCCGAGCAGCTGCTCAACGATCCGCAGCACCCCTACACGCAGTCGCTCGTGCGCGCGGCTCCCAGTGTCGCCGCGGTGCGCCTGCGGCCCGGTGCGTTCACGGCGGATGCCGCGTCGCGCCTGAAACTGGCCGAGGCGGTGTTCGCGGAACACGAAGCGGAACACGACGCCGGCCACGCGCCATCGGGCGCCCACGCCGCGACATCGTCGTCGGACCGGCCGACCGGGGCGGCAGAGGCGGCAGAGGCGGCAGGGGCCAACCCAACGTCCGCGACCTCCGGGGTCACGGGCAGGGCGGCCCACGGGGCTCCCCCGAACATCGTCGAGATCCGCGACCTCACGAAGATCTACAAGCGGCGCGGCAGCAAGGAGGACTTCTACGCGGCGAAGAACGTGACGCTCGACGTCCCGCGCGGGCAGACCGTGGCGATCGTCGGCGAGTCCGGCTCGGGCAAGACCACCACGGCGCGCATGCTGCTGAAGCTCATCGAGCCGACGTCGGGCACCATGACGTTCGACGGGATGGACGTGGCCACGCTCGACAAGGCGCAGCTCTCCGACTTCCGCCAGCGTGTGCAGCCGATCTTCCAGGACCCGTACTCGTCCCTGAATCCCATGTTCACGATCGAGCGCATCGTCGAGGAACCGCTCAATGCCTACCACCGTGGCTCGAAGAAGGAGCGCGCGGCGCGGGTCCGTGAGCTGATGGACCAGGTCTCCCTTCCGCAGAACACCCTGCGGCGCTACCCGGCCGAGCTCTCGGGCGGGCAGCGGCAGCGCGTCGCGATCGCACGGGCGCTCGCCCTGCAGCCCGAACTGATCGTGTGCGACGAGCCCGTTTCCGCGCTCGACGTGCTGGTGCAGGCGCAGATCCTCAAGCTCCTCGGCGACCTGCAGTCCGAGCTGGGCCTGAGCTACCTGTTCATTTCCCATGACCTCGCCGTGGTGCGCCTCATCTCGGACTACGTGTGCGTGATGAAGGACGGCGAACTCGTGGAGGCCGCGAGCTCCGAAGAGGTCTTCCAGAACCCGCGGCACCCGTACACACGCCGGCTGCTCGCCTCCATCCCGGGCAACGAGCTGAACATCGACGGGGAGCTCGCGTCCTGAGCGGGGCGGGACCGCGCCCCTGCTGTCCCCTGGGCGAGGCAGCCCCTACTGTGGTCTGATCCACCGGACAGCGGGAGGCACGATGAGCGAGCAGCACAGCACGGGCAGTACAGGCAGCACGGGTACAGCAGGCGGCATGATGACGGCGGACGGGGAGTCGGACGCCTGGCCGCAGCTGCGCGTCGCGGACTGGCAGGACACGCAGGCAACCCTGCACATGTGGCTGCAGGTGGTCGGCAAGATCCGCATGGCGCACGCCCCGCTGGTCAACCACTGGTGGCAGGTTCCGCTGTACGTGACGCCACGGGGGCTCGGCACGTCCGCGATCCCGTACCGCGCGGGCATGTTCGACCTCGAGGTCGACGTCGTCGCGCATCGCCTGCTCGTCCGTAGCAGTTCCGGCGAGGACCGCAGCGTGCCCCTCGAACCGCAGTCCGTCGCCCGGTTCCACGAGCGGACCATGGCGGCGCTGTCGGACCTGGGGATCGAGGCGCCCATCCGGCCCGTCCCCACGGAGGTCGAGCCCGCCGTCCCGTTCGCCGAGGACCATCACCACGCATCCTACGATCCCGGGGCGGTGACGGCGTTCTGGCGGCAGCTCGTCCAGGCCGAGCGCGTGCTCACCCGGTTCCGCGCCGAGTTCCTCGGCAAGGTGAGCCCCGTGCACTTCTTCTGGGGTGCCATGGACCTCGCCTGCACGCGCTTCTCGGGCCGACCCGCACCCCTGCACCCCGGTGGCGCTCCGAACTGCGCCGACTGGGTCATGCAGGAGGGCTACTCGCACGAGCTCTCCAGCTGCGGGTTCTGGCCCGGCGGCGGCGAGGAGGGCGCCTTCTACTCCTACGCGTACCCGGAGCCTGAGGGCTACCGCGACGCTGTGACCGGCGTCGTGGGCGCCTTCTACAGCGACGAGTTCCGCCAGTTCCTCCTGCCCTACGAGGCCGTACGCACCGCGGCGGATCCTGACGCCACCCTGCTCGAGTTCCTGCGCGCCACCTATCGCGCCGCGGCGACCACGGGCTCCTGGGACCCAGGCCTGCTGATCGATCCGCACCGCCTCGACCGGCACGCGCGGTAGGCGCAGTAGGCGGGTCCGCCCCAGGAGCCCCATGTGCCGGTGATAGTGCGGTCGGTGATCATGCGGTCGGTGATCATGCGGTCCGGGGAAGGCCCCGGACACGACAGCGGCCACCACCGTCGAGGGGTGATGGCCGCCGTCGTGCGCGGGTCCTGCGGCGGGACTACTTCCGCCGTGTCTTCGGGTCGAGCGCCTCGCGCAGCGATTCACCCAGCAGCGTGAAACCGAGCGCCGTGATGGCGATGCATGCACCGGGCAGGAAGGCGAGCTGCGGTGCGACCGCGAGCTCCGCCTGCGCGTAGGTGAGCATGCGCCCCCACTCCGCGGCCTGGGGCAGCCCGCCGCCGAGACCGAGGAAGGACAGGGCTGCGGCGTCGATGACCGCGGTGGCGAGCGTCAGGGTGGCCTGCACGATCACGGGTCCCATGCTGTTCGGCAGCAGGTGGCTCATGGTGATCGTCCGGCGGCTGAGCCCGAGCGTCTGTGCCGCCAGGATGTAGTCGGCACCGCGCTGGGACAGCATCGTGGAGCGCAGGAGCCTCGCGAAGATGGGGATCTGGGACACACCGATGGCGATCATGATGGCGTAGGAACTCTGCCCGAGCACCGCGGCGATGCTGACGGCGAGGAGCAGGTTCGGGACGGACAGCAGGATGTCGACGAAACGCATGATGACGTTGTCCACCCAGCCGCCGAGGCCGCCGGCCAGGATGCCGAGCAGCATGCCGCCCGCGAGGCCGAGCGCCGTCGAGACGACGCCGATCAGGAGCGAGGCCTGGGCGCCCCAGATCAGCTTGCTCAGGACATCCCCGCCGAAGCGGTCGAGCCCGAGGGGGAAGCCCTCGATCTCCCCGGGGCCCGGGATGGTGGTGGGGGTGATGAAGGTACGGCCCGGTAGGTCATTGCCGCCGTACGGCGCGATGATCGGGGCGAGGACGGCCACGAGCAGGAACAGGCCGATGATGACGGCGCCCACGACCGCCTGCGGGTTCCGGCGGAGGCGGAGGAACGCGTCCTTCCACAGACCGGTCCCTCCCCCGGTGTCGACCGCGGGGTCGGTGGGGGCCGCTGAACCGCCGGCGGCGGGAGGCAGGATGGCACTCATTGCACACGCACCCTCGGGTCGATGACGGAGTAGGACAGGTCGACGATCAGGTTGATCAGCGCGTAGAGGATCGCGATGAAGATGATGAAGCCCTGCAGCACGGGGTAGTCCAGCCCGAAGATGGCGTCGCGCAGGAACCGGCCGATGCCGTTGAACGCGAACACCGTCTCGGTGAGCACCGCCCCCGAGATGAGCAGGCCGAGCTGCAGGCCGATCGTCGTGACGACGGGGAGCATGGCGTTGCGCAGGATGAAGCTGCCGCGGATGCTGCGCTCCATCAGGCCCTTCGCCCGCGCCGTGCGGACGTAGTCGGCGTTCTGCACCTCGAGGACCGAGGCGCGGGTGATCCGCACGATGATCGCGAGCGGGATGGTGCCGAGCGCCAGGCCGGGGAGGATCAGGTGCAGGAAGGCGTCCCAGGCGGCGTCGTACTCGCCGGTCAGCAGTCCGTCCAGCACGTAGAACTGGGTGTAGTGGGTGGCGTCGATGCGGGGGCTCTGCCGGCCGTCGGGTGGCAGGAGGGACCACTGGATGGCGAACAGGTACTTGAGGATGAAGGCCAGGAAGAACACCGGGATGGTGATCCCGACGAGGCTCAGCACCACGGAGCTGTGGTCCAGGAACCGGCCGTAGTGGCGCGCGGCGAGGTAGCCGAGCGGGATGCCGACGCCGATCGCGAAGATGAGGGCGACGACGGTGAGTTCGATCGTCGCGGGGAACCGGGTGGCGAACTCCTCGAGCACCGGGCGGCCCGTGTTGATGGAGACGCCGAAGTCGCCCTGCAGCAGCTTGCCCATGTAGGTCAGGTACTGGGTGATGAGCGGGCGGTCGAAGCCGTAGAGCTCGTTCACCCGGGCGATGGCCTCGGGTGTGGCCTTCTCGCCGAGGAGGGCCGTGGCCGGGCCGCCGGGGAGGTTGCGCACCCACAGGAACAGCAGGATGGACAGGCCGAACAGGGTGGGGATGAGCAGGGCTATCCGTTTACCGATGACGCGTAACACTGGAGGTCCTTCCGGGTTGACCGGCGGCAGCCGGGCAGGGGTAGCACACGCACGGGCCGGCCACCGTGATCAGTGGCCGGCCCGTGCTGCGGGTCGCTGCTACTCGCTCAGCTCGATGTCGGTGAAGACCTCGTCGTTGACGGGGCTCGCCGGGTAGGAGGTGACGCGGGGCGCGAATGCCAGCGACGGAGCGGGGTGGGCGAGCGGGATGGCCGGGTTGAACTCGGCGATCTGCTCGTTGATCTCCTTGTAGAGCTCCGTCTGCTGCTCGCGGTCGCTGATCCCGCGGGCCTCGTCGAGGGCCGCGAACAGCTCGGGGTTGTCGAAGCCGAATTCCAGCTTCTCCTGGCCGAAGAACACGCCGATGAAGTTGTCGGTGTCGTTGTAGTCGCCGGTCCAGCCGAGCAGGTGCAGGCCGTGGTCCGGGGTGCCCTGGACCTGGTTCAGGTAGTCGGGCGACCAGGCGGCGGGGGCCGGCGTCACCGTGATGCCCACCTCGTCGAGCTGCGCCTGCAGGTTGGTGAAGACCTGCTCTGGCGTCGGCATGTACGGGCGGGAGACGTTCGTCGGGTAGTTGAACGTGACCTCGAAGCCGTCGGGGTAGCCCGCCTCGGCGAGCAGTTCCTTCGCACGCTCGGGGTCGTAGTCGTAGGTGGTGACGTCCTCGTTGTAGCCGTCGACGACCTCGGGGATGAACTGCGTGGCGACCTCCGTGCCCTCGGGCAGGGTCTGGGCCACGAGGGCGTCCTTGTCGATCGCGTGGGCGATGGCTTCGCGGACCTTCGGGTCCTTGAGTTCGGGGATGGCCTGGTTCATGCCCAGGTAGAGGATGGTGAACGGGTCGCGCGGCGTGATGTTGTAGCCGGCGTCCTTCAGCGACTGGGTGTCCGCGGGTGCCACGAGGTCGTAGCCGTCGATGTCGCCCGCCTCGAGGGCCTGGCGGCGTGCCTGCGGATCGTCGATGATGCGGAAGATCGTCTTGGTGATCTGGCCCTTGTCGCCCCAGTAGTCGTCGTAGATGGACAGTTCGAGCTGCTGGCCGACGTTCCAGGCGTCGAACTTGAACGGGCCGGTGCCGACGGGGTGGCCGAGCGCGTACTCGCTGAGCGAGGGGGCTTCGGCGGTGCCGCCGATCTCGTCGGCCGCGAACTCCTCGAGTGCGGTGGGGCTCTGCATGGCGAAGGCGGGCAGCGACAGCGCGGCGATGAACCCGGCGAACGGCTTGGCGAGGTTGATGGTGACTTCGTTGTCGCCATTGGCCTCGCAGGACTCGTAGACGGCCTTGTCGGGACTGTCGGCGAAGCCGCGGAACAGGGAGCCGTAGTAGTAGGAGGTCGTCTCGGCCTGCTGGATGCCCGTCCAGTTGTACCAGCGGTCGAAGTTGAAGCAGACGGCTTCCGCGTCGAACGGCGTGCCGTCGTGGAAGGTGACACCCTCCTTGAGCTGGAAGACGGTGGACAGGCCGTCCTCGGCGGTCTCCCAGGACTCGGCGAGCAGCGGGGCGGGGTCGGCGGTGCCGGGCTCCACGCCCACGAGCCCCTCGAAGACCTGGCGGCTGACCCGGAAGGACTCACCGTCGCTGGCGAACGCGGGGTCCAGCGACTTCGGGTCGGAGGAAGCGGCGAAGACGAAGGTGGAGTCGACGGCGGCGTCGCCCTCCGCCCCGGTGCTCTCCTCGCGCTGGCTCTGCACGCAGCCGGTGAGGAGGAGCGCTGCGATGGAGAATCCTGCTGTGAGCGCCGCGCGTTTCCTCGCGAAACCTGCGCCGTGCACGGATGTGCCTGGGTTGGACATGTAGTACTCCTGGTGGACGAGTGTTTCCTACCGGATGGACCGGTAGCCATGGGGACCACGACGGCGAATGCGCTGATCCGTGTGACGAGCCTAACTTCCGGGCAGCCCGCCAGCAGTATTTTGGCGGCATCAGTGGTTACGATTTGGCATCGCGGGCGCTACGGCCGACGCCGGTAACGCCCCGGAAACCGCTGCGAAACCGGAGGACCCATGAGCGGGACGGAAACGGCAACATCGGTACGCTACCGGCGCTTCGCGGAGGTCGATGCCCGCGGCTACTCGCCCCTGTACGACGAGTGGTGCATGGGCGTCAGCGAGGACGACGAGATCCTCGCCCTCCTCGACACCCTCCCCCCGGCACGCAGGCAGCCCGTGCTCTTCCTCGGGGCGGTGCGCTTCGTGGGGGTCCCCCTGGAGGGCTACAGCGTCTTCCGGGAGTTCGTCGTCGAGCGCTGGGCGGATATCCGCTCCGTCATGGAGACCCGGACCACCCAGACCAACGAGGCCGGACGCTGCGCCGTCCTGCTGCCGAGCCTCGCGGCGATCAGCGCGGAGGAGGGACGGCCGCTGGCCCTGATCGAGGTCGGGGCGTCGGCGGGTGCCTGCCTCTACCCGGACCGGTACGCGTATTCCTACTCGCCCGGCCCGTTCCTCGAGCCCGACGGCGGTTCACCCGTCCCTCCGCTCGCCTGCTCCGTGGCTGGGGACGTGCCCCTGCCCTCGACGCTGCCCACCGTTGCCTGGCGCGCGGGCATCGACCTGAACCCGCTCGACGCCCGCGACGACGACGACGTCCGCTGGCTCGAGGCGCTCGTCTGGCCCGGGCACGTGTTCCGCGCGGAGCGACTGCGGGCCGCGCTCGGCGTCGTCCGGCAGGATCCCCCGCTGCTCGTCCGCGGCGACCTGAACGAGCAGATCGCCCCGCTCGTCCGGCGCGCGCCGGACGACGCCGTCGTCGTCGTGTTCCACAGTGCGGTCCTCGCCTACCTGGACGCCGCCGGCCGGCGCAGGTTCCGCGACACCATGACGGGGCTCACGGCCGACCGGGACCGCCCCGTGCACTGGCTCTCCCACGAGGGCCACGGAGTCCTCGACGGCGTACCCGGTGCGATGGAGAAGGTGCCGGGCGAGCAGGACGGGAGGTTCGTGCTGCAGCACAACGGACGGTCGGTGGCGCGCACCGGGCCGCACGGCCAGTCCATCGAATGGCTCTAGCGGAACCTCCGCCGCCTAGCCACGCGTGCACTGTCCCGCCGAGACGGCGTCGGCAAGCTGCGGAGCGCTCTCGGCGATGGGCCGCAACTCCTCGAGGGACAGCGCGTAGCCCACCGGTGCGTCCGCCGTCGACTTCGCGAAGACCATGCCCGTCACGCGGCCCTGCAGGTCGAGCAGCGGCCCGCCGGAGTTCCCCTGCTGCACGTTCGCGGCGAGGCTGTAGACCTGGAGCGGCTGCGGGTCGGCGCCGTAGATGTTGTTGACCAGGACGGGCGAGAGTCCCTGGATGCTCGCGGGCTGGATCCGGTACGGACCGCCCGCGGGGTAGCCGGCGAACGCCGCCGTCGTCCCCTGCTCGAGTTCGCCGCCGAGCGGAAGCGGTGCGGCGGCCAGCTCGTCGACGGCGATCACCGCGATGTCGCGGGCCGTATCGAGCTGCACCACGCGGCCCGGCAGCGCACCGCCCCCGGGGACCTCGACCACGGGCTCGTCCACCCCGGCGACGACGTGCGCGTTCGTGATCACCCGGCCCGGCGCGACGACAAATCCCGACCCCGTCTGGTTCTGGCCGCACTGGAACGCCGTGCCGGTGATGCGGACCACCGAGGCGGCCGCCGCGCCGAGCTCGGGGGTGTCCACCGACGCGTCGGGTACCACCGCCGGCGTCGCGGGCCCCACGCTCTCGAGGATGGTCGGGATCCCGTCGTCGACCGCGATGGTGCGCAGCTGCGCCATCCAGGTGCGCACCGGGCCCGGGGTGGCCGTGTCGATCCCCTGGATCACCC
Source organism: Arthrobacter sp. TJ-240 (assembly GCF_058269195.1). Classification (NCBI taxonomy): domain Bacteria; kingdom Bacillati; phylum Actinomycetota; class Actinomycetes; order Micrococcales; family Micrococcaceae; genus Arthrobacter; species Arthrobacter sp. TJ-240. The sequence goes on from NZ_JBZCNG010000003.1 coordinate 348,965, forward strand.
GCGAGGCCGCCAGCGGCTGTGAGAGGAAGGGCACGCCCAGGGTGCCGACGCTGAACGCGAGCATCGACAGCACGAGGGCGGCGACGACGACGTTGACGACGCCGCCGAGGAGACGGTCCACGATGCGCAGGGGCGGGAAGTCCGACCAGCGCCGGATGGAGGCGCCGAGCGCCGACCCGACGGCCTGGCCGACGATGATCAGCACCACGACCGTGCCGATGACCGCGATGAGGCGCCACGGGTTGTCGGGCACCCAGGCGCTGACGAGCGGGATCGCGAAGAACGCCGCGACCGCCCCGCCGACGAACCCGGCGATGCCGCCGAGGGTCACCAGGAAACCGTTGCGGATCCCGGCCACGAGATAGGCAAGGAGGACCACCACCAGCACGACGTCGAGGAGCGTGAACTCCGCGAGGCTGAATTCGGGCACGTACGTTCTCCTGGCTCTGGACGGCGGGAGGATCGCGCACCTCCGGACACTGCGAGAGATTCTAGCCGCGCAGCATGGGAAGAAGCATGGCAGCGGGTGTGGACAGGCCCCGAGGAGCCCGGAAGACCGGGCCTCGGGACGTGTATCAGTCGTCACAGGCGCTCCGGTACGGCAAGATGGTCAGCAGAAGACAGCGGGGACCGCCGCGGAACGACGCAATTCATCAGGAGATTTCATGGACATCGAGGTACTGCGCCGAGCGCCCCTCTTCGCATCACTGGGAGACGACGTCTTCGCGGCGCTCACGGACGAGCTGATCGAGGTCGACCTCCCCCGTGGTTCGTCGGTCTTCCGTGAGGGCGACCAGGGCGACCAGCTGTACTTCATCGTCTCCGGCAAGATCAAGCTCGGGCGCACCGCGCAGGACGGGCGCGAGAACCTGCTCGCGATCCTCGGCCCCGGCGAGCTGTTCGGCGAGATGGCGCTGTTCGATCCCAGCCCGCGCACCGCGACGGCGACCGCCGTGTCCGAGACGCGCCTCGCGGGCCTGAAGAACGAGGACCTGCGGACGCTGCTCGAGACGCGCCCCGAGGTGTCGGCCCAGCTCCTGCAGGCGCTCGCCCGCCGCCTCCGCCGCACCAACGAGTCCCTCGCGGACCTCGTGTTCTCCGACGTCCCGGGGCGCGTGGCGAAGGCCCTGCTCGACCTCGCCGACCGCTTCGGCCGCCCCGCGACGGACGGCATCCTCGTGGCGCACGAACTGACGCAGGAGGAACTGGCCCAGCTCGTCGGGGCATCCCGCGAAACCGTCAACAAGGCGCTCGCCGAGTTCGTGCAGCGCGGCTGGCTCCGCCTCGAGGCGCGCGCCGTCGTCATCCTCGACATTCAGCGCCTGCGCCAGCGCAGCCGCTGACCCTGCCCCGCCCCGCTTGACGGAAGGCACCCGCCCTGCGGCGGGTGCCTTCCGTCATTCCGGGTGCGCAGCCATCGGTGGGTGCGCGACGTCTCGACCCACCACGGCCATCGGGCTGTCGATCCGAAGGCGGGCCGCTCCGGAAGCGGGACGACGGCGTCAGCGCCCCCGCTGCATCGACCCGCCCTCGGTGAGCTTCGGGCATTCGACCTGCAGCACGAGGTCGCCGTCGTGCTCCGCGAGCTGCGGGTGGTACAGCTTCACCGGGCGCTTGTGCGACAGGTAGGCGATGCACCCGCGGGAGGAGCCAATCTTCTCGAGGATGATCTCGACGGCGGGCACGGCCAGCTCGCTCAGGGTGCGGCCCACCGTGTTGGGCTGGCCCACCTGGTCGCCGAGCCTCGTGGTGTCGCGGTCCGCGATCTCCTGGGCTGCCCAGCGCCACTGCCCCCAGACGCCCTTGCTCGCAAGGATTCTCGGCTCCTGGTTCACGGGCTGCGCGGCCGCGAAGTAGTGCGTGTCGAAACGGCGGTGCGCGAAGTCGGGCGTCAACCAGTGCGAGAGCGGCTTGATGAGGTCGGTCCGGACGCCGAGCCCACGACGGTCGAGGATGTCCGTGAAGCGGCACTCGCCCTCGTTGATCGCCTCGCGCGCCTTCATCCACTCCTTGGCCTGCGTGCCCTCCACCAGCGAGGACGCGTCGGGGCCGGCGAGCAGCACCCCGGTCTCCTCGAACAGTTCGCGGATGGCGCACAGCACGTGCCGGCGGGCAACGCGGTGGTCCTCGACGCCGAGGGCCTTCGCCCACATCGCCGGCGTGGGACCGAACCAGCGCAGGTCGTCGTCGTCGGACTCCTCGATGCTCCCGCCGGGGAACCCGAGCACACCGAGCGGCGAGTTGCCCCGCCGGTAGGAGAGGTAGGTCTCCGTGCCGATCGCGCTGTCGCGCAGGAGGACCACCGACGACGCCGGCCGGGCCTTCAGGGGTGTGCGCTCCCCGTGGTCGATCCAGCTCTGCGCCGCCGTGCGCTGGTCCGGCGCGACGGGGAAGAGTCGGGTGCTGAGCCGGTCCACGGTCTAGACGAACTCCGCGATGACCTCGACCTCGACGGGCGAGTCGAGGGGGAGGACGGCCACGCCGACGGCGGAACGCGCATGGACGCCGGCCTCTCCGAAGGCGGCGCCGAGCAGGTCGGAGGCGCCGTTGACGACGCCGGGCTGGCCGGTGAACGAGGGATCGGACGCGACGAAGCCGACGACCTTCACGATCCGCGTGACGCGGTCGAGGTCACCGATCTGGCTCTTGATCGCCGCCAGCGCGTTCACGGCGCAGGTGGCGGCGAGGGACTGCGCCGTCGCGGCGTCGACACCGCCGTCGGCGCCGACCTTGCCCGAAGCTGTGAGTTTGCCCTCAATAAACGGGAGCTGGCCCGAGGTGTACACGTGGTTGCCGCTGATGACGGCGGGAACATATGCCGCGACGGGCGGAGCCACGTCGGGAAGGGTGATGCCGAGGTCCGCGAGGCGCGCCTCGACGGCGGAAACCGCCGTATTTCCAGCAGGCACTGCTAGCTCTTCTCCCTCTTCAGGTACGCGACCAGGCCGTTGCCGTCGGGTCCGGGGACCACCTGTACGAGCTCCCACCCGTCCTCGCCCCACTGGTCGAGGATCTGCTTCGTTGCATGGATGATGAGCGGAATCGTAGAGTACTCCCATTTCGTCATGGGGAAAGCCTAGCGCGTGCTTGTAAACTGGAATAATGGCTGCGCGTAAATCACCCCTCTTCGACACGGCAACCACCCTCGGCAAGATCATCGCGTTCCTCGGAATCAGCGGTCTTGCGGGTGTGCTCGCCGCAGGCCTCCTCGTGCCCGTGGCCGCCGCCGCCGGCACGGGAGCTTCGGCCTCGCTGCAGTTCTTCGAGCAGCTGCCCGCCGAGATGGAACGTGAGGCGCTCGCCCAGCCGACCACCATCCAGGCGTCGGACGGATCCCTCATCGCGACCCTGTACGAGGAGAACCGCCAGCCGGTGACGCTCGACCAGGTGTCCACGACGATGCAGGACGCCCTGATCGCGATCGAGGACTACCGCTACTACGAGCACGGCGGTGTGGACCTCGAGGGCATTCTCGGTGCGATCGCCAGCAACGTCTCCAGCGGCACGAGCCGTGGCGCCTCCACCATCACGCAGCAGTTCGTGAACAACGTCCTGATCGATGCCGCCCGCCAGAACGGCGGGACCGTCACGCTGAGCGGCGGCGGCAAGTCGGTCGGCGACAAGCTGCGGGAGATGAAGCTCGCCATCGCCGTCGAGAAGGAGATGTCGAAGGACGAGATCCTCGAGGGATACCTCAACATCGTGCCCTTCAGCGGCACCACCTACGGAGTCCAGGCCGCGTCGAAGTACTTCTTCAACACCGAGGCCAAGGATCTCAACCTGCCGCAGAGCGCGCTCCTGGCCGGCCTGGTCAACGGCCCGAGCGCCTACAGCCCCGAGACCAACCCCGAGGGAGCCCTCCAGCGACGCAACCTCGTCCTCGGAGCGATGCTGACGCGCGGCAAGATCACCGAGGCGGAGCACGACGCCGCCGTCGCGACCGATCTCGGTCTCACCATCACGCCGACCCTGAGCGGCTGCGTCGGCGCCGCGCAGGCACCGTACTTCTGCGACTACGTCACGCACCTCGTCCTCAACGATCCCGCCTACGGCGAGACGCCGGAGGAACGCAAGAAGGTCCTGTACCGGTCCGGCCTGACCATCAAGACGACCCTCGACTCCCGTGTCCAGGCCGCAGCCCAGACCGCGGTCAACGAGACCGCGAACCCCGACACCACGGACGGTGCCGTCGGTCACTCCATGTCCAGCCTCGAGCCCGGGACCGGCAACATCCTCTCCATGGCCCAGAACACCCGGTACATGCCCGGCGAGGCCGCCGGCGACTCGGTGCTCAACTTCAACGTGGACCAGTACCAGGACGGCGATCCCGCCAGGAGCCTCGGCGGCGTGGGCGGATTCCAGCCCGGGTCGACGTTCAAGCCCTTCACCGTGGCCGCGTGGGTCGACTCGGGGCGTTCCCTGAACACCGCGATCGACGGCCGCAAGCGCACCTACCCCGAGGGTGACAAGTGGCCCGCGAGCTGCCTCCCCGGCGGCTCGTACACGGTACTGAGCGACGACGGGAAGGGCTACACCCCCCAGAACTACGGCGACACGAACTACGGCACCTACACCGTGCTGCGCGGGCTGGCCCAGTCCTACAACACCATCACCATGGAGACCGCGCGCCAGCTGGACATGTGCAAGATCTTCGACATCGCCCACGACATGGGCGTGCACAACGGCAAGAGCGCCGACGGTTCCGCGGAGAAGCTCGACGTCCTCGCGCCGGGCCTCATCGGCGGCGTCCAGGACGTCGCCCCGCTGTCCATGGCGACGGCCTTCGCGGGCTTCGCGGCGGAGGGCAACGTCTGCCAGCCCCGCGCCATCACCGAGGTGACCGCCGCGGACGGCACCAGCTACCCAGTGGCTCCCGTGAACTGCAGGCAGACCATCTCGAAGGAGACCGCCCGGGGCACGAACTACGCGACGCAGGAAGTCATCAAGGACGGTTCGGGTCAGCTCCTCGAGTTCGGGGACATCCCGATGGCCGGCAAGACCGGCACCAACGACCAGCGGTCGCAGACCTGGTTCATGGGCTACAACTCGGGCATGGCGACGGCGAGCTGGATCGGCAACTGGAAGGAGGGCAACACCTCCCTGAGCGGCCTGCAGATCGGTGGCCGCACCTACCCCGAGATCGATGGTTCGCTGATCGCCGGCCCCTCCTGGGCACGCTTCATGCAGCAGATCCCCGGCCTGTACGTGGGCAAGCCCTTCGCGAACCCGCCGGCAGCCATGATCAACGGCACCCAGCGCGGCACCACGCCGACCAACCCCGCGCGCCCCTCCTTCCCGGGCAACGGCACCGGCGACACTGGCACCGGCACCGCGACGGGTGGTACCACTGGAGGTAGCGCCGGCGGCAACTCCGGTACCGACGGCGACAACGGAGGCAACGGCTAGCGTGAAATCGAATTCCACATCCCGGAGCGGAGCACCGCTCGGCTGGGCGGCAGGGCTGGCCCTGACCACTGCGGCCGCGACCCTCGCCTACGCTTCGACGGTGGAGCGCACGCTGTACCAGGTGCGGGAGGAGACCCTCCCGATCCTTCCGCAGGGCACCTCCCCCCTGCGGGTGCTGCACCTCTCCGACATCCACATGGTGCCCGGGCAGAAGTCGAAGGCGGACTGGCTGCACAGCCTTGCCGGCCTGAACCCCGATCTCGTGGTCAACACGGGTGACAACCTGAGCCACAGGAAGGCCGTGGGACCGCTCCTCGAAGCGCTGGAGCCGCTCCTGAAGGTGCCCGGCGTCTTCGTGCCCGGGTCCAACGACTACTACGCCCCGATGTTCAAGAATCCGCTGCGCTACTTCGCCGGCCCGTCGATCGCTCCCAAGGAGTCGGCGCCGCAGGATCTGCCGTGGGCCGACATGTTCAGCGCCTTCGGTGCCGGCGGGTGGGTGGACCTGACGAACAGGTCGCAGTCCATCGGCTTCCGCGGCCTCCGCATCGACTTCACGGGTGTCGACGATCCGCACCTCGACCGCGACCGGTACGCGCCCTACCCCTCGGGCAGCAGCACCTCGGCGGAGGCACCCCACATCCGCGTCGCCGTCGCCCATGCGCCCTACCAGCGCGTGCTGGACTACTTCACCGACGGCGGGGCGGACCTGATCCTCGCCGGCCACACGCACGGCGGCCAGGTCTGCGTGCCGGGCTTCGGAGCCCTGGTCAGCAACTGCGACCTGCCCACCTGGCGCGCCCGGGGGCTCACGCAGTGGGAGCAGAACGGCCGCTCCGTTCCCCTCAACGTCTCGGCGGGCATCGGGACGTCGCGTTTCGCGCCGATCCGCTTCGCCTGTCGGCCGGAGGCGGTCCTCCTGACCCTTACTCCCCGGAGCCCGCGCTAGCCACTCCTTCCTGCTTCTTCGGGTTCCCGTAACGTGATCGGCGTTACAGTCCTCCTGACCTAGGATGGTTGCTGAGGGACACCAATCACCATCGATGACCGAAGAGATGGCATGAAGAACCAGAACACCCTGTGGGAATCGCTCGGCCGGCTCTATCCGCACGTCCGGCCCATCATCCCGAGGCTCGTCCTCGGGCTGCTGTGCGCCCTCGGTGCGAGCGTGATGGCCCTCGCCATCCCCCAGGTGCTCCGCGTGCTGGTCAACGACGCACTGGCCGAAGGCGGGTCCGCCCGCACGGTGTGGATCGCCTCCGGCGTCGTGCTGCTCCTCGGGGTCCTCGAGGCCACCTTCGTGGCGCTGCGGCGCCAGTTCGTCATCACCCCGGCGACGACGGTGGAGACGAACATGCGCACGTCCTTCTACCGCCACCTGCAGAATCTGACGGTCGAGTTCCACGACCGCTGGGGCAGCGGCCAGCTCCTCTCCCGCGCCATGAGCGACCTCAACCTCATGCGCCGCTGGATGGCCTTCGGCCTCATCATGCTGGTGGTCACCTCGCTGACGGTGGTGATCGGCGTCGTGATCATGTTCTTCATGAGCTGGGTGCTGGCCCTGATCTTCCTCGCGGCCGCCGTGCCGCTGATCATCTACGGCTACTACTTCCGCGCCTCCTACAGCCGTGTCTCCCGCAAGAGCCAGGACCAGGCCGGCGACCTCGCGACGACGGTCGAGGAGTCGGTGCACGGCATCCGTGTGCTCAAGGCGTTCGGGCGGAGCCGCGAGGCGCTGGAGGACTTCGAGGAGCAGGCCGAGGAGCTCCGGCAGACGGAGATCTTCAAGGCGAGGTCCCTCGCGAACTTCTCCATGATCGTGACCCTGCTGCCCGAGCTCGCCCTCGGCGCGTCCCTCGTCGTCGGCATCATGCTCGCCGCGAGCGGCGACGTCAGCATCGGCGCGCTCGTGGCGTTCTTCGCCACGGCCGCGGCCGTCGCCGGACCGGTCGAGTTCATCGGTCCGCTGCTCGCCATGACGTTCACGGCGAAGACGGCCATCGACCGCCACTACGAGGTCATGGAGTCCGAGAACACCATCACCGACCCGGCCGTCCCGGTCCACCTCGGGGAACCGCGCGGCGCCGTGGTGTTCGACGCCGTGCACTTCCGCTACCCGGACGCCCCGGAGGACGCCGGCGACGTCCTGGACGGGATCGACCTGACCCTGCGCGCCGGAGAGACCATGGCGCTCGTGGGCGTGACGGGCTGCGGCAAGAGCACCCTCCTCCAGCTCGTGCCACGCCTCTACGACGTCACCGGCGGCAGCATCAGCATCGACGGCGTGGACCTGCGCGAGCTCACCCTCGGGGAGCTGCGCACGCTCGTGGCCGTGGCGTTCGAGGACACCACGCTGTTCTCCAGCTCCGTCCGCGACAACGTGCTCATGGGCTCCGACGCCACGGGCGCGGAGGGCGACCGGGTCCTCTCCGAGGCCCTCGAGGTGGCGCAGGCGCAGTTCGCCTACGACCTGCCCGAGGGACTGGACACGCTCATCGGCGAGGAGGGTCTCAGCCTTTCCGGCGGCCAGCGCCAGCGCATCGCCCTGGCACGCGCGATCGCCGCGCGACCGACGGTCCTGGTCCTCGACGATCCGCTCTCGGCGCTCGACGTCGCCACCGAGGAACGCGTCTCGGAAGCCCTTCGTGCGATGCTCAGCACGACGACCACGCTCATCGTGGCCCACCGGCCCTCCACCGTGGCCCTGGCGGACCGCGTGGCCCTGCTGCAGGACGGGCGGATCACCGACGTCGGCACGCACTCCGAGCTGCTCGCCCGCAACGACCACTACCGGTACGTCATCGCGAGCCTCGACGACGAGGAGATCGCCCAGCTGGGACGCACCGCGCAGCCCGCGCACCAACCCGCGCACGACGACGAGGAGGCGCTGGCATGAGCCGCACCACCGCGACGCCCGACGATGCGCCCAGGCGCAAGGGCAGGGGCACAGACGACACCACGTCGGCCGGTGTCCTCAACGAGGACGACGTCCTCCTCGACCGGGCCCGGAGCAGGTCCGTCCGCGCGCGGTCCTTCACGCTCCTCGGTTCCCTCATCCGGCCCAACCGCCGGCAGTTCGTCTGGACGGTCCTGCTGGTGGTCGTCTCGCAGGCGGCCCGCGTGGCCGGCCCGGCCATCATCGCCTTCGGCATCGACCGCGCCCTGCCCGCCCTGATCGCAGGTGATCCCCTCCTGCTGTGGACCGCCGGTGGTACGTACCTCCTGGCCGCGGTCCTCGCCTCGGTCCTGACGGCGGGTTACGTCCGCGCGACGGCACAGCTCAGCCAGGCCATGCTGCTGGACCTACGGCTGCGGGTCTTCCGCCACACGCAGCGGCTGAGCCTCGAGTTCCACGAGAAGTACACCTCCGGGCGCATCATCTCGCGGCAGACCTCCGACCTCGAGGCGCTGCGGGAGCTCCTGGACTCGGGCGTCAGCTCCCTCGCCTCCGGGGCCATCTTCATGCTCTTCACGGCCGCCACCATCTTCGCCCTCGACTGGCGGACCGGCTTCCTGATCCTGGCCGCGGCCGTGCCCATGTTCTTCCTCGCCCGCTGGTACCAGAAGCACTCCCAGATCGCATACCGCGAGTCCCGGGTGGTGTCCGCCCGACTGATCGTCCACTTCATCGAGACGATGACCGGCATCCGCGCCGTGAAGGCGTTCCGCCGGGAGGCGGTCAACGCGGAGCGGTACGACGAGCTGGCCGAGGACTACCGCACGGTCACCGTCCGCTCCATCAACCTCAACGGCGTCTTCCAGCCCGGACTCGTCCTGATCGGCAATGTGACCGTGGCCGTCGTGCTGCTGTTCGGCGGGTTCAGGGTCCTCGGTGGCACGCTCGAGGTGGGCGCGCTCCTCGCACTGCTCCTCTACAGCAAGCGGTTCTTCCAGCCGGTCGACCAGATGGCCATGTTCTACAACTCGTTCCAGTCGGCCGCCGCGGCGCTCGAGAAGGTCTCGGGGCTGCTCGAGGAGGTGCCGACCGTACGGCCGCCGAAGCATCCAGTCCCGCTGCCCCACCCCCGCGGGGCCATCGACTTCGACGAGGTGAGCTTCCGTTACGGGGAGGGCCCCGTGGTGCTGCCCACCCTGGACCTCTCCATCCCCGCCGGGCAGACCGTCGCCCTCGTGGGCCAGACGGGCGCCGGGAAGTCGACGCTCGCCAAGCTCATCGCCCGCTTCTACGACGTGTCCGAGGGCCGGCTGACGCTCGACGGCGTGGACCTCAGGGATCTCGCACCGAGGGACCTGCGGCGCGCCGTCGTCATGGTCACGCAGGAGGCCTTCCTGTTCAGCGGGTCCGTGGCGGACAACATCGCCCTGGGCAGGCCCGAGGCGAGTCGTGAGGAGATCGTCGCGGCAGCGCGGGCCGTCGGGGCCGAGGAGTTCATCCTCGACCTGCCCGAGGGCTTCGACACGGACGTGAACAAGCGCGGTGGCCGCGTCTCCGCAGGGCAGCGGCAACTCATCAGCTTCGCGCGCGCGTTCCTCGCCGACCCGGCCGTGCTGATCCTGGACGAGGCGACGTCCTCGCTCGACATCCCGAGTGAGCGGCTCGTGCAGGAGGGCCTGCAGAAGCTCCTCGGCAACCGGACGGCGCTGATCATCGCGCACCGGCTGTCCACCGTGGCGATCGCCGACCGCGTGCTCGTGGTGCACGACGGCCGGGTGGTGGAGGACGGGACGCCCGCCGACCTCATCGGTGGCACGGGCAGATTCGCGACGCTGCACGCCGCGTGGAAGGACTCCCTGGTGTGAGCCGGGCCGCCGGTTTTCCTCGCCGCTGATCCTCCGCTATTCTTGGACAGTTGCGGTTCGGGAGGTTCGACCTCCCGGGTGCGGCACCGGGGTGTGGCGCAGCTTGGTAGCGCGCGTCGTTCGGGACGACGAGGCCGCAGGTTCAAATCCTGTCACCCCGACCTTGCAGGACGAGAGAGGCCCGCCGGCACCCGCCGGCGGGCCTCTCCCGTGTCCTCAGGACCAGTGCTCGCGGACGAAGGGCGGCTCGGACGATCCTGCCGTGTCCCGCCGGGCCCGTGTCAGCAGCGCGAGCGCTTCCGGGGAGTCGACCTCGACCAGCGCGCAGGCACCGATCGTCCCGCGCCACCTCCGGGCGAATGCTTCTGCGTCGGCGCGCCGGCGTCCGAGGAGGGACGGCACGGGCAGCACCACCTCCCGGGGGGTGAGCAGATGGGCCACCCACAGGCCGAGCTGCAGGAGGGGCTGCCGACGAACGGACGCCGGCTCACCGCGCCCGATCCGGAGGAGGAACCTCGGTGTGCGGACGGGCCCGAACAGCTCGGCGAGCGCCGTCGCGACCACCCGACGTTCGGTGGCCGAGCCGCCGACCACCTCCATCTCGAACCGCAGCACCAGTTCGCCGCTCTTCTCGGGCGTGACCCGGATGTCCCCGTCGCCGAAGGCCGGCACGTGGCCGGCGTCGTGGAGCGCGTCCGCGGTCGCGCGGACCACCCGACGGTACGCTTCGGCAGTGCCGAAGGCCTGCCGCGCGGCGAGGCCGGACTGCCGGCACAGCGGCCAGGCCAGCCAGCCGGCAAGGCCGAGCGTGAGCGCCGTGCCGGCGAGGCCTGCCGCCACGTGGGACTGCCAGAGCTCGAGGAGCAGCCCTCCGAACCGGTACAGGACCACGACCAGCGTGGCCAGGATCCCGGCGAGGATCAGCTGGAGCGTCCATCCGGTCCGGAAGGCCCTCGGACGGGCCCGGGGCAGGACGGCTGACGCTCCCTCACGGTCGGCGTAGGGCTCCCCGATCCGCCAGGCCCGGTAGCTGTCCGCACGCGACGGCAGGGCTTCCGCGGTGCTCCCGTTGATGCCGTCCACGCTCTGCCGGCGGTCCTTGCCCTGGAGGGCGCGCAGCCGGGCCGCCTGCTCGTCGCTGAGCGCGATCGACGGCCCGCGCACCACCTGGGTGGAGTCCTCACGCCGCAGACCCCACACGCGATCGTGCTTGCGGGTCATCCGGCGGACGTCGGGCGCGGACACCAGGCCGATCCTCGCGGGGATCACGGCCGTGACCACCCAGTTGTGGGCCACCTTCTCCGGCCAGGCCGGGTCCAGGCGGAGGGTGCGCCCGCGGAGCTGCTGCGTGGAGGACGACGTCGCGACGGCGGTCAGGTCGATGAGCGTGTTGACCGCCGGGCAGTCCCACCCCTCCCCGAGCAGCCCGCGGGTGCCGACCACCACCCGTACCTGCCCCCGGGTGAGCAGGGCGGACACCGCACCGACGACGGCGGCGGAGCCCCGGCCCGCCGCGTCGAGTTCGAGGACCCCCGGCGACCCGTCGACCGGGGTGGCGGTGACGGCGGCGTCGAGGGCTTCCGACAGCGCCGGCACGAGGATGCCGGCGTCGTGCGCGGCGATCCGGAGATGCTGTGCGGTGACGAGGACGGGGCGCAGGCCGGCGAGGGTCGTGTCGGCCACGACGGAGTCGAACACGCGGAGCGCTCCTGCCGCCGGCCCGGCGGCACCGCGCTTGTTCCCGTGCACGGCGAAGTCGGTCACCACGACGGCGCGCACGAGCCCGCCGGTGGGCTGCTGGAGCTCGAGGCGCAGGATGTCGCCCACCGCGGCGTCCTTCGCCGCGGACGACGCGAGGAGGGTGTCGACGGGGTCCCGTCCCCGCCGCACGCCGCGGTCCGTCAGCGTGTAGCCGAAATCGGCGACCGTCCGCCTGATCCGGTCCCACTGGTCGGTCCGCGCGGTGTCGGGCAGCACCCGGTCGAGCGCGTAGCGGGCGAGCAGGCGCACGCTCTGCTCGGTCTCCGGGGGTGCGTGGAGGTCGTCGGGCAGCAACGCTTCGAGGGGATGCTCCGGTGCGAGGGAGAGCAGCATCCGGGCCGCCGATTCCGCGAGCGCGAAGTCGTCGGCGAAGGCGCGGGCGAGGCGCTGCTCGGCACGCCCGTCGCCGCCATCGGCCGTCCCGATCGACGGCTGGAGCAGCGCCACGAGGTAGGCGACGCCGTCGTGCCCGGCCAGCAGGTCGCGGACGAGGTCGGCGAGGCGTCGCTCGTGCTCGCGCAGGAACGTCAGCTCGTCCTCGAGCGGCTCCACGAGCCAGACATGGTCACGGTAGGGGGCGAGGTTGCCCTCCTTGACGACGGCCGGGGTCGGCACCTCGTAGTCCACCTCGCCGAGCAGCGCCTCGTAGGTGTCGTAGGCCCTCCCGTCCTCGGGGGACGGCAGCGTGGCCGTCAGGCCGATCAGCAGGGGCGTGCGCCCGGCAGCACGGATGCGGGAGGCCAGGTAGGCGGCGACCAGCGCCCAGTGGTCCAGGAGGTGGTGGCACTCGTCGAGGATGATCGTCTCGACGCCGTGCGCGACGAGCCGGTCCACGAGCTCGAGGGCGTTGGGATGCAGCGCCGTCGCCAGCACGTCCGCGTCCTCCTGTGCCAGGTGCCGCCGGAGCCTGCGGGAGCGGCGCTGGATCCCGTCACGGAACGCGCGCGGGTTGGCCGTGCGCAGGTCCTCGATCCAGCGCCCGGCGGCTGCCTCGCTGCGCCCTCCGGTGACGAGCTCCCGGGCCCACTCGGCCATGGCCAGATCGGTGAGCGGGTTCCCTCCCTCGACCACGCTGAGCATCTGGTAGGTCAGGGCGGTCAGGTCGCCGAGCCGGTGCGGGTCCTCGGACACTGCTCCTGCCGCGCCCTCGAGGCCCTCGGCGGTGCGGGCCCACTGGGAGCGGATCGTGGCCGTCGGCGCGAGCGCGACGGCGCGGGCACCGTGGCGCGCGGCCAGCAGCAGGCCGAGCAGCGTCTTGCCCGAGCCGGGCGGGGCGACGATGTGCAGGGGTTCACCGGCGACGACGGGCACGCGCTCGAGGACGTCGGCCTGGTAGGTCCGCAACCGTCCGGCGAACCGCCAGGACGCGAGAGGGGTGGTGCGGACCGCGGACCCGGGACGATCGGCGTCGGCGAACCGCCGGGCGAGGCGGCGGGCGAGGCCGGCGAAGTCGTCCTGCGCGGGCTCCGCCGCACCGGGATCGAAGAGGGTGGCCCACGCCCGCCAGGCGTCGGCGAGTGCCCGGGGGTCGTCGAGCAGCAGGGTGCCGGACCGGGTGATGACGAACTCCTCGAACCGCTGCACCGCGCTCCTCCCCCAGCCGTCGCACGCCCCATGCGCACAGACGTGCCCGCCGTCGGATGAGGCGTGGCAGCCCTATGCTAGTCGGCCCGCCGGCATCCGCCGGGGGCCTTCCGCATGTCGCTCCGGGGCGGCTCGGGACGGCGTAGCCGGTGTCCCCCTTCGCGAGGATGCGCCGGGCACCGGCAAAGGGAGCGGGCGTCAGGCGAAGGTGCTGCCCGTGAGGCGCTCGTACGCCTCGATGTAGCGGGCACGCGTCCGCTCGACGACGTCGTCGGGCAGTGCCGGCGGCTCGGAGTGCCGGTCCCAGCCGGACGCGTCAGAGGTCAGCCAGTCGCGCACGAACTGCTTGTCGAACGAGGGCTGCGCCTGCCCCGGCGCGTACAGCGCGGCGTCCCAGAACCGCGAGGAGTCGGGCGTGAGGACCTCGTCGCCGAGCGTGATGCGGCCCGTCGCGGGATCGAGCCCGAACTCCACCTTGGTGTCCGCGAGGATGATGCCGCGCTCCCTGGCGATGGCCTCGGCCCGCGTGTAGATGTCGAGGGTGAGGGCGCGCAGCTGGGCCGCGGCGTCGTCGCCCACGGCCATCACGACGGCGTCGTAGGAGATGTTCTCGTCGTGCTCGCCCACCTCGGCCTTGGCCGACGGCGTGAAGAGCGCGGGAGCCAGGCGGGAGCCGTCCACGAGCCCCTCGGGCAGCGGCAGCGAACAGACCGTCCGCGAGGACCTGTACTCCAGCAGCCCGCTGCCCGTGAGGTAGCCGCGGACGATGCACTCGATCGGGTACATGATGAGCTTCCGGCAGATCATCGCCCGGCCCTCGACCGCTGCCGGCACCCCGCCGGCCACATCGGCGGCGACCACGTGGTTCGGGATGCCGGAGAGCCGCTCGAACCACCAGAGGCTGAGCTGCGTCAGGACGCGCCCCTTGTCGGGGATCTCCATGGTGAGCACGTGGTCGTAGGCGCTGATGCGATCGCTCGCGACCACCAGGACGACGTCGTCGGGTCCGTCCTCGGGCTCGTACAGGTCGCGGACCTTGCCCGAGTAGACGTGCCGCCAGCCCGGCAGCTCAGGGTATGGAGGGGCGAAGCCGCTCACGCCGGCGCTCCCGCGGGACCGCTGACGGCGACCCCGGCCCGCGCCGCCTCGAGCGCGATGTCCGTGCGGGACTGCCCGCCCTCGAGTTCGATCCGCGAGAGTCCCTCGTACGCCGTGGCCCGCGCGTCCTCGAGCGAGTCGCCGAGCCCGACGACGGCGAGCACCCGCCCCCCGGCGCTGACCACCCTGCCGGCGTCGAGCCTCGTGCCCGCGTGCAGCACGTGCGCTCCGTCCACGCGCGCGGCCTTCTTCAGGCCCCGGACACGCCGGCCGGTCGCGGGGGTATCGGGATAGTTCTCGGACGCCAGGACGACGGCGACGGCGGCCTGCGGCGACCACATGAGCGGGTCGATCTGGTCGAGCGTGCCCTTGGCGGCTGCGAGCAGCACCCCGCCGAGCGGCGTCGTGAGGCGGGCGAGGACGGCCTGTGTCTCGGGATCGCCGAAGCGCGCGTTGAACTCGATGACGCGCAGACCCCGCGAGGTGAGGGCGAGGCCTACGTAGAGGACCCCGGCGAAGGGCGTCCCACGGTGCGCCATCTCGTCGATGACGGGCTGCGCCACGCGGGTGAGCACCTCTTCGACGAGCGTCGCCGGGACCCACTCGAGCGGCGAGTAGGCACCCATGCCGCCGGTGTTCGGCCCCTGGTCGCCGTCGTGGATGCGCTTGAAGTCCTGAGCGGGGGCGAGCGGCACCACGGTGCGCCCGTCGGAGAGCACGAACAGTGAGACCTCGGGGCCGTCGAGGTATTCCTCGATGACCACGGTGCCGCCGGCACGGAAGCACGCCGAGGCATGGGCGCGGGCCGCGTCGAGGTCGTCGGTGACCACGACGCCCTTGCCCGCGGCGAGGCCGTCGTCCTTCACCACGTAGGGGGCGCCGAAGGTGCACAGCGCCTCGTTCGCCTCCTCGTCGGTCGCGGCGACCCGGGCCATCGCGGTGGGCACCCCGGCGGCGGCCATGACCTGCTTCGCGAAGGCCTTGGACGCCTCGAGCTGCGCGGCGGCCCTCGTGGGACCGAAGACGGGGATGCCGGCAGCGATCAGGGCGTCGGCGACGCCGGCGGCAAGCGGTGCCTCCGGGCCGATGACCACGAGGTCGGCGCCGATCGTGCGCGCGAGGTCGGTGACGGCCGCCGGATCGTTCGCATCGATGTCGTGGGTGGGGACGTCCTCGGCGATCCCCGCATTACCGGGAGCCGCGTGCACCTCCCGGACGAACGGGTCGGCCAGCAGGGCGCGGACGAGGGCGTGTTCGCGGCCGCCGGGGCCCAGTACGAGAACCTTCACAGTAGGACAGCGTACTGGAGGGCACACCGCAGCACGCCCGGGGATCCACTGTTACGGCGACCCCTGTACCCATACCCCCTCCACCGCTCTCCGAATACTTTCCATGAGCAACCTCACCGAGCGCCGCCGCGGCACGTCCCCCCTCGCCGCCCTGGCCGGGATCCTCGCCGCGGGCGTGGTGCTCGGGATCGCCGAGCTCACGGGTGCCTTCTTCCGCGCCAGCGCCACCCCGGTCATCGCGATGGGCTCCACCTTCATCGACTTCACCCCGCCGTGGATGAAGGACTTCGCGATCGACACGTTCGGCACCAACGACAAGCTGGCCCTGCTGGTCGGCATGGGCATCACCATCACTCTCCTGGCGGCCGTGCTCGGCATCGTGGCGTTCCGGTCATGGGCCCTCGGCGTGGCGGGCGTGGTCCTCATGGGCGCCATCATCCTGGCCTGCGTCCTGACCCGTGCCGGAGCCTCCCTGCCCGACGCCGTCCCGACCGTGGTCGGCACCGCCGCGGGCCTGCTCGCCCTCCGGTGGCTCATTGCCCGTCTGCACCACGCCGCCGTCGCACCCTCCGCCGCACCCTCCGCAGTTCGCGATGCGTCCCGGCGTGACCGGCCCGGGGACCTCTCCGACGAGCACGCCTCGATCACCGGGTCCCGCTCGGACGACATCGACCCCTCCCGGGCAGGATCGGCGGCGACGGCCGTCGTGACCGCTGCCGCCCCTCCCGCGACCGTGCGTGCCACCTCGCGCCGCGGGTTCTTCGCCGCGGCCGGCGTCACCGCCGTCGTCGCGGCAGCGGCCGCGGGTGGCGGACGCCTCCTCGCGGCGACCCGCACCAACATCGCCGCCGTGCGGGAGGGCCTGCAGTTCCCCGCCCCGGCCAGCCCGGCAGCCGCCCTCCCCGCGGGAGTGCAGTCCCCCGTCGAGGGCGTGACGCCGTTCATCACCCCGAACGGCGACTTCTACCGCATCGACACCGCACTGAGCGTCCCGCAGCTCACCACCGAGGACTGGGTACTGCGCGTGCACGGCATGGTCGAGGAGGAGTTCGAACTCTCGTTCCAGGACCTCCTCGACGCCGAGCTGATCGAACGCCACCTCACCCTCACCTGCGTGTCCAATCCGGTGGGCGGATTCCTCGCCGGCAACGCGAAGTGGCTCGGCTACCCGCTCCGCGAGGTCCTGGCGCGGGCGAGGCCCCTCGACGGGGCCGACATGGTCCTGTCCACGAGCTCCGACGGCTTCAGCGCCTCCACGCCCCTGCCCGTCCTGCAGGACGACCGCGACGCCATCCTCGCCATCGCCATGAACGGCGAACCGCTGCCGGTGGAACACGGGTTCCCCGTCCGCATGGTGGTGCCCGGCCTGTACGGCTACGTGTCCGCCACCAAGTGGGTGGTGGACCTCGAAGTGACCCGCTTCGCGGACAGGACGGCGTACTGGACGGACCGTGGCTGGTCCGAGAAGGGGCCCATCAAGACGATGGCCCGCGTCGAGGTCCCGAAGCCCTTCGCCTCGCTCGGCAGCGGCTCCGTGATGATCGGCGGTGTCGCCTGGTCGCAGCAGCGCGGCATCACGCAGGTCGAGGTCTCGGTGGACGGCGGCGACTGGGAGGGCGTGACCCTCGCGGCCGAGGCGTCCGTGGATACCTGGCGCCAGTGGTCGCACGAGCTCACCCTCGAGTCCGGTCTGCACACCGTCCGGGCCCGGGCCACGGACCGCGTCGACGGGCTCCAGACCGAGGAGCGCGCGGACACGGTCCCGGACGGTGCGTCGGGCTGGCAGACGGTGCAGTTCACGGTCGAGTAGGCCTCCACGGGCCCGGCGCGACACCCCGATGCCTGCGCCCACCGGATGTCCGTTCCCTCCGGTGGGCGCAGCCGGGAGGTGGAAGAGCTTCCTCGCGCCCGGCGCCCGCCGCTCCTACGGACCGGACTCGACGGCGAGGACCTCGTCGCGGTCACCGGAGGCATTGTGGTGATGGAGGAAGAGTGCCCGGCTGGTGGTGTCCCCGGCCGTCCGATGGACGCGCAGTGACGATCCATCGGTGACGATGAAGCTGGTGTCGGAGGCGTTGCCCTCGAACCACAGTGCCGGCTGCGTGATGCTGAACGGGATCCAGTCCGTCACGTCCACCGGGACCGCCGCACCCGACTCGTCGACGCTGAACGCGCTCGACGTGCTCACGCGGTAGGAGATGGTGCCGCCCGCCGGCGCCGCGGGATCGAGGCCCAGCGCCGCCACCGGGAGCGGCAGGGTCACCACGTTCGTGTCGAGCAGGTTCGTGTCGACATTGCCGGCCACGTTGTTAGCCGCACTGCCACCGACGGCGACGGCGCCGACCGATCCGTCGTCGCCCACCGGGTACACGTTGAACAGGACCAGGTCGACGTCCGCCGCGCGGCCGGTCCGCGCGAGGAACTCCGGCTCGCCGTTGTTGTCCGTGTCGATCTCGACGATGATCTGGGGCGCGCTCGAGAGGGTGTTCCAGTTGGCCCAGGTGCTGATCCCGAAGGACACGGTGCCGTCGAGGGGAGTGCCGCCGGCCGCCACCACGCCGGGGACGGTCGACGACGCACCCACGGACTTCAGGTCGAGGGAGTACAGCGACTCGAGCGGCAGCGACTCCTGGCGGGCGCTCTCGGCGCCCAGGACGAACGGGGAGGCGACCGATGCGTACAGCGAGTCGACGCCGCCCTGCAGCAGGCCGCGGCCCGTGAACACGAGGTCGGTCTCGAGGTCGGCCGGGGTGTCGAAGGCGAGAACCGTGCCGGCGCTGAGGTCGGCTGTCGGCTTCGGCGCTGCATGGACAGGGACCCGGAGCGTCGACGCGGTGTCGCTGGTGAACTGCACGCGTCCCGAGGCGTCCGCGATGTACTGGCGCGGGAGGCCGAGCTGCACCCGCTCGGCGGCGGGATCGAGGGTCTTGGCCAGCTGCGTCGGATCGGCGATGGTCAGGACGACGTCGAACGTCGCCGAGCCGTCGGCCGGGACATCCGCCGTGGCGGTGCCGCTACCGGTGGCGGTGACCGAGATGTCGACGCCCGGCATGGTGGTGGCCGCGAGGTACTGGGCGGTGTAGCGCACCGGGGCGTCGGAACGGTTCTCGACGGTGATCTGCCGGGTCAGCGCGAGAGGGTCGGCGCCGACCTCGAGGACGCCGAAGACCACCGTGGTCAGCGCGGGGTCCTCGGAGGCGTAGGCGAGCGACGTCGCGTTCAGGGCGTCGAGTGCGTCCACGCGCCCGGACCCGGTGCGGTTCGGGGCGTGGACGACGCCGCCGGCGGTGAGGAGGTCGTGCGTCGCCGTGTTCATGATGACGCTCTTGACCTGCGAGGGGTCGTAGCCCGTGGCGGCCAGGACGAGCGCGGCGATGCCGGCGACGTTCGGTGCGGCCATGGAGGTGCCCGTCTTCACGGACGGCAGGTTCCCCGTGCCCACCTGCACCGAGCCGATGGACGTGCCGGGTGCTGCGACGTCGGGCTTGACCACGCCGTTGGAGCCGTGGACCCCGCGTGACGAACTGGCGCTCAGGGTGTCGAGCGCGTCCGATGCCCCGATCGAGGTGCCCTGGAGTCCGGCCGCGAGACGGATCCGGAGCGTGCCCGCGGTGGCGGCGGGGCGGAGCCTGTCGGAGGACGCCGCATTGAGCTGCACGCCCGGGATCCCCGCGTTGCCGGCGATACCGGCGACGAAGACCGATCGGGGCGAGTCGAGGACGACGCCTGCGGCACCGGCGGCCTGTGCGTTGTCGAACCGGACGCGCGAGCCGCAGGGCATCGCCCCGTTCTCCTCCCACTGCAGCCAGACCCACTTGCCCGAGAGGGATCCCGGGTCGAAGGGTGTGCAGCCGAAGTTGTTGGCAGCGGGCGCTGCGACGACGTCGCCCGTCAGCTGCTCCTCGGTGGCCGTCGCGTAGCCGGCGAAGTCGGCGCTGTACTGGCCGGCTGC
Organism: Arthrobacter sp. TJ-240; assembly: GCF_058269195.1. Taxonomy (NCBI): domain Bacteria; kingdom Bacillati; phylum Actinomycetota; class Actinomycetes; order Micrococcales; family Micrococcaceae; genus Arthrobacter; species Arthrobacter sp. TJ-240. The sequence goes on from NZ_JBZCNG010000003.1 coordinate 368,816, forward strand.
ACGGCCGGCGACGTCGGTCGGGGCGAGGACGTCCACCCCGTCCAGGGTGACCTGGGACCCGATCGAGTTGGCGACGGTCAGGGCCGATCCCGCGCTGCCGGGCGTCCCGCCGTTGTCGAAGACGTCCCCGCCGTTGCCGGACGAGACGACGGACAGGATGCCCTGATCGGTCAGGCTGTTCACGATGTCGATCTCGGGGTCGTCGTACGCGGGGAAACTCGATCCGAGGGACATGTTGACGATGCTCGCGCGGTCCGAGAAGTCGCCGTCCTGGTTCGGGTCGAGGACGTAGTCCAGGGCGAGGCCGACGAGTTCGCTCGATCCTTCGCACCCGAAGACGCGGAGACTGACGAGCCCTGCCTCCGGCGCGGTGCCCGGACCGATGCGCATGGCGTTGACCTGCTCGGCGGTGAGGCTCGAGTAGTCGCCGCGGAACGTGGTGCCGTCGGCGTTGACGCCGTAGCCGGCTGCGGTGCCGGAGACGTGGGAGCCGTGACTCTCGCAGTCGAGGGGGTTGGTATCGGGAACCGGCACGGGGCTATAGGTCGGCGACGACGGATCCGCGTTGTAGGCGTCTCCCACGAGGTCGTAGCCGCCGATGAACTTCGCGCGATCGTAGAGCCCTGAGGAGTCGTCCGGAAGGGTGGTCGAGGCCTTCGCGGCGTCGAAGGCCTCGATCGTACCGGGGCCGCCGAAGCCGGCGTGCGTGTAGTCCAGTCCGGTGTCGAGGACGGCGATGGTGACGCCCTTGCCGGTCTGGTCCCGCTGGACCCAGGACGCAAGGGCTTCGGTGTCGATGGCTCCGCCCTTGTTGTCCAGCGTCTTGGGGACGATCCCGGTGATCTTCCGGACGTCGGGCCGGGCGGCCAGTCCGCGGATCTGCGCCGCGTCACCGACGATGGCGACGCCGGGGATGGTGTCCGTGGTGGTGTAGAGGCGGGTTGCGCCGGCCGCGGCCGTGACCTGCGCCGCCCGCGCCTCGATGCCGGCCCGGATGCCCTGCACCTCGGCGACCTTCGGCACGGGCGCGGTGAGACCGGCACGCACGTCCGCCGGCTGGGTCTGCTCGAACGCTCCTGCGCCCTCGAACTGGACGAAGACCGAGACCGGCCCGCTCCGGGTCAGCAGGTCCTGCGAGATCTCGAGGTCCGGCCGGGCGAGCGGGCCGAGGCCCTGCGCGGTCGGCGCCTCCTGCGGCACGCCCTCCACGGCCGGGGCGGCGGTCACCGTGCCTGCTGCCAGAACGATGCCGGTGAGCGTTGCGAGCGCTGCCGTTCCGGCCCGGCGGTTCCACTTGCTCATGCTTCTCTCCTCCGTGGGGATCGATCGTGCTGACCGGGCGGAGACCGGGACCCGGGGAAGCCCGCCGGTACCGCCGAGAGACCTATGGGTGATGTATCGAAGAAGGCGCTACCAGCCGCGACCAGACGTGTCCCGTGAGGGGCGAAGCGAAGTGTTCCTACTGTCGCGGCTGGGGGCGGGAGAGTCAACGGGTAGGGAATACTGGAGACATGCCCTCCACCTTCACTACGGCCGACGCCGTGGACTTCGCCGTCCTCGAACGCAACGGTTTCATCGAGTCCCGCCACGTGGGCGCCGCCGTCGTCCTGGCCGCCGACGGCACCGTCGTGACCGAACTCGGGGACATCACGAGCCCGGTCTTCCCGCGCTCCACCCTCAAGCCCTTCCAGGCGCTCGCGAGCATGAAGGCCGGCGTACCGCTGCGCGGCCCCCAGGTGGCGCTCGCCGCGGCGAGCCACGTGGCCAGCGATCGTCACATGGACGTGGTGCGCACCATGCTCGACGCCGCCGGCGTCACCGAGGACGACCTCCAGTGCCCCGCGGACTGGCCCCAGGACGAGGAGGCCCGCAACGGCCTCGTCCGCGACGGCAAGGGCAAGCAGCGCATCGCGTTCAACTGCTCGGGCAAGCACGCCGCCTTCCTCTGGGCGTGCACGGAGAACGGCTGGGACACCGCGACCTACCTCGAGCCCACGCACCCGCTGCAGCGGTCCGTGGCCTCGGTCATCGAGGAGTACACGGAGGAGACCGTGGCGGCCTGGGCCGTGGACGGCTGCGGCGCACCCGTGGCCGCCGTCTCGCTGACGGGCCTCGCGCGCGGTATCGGCAGGATCGCCAAGGCCCCCTCCGACAAGCACGCGGATGCGCGGGCCGCGACGATCGCGACCGCGATGCTCGACTACCCCTGGGCCGTGCACGGCGAAGGCAGGGAGAACTCGGTGGTCATGGAGGATCTCGGGGTCATCGCCAAGAGCGGGGCGGAGGGCGTCCTCGTCCTGGCCGCGCCCACCGGAGCGTCGCTGGCCCTCAAGGTCCTGGACGGCAACTCCCGGGCCGCGACCCTCGTGGGACTGACGCTCCTCGCCGCCTCCGGCGCGATCGACGCCGGGAAGGTGGGCGAGGTGCTCGCCAAGGTGGTCCCGCCGGTCCTCGGCGGGGGCCGCCCGGTCGGCAGCCTGCGGCTCGCCGCCCCCGTCATGGCGCTGCTCGACTAGGCCGGCAGGACCGTGGCACGGCGACGCATCACCGCTGAGGACGGCCACCGGGCCCTCGCGCAGGTGGCCGACGGTTCGGCGGCCCGGGCGGAGCTGGCCACCGCGGTGCGCTTCGCCCTCGAGGAGCTCGCCGAACTGGCGCCCGGCAACAGCGTGGAGGTCCGGGTACCGCCCTTCGGCGTGACCCAGTGCGTCGAGGGCCCCCGCCACACGCGGGGCACTCCCCCGAACGTCGTCGAGACGGACGCGGCCACCTGGCTCGCCCTGGTCACCGGCGGGACGGACTGGCCGGCGGCGGTCGCTGCCGGCAAGGTGGCGGCATCCGGACAGCGCGCCGACCTCAGCGCATGGCTCCCCCTCTTCGGGCGCCGCGCGTGAGCACCGACCGCTCGGTGGACCCGCGCCGACCGGCAGACCCGGGAGAACCGGCAGCGCCGAGGCGCGGCTCCGGCGCGACGGGCGCGGAGGGCCGCCTGCGGAAGCTCCGCGTGCGGACCTCGGCGGCGGTGCGCCGCCAGCCTCCCGCAGCGTGGCTGACCGGTCTCGCCGCGGCCGCCCTCTACACCGTCTTCTCCGTCACCCAGTGGAACCAGCTCGGCTCACCGTCCTGGGACCTCGGGATCTTCACGCAGCTCGCGAAGGCCTACGCCGGGTTCGGCGCCCCGATCGTGCCGATCAAGGGCGAGGGCTTCAATCTCCTCGGCGACCACTTCCATCCGTTGCTCGTCCTGCTGGCGCCCGCCTACGCGCTCGCGCCGTCGGGCCTGACCCTCCTGATCGTCCAGAACCTCCTCTTCGGACTGTCCGTGGCCGTGGTCGCGCGCGCGGGCATGCGGCTCATCGGGCCAAGGTCCGGCCTGGCCGTAGGGATCGCCTACGCCCTGTCCTGGGGCCTCCAGTCCGCGGTCGCCGCACAGTTCCACGAGATCGCCTTCGCCGTCCCGCTCCTCGCCCTGAGCCTGGAGGCCGTCCTGATGCGGCGCGTGCTGCCCGCCGTCGTATGGGGCGGGCTGCTCGTCTTCGTCAAGGAGGACCTCGGACTGACCGTGATGGCACTGGGACTGGTGCTCGCCTGGCGGCTGCGGACGGTGGCCGGACTGTGGCTGACCGCCTGGGGTGCCCTGTGGCTGATCGTCTCCGTCCGCCTGGTCCTGCCCGCCCTCAACGCCGCCGGACAGTACGACTACTCGGACCGCATCGACGTGGGTGCGATGCTCGGCGATCCCGCGGGCGCCGTCGTCGGCCTCGTCTCCGGTGCCGCCAAGTACGAGACGCTGCTGCTGCTCCTGCTCGCCGGCGGGCTCCTGTTCCTCCGCTCCCCGCTCGGTCTCGTGCTCGTGCCGACGCTGCTGTGGCGGTTCGCGTCGAACGAGGAATGGTACTGGGGCCCCGAGTGGCACTACAGCGCGGTGCTCATGCCCGTGCTCTTCCTGGCCCTGGTGGACGGCGTCCGTCTCCTCCGGGCGAGTCCGCGCGCATGGATCCGGACCACGGCGCTCGTCGGCGTCCCCGCCGCCGTCGTCGCCTGCCTCCTGCTCCTGCCGGCCCAGAAACTCGCGGTCCTCGCCGACCCGGCGACCTACCGGCCGTCCGGGCGCTGGGACGCCGCCCACCGCATGATGGAGCTCATCCCCGCCGGGTCCACGGTGGAGAGCGGGGTGGTGCTCATGGCGTACCTCGCCCCCGAGACGCGCGTGTACTGGCTGGGCAACACCAATCCGGCACCGGACTACCTGATCGTCGACGCGGACGACTGGAGCTGGGGCGCCGTCCGGCCTGGCGACGCCGAGGCGCACGCCGAGGCGCACTATCCAGGGTCCGACTACACACTCGTGTTCAGCGAGGCCGGCTACCAGCTCGTCCGGCTCGAACGCTGACGCCCGCTAGCCTTGAAGCATGACCTCCGAGCAGCCCAGTAGCGCCCCCGAGCCGCCGAACAGCACGCCCGAGCAGCCCGACACGCGCGGCGCCGTCCCGGCGGACGGTCAGCCCGCTCCCGCTGACCGGGCCGTACCCGCCGAGGGACAGACCCAGGCACAGCCTCCCGCAGAGCCCGCCTACCGGGAGGTGACCATCCGGAGGGCACCGAAGTTCGTCCCGTTCATGCTGCTCGGCGCGTTCCTCGGGTTCCTCGCGGCGCTCGTCGTGGCCTACACCGGCCCGGAGGATCCCACCCTCACACGCGAGTCGATCCTCGGCTTCTTCACCGTGGCCTTCGCCCTGCCCGGGCTCCTGCTGGCGGCCCTGCTGGTGCTCGTCGTCGACCGCCGGAGCGTCAGGCGCGCCGAGCGCGCCCGTGCGGAGCGCACGTACGACGACGACGCCGCCGCCTGACAGGGGACCACCGGGGCCGCGGGTCGCGGGTCGCGCCTGAGGCGGCAGGGCTGCATGGGCCCGGCGGAAAGCAGATCCGCGCCGACGGCACCCGCACGCCGTGAGAGAATGACCGCATGGTGCGCGGTGACGGACAACTCTCCCACGATCTTCTCCCCGGCGAAAAAGGACCACAGGACGCTTGCGGCGTCTTCGGTGTCTGGGCCCCCGGTGAGGAGGTGGCGAAGCTCGCCTACTACGGCCTCTACGCGCTGCAGCACCGCGGCCAGGAATCGGCGGGGATCGCCACGAGCGACGGTCGCCGGATCAATGTCTACAAGGACATGGGCCTCGTGTCCCAGGTCTTCGACGAGTCCACGCTGAACACGCTGACCGGACACATCGCCGTCGGCCACTGCCGCTACTCCACCACCGGCTCGTCGCACTGGGCCAACGCGCAGCCCACGCTCGGTGCCACCGCCGCCGGCACCGTCGCCCTGGCCCACAACGGCAACCTCACCAATTCGGCCGAGCTCTACCAGATGGTCCTCGCCCGCCAGGGCAAGCCCCGTGCCGGTGAGATGGCGCAGGGCAACACCACCGACACGGCCCTCGTCACCGCGCTCCTGGACGGCGACGACGACCGCTCCCTCGAGCAGACCGCCCTCGAGCTGCTGCCGAGCATCCGCGGCGCGTTCTGCTTCGTCTTCATGGACGAGGGGACCCTGTACGCGGCGCGTGACGCCTACGGCGTCCGCCCCCTCGTCCTCGGCCGCCTCGAGCGCGGGTGGGTGGTCGCCTCCGAGCAGGCGGCACTGGCCACCGTGGGCGCGAGCTTCATCCGCGAGATCGAGCCCGGCGAGTTCATCGCCATCGACGAGGACGGCGTGCGCAGCAGCCGCTTCGCCTCCCCGACCGCCGCCGGCTGCGTCTTCGAGTACGTCTACCTGGCCCGGCCCGACGCCGCGATCGCCGGCCGCTCGGTCTACGAGTCCCGCGTCGAGATGGGCCGGCAGCTGGCCCGCGAGAACTCCGCCGTCGCGGACATCGTGATCCCGGTCCCCGAGTCCGGCACCCCGGCAGCCGTCGGCTTCGCCGAGGAGTCAGGCATCCCCTTCGCCCACGGCTTCGTGAAGAACGCCTACGTGGGCCGCACGTTCATCCAGCCCAGCCAGACGCTCCGCCAGCTCGGCATCCGCCTGAAGCTCAACGCCCTCGAGTCCGTCATCCGCGGCAAACGCATCATCGTGGTGGACGACTCCATCGTCCGCGGCAACACGCAGCGCGCCGTCGTCCGCATGCTGCGGGAAGCGGGGGCTGCGGAGGTCCACGTCAAGATCTCCTCGCCGCCCGTCCGCTGGCCGTGCTTCTACGGCATCGACTTCGCGTCCCGCGCCGAGCTGATCGCCAACGGTGCGGCTATCGACGAGATCAGCGCGTCCATCGGCGCCGACAGCCTCGCGTACATCTCGGAGGACGGCATGATCGACGCCACGCAGCAGCCGCGCGAGCGCCTGTGCACGGCGTGCTTCACCGGCACCTACCCCATCCCGCTGCCCGACGACGACCGACTGGGCAAGAACCTGCTCGAGCGGCTCGACCCCGCCGACAAGGCCGGAGCCACGGGATGCGACCCCGGGCCGGACGCCGAGTTCGAAGCCGTCCTGACCGACGAAGACAAGAAAGAGCGGGTATGAGCGTGTCCGGACCCATCACGTATGCCAGCGCAGGAGTGGACGTCGAGGCAGGTGACCGCGCCGTCGAGCTCATGAAGGACGCCGTCCGTGCCACCCACGGCGAGCAGGTCGTCGGCGGGGTGGGCGGTTTCGCCGGGCTCTTCGACGTCTCCCGCCTCCTCACCTACACGCGGCCGCTCCTCGCGACGTCCACCGACGGCGTGGGCACCAAGGTCGCCATCGCCCAGGCCATGGACATCCACGACACCATCGGTATCGACCTCGTGGGGATGGTGGTCGACGACATCGTGGTGGTCGGTGCGGAGCCGCTGTTCATGACGGACTACATCGCCTGCGGCAAGGTGGTCCCCGAGCGCATCGCGGACATCGTCCGCGGCATCGCGGCCGGCTGCTCGATCGCGGGCACCGCCCTCGTGGGCGGGGAGACCGCGGAGCACCCCGGCCTGCTCGGTGAGCACGAGTACGATGTCGCGGGCGCCGCGACCGGCGTGGTCGAGGCGGACCGCGTGCTCGGGCCGGAGCGTGTCCGCGAGGGCGACGTCGTCATAGCCATGGCGTCCTCGGGCCTCCACTCCAACGGCTACTCCCTGGTGCGCCGGGTCATCAACCAGGCCGGGTGGGCGCTCGACCGGCAGGTCTCCGAGCTGGGGAGGACTCTCGGCGAGGAACTCCTCGAGCCCACGCGCGTCTACGCCGCCGACTGCCTCGCGCTCGCCCGCAACGATGCGGCGCAGGTGCACGGCTTCAGCCACGTCACCGGCGGCGGCCTTGCGGCGAACCTGGCCCGCGTGCTGCCCCGCGGACTCGAGGCCACGGTGGACCGGTCCACCTGGGAGCTCCCGCCCATCTTCACGCTCGTGTCCCAGCTCGGCAGCGTGCCGCTGCCGGACCTGGAGCGCACGCTCAACCTCGGGGTGGGCATGGTCGCGGTCGTCGGTGCGTCCGGCGCCGATGCGGCCCTCGCCCAGCTGAACGCCGCCGGCGTGCCGTCCTGGGTCATGGGCGGCGTCCGCTCCGCGAGCGGCGGCAGCACCGACGGCCCGGACTACGTGCAGGGCGCCAAGGGCGTCGACGGCGGATCGGTGCGGCTGGTCGGCGCCTACGCCTGACCGGCACCTTCACTGACCGCCCCCCGGTCAGCCGGGCCGACAGCACGACGAAGCCCCTGCCTTCGGAGGAGGACAGGGGCTTCGTCGCGCAGGCGGGACCGGTCAGGGCTTCCCGGGCTGCTTGCGGGTCACGACGACGTCGAACGAGCTGGTGCGGGTGTTGCCCGCCTCGTCCGTGGCGGTGCACGTGACCGTCGTGACGCCGATGACGAAGCGTGAGCCCGACACGGGATCGCAGGTCGGTGTCACCGCGCTGTCGAGGGTGTCGATGGCCGACGGCAGGGTGTACTTCACCTTCGCGCCGCTGGCTCCGCTGGAGACGGCGGCGACGTCCGACTGGTCGGCGATCCGCGGCGGCAGCACATCGGCGGGCCGGGCGGGCAGCCTGGCCGGATCCACGATCCCCCAGTAGGCCGGCGTGACCTGCAGGTCGTCGTCGAAGGGCAGCGGCTGCTCCCAGGGACGGGCCATGGGCCAGGTCCGCAGCCAGGTGCGGGCGTTGCTGATCCCCCAGAAGGTCACCGAGTCCACGGACGCGTTGTGCTCTCGCAGCATCGCGAAGAGGTCGCGGTAGTAGTAGCCGACCTCCGCCGCCGCGTCCGCGTCGTCCTCGAAGGCGGGGCTGTAGGGGTCCACGGGAGCGCCGCTGACATCGGCGCCCTGGTTCTCCGTGGAGGCGTTGACGTCGAGTTCCGTGATGGCCTGCAGGAGAGCGGGGTCCACTGCCTCGACGGCCCTGATGGAGTCCTCGAGCCACTGCACCGGCCGGGCGACGTCCACGTGGGCCTGGTGCCCCACGCCGTCGATCGGCACTCCCCTGGCCTTGAGCGCGCGGATCAGGTCGAGGTAGTCGGCCCGCTTCTCCGGCATCTCCGTGTTGTAGTCGTTGATGAACAGTGCTGCGTCGGGGAAGTAGCGGTCCGCCAGGCGGAAGGCCTCGTCCACGAAGCCCTCGCCGAGGACCTGGAACCAGCGGCTGTCGCGCATGTCGTGCGGGTTCGCCGTGTCGCCGTCCGCGATGACCTCGTTCACCACGTCCCAGGCCCAGACGGGGCTGTCGCCGTCCGGGTAGCGGGCGTCGATGTGGTCCGCGATGCCCTTGATGTGCGCTTCCATGCGTGCCTTCAGGAGCGCCTGGTCGGCCGGACTGTTGGTGAGGTCGCGGGCGCCGTCCTTGAAGAACCACGCCGGGGTCTGCGAGTGCCAGGCGAGGACGTGTCCGTAGACCTCGGTGCCGTTGGCGTCCGCGAAGTCCAGGAGCTGGTCCAGCTGGGTGAAGGCGAACTGCCCCTCGACCGGCTGGACGCTCTCCGGCTTGCCCGCGTTCTCGGGGGTGAAGGCGTTGAAGTGCTTCCGCACGAGGTCCGCGGCCGTTCCCACGGTCTCCCGGGCATCGATCGCCACGCCGACGTGCTCGATCCCGTCCGCGCCGAGCACGTCCTTCAGCCCGGGGACGTCGGTCTGGATGGGCTTCCCGGTGACCGGGGCGAGGCTGAAGTCGTCCAGCAGGAAGTCCACTCCCACCGGGCCCTCGACGTAGACCTGCGCCTTGTCCGCGGCAGCACCGAGCGTGTAGGTGCCCTTCAGCCGGACCCAGCCGTCGGCGGTGACGGAGGCACCGGCGCCGGCAACCCCGTCGTATGCGCTTCCACCGCCGTTGTCACGCTGCACGGACACCTTGAGCGACGCCGGCGCCTGGCCCGGAGCGAGCTTCGCCCACACCGATACCTGCACGGCGGTGCCGACGGGCAGGCCCGCCGTGACGTCGAGGGCCGCGCCGTGCCAGGGCTGGGTGCGGTTCGTGACGAGCAGGCTGCCGGTGCCGGTGCGGGCGTCGCTGCTCGTGGCGACGGAGATGCCGTCGCCCCGTGCCGTCCAGCCGTCGGTGCCGGTCTCGAAGCCGGAGGTGACCTCCACGGGTGCAGCCACGACGCCGCCCTGCGGCAGCGTGAAGGTCCAGCCCTCGGCGAGCTTCTCGCTCACCACCGTCGTGACGGCCCGGACCGTGTTCGAGCGGTCGCCGCCGCCGTCGTGGGCGAGGACCACCGCGCCGGGGGCGAAGGCCGCACGGAGGTTGGCGGTCAGGTTCGCCTCGCTGAGGTCGTTGCCGTCCCAGTCGAAGATGACGTTGCCGAGGCCCAGCGGCTGCATGCCGAGCGCGGCGGCCACCTCGCCCGTGGCGCCCCAGCTGCCGTTCGGTGCGCGGAAGTACGGCACCTGGAGTGCGGGATCGCCTGCGGCCGCACGGATGATGCGCAGGTTCTCCTTCAGGTCGTTCTCGACCTGCGCCTGGGTCCACGAGCCCATGTCCGCGTAGGACGTGCCGTGGTTGCACAGCGTGTGCCCCTCGGCGACGATGCGCCGCAGGAGGTCGGCGCCGCCGTCCGCCTGGACGTTCTGCCCGATGATGCAGAAGGTCGCGGTGATGTCCTTGTCACGCAGGAGGTCGAGGACCGCGGCGGTCTCGCCCGGGTTGGGGCCGTCATCGAAGGTGAGGGCGACGGCGTCCCCGGTGCCGCGCGCCGTGGCGAGGGGCGTGGTGGTGGGGCTGGCCGCCCCGCCGGGGATGAACGCCGGGTCCGGCGTGGGCTGCCAGGTCCCACCGCCGGGACCGGCTGTACCGGTGATCACGACGTCGTCCACGAGGTAGTCGTAGGGTGCGCCGAGGTCTCCGGTCCCGAGGTAGGCGCGCAGGGTGGCCGGGTCCGCACCGGCGGGGGCGTTGAACGTCCCGCTCACCGTGGTCCACGCGTCGGCCGACACCGTGGTGTTGCCCACCCAGCTGTAGGCGGGTTCGACGACGAAGCGAGCCGACGTCGTCGTCCCGGCGGGGGCGGAGAGCTTTACCTGCGCGGAGAAGGAGTAGGTTCCACCGGCCTGCAGGAGATCGGCCGGCGTCTTCACGCCGTCGTAGTCGTTGGTCCTGCCCGTGACCAGCAGCGCCTTGTCACCGTCGGCCTCGACGACCGACAGCGCGGCTCCGCCGTTCGGGACCAGCGGCCCGAACGCGCCGTCCTCGAAATCCTCGCTGAGGAGCACGGCGGGCTCCTCGGCGCCCGCCGCGGGCAGCGCCAGGGCGCCCGCCCCGGCGACCAGGCCGAAGGCCGTGGCTCCTGCGATCAGACAACGTCGTCTCATGGTTCTCCTTGATGTCTCGCCCGGATCCCGGGGAAGGGCACGGGCGACGGCCGCGGACATTCCGCGGCCGTCGGTGGGTGCTGCTGTGCGTGGTGCTGTGGGTGCTGCTGTGCCTGCTGTGGAGCGGCCGGGCCGGCCGGTGACGAAGAGGTGCCCGCGGATCAGCGGTGGCCGCGCCCGGGCGTGGCCTGCTCGAGGGTGTCCTGCAGCGCGTAGTAGGCGGGCTTGCGGGTGAAGTCGTCCCACATGACGGTCGCCTCCCCCTCCCCCGTGAAGAACACCGGCACCCACGAGTACTTGTCGGTGAAGCCCCAGATGGTGAAGGAGTTGCACTCCTCGACGAGGACGCAGGCCTCGAGGGCCCGCTGGTAGTAGCTCGACTGCTTCTCCAGCTGCGCGGCGGTGGGCTCGGTCCCCGCGGCCACGTCCATCCGGACATCGATCTCGGTGATCGCCGTCTCGAGCCCGAGGTCGTCGAAGCGCTGGAGGTTGGCCTGGAGATCACCCGGGAACCCGTAGCGCGTGCTCAGGTGCCCCTGGATGGCGAAGCCGTCCACGGGGACCCCCTGGGCCTGCAGCCGGGGGATGAGCTCCAGGTAGGCGTTGCTCTTGGCGTTGATGCCCTCCACCCCGTAGTCGTTGAAGAAGAGCTTCGCCCTGGGATCCGCCTCGTGCGCCCAGCGGAACGCGTCGGCGATGATCTCCGGGCCGAGTTCGCGGATCCAGATGTTGTCCGTGGTGCGCAGCGTGCCGTTGTCGTTGAAGATCTCGTTGGCGACGTCCCACTGCTGGATCTTGCCCGCGTACCGGCCCACGACCGTCTGGATGTGCTCCTTGAGGATGGCGCGCAGTTCGTCCTTCGAGAAGTCGCCCTCCTCGAGCCAGGCCGGGTTCTGGCTGTGCCAGAACAGGGTGTGGCCGCGGACCACCTGCTTGTTCTCCTGTGCGAACTCGACGATGGCGTCCATCTCGGCGAACCGGTAGACGCCCTGCTCCGGGTGGACGAACTCCCACTTGAGCTGGTTCTCCGGCGAGACGGAGCTGAACTCGGCTGCGAGCCGCTCCCGGTACTCCTGGTCGAAGGTGAACGGGTCGGGGTAGGGCTGCGTCTCGTGGTGCCCGCCCCCGGCGACGGCCGTGCCGATCTCGAGGTCGCGCGGGGCCACCCAGCGGAGGGTGTCCTTCTTGTCGCTCGCCTTCTCGATGCCCGGAGCCCGGGTGGGCTGGGCTGCGTGGGCGGGGACCGCCACCGGCAGGATGACGGCGGACGCGAGGACTGCGGCGGCGAGGGTTGAACGGATCTGCATGAGCTCTCCTTTGAGGTACCTGCAATGCGGTGACCGATGCTTCGGTCGGAAGTTTTCCGGAAGTTTCCGGAAATACCGTTGCTGTAGGTTAGGAACATCGCATCCCGGAGGTCAAGGGGGCGTTTCGATTTCGCTCCGGGGATGCAGGACTGCAGCGTCGGTGCCCCGAGGAGGACGACGTGCAGGACAATGCGCAGGGCAACACCCGGCCGGCCGTGACGATCTCCGCCGTCGCCTCCGCGGCCGGCGTCTCGGTCCCCACGGTGTCGCGCGTCCTCAACGGCAGGTCCGACGTCGCACCCGCCACGCGCGAGCGGGTCGAGGCACTGCTGCGCGAGTACGGCTATCGGCGCCGTGGCGCGGTGGCCCCCGCGCCGTCGGGACTCGTGGACCTCGTCTTCAACGACCTCGACAGCCCCTGGGCGGTCGAGATCATCCGCGGCGTCGAGGAGGCGCTCAACGGGGAGGGCCTGTCGGTGGTCGTGTCCGCCATCCATCGCCGCGGCGGCACCGATTCGACCCGCAAGTGGCTGGACACGCTCGCCGACAGGGCGAGCGACGGCGCCATCCTCGTCACCACCGATCTCGATTCCTTCCTGCACGCGGAACTCCAGCGCCTCAACCTGCCCGTGATCGTCATCGATCCTGCGGGAGTCCCGGACCTCGAGGTTCCCACCATCGGCGCCACGAACTGGACGGGCGCCGTGACGGCGACCGAGCACCTCGTCGAGCAGAACCATCGGCGCATCGGCTTCGTCGCCGGACGGCCGGGCCTCTGGTGCAGCCGTGCCCGCCTCGACGGCTACCGGGCAGGGCTCGACGCCGCCGGCCTCCCCTTCGACCCCGCACTCGTGGTCCCCGGCGATTTCGACTATGCCTCGGGCTTCGCCGCCGGGGTGGAGCTGCTCGCCCGGGAGGACCGCCCGAGCGCGATCTTCGCGGCGAGCGACCAGATGGCTCTCGGCGTGTACGAGGCAGCGCGCCAGCAGGGCCTCCGCATCCCCGATGACCTCAGCGTGATCGGCTTCGACGACCTGCCCGAGGCGTCCTGGGCATCCCCGCCCCTGACCACGGTGCGCCAGCCCCTGTCCGAGATGGGGATGCTCGCAGCCCGTACTCTCGTGCGGCTCATGCGCGGCGAGCCGGTCGAGAGTCCACGCATCGAGCTCTCCACGAAGCTCATCCCCCGCGCGAGCGTCCGCGCTCTCGCCTCCTGACCGGACTGTGGTGCACCCCTCGCGCCGGGAACGCAAACAGGTGCCGCCCCCTTGACTCTGCGCGCAAACCTAATATGTTTGTAACGGCAACATATTGGTCACACACCCCCTGGAGCACTCAATGACGATCGAGCCCACCCGCGATGACAAATTCTCCTTCGGACTCTGGACGGTGGGCTGGGAAGCCCAGGACCAGTTCGGTTCCGCGACCCGCGCACCCCTCGACGTGGTCGAGGCCGTCAACCGCCTGAGCGATCTCGGCGCCTACGGCCTCACCTTCCACGACAACGACCTCTTCCCCTTCGGCTGCTCGGCCGCCGACCGCCAGCGCGAGATCGACCGGCTCACCGGCGCCCTGAAGTCCACCGGCCTGGTGGTACCCATGGTCACCACCAACCTGTTCAGCCATCCCGTGTTCAAGGACGGCGGGTTCACGAGCAACGACCGCGGCGTGCGCCGGTTCGCCCTCCGCAAGGTCCTGGAGAACATCGACCTCGCCGCCGAGCTCGGAGCGCAGACGTTCGTCATGTGGGGCGGGCGTGAAGGCAGCGAGTACGACGCCGCCAAGGACATCCGCGGTGCGCTCGAGCGCTACCGCGAGGCCGTCAACCTGCTCGGCGACTACGTCACCGACAAGGGCTACGACATCCGGTTCGCGATCGAGCCCAAGCCCAACGAACCACGCGGCGACATCCTCCTGCCGACGCTCGGGCACGCCCTAGCCTTCATCGAGACCCTCGAGCGTCCCGAGCTGGTCGGCATCAACCCGGAGACGGGGCACGAGCAGATGGCCGGGCTGAACTTCACGCACGGCATCGCGCAGGCCCTCTACCAGGGCAAGCTGTTCCACATCGATCTCAACGGCCAGCGCAGCATCAAGTTCGACCAGGACCTCGTGTTCGGGCACGGTGACCTCCAGAACGCCTTCTCCCTCGTGGACCTGCTGGAGAACGGCGGCCCCAACGGCGGACCGGCCTACGACGGCCCCCGCCACTTCGACTACAAGCCGAGCCGCACCGAGGACATGGACGGCGTGTGGGACTCCGCATCGGCCAACATGCAGACCTACCTCCTGCTCAAGGAGCGTGCCGCCGCATTCCGCGCGGACCCCGAGGTCCAGGCGGCGCTCCAGGCGTCACGTGTGTCCGAGATCAACGAGCCCACGCTCAACAAGGGCGAGGGTTACGAGGCCCTGCGCGCGGACCGCTCCTCCTACGAGGACTTCGACACCGAGGCGTACTTCAACGGCAAGGGCTTCGGCTTCGTGAAGCTGCAGCAGCTCTTCATCGAGCACCTGCTCGGGGCCCGCTGACCCATGGCCCTGGTCACGGGCGTCGACTCATCGACGCAGAGCTGCAAGGTCGTCATCGTCGACACCCTGACCGGCGCCGAGGTACGCAGCGGCCGCGCCTCCCACCCGGAGGGCACGGAGGTGGACCCGGAGGCCTGGTGGCGGGCATTGCTCGACGCCATCCGCGCCGCTGACGGACTCGGGGACGACGTCGACGCCCTCGCCGTCGCGGGCCAGCAGCACGGCATGGTGCTGCTGGGCCGCGACGGCCGCGTGCTCCGGGATGCGCTGCTGTGGAACGACACGCGGTCGGCAGGGGCGGCACGGGATCTGATCGCCGAGTTCGGCATCGACGCCCTCGTGGCACGGACAGGATCGGCGCCCGTGGCGTCCTTCACCGGCACGAAGGTGAGGTGGGTGCGCGACGCCGAGCCCGACGTCGTCCCGGCCGTCGCCGCCGTCGCACTCCCGCACGACTGGCTGACCTGGCGCCTGCGCGGCTTCGGTCCGGAGGGTGGATCACCCCTCGGGCCGGTCCTCGAGGAACTGGTCACCGACCGATCGGATGCGAGCGGTACGGGCTACTGGAGCCCTGCGGCGGACGGGTACGACCTCGACCTGTTCGAGCGGATGCTCGGCCGCCCTGCCCATGAGGCGCGGGGCGCCGATGCCGAAGCCGACGCCGCCGGAGCTGATGCGGAGTCCGTGGTCCTCCCCCGCGTGCTCTCCGCGGACGCCGTCGCCGGGACCGTGCACGCCTCCTTCCTCCCTTCCGGGGACCGCCGCATCGTCCTCGGTGCCGGCGCCGGGGACAATGCGGGAGCGGCCCTGGGCCTCGGAGCCGAGGAGGGCGACGTGGTCGTGTCCCTGGGCACCAGCGGCACGGTCTTCGCCGTGGCCGCCGACGCGGTCGCGGATACGTCCGGCGCCGTGGCAGGGTTCGCCGATGCGAGCGGGCTGTTCCTCCCCCTCGTGGCGACCCTGAACGCAGCCCGTGTCCTCTCATCCGTGGCAGGCATGCTGGGCGTCGACCACGAGGGCTTCGCCGAGCTGGCCCGGGCGGCCGAGCCGGGTTCCGGCGGCGTCGTCCTCGTCCCGTACTTCGAGGGAGAGCGCACCCCCAACCTGCCGACGGCGAAGGCGAGCTTCCACAACCTCAGCATCGCCTCGGGCACGCGGGAGAACCTCGCGCGGGCGGCGATCGAGGGCATGCTCTGCGGGCTCGCCGACGCCCTGGACGCGGTACGCGCGACCGGGACCCTCCCGCGGCACCTGCTGCTCATCGGTGGTGCCGCGCAGAACCCCGCGGTGCAGGCGGTCGCGGCGCAGGTGTTCGACCTGCCCGTGCGCATCCCGGCGCCCGGCGAATATGTGGCGCGGGGCGGCGCCGTGCAGGCCGCCTGGGCCCTGACCGGGTCGAGGCCCCGCTGGGTCGTGGGTACGGTGGAGGACCGTGCCGCCGACCACCGTCCCGTCATCCGCCGGCAGTACAGGACGGCGATCGGATCCCTGCGGTTCCAGGGCCCCGACGCCGACCGGACGGCGTCCGAGGCCTGACCGACCCTCCGCGGTGACGTGCGGACCCGCGGGCCACGCCGTAACGGCGGGGCCCGGGGTGCAGGCGTCACCGCGGTGCTGTCGGCCACTCCACGCGGTGGGGGTCAGGGCTGTGTGATGACAACCTTGCCACTGCCTTTCTCGGCCAGGGTGTGCGCCTCGACGATGTCGGCCACGGAGAGCTCGTGGTCGACGCGGGGCAGGTACAGCCCCTCCTGCCCGAGCGCGGCGGCATACCGCAGGAGGGCCGGGTCGTTGCGGGCGTCGACCTTCCTGACGCCGAGGCGCGCAGCCCCCTGATCGTCGATGACGGTGACGACCCGGGACGTGTCACCGACGATGTCCACCAGGTCCGGCAGCGAGTCCGACGGGGCCGAGTGCAGGGCAGCGTCCACGCCACCGGGCGCGAGCGCCTGTACGCGCCCGGCCAGTCCCGGACCGTAGGTCGTGGCGAGGACTCCGAGGGACTCCAGGTACGGGTGGTTGCCCTCGCGTCCCGTACCGATGACCGTGGCGCCGGCGGCGAGCGCGAAGGCCGCGGCGGCGCTCCCGACGGCCCCTGAAGCACCCTCGACGAGCAACGTCCTGCCCTTCAGGTCCCCGAACGCTTCGATGACGGCCGCAGCGGTGGCGGAGGCGAGCCCGGCAGCGGCGGCCTGTGCCGTCGTCCACCCCCGGGGCACAGGGCTCCACGCGGTGAGCACCGCGAATTCTGCCGTGGTGTCACTGATCCCGCCCAGGCCGAAGACCACGTCACCCACCTGCGTGTCCGTCACGCCCGGACCGACCTCGTCGACGACACCGACGGCGTCCCGACCGGGGATGGCGGGTAGCGGCAGCGGCAGGAACGGCGCGAGACGGCCGGCGCGCAGGAGAACGTCGATCGGGTTCACGCTCGTGGCGCGCACCCTGATCCGCACCGAACCCTTGTCGGCATGGGGTTCCGGCGCGTCCTCGATGACGAGGACGTCGGGGGCTCCGTAGGAGTGGAAGCGGGCAGCGCGCATGGTTGTTCTGCTTTCGGATGGACGAGGCGCAGCGAATACTTGCTGCGGAAAGTGACGCTAGCCTGAATTCCTTTCCGCGGCAAGGAAAGGTAATCTGTTTCCGTGCCAACAGCAGATCGCCTCTCGCCGCAGCAGGATCGGACCTGGTCATTGCTGGTGGGCATCATGATGTGGCTGCCGGCGGAACTGGATACCTACCTGGAGCGGTCCGCGGATCTCAGCCATGCCGAGTACGGGGTACTGCGCTGTCTGTCGCTCAGCGAGGTCCGCGAGGTCCACATGAGCCGCCTTGCTGCCACCGCCAGCGTGACTCCCTCGCACCTGTCGCGGATCGTCGGCCGGCTGGAGAAACGAAGCCTCCTGACCCGGAGCGCGGACACCACGGACGCGCGGAAGACCCTGGCGAGGCTGACGCCATCGGGGGCGCGCCTCCTGGCTGAGGTGGAGCCCGGATACGTCGCGGAAGTCCGCGCCCGGGTGTTCGGACTTCTCGGGGATCGGCAGCTCGAGCAGCTGGAGGACGTTGCCGAAGCGATCCTCACACCGCTCCGGGGAGAGTGTGTAGCCCTCCTGCCTCCACGATCGGCCCGGTAGGCTGCCGCGCACCCCGCGGCGGCCTTCGAAGGCCCTGCCCCACCGTCGTGGACGACGAGCGCGAGGTCCGTCCACGACGACGGAGGCACCACCCGTCAGGGCGGCACCTCCGTCGTCATGCGTGCTGCCTATCGGTCAGATACCGGCCTGGTGGTTGGTGCCCACCTGGTCCACCCTGCGGTGGAAGCGCATGCCGGCCTTGCCTCCGAGGACAGCGCCGACCAGCGGGACGAGGATCGCGATCGCCAGGGCGATCAGGCCGCTCGCGGTGAGGGCACTGCCGTCGACGGGGATGCTCGGGGCGCCGTTGAGGTTGGAGAGCACGTTGAACTGGTCGCCGGCCACAGCCGCGAGGATCGCGAGGACGATGGCGATGATGATGCCCCAGAGCCAGACGGCGACACCCTGCTTCGCGCCGTCGAACCGCGCCATGCGGCCGGCGACGTACCCGCCGCAGTAGTAGGCGACGAACAGGATGACGGCGAGGACCATCCCGCTGACGATCCCGATGGTTTCCGCGTTCTCCGTGGCCTGGTTCGCGGCCTCGTTGGCGCTGCCCGAGGTCGACGCCCCGATGCCGACGCCGATCGCCGTCGCCAGGGCACTGAGGATGACGGTCAGCCCGATGGCCGTCAGCCAGCCGAAGAACGCCGACCCGAACTTGATGCCGCCGAACTGCTCCTTCTCCGCGGCGACGACGTCGTTGCGCCTGCTCTTCGGGGTGCTCGCTCCGGATGTGTTCTCTGATGCCATGATGCTGCTCCTCCAGTGGTGGATGACCGCGCCGGCCGCGACGGATGCTGGCGGCCGCTGATCATCAGTCTGCTTACTACCGTGACCGGGGCGGAACCGTCGGCGCAACCGCTTTCTTTTGCCCGGGGTGCAAGAACCTGCCGGACGAGGGAGCGCCCCCGCACAGGGGCCACGCTTGGTGCGTCTGCGTGTCGCCGGTGCAGCGCCGGCCATGGCCGCGGGATTAGTAAGTGCCCTTGTTATCTCTTTGTCGCTTGCCTACAGTGAGGCGGAGTGCAGTCCCCGCTGCATGTTCACGATGGCAGATGCTAGGAGCGCTACATGATCACCTCGCACGATCTCGATCGCCTGACCACCGGCAAGGGCACGGTCTACACGAACGACGGCGACAAGCTCGGCTCGATCGGCGAACTGTACGTCGACGACAGCACCGGGCAGCCCAGCTGGGTGACCGTCAACACGGGGCTCTTCGGCACCAAGGAGACCTTCGTGCCGCTGCAGGACGCTTCCGCCGACGGCAACGATCTCCGCGTCCCGTACACCAAGGACCTCGTGAAGGATGCCCCGTCCGTCGAGCGCGACGGCCACCTGAGCCCGGAGGAGGAGGAACGCCTCTACCGGCACTACAGCATCGGTTCCGGCACGACGGCGACCACGACGACCACCACGTCCGACCAGGGGCGCGAGGCCCCCGGCTTCCAGCCAGGCGACGAGCGGGTGGACCGCTCGGACAGCCGCGGGGTCGTCGGACACGACACGTCCGGCCCGACGACCGATGACGCCATGACGCGCTCCAAGGAGGAGGTCCACGTCGGCAAGGAGACGCACGAGGCCGGCAGGGCACGCCTCCGCAAGCACGTGGTGACGGAGAACGTCAGCCAGACGGTCCCCGTGAGCCACGAGGAGGTCCGCGTGGAGCGCGAGCCCATCACGGAGGCCAACCGCGGCGACGCGTACGACGGCCCCGCCATCAGCGAGGAGGAGCACGAGGTGGTCCTGACCGAGGAGCGCCCGGTCGTCGAGAAGGAAGCCGTCCCCGTCGAGCGCGTGCGCCTCGACAAGGAGACGGTCACCGAGCAGCAGACCGTCAACGAGCAGGTGCGTGAAGAGCGCATCGAGACCGAAGGCGACGGCACCCGCCGCTGACCCTTCGCTGGCCTGCCGCCGGCCCGAGGGCCGACCGGAACAGCTCGACCGCAGGGCGCGCCGATCACGGCGCGCCCTGCGGTGCGTGGTCCTCGTCTGCGCAGCGGCCCACGCGCCCTTGCCCGGCAGCGGGGCGGATGGACGCGCAGCGGCCCGCTCCTCGAAGGAGCGGGCCGCTGCGTAGGGTGGCCGTGCGCCCGGCGTTGCCGGAGGCAGCGTCGGAGAGCCGTCAGAGGGCCGTGACCTGCACGTCGCAGTGCAGCCGCCGGGTGTGATCGACCCGCCGGACACTTCCGGTCAGGTCGAGCGGCACGGCGGACCGGATGTCGCCGCTCGACGCCCCGAGGCGCAGCTCGAGGGCACCCGGCTCGACGATCCGCCCCCCGTCCCGTCCGGTGAAGGACGCGACGTCGGCGGGCACGGTGAACGCGACACGCGCCGAGGAACCGGCCGCGAGCGGTACCCGCGCGTAGCCGACCAGCCGCTGTACGGGGCGCACCACCGAGGCCACAGGATCGTGCAGGTACAGCTGCACCACCTCGACGCCGTGGCGCTCCCCCGCATTCGTCACGGTGACCGCGAGGCCGACCTCGCCGTCGATCGCGATGGAGTCCGCCGTCGACGCCACGTCGCTCCACGTGAAGTGCGTGTAGCCGAGGCCGTGGCCGAAGGGGAACGCGGCCGTCGGGTCGATGTTGGACACTCCGCTGGACTGCGCCAGGGGCGCCGCCAGGTAGGTGGACGGCTGGGCGCCCGGCGACCCCGGGATGCTGACGGGCAGCCGCCCCTCCGGGTTGATGCGCCCGCTGAGCACCCCGGCGACGGCGCCGGCCCCCTCCTCCCCGGGGAAGAAGCCCTGCACGATCGCCGCAGCCTCGCCCGCTGCGGCCCCGAGCGCATACGGGCGCCCGGTCAGCAGCACCACGACGACGGGCTTCCCGGTGGCGAGCAGACCCTCGAGGAGCTGTTGCTGCACACCGGGCAGGTCGAGCGATTCGGCGTCGCACCCCTCGCCGCTGGTCCCCCGCCCGAAGAGGCCGGCCCTGTCCCCGAGGACGGCGACGACGACGTCCGCACCACGTGCGACCGCGAGAGCCTCGTCGAAGCCGGTCGTCGCGCGGCCATCGATGGTGCAGCCGGTCGCCGTCGTGATCTCGCTGCCGGGGAACTCGTCGCGGAGCGCGTCCGCGACGGTGGGGATCCGCAGCCCCAATTCGACCTCGGGGTGTTGCTCGCCGACGTGGGCCGGGAACGAGTAGCAGCCGAGGAATGCGCGGTGGGTATCGGCGTTCGGCCCGACCAGGGCGATGCGCGGTGCCCCCGCCAGGGGGAGGATGCCCGAGTTGCCCACCAGGACGATCGACTGCTCGGCCAGCCGGCGGGCGATGTCCCGGTTGCCCGCCGGGTCCAGGTCGACGACGGGCACCCCGCCACCCGCAAGGGCGGGCGGTACGGCGGACCAGTCGGCGTCGAGCAGCCCCAGGTCCAGCTTCTGCCGCAGCACGCGGCGCAGCGCCCGGTCGACGAGCGCCTCGTCGATGGTGCCACCGTCGATCTCGGCGAGGAGGTGGTCCCCGAAGGTGTGCACGGTGGGGAGCTCGACGTCGACCCCGGCGGTCAGCGCGGCGGCCGCGGCCTCACCGAGGGTCCCCGCGACACGGTGGAGCTCCTTCAGGAAGGCGATGCCGAAGTAGTCGGCGACCACCGTGCCGTCGAAGCCCCAGGTGTCGCGGAGCAGCGAGGTCAGGAGCGAGGCGTCGGCCGCGGTCGGCACACCGTCGATGTCCGTGTAGGCGTGCATCACGGAGCGGACGCCGGATTCCCGGATCGCCATCTCGAACGGCGGCAGGAGGACATCCGCCCGCTCGCGTTCGCCGATGGAGACGGGTGCGAGGTTGCGGCCGGCCTTCGACGCGGAGTACCCGACGAAGTGCTTGAGCGTGGCGACGATCCCGGCCCGCTCGAGTCCCTGCACGTAAGCCGTCGCGATGGTCCCGATCAGGTAGGGGTCCTCCCCGATGGTCTCCTCGACCCTGCCCCAGCGGGCATCGCGGACGACGTCGAGCACGGGGGCGAGGCCCTGGTGGACGCCGACGGAACGGAGGTCCGCGCCGATGGCCGAGGACATGGTCCGTACGAGGTCCGGGTTGAAGGTGGCCCCCCAGGCGAGGGGCACCGGGTAGGCCGTGGCCTTCCATGCCGCGAACCCGGCGAGGCATTCCTCGTGGACGAGGGCCGGGATGCCGAAGCGGTTCGCCGCCGTGATGCGCTCCTGGGTGCGCTGCAGCGACAGGGCGCCGAGTCCCGGTTCCACGGGGGCGGTGCCGAAGGGCCGGGTCAGCTGGCCGAGGCCGTGCGGGAGGAGTTCATCGAGGTCCACGGCCTCGTTCATCTCGTTCTGGTGAGGGGCCACCTCGCCGCCCTCGGTGTTGGCACCGACCCACACGCCGACCAGCTGGGCGACCTTCTCGCGCAGCGTCATCGCCTGGATGAGGGTCTCCACCCGGTCCTCGGGTGTGGCGGCGGTGTCCCGCCACGGGGCGTCGTTCAGTGTTGTCTCAGTCATGGTCACTTTCCGCCAGCGCCCATGAGGCCCTGGACAAGCGCGCGGCGCGCGAACAGGTAGACGAGCAGGACGGGCACCATCGAGAGTGTGACCGCGGCGAGCAGCCCCGGGATGTTGATGCCGTACTGCGTCTGGAAGTTGAAGAGGCCGAGCGTCACCACGCGGGTGCTCTCGGACTGGGTGAGGATCAGCGGGAACAGGAACCCGTTCCAGGCCTGCAGGGCGGAGAACACGGCGATCGTGGAGATCCCGCCCTTCGACAGGGGCAGCACCAGGCGGAAGAACGCCCGGGCGGGGCTGGCCCCGTCCATGGCCATCGCCTCGTACAGCTCGCCCGTGATGTCGCGCATGGTCCCGCTGAGGATCAGCGTGCAGATCGGCAGCGCGAACGCGGCAGTGGGCAGGATGATGCCGAGCAGGTTGTCGTACAGTCCCACGGCGTTGATCAGGTAGAAGACCGGTACGATCACCGCCTGGGCGGGGATCGCGAGGCCCAGGAGGAAGAAGCGGAACACGAACGACGCCGCCCGGCTCCGGCTGCGCACGATCGCGTAGCTGAGCGGCGGGACGAGCAGGAGGACGATGGCGACGACGCCGACGGTGACCACCACGGTGTTGAGGAAGTACCGGCCGAAACCGCTCGTGATCGCGTCCGCGTAGTTCTGCAGCGTGAAGCTGGTGGGGAAGGACAGCGGACCGTTGTCGCCGAACTCCTCCCGCGTTTGGAAGGTGCCCGAGAGCATCACGTACAGCGGGATGGCGACGATCAGCAGCCAGACGAACGAGCCGATGCCGGCGAAATAGTTGGGGCGGGTCTTCATCACAGGCCTTCCAGCGAGCTGTTCATCTTGTCGTAGCCGGACACCTTGACGACCACGAGGGAGATCAGGGTCGCGACGACCACGAGCACGAGGGCGATCGCACTGCCGACGCCGAAG
Organism: Arthrobacter sp. TJ-240; assembly: GCF_058269195.1. NCBI lineage: Bacteria > Bacillati > Actinomycetota > Actinomycetes > Micrococcales > Micrococcaceae > Arthrobacter > Arthrobacter sp. TJ-240. Next base: position 391,965 of record NZ_JBZCNG010000003.1, read on the forward strand.
TCGAAGCTCTGGAACGCCTCCTGGTACATGTAGAAGGCGGTGATGGTGGTGTCGGTCCCGGGCCCGCCGTTGGTCAGGATGAGCACGGTCTCGAAGGTCGTCAGGCCGCCGACCACCATCAGGATGATCGAGGTGATCGCCGTGTTGCGCAGCTGCGGCAGGGTGATGGAGAAGAACTGCCGCACCATGCCCGCGCCGTCGATGGACGCGGCCTGGTAGAGCACGGTCGGGATGCCCTTGGCGGCACCCTGGTAGATGAGGGTGTGGAAGGGCGTGAACTGCCACATCCCCACGAAGATGAGCACGCCGATGGCACCGCTCTGAGTTCCGAGCAGGTTGCCGTCACCGAAGAGCCAGGGCAGCTGCCCGGGAATGCCGAAGTTGGGATCCAGCAGCGCGCGCCACAGCACCGAGATGGCGGCCGAGGAGAGCAGCAGCGGGATGAAGTAGATGGCGCTGAGCACGGCCCGGTTGCGCTGGTTGCCCGCGGCCCAGACGCCGAGCAGGATGCTGAGCGGCGTCTGGGTCACGACGCCGAGGACGATGAACAGCAGGCTGAGCCACAGGCTCTTCAGCATCACCGGGTCGGCGGCCAGCGTCCTCCAGTTCTCGAGCCCCACGAACTCGGGGTCACCGAGCCCGCTCCAGGAGGTGAAGGACAGGACGGCGACGGCGATGAGGGGCACGAGCGCGAACAGGGCGAAGAAGATGGTGGCGGGCAGGGCCCAGGCGAACCCGGGACGCCCCACGTTGGAGGCACTCGAGCGGGCCGGGCGGCTCGATGTGGAGCCGCCCGGTGCTGCCGGCCTGCGGGTTGCAAGCGTTGTCATGGAGTGTCCTAGAGACCCTGCATGGCCTTGATGAAGCCGTCTTCATCGATCTGGCCGCTGAAGAACTGGGACACCGCCGTGTGGATGGTGACGGTCGCCTCGGGCGGGTACGCCTGGTCCCAGGAGAGCTGGAAGTTCGGCGCTTCCTTGACGAGGTCGAACTGGTACGTGGCGTACTCCGGGTTCGAGGCCTGGTCGAGGAACTGCTCGGTGTTGGTGGTGGTGGGCAGGTTGCCGATGGCGATCTGCTCCTGGACGAACTCGTCGGAGTACATGAGCTTCAGGAACTCCGCCGCCTCCTCGGGGTACCGGGTGTCCTTGTGGACCGAGTAGAAGTTGTTGGTGTTGCCCGCGAGGTTGTCGGGATCGCCCTCGCCGCCCTCGATGGCGGGGAACTCGCTGTAGCCGAGGACGTTCTCGGCGAACTCGGGGTTCGCGTCGAGGTGCGTCGCGTAGGCCCAGGAGCCCATCAGCTCGAAGCCTGCCCTGCCGCTGGAGAGCAGGGTCGGTGAGCCGCCGTCGGTGAACTTCACCGAGTCGAAGTTGGTGCCGAAGGCGCCGGCGTCGATGAGTTCGCGGAGCATGCCGAGCGCCTCGCGGCTCTCCTCGGAGTCCCAGACCTCGGTGTCGCCATCGAGCGCGGACTGGAACAGCTCCGGCCCGGCCACGCGGTCGAACACGTACTGGAACCACATCTGCGTGGGCCACTGGTCCGCACCACCGAGCGCGATCGGCGTGACGCCCGCCGCCTTCAGCTTCTCGACGTCCTCCAGGAGTTCGTCCCATGTGGTGGGGGGAGCGTCGATACCGGCCTGCTGCAGGACCTCGGAGTTGTTGAACAGCATGACGGGCTGGGTACCGCGCATCGGGATGCCGTAGCTCTTGTCCTCGACCACGGCCGTGTTGAAGACCGAGGGGAGGAAGGCGTCCTTGAGCTGGGGGTCCTCCTCGATGAAGTCGTCGAGGGGCAGGAGCAGGTCCGCCTTGACGAAGTTCGCGATGCTCCCACCGCCCCAGTTGAAGAACACGTCCGGGGCGGAATCGGTGTCGATGATGGTCTGCAGCTTGGTCTGGTAGTCCGCGCCGGGGATCGTGTCGAGCACGACCTTGACGTCGGAGGTCTCGTTGAACTTCTCGACCATGGCCTGCTCGACCTTGTTGCTGGCGTCTCCGTAGACCGCGACGTGCAGTTCGTTCTCGGGCCGGCTCGATGCGTCGCCGCCGCCGCCACCGCACCCCGCGAGGGTGAAGCCGAGCATCAGGACCGCGGTGCCCGCGAGGGAGCGGGACATCCAGGTTCGGTTGTTCATCGTTGAACGCCTCTCGAAAGTTTCGATCATATGATCGAAAGTAGTGTGGTGGCATGAGTGTATGTAGCGATCCTCGACAAATGCAAGGCCGAGTGTGCAGACGGTCACATTCTGCGATGAACAGCATCCGGCGGCCCGCGAATACGCGAGGGTAAGCTATCGCTCATGTCGATTCCGGCGGACGAACCGCGCGTCACCCTCGCCCACCTCGCCGCGAAAGCAGGGGTGTCCCTCTCCACCATCTCCAAGGTGCTCAACGGACGCACCGACGTGTCGCCGAAAACCCGGGCGAAAGTTGAGGAGCTCCTCGAGGAGAACGGCTACCGTCGGCGCAAGGTCTCCACGGCCAAGGCGGGCCTGGTGGAACTGGTGTTCCACGAACTGGAGAGCGCGTGGGCCCTCGAACTCATCCGGGGCGTGGAGAACGTGGCCCGCAGCCATGGCCTGAGCGTCGTCCTCACCGAGACCGGTTCGCGGCATGCCCCCGGGCCGGAGTGGATCGAGGGCGTCATGTCGAGGCGGCCGGCCGGCGTGGTCCTCGTGTTCTCGGAACTGCCCCTGGACTTCCGCGCGAAGCTCGACGCCCGGTCCATCCCTTTCGTGATCATCGACCCTGCGGGCGACCCCTCGCCCGACGTCCCCTCGGTGGGGTCGGCCAACTGGTCCGGCGGGATGATGGCCACACGGCACCTGATCGACCTGGGGCACACGCGCATCGCGGCGATCAGCGGGCCGGAGGACATGATGTGCTCCCTGGCGAGGATCGACGGATACCGCTCGGCCATGAACATGGCATCCCTGCCGATCGACCCCTCGTTCATCAGGTTCGGCAACTTCCATGTGGACGGCGGCCGGCACCACGCGTTCTCCCTCCTGCGCAGCCCCCACCCGCCCACCGCGATCTTCGCGGGCAGCGACCTCCAGGCTCTGGGCGTGCTCGACGCCGCCCGCCAGATCGGCCTGCGCGTCCCGGAGGAACTCTCGATCGTGGGATACGACGACCTGCCCGTGGCGCAGTGGTCGAGCCCCGCCCTGACGACCGTCCACCAGCCGCTCATCCAGATGGCGGAGGAGGCCACGCGCATGGTCCTGCGCCTGCGCGACGGCGAGCGGCCCGACAACCTTCGGCTGGATCTCGCGACGAGCCTCGTGGTGCGCCAGAGCACGTCCCCACCGTCGGACGGCGTCCTCACGGTGGACGGTCCGATCGGGCAGCGGGCCTGATCCCGGGGCCGCCCACCGCCCCGATACGATGGCAGTCAGACCAGGCGCACGGAGGCTCCTGCAGGACGAAGGAGGATCCGGGCTGTGCGGTCATCACCCGGCACGGCGAACGGCACCGAGGGCCTTCGCGCGCAGAACCTGTCCCAGATCCTCACCATGGTGCACCGGGACGGACCGCTGTCCCGCTCCGAGCTGACCCGCCGCAGCGGCTTCAACCGCTCCACCGTGGGCGCCCTCGTGCAGGCCCTCGTGGAGAAGAACCTCGCGCGCGAGTCCGAGCCGGCCGGCGCGGGTCGGGTGGGGCGTCCGAGCCCCATCGTGCAGGCGAACCCCGACGTGGCCGTGCTCGCGGTCAATCCCGACATCGATGCGCTGACCGTCGGCGTCGTGGGCCTCGGCGGACGCGTGCACCATCGTGTCCGCCGCGAGACCCGCGGCATCCCGTCGCTCGAGGACGCCGTCGGCCTCACCCGCGACATCGTGGCCGACCTGCAGCCGGCGCTGGCCGCCCTCGACCGGGTGCTCGGCGTCGGGATCGCGCTTCCCGGCCTCGTCAACGCGGGCACGGGCCGCGTGCTCGTCGCGCCGCACCTGGGGTGGCGCGACGCCGACCTCACCGGACCGTTCAGCCGGGCGCTCGGACTCCCGGCGGTCGCCGGGAACGACGCCTCGCTCGGGTCCCTTGCCGAGAGTATCTTCGGCGCGGCCCTCGGGGTGGGGGACTCGGTGTACCTGAATGGCAGTGCGAGCGGCATCGGCGGTGGGATCGTCACCGGAGGAGCGCAGCTCGTGGGCAGCCGGGGCTTCGGCGGGGAACTCGGCCACACCCTCGTCAGCCCGGGCGGGGCGGCGTGCCACTGCGGCCGCTCAGGGTGCCTGGACGCCGAGGTACGCCTGGAACGGCTGCTCGATGCGGCCGGCGAGGACGCCGGGGGCGGCATCGAGGCACTCGAGCGGGTGCTCTCGGAGGACCCCGGGCCGGCGGTCCGGGCCGAGGCCGAGCGCCAGAGGCAGTTGCTCACCGTCGCCCTGGTCGACTTCACCAATATCTTCGACCCCCGGCTGATCGTCCTCGGCGGATTCCTCGGAGCCCTCGTCGGGTTCCCCGGGGATCAGCTCAGCGGGACTGTCAACGCGGCATCGCTCGCGGGCGGGGTGGAGGTGCGCCGCGCGGCGCTGGGCCCGGAGCTGCTGCTGATCGGGGCCGCGGAGCTGGCGTTCCAGCCCTTGCTCTCAGCGCCGTCCTGACCTCCGGGAGGACGCCCTTCCGACGAGAAGGTGGAGTCGGGTCCGATGCAGCTGCGTCCATGAGGGGCCTGTCTGCGGGCGCACGAAACGGCGCATCGTCCCTGCTGGGCTGATGCGCCGTGGTGCACGGAAGGTCGGCGGATCGAGGGTCAGCCGGTGCGGCGCGAGCCGCTCTCCTCGCCTTCGTCCTCGACCTCGTCGGCGTACTTGTCCTCGTACGCCGAGTAGTCCGGTTCAACCGGCTCGACGGATTCGGTACGTCGGGTGGAAGCACGACTACCCGGGCCTGTGAGCTCTCGCTGCAGTGCCGAATAGTCAGTGGCCGGGCTGAAGTACTTCATATCCCGTGCCTGCTTGGTAGCTTTTGCCTTTTGACGGCCGCGCCCCATGGCGTGACCCCCTTTGTGCGTCGATCCGGAGGTGGTCACTGGGGCGCGAGGCCCAAGGCTGCAGCGAGGCCCCGGAGTATTTGGTCAAATTGTCGTAAGTATAGATTACATGCTTTCACCGTCGCCCGAGCCCGGTTCGGATCGGCGGTGCGCAGGCCGATGCGGCGGCGGTGTGTCCTGCCCGCCTGACGGGCCCGCCCTGCACCGGGTCCCTGCGGGGCCGAACTTGGATAGAGTCGGAGCCACGCCGGAGCGTCCCGGCGACGAGCGACCAGGAATGCAAGGAGACAGCGGCCCACCATGAGCAACGAGGAGCAGGCACCGAGGGAGCCCGGGACCGGTCGCGCGCCGGACAGCACGGACGCGCAGGACGGCCCGGCGCTGGTCGATCCCGACGACGTGGTCCTCGACGACGGGGACGTCTCCGCCGATGCCCTCGATCCGGAGCTGTCGGTCCCACCCGAAGCCCTCGACCTGGAGGAGCCTGCCCTCGGACCCGTGCGCATCAGCACCGACGCCGCGGAGGCTGCCTCGCTCGAGGAGGCTGCCGCCGAGGCACGCGCAATAGCCGCGGAGGCCGAGAAGACCGGGACGCTCGTCGGCGGGCCGATGCCCGCGGACGCCCCGCTCGTGCGCGCAGCCCCGGACGGCACGGCCCCGGCCGGGGGCGCCGCCGGCGACACGACCGACGACACGACCGGCGACACGACCGGCGATGCCGGCGACACCGCTGACATCCCTGGGACCGAGCCCAGGACCGGCAGCCACGGGGCCTCCGCCGTCTCGCCCCAGGGCACCGGGCGTCGCCCGGACGCCGGGCACGGCGGGGACGACGAGCCCCACGAGGACGCCGGGGTCCCGATGGGCGGGCACTATGCCTTCCCGCCCGAGGGCGGCGAGCCGGGCCTCGGGCACCCGGGCCTGTACCCCGGGACGGATCCGGCCTCCATCGGCGCAGGAGACGCCGGAGCAGCCGGAGGCGGCGGCGTTGCGGGGGCCGCAGGAACTGCCGGGGGCACGGGAACCGCCGGGGCCGCGGGAACCGCCGGGGCCGCAGGAACCGCCGGGGCCGCAGGAACCGCCGGGGACACGGGAACCGCCGGGCCGGACGACTCGCCCGGGAGCGGCGCCATCCCCGCCCGGGCCGGGTGGGTCCCCGAGGCGTCCGCCGACGGGAAGCACGGCGCCGCGCAGGATTCCCCCCGGCGTGACAGGAGCCGGGCCAGGAGCAGCAACCTGCCGCTGCTCCTGGTGATGGGCGGCGCCGTCGTACTCCTCGGACTCCTCGTCTGGCTGCTCGTATCCCTGTTCGGCGGATCGGACGACGAGCAGCGCGTCGATCCGTCGTCCCTCGCAGCCGGCGAATGCCTGGCGGAGTTCACGGAGATCACCGAGGACGCGGCCCGGGTGGACTGCTCCGAACCCCACAACGCGCAGCTCGTGGCGAGCGAGAACTACCCCGACGACGCCGCGTTCCCGGGCCGGGAGCAGCTCGGCCTGCGCGCCGAAGCGGCATGCGCCGACGCCTCGTCGAACATCGACCCGGAGGTCGTCACCGAGGGCCTCCGGGTCACCCTGCTCAATGCGGTCCCGACCACGCAGACGTGGTCCGACGGTGACCGCCGCGTGGACTGCTTCGCCGTCGTCGAGGACGGCGGCACCCTGAGCCGGAGCCTGTTCACCCCCTGACGGGGCAGGACGTACGAAGGGGAGGAACCGAATGGTCCCTCCCCTTCGTCGCATCCGGGATGGCGATGCTACCGTGCGGCCTGCACGAGAAGGCCCTCCGGCTCTGCGCCCGCGTCCCCGAGGGAATCCATGTCGGGCTCCGGACGGTCGACGACGACGGTGTCGCCGTCGACGATCTCGCCGGCAAGGATGCCCCGGGCCAGCCGGTCGCCGATCTCGCGCTGGACGAGTCGGCGGAGCGGGCGTGCTCCGTACGCCGGGTCGAACCCGGTGAGGGCGAGCCACTCGCGGGCGGCCTCACTGACCTCGAGCTCGAGCCTCCGGTCGTGCAGCCGGTCGCTCAGCGACTTCACCTGCAGCTCCACGATCCGCGACAGCTCGTCGAGGCTCAGCGGGTCGAACACCACGACGTCGTCGAGCCGGTTCAGGAACTCCGGCCGGAAGTTCGCGTTGACGGCGGACATCACGGCGGCGCGCTTCGCGGCGTCGTCGAGGGACGGGTCCACGAGGAACTGCGAGCCCAGGTTCGAGGTCATCACGAGGATCACGTTGCGGAAGTCGACCGTGCGGCCCTGGCCGTCGGTGAGGCGACCGTCGTCGAGCACCTGCAGCAGCAGGTCGAAGACCTCGGGATGCGCCTTCTCCACCTCGTCGAGCAGCACCACACTGTAGGGGCGGCGGCGCACGGCCTCGGTGAGCTGTCCACCCTCCTCGTAGCCCACGTATCCCGGAGGAGCGCCGACGAGGCGCGCCACCGAGTGCTTCTCCGAGTACTCGGACATGTCGATCCGGATCATGGCGCGCTCGTCGTCGAACAGGAAGTCCGCGAGCGCCTTGGCGAGCTCCGTCTTGCCCACACCAGTGGGGCCGAGGAACAGGAAGGAACCCGTGGGGCGGTTCGGGTCGGAGACACCGGCCCGGGCTCGCCGGACGGCGTCGGACACCGCGGACACCGCCCGCTGCTGCCCGATCAGGCGCGCGCCGATCACCTGCTCCATGGCCAGGAGCTTCTCGCTCTCGCCCTGGAGCATGCGCCCGGCCGGGATGCCCGTCCAGGCGGAGATCACCTCGGCGATGTCGTTCGCGGTGACCTCCTCGGCGACCATCAGCTCCGGGGCGTTGGCGCTCTGCTCCTCGGCGGCCTGCGCCTCGCGGAGCTCGCGCTCCACCTGCGGGATCTCCCCGTACAGGATGCGCGACGCCGCCTCGAGGTCGCCTTCGCGCTGGGCACGGTCGGCCTGCGAGCGCAGGTCGTCCAGGGATGCCTTCAGGTCGCCCACGCGGTTCAGGCCGGCCTTCTCCGCCTCCCACCGCGCATTCAGCCCGTCGAGCTCCTCCTGGCGGTCCGCCATCTCGGCGCGCAGGGCGTCCAGCCTCTCGCGGGACGCCTCGTCCTTCTCACGGGACAGCGCCATCTCCTCCATGCGCATGCGCTCGAGGGACCGGCGCAGCTCGTCGATCTCCACCGGCGCGGAGTCGATCTCCATGCGCAGGCGCGAGGCCGCCTCGTCGACGAGGTCGATCGCCTTGTCCGGGAGTTGCCGCCCCGGGATGTACCGGTGGGACAGCGTGGCCGCGGCCACGAGCGCGGAGTCGGCGATTGAGACCTTGTGGTGCGCCTCGTAGCGCTGCTTCAGTCCGCGCAGGATGCCGATCGTGTCGGGCACGGACGGCTCGCCGACGTACACCTGCTGGAACCTGCGCTCCAGTGCGGGGTCCTTCTCGACGTTCTCACGGTACTCGTCGAGCGTCGTCGCACCGATGAGCCGGAGCTCGCCGCGCGCCAGCATGGGCTTGAGCATGTTCCCGGCGTCCATGGACCCCTCGGACGCCCCGGCGCCCACCACGGTGTGCAGCTCGTCGATGAACGTGACGACCTGGCCGTTGGACGAGCGGATCTCCTCGAGCACCGCCTTCAGGCGCTCCTCGAACTCCCCGCGGTACTTGGCGCCCGCGATCATGGAGCCGAGGTCGAGGCTGATCAGGCTCTTCCCCCGGAGCGACTCGGGGACGTCCCCGGCCACCATGCGCTGCGCGAGGCCCTCGACGACGGCGGTCTTGCCCACGCCGGGCTCGCCGATCAGGACGGGGTTGTTCTTCGTGCGGCGGCTGAGAACCTGGACCACACGGCGGATCTCGGCGTCGCGGCCGATCACGGGATCGAGCTTGCCGCTGCGGGCCACCTCGGTGAGGTCCACGCCGAACTTCTCGAGGGCCTGGAAGGTGTTCTCGGGGTCCGGGGTGGTCACGCGCCGGTCACCCCGCACGCCGGGGAGTGCGGAGGCGAGGGCCTCACGCGTGAGCCCGGCGGAGCGGAGGATGCCGCCCGCGGCACCGGCGTCGGATGCGAGGGCCAGCAGGAGGTGCTCGGTGGAGACGAACTGGTCCCCCAGGGTGTCGGCCTCCTCCTTGGAGGCGTTGACCGTCTGCAGGGCGCCGCGGGAGAACTGCGGCTGCGCCACGGAGGATCCCGACGACGACGGCAGGGCCTTGATCGCGGCGCTGGCCTGCACGCTCACGGTATCGGGATCCGCGCCCGCGGCCTTGAGGAGCGCGACGGCGATGCCTTCCCGCTGATCCAGCAGTGCCTTGAGGAAGTGGGGGGTCTCGATCTGTGCGTTGCCCGCCGTGGAGGCATTCATGGCGGCAGTCGACAGCACCTCACGGCTCTTGGTGGTGAAATTGGTGTCCACGCGCGGTTCCTTTCCGTCCTGACACAGGGATGACGATCACATTGAGTGTACTTGACTCAACTTTGATACGGGGGTGGATATTCCCGAGGGACAAGCCCGCGCAGGTGCGCTACGCTCGCGGCGGTCGGCGGTCGGCGGTCGGCGACGGGCCGTGCGCGTTCCGGTGAGGCGCGGGGCCGGCGGAGGCTGCGTCTCCGACATAATGAGCCGTATGGGGAAACTTCACCGCGCCACGTCCGTGCTGACCATTGCCGTTCTCGCACTGAGCCTCGCCGCGTGCACGGACGACCGTCCCACGGCCGAGGACGCGGCCGGCACGCTGGCCGAGGGGCTGGGCCGGCTCGACGTCGGACAGTCCTCCTTCGACTCCCTGGAGTCCTCCGAGGTGACCCACCAGCTCGCCGTGATCACGGAGGGCTTCGCGCCCGGGGCGCCCCGGGTGACGGTGGCCGGTGTGGAGGAGACGGGCGAGGACAGCGCGAGAGCCACCCTCGACTACGTCTGGGATCTCGACGCCACGGACTCCGACTGGACGTACAGCACCACGGCGGACCTGACGCGCGTGGAGGACGTGTGGCAGGCCGCCTGGGACCCGGCGGTGTTCGTCCCGAACCTCCTGCCGGAGGAGAAACTGACGCTGACGCGCGTCCCGGGCGACCGCGGGGACATCACCGGCGCGCGCGGCGAGGTGATCGTCACCCAGCGGCCCGTCATCAGGGTCGGGATCGACAAGACGCGTGTCCCCGCCGAGCAGCAGGCGGCGTCCGCGCGGGCCCTCGCGACACTGCTCGAGGTGGATCCCGCCGACTACGAGCAGCAGGTCACGGACGCGGGCGCCGAGGCCTTCGTCGTCGCCCTCGTGCTGCGCGACGACGCCACCCGCACTGTGACGGACGCGCAGATCGACGCCATCCCGGGCGCCCTGCGGCAGGCCGACACCCTCGAGCTCGCACCGACCCGCACCTTCGCCCGCGAGCTGCTCGGCAGCGTCGGCGAGGCGACCGAGGAACTGGTGGACCAGTCCGACGGCGCCGTCACGGCCGGGGACGTCACCGGTCTCGGCGGCCTGCAGCTGCAGCACAACGCCCGGCTCGCCGGGACACCCGGCCTGGAGGTCAACGCCGCGCCCGTCGACGCCCCGGCCACACCGACGCAGCGGCTGTTCGCCAAGCCGCCCGTGGACGGCACCGACCTCGCAACCACGCTCGATCCCCGCCTGCAGAGCCTCGGCGAGCAGGTGCTCGCGGACGAGCCCTCGGCGTCGTCGATCGTGGCCATCCGCCCCAGCACGGGCGAGGTCCTCGCCGCCGCCAACGGCCCGGGCAGCGAGGGGCTGCAGACGGCACTGCTCGGGCAGTACCCGCCGGGATCCACGTTCAAGGTGGCCACGAGCCTCGCGCTCCTGCGGAAGGGCGTCACCCCGGAGACGCCCACCGACTGCGCGGAGGAGGTGACGGTGGACGGCCGGACGTTCAACAACGCGAGCACCTACCCCGCTCAGTTCCTCGGCACCATCCCGCTCCTGGAGACCTTCGCACAGTCCTGCAACACGGGGTTCATCTCGGCGCGGGACAGGATCACGCAGGCCGATCTCGCGGGCGCAGCCACCGACCTCGGCATCGGCGTCGAGGCGAGCATCGGTACGCCCGCGTTCTTCGGTTCCGTACCCACCGAGGCGGAGGGAACGGCGCATGCCGCCGCCATGATCGGGCAGGGCGAGGTCCTCGTCTCACCCCTCGCGCTCGCCACCATGGCCGCATCCGTCGGCGCCGGCTCACGCGTCACGCCGACGCTCCTGGCATCCGGCGGGTCCACGGACCTGGACCCCGGGTCGGAGGACGCCACGCCGTCGGCCACCGCCGGCCCCTCCGAGGAGGCGGCACCGAGCGCCTTCACGGCCGCCGAGTCCACGACGCTGAAGACCCTCATGGCCGCCGTCGTCGCCCAGGGCGGCGCGCAACTGCTGAAGGACGTGCCGGGCGAGCCCGTCCTGGCCAAGACGGGCACCGCGGAGTTCGGCAGCGAGACCCCGCCCCGCACCCACGCGTGGGTGGTCGCCCTGCAGGGCGACCTCGCCGTCGCCGTCTTCGTCGAGGAGGGCGAGCTCGGCTCCACGTCCGGCGGCCCCCTCATGCGGGCATTCCTCGCGGGAGCCGCCACCTAACAGCCACCGGTCCGCCGCGAAGGCCGGGCCGTCCACTTCGACGACATGGGGGTCGGATCAGCACAGTGAACGCAGTAGCTTGATCATCCCCCGGCGCCACAGGTGCGCCGGGGGCCATCCGAAGACCGTTGAAAGGGTCGCAAGTGGATCTCACGTTCATCCCGCTCATCATCGGCGCGGTGGTGTTGCTCGTCGTCATCGTCGTCGCCGTCGTGCTCGCCCGCATGGCGCTGCACATCGCCAGCCCGGACCAGGCACTCATCATCTCGTCCAAGGACAGCAAGGGGCAGCCGGACCCCGACAGCCAGCGCGTCGTCTTCGGCCGCATCTTCATCAACCCGTTCTCGCAGCGCGCCTACCCGCTGTCCCTCGCCTCACGCCAGGTGTCCCTGCGCATCGAGGGCATCTCCAAGAACGGCATCAAACTCCACCTGACCGGCGTGGCCCAGGTGAAGGTGGGCGGTGACGCCGACGCCGTCCGCAAGGCAGCCCAGCGCTTCCTCAACCAGCAGGACGCCATCGACCACTACACCCAGGAGACCCTCTCGGGCTCGCTGCGCTCCATCGTGGGCACCCTGACGGTCGAGTCGATCATCCGGGACCGCGCCACCTTCGCGAAGAGCGTGAAGGAGGAGGCGGAGCACTCCATGCACAACCAGGGCCTGGAGATCGACACGTTCCAGATCCAGTCCGTCGATGACGACTCCGGGTACCTGAAGAACCTCGGTCGGCCCGAGGCGGCGCTGGCGGAACGCAACGCGAAGATCGCCGAGGCCCGGTCCATGCAGGAGTCCGAGCAGGCCCGCGCCCTGTCCGACGAGCAGGTGGCCCTCGCGCAGCAGCAGCTGATCATCCGGCGCGCGGAGCTGAAGGAGGAGGCGGACGCACGCCAGGCACGTGCCGACGCTTCGGGTCCGCTCGCGCAGGCGGAACAGCAGGAGCAGGTCATCATGCGGGAGCAGCAGGTCGCCCAGCGGCGCGCCGAGCTCCGTGAGCGTGAGCTCGACACGGAGGTGCGCAAGCCCGCCGACGCCGAGAAGTACCGTCTCATCCAGCAGGCGGACGCGAAGCTCGAGGAACGTCGTCGCGCGTCCGAGGCCAGCGAGATCGAGGCCCGCGTCGACCTCTCACGGCGCAAGCTCGTCGCCGAGGGCGACCGCGTGGCAGCCGAGGCGGATGCTGCGGCGAACACCGCACGCGGCACCGCCGAGGCAGCGATCGACGAGGCCAGGGGCCGTGCGGACGCCGCCGTCATCGCGTCCCGCGGTGAGGCGGAGGCCGGGTCCACGGAGGCCCGCGGCAAGGCCGAGGCCGCCGGCATCGCGGCCCAGGCGGAGGCCTACGAGAAGTTCAACCAGGCCGCCATCCTGTCGAAGGTCCTCGAGGTCCTCCCCGCGATGGCCCGCGAGATCGCAGCCCCCATGTCGGCGATCGACACCATGACCGTGGTCTCGAACGACGGCGCGAGCCAGCTCAGCAAGAACGTCTCGAGCGGCGTCCACCAGACCACCCAGCTGGTCAAGGACACCACGGGGCTCGACATCATCGCCCTCCTCGGCGACCTGATGAAGAACACCGACAAGGTCGGGCTGAACGGCTCGGGCGGGTCCGGCGCCGCCGACGGCTCCTAGCCTCCACGAGAGGAAAGGGCCGTCACCGCCTGGTCGGTGGCGGCCCTTTCCGCTGTCCGGCGCCCCTTGCGGCGCCACGACCCCCTTCCCAAAACCGACGACGCCCCCTACAGTGATCCGAGTAAATGAATGCCATTCATTTTGAGGTGCGGGTCACTCCCGCCCATGGTCGGACACCCTCCGGCCGCACCCGCTCCCGGTGGACGTCGTCGATGACGAGGCGCGTCCACCCTCCTGAGGAAGGCCGACCATCGTGCCCACATCGCCCAGCCAGACCGCGACCTCGGGGGCCGGCTCCGCCGGCGGGACGGGGACCTCACCGAAGGGACTCGCCCGCGGCCAGCTCGGACTGCTCGCCATCGTCATCATCGGCATCTCGACGATCGCGCCCGCCTACGTCCTGACCAGCACACTGGGCCTCACCGTCGCCGAGATCGGCGTCCACCTGCCCGCCATCTTCATCGTCGGGTTCATCCCCATGTTCCTCGTCGCCCTCGCCTACAAGGAACTCAACGCCGACTCGCCGGACAGCGGGACCACCTTCACCTGGGTCACGAAGGCCTTCGGTCCCTTCGTGGGCTGGATGGGCGGCTGGGGACTGCTCGCGGCGAACATCATCGTCCTGTCCAACCTGGCCGGCGTCGCCGTCGACTTCTTCTACCTGTTCCTCGGACAACTCACCGGCGACGCATCGATCGCCGGCCTGACCTCGAACAGGGCCGTCAACATCGTCACCTGCCTGATCTTCATGGGGGCAGCGGTCTGGGTGTCCTGCCGGGGCATCCGCACCACGCGCACGGTTCAGTACGTCCTCGTCGGTTTCCAGCTGCTCGTCCTCGCCTGGTACACCGTCCAGGCCTTCGCACGGATCGCGGCCGGTAGCGCCTCCGGCCCCGCCTTCAGCTGGGAGTGGTTCAACCCCCTGGGCATCGAGAGCTTCTCCGCCTTCGCCGCCGGCCTGTCGCTGTCCATCTTCGCCTTCTGGGGCTGGGACGTCTGCCTCACCGTGAGCGAGGAGGCCACCGACGGACGCCGGACGTCGGGGCTGGCCGCCACCGTCGCGGCGGTCGCCATCCTCGTGATCTACCTCCTCGGGTCGATCGCGACCGTGATGTTCGCCGGCCTCGGCGCCACCGGCATCGGACTGAACAACCCGGACAACTCCGAGAACGTGTTCACCGGTCTCGCCGCGCCCGTGATGGGTCCGTTCGCGATCCTCCTGTCGCTGGCCGTCCTCTCGAGCTGCGGGGCGTCGCTGCAGTCGACCTTCGTCTCGCCGGCCCGCACGCTGCTCGCCATGGGCTACTACCGCGCCCTGCCGGGCCGGTTCGCGCACGTCAGCACCCGCTTCAACTCGCCGGTCTATGCGACGGTCTTCTCCGGTGTCGTCTCGGCCGCCTTCTACGTCCTGATGCGCCTCATCAGCGAGAACGTCCTCAACGACACCATCCAGGCGCTCGGCCTGATGATCTGCTTCTACTACGGGCTGACGGCCCTCGCCTGCGTCTGGTACTTCAGGGACTCGCTGTTCAGCAGCCTCCGGAACGTGGTCTACCGGCTCTGCGCGCCGCTCCTCGGCGGGATCGGGCTGATCGTCGTCTTCCTCCAGACCGCCGTGGACAGCTGGGACCCGGCGTTCGGCAGCGGGTCCGAACTCTTCGGGATCGGCCTCGTCTTCGTGATCGGCATCGGCATCCTCGTGGCCGGTGCCGTCGTCATGCTCGTCGTCCACCGGCGCAGCCCCGACTTCTTCCGCGGCCGGACCCTCACCAGGGACTCGTCGTCGCTCGTCCTCGACGACTGAGGCGCCTGCCGGCAGCCTCCGGTTCCGCCCCGACACTCCCCCGATCCAGCACTCCCGATCCAGAAGGACTCCCGTGAACCCCCGACACCACGACGACGCATCCACCCTCACGACGGAAGCGACCCCTGAACGAGCGATCCCCACGGGACGGCAGAGGATGCCCGCGGAGTGGGAGCCCCACGACCGCACGTGGATGGCCTTCCCCCCGGCCAATGACACCTTCGGCCCCGACGGAAGCCACACCCTCGCCCGGGCGCGGAACGCCTGGGCGCGCGTCGCGCAGGTCATCGCCCGCTACGAGCCGGTGACGGTCCTGGCCGATCCCGCCGACACCGAGGCGGCCGGCACACTCCTCGGAGAGGGCGTCGCGGTCGAACCGGTTCCGCTGGACGATGCGTGGCTGCGCGACTCCGGGCCCACCTTCGTCCACGGTCAGGACGGCGCGGTCGCCGGCGTCGACTGGGTGTTCAACGGGTGGGGGGCCCAGCACTGGGCGGCCTGGTCCAGGGATCGGGGCGTGGGACGCGCGGTGGCGGATCTGGCCGGAGTGGAGGTCCTCGGCAGCGGACTCGTCAACGAGGGCGGCGGCTTCCACGTGGACGGACGCGGCACGGTCCTGCTGACGGAGACCGTCCAGCTGGATCCGGGCCGCAATCCCGGGGCGACCCGGGAGTCCGTCGAGACCGAGATCCACGCCCGGCTCGGCACCCGTCACGCCGTCTGGCTCCCCCGGGGCCTGACGCGGGACTACGGGGAGTTCGGCACCCGCGGGCACGTCGACATCGTCGCCGCCTTCACCCCGGCGGGCTCGCTCCTCGTCCACCGGCAGGACGATCCGGGGCATCCGGACCATGAGGTGACCCGCGAGATCAGGGCCGTGCTCGCGTCCTCCACCGGCGCCGACGGCCGCGCACTGCCGATCATCGACGTGCCGGCCCCGACGGTCACCCATGACGACGACGGGATCGTCGACTGGTCCTACCTCAACCACTACGTCGCCAACGGCGTGGTGGTGCTCTGCGCCTTCGACGACCCGAACGACTCCGTGGCTGCGGGGATCCTGCAGGACGCGTATCCCGACCGCACCGTCGAGCTCGTCGATGCGCGCGACATCTTCGCCTTCGGCGGCGGCATCCACTGCATCACGCAGCAGCAGCCGGCCCCGCGGCGCGGGGATGGCGGTTCCTGATGGGCTTCGACGTGGTGGAGGCGACCATCGCGGAATCGCGGGAGGCCCTGCGGACGGGCGCGGCGACCAGCGAGGAACTCGTCACCGCCTACCTCCGGCGCATCGAGGCGTTCGACCGGGGCGGACCCCGCCTGAACTCCGTCGTCGTGCTCAACCCCGGCGCACTGGACGAGGCGCGCGCGTCGGATCGCCGTCGTGCAGCCGGGCGGGCGCTGGGCCCGCTCGACGGCATCCCCTACACGGCGAAGGACAGTTACAAGGTCGACGGCCTCACCGTCGCGGCCGGGTCACCCGCCTTCCGTGATCTGGTGGCCCGGCAGGACGCCTTCACCATCGAGCGCCTCCGCGGTGCAGGGGCGGTCCTGATCGGCCTCACGAACATGCCGCCCATGGCCAACGGAGGCATGCAGCGCGGACTCTACGGCCGCGCCGAGAGCCCCTACAACGCCGACTACCTCACAGCGGCCTTCGCCTCCGGCTCCTCGAACGGCTCGGGGACCGCGACGGCCGCGAGCTTCGCCGCCTTCGGCCTCGCCGAGGAGACGTGGTCCTCGGGCCGGGCACCCGCCTCCAACAACGGGTTGTGCGCCTACACGCCGTCCCGCGGGGTCATCTCCGTGCGCGGCAACTGGCCCCTGGTCCCCACCATGGACGTGGTGGTGCCGCATGCCCGCACCATGGCGGACCTCCTCGAGGTCCTCGACGTCGTCGTCGCGGACGACACCGTGACGCGCGGCGACTTCTGGAGGATGCAGCCCTGGCTCCCCATCCCCCCGGCGTCGGCGCTCCGGCCCGCCTCCTACACGGCCCTCCACCCGGACGGCGTCACCGAGGCGCGCCGGGTGCTTGCCGGCAGACGCCTGGGTGTCCCCCGCATGTACATCAACGCCGACCCGGACGCCGGGACCGGCGAGGCGCCGGGCATCGGCGGGCCGACCGGCCGGCGCATCTCCACCCGCCCGTCGGTCATCGCGCTCTGGGAGGCGGCCCGCCGCGACCTGGAGGACGCCGGGGCGACCGTGGTCGAGGTCGACTTCCCCGTCGTCTCCAACTACGAAGGCGACCGTCCTGGAGCACCGACCATCTCCACGCGCGGCCTCGTGAGCCAGGACTTCCTGCGCCGGGAGATCACGGACCTGTCCTCGTGGGCGTGGCACGACTTCCTGCAGGCCAACGGCGACCCTGCGCTCTCCAGCCTCTCCGACGTCGACGGCTCGGCGATCTTCCCCCCACCGGAGGGATCCCTCCCGGACCGCTATCACGGATTCGACGACGACATCACCGGATACCCGGCGCATCTCCGCGAGCACGCCATCAGCGCACTGACGGACATCCCGCACCTCGAGGAGGGACTCCGGGGACTCGAGGAGACGCGGCGGCTGGACCTCGACCACTGGATGGACCGGCACGGACTCGACGCCGTGGTCTTCCCGGCGGCCGCCGACATCGGCCCGGCCGACAGCGACCGGAATCCCGCATCGGCGGACATCGCCTGGCGCAACGGCGTCTGGGTCTCCAACGGCAACCTGGTGCCGCGGCACCTGGGCATACCGACGGTCACCGTACCCATGGGACTGCTCGAGGACCTGCGGATGCCGGTGGGCCTGACGTTCGCCGGAGCGGCGTATGCCGACACCGAGCTGCTGAACATGGCCGCAGCCTTCGAGCGGATCGGCTCGCCCCGTCGGGTGGAGCCTCCCCGGACGCCTCGTCTGGCCACGATCAGCTGATACCGGGCATCCGGCGAGCTTCAGCGGTAGGTGGGCAGGTACGTACCCGACGACGGGACGATCACCTTCCCGAGCGGCGCGAGTGACACCGGGATGAGCTTGAGGTTGGCGATGCCGAGCGGGATCCCGATGATGCTGAGGAACATCGGGATGGCGGTGAGCACATGGCCGATGGCGATCCAGATGCCGGCGACGAGCAGCCAGATCACGTTGCCGATGCTCGAGAGGACCGTGACCCGGTTGCCGCGATGGACGATCGTCTGGCCGAAGGGCCACAGCGCGTAGAGACCGATCCTGAACGAGGCGATCCCGAACGGGATGGTCACGATCAGCACGCAGCAGATGATTCCGGCCGCGAAGTAGCCCAGCGCGAGCCAGATGCCGCCGAACAGGAGCCAGATGACGTTCAGGATTGCGTTCATCGCCCCATTCTCGCCCATACCCCCGGGCCCCGCATCACCCGGGACGGGCGAAGGCCCCCTCCCCTGATCGGGGAGAGGGCCTTCGCTCGTCATCCGGATGTCAGCGCGGGCGACGGTCGTTCGACGCCGGCGCGCTGGCCCTGCGGGAACCGGCGGCGCGGCGTGCGCCCTCGGCCCGCGGTGCCGACGACGGCGCGTGGCTGCGCTGTCCACCTGCTGCGGGGGCTCCCGCGGCGGGGCGACGGACGGCGTCGCCGACGCGCTGGCCAGAGGCGGGACGGCGGCTGCGCGTCGAGGTCTCGGACGCGGTGCGGGGCTCGTCGGCCCGGCGGCGCGAGCCACCGGTCTTCGCGGCAGCACCGGTGTCGGACCCGAACCGGGGTGCCTGCGGCTGGTCCTTGCGACGGTCGGCACGGTTGCCCTGCGCCGCCTGGGGATCGGCGGAGACGCGACCGCGTCCACCCCGTCCTCCACGGCCGCCGGCAGCCGGAGCAGCCGATCCGCGTCGGGCGCGCTTGCGCTCGGCGTTGGCGCCGGTCGAGGTACCCTCGCCGCGTGAGGATTCACGGGATGCCAGGAGCGCCGCCCGCGTGCGGGGATCGATCTTCTCCGCGAGGTCGCCGGTCAGGGACAGCACGAGCGGCGAGGTGGCCTTGACGGTCTCGAAGGCGACGTCGACGCCTGCGGCCTTCATCAGCTTCTGCACCTCGGACTTCTGCTCGGGCAGCGTGATCGTGACCACTGTTCCCGAGGAGCCTGCGCGAGCCGTACGGCCCGAGCGGTGCAGGTACGCCTTGTGCTCCGTGGGCGGGTCCACGTGGACCACGAGTTCGACGTCGTCCACGTGTACGCCGCGGGCGGCGACGTCGGTGGCGACCAGGACGCGCACGTCGCCGGAGGAGAACTCGGCCAGGTTCCTGTCCCGGGCGTTCTGGGAGAGGTTGCCGTGGAGATCGACGGCGGGGATGCCGGCGTCGGTCAGGGTCTTCGCGAGCTTCCTGGCGTGGTGCTTGGTGCGCATGAACAGCAGGCGGCGTCCGGTGCCCGAGGCGAGCTGCACGATGAGCTGCTTCTTCTGGGTCTGGTCGCCGACCATGAGCACGTGGTGCTCCATCGTGGTGACCGCGGCCTGCGGGTCGTCCACCGAGTGGGTGACGGGGTTGGTCATGTAGCGGTTGACCACCTTGTCCACGCCGTTGTCGAGCGTGGCCGAGAAGAGCAGGCGCTGGCCGTCCTTCGGCGTGGTGTCGAGGAGCTTCTTCACGACGGGCAGGAAGCCGAGGTCGGCCATGTGGTCGGCCTCGTCGAGGATGGTGACCTCCACGGACTCGAGGGTGATGAGCCTCTGGCGCATCAGGTCCTCGAGGCGGCCCGGGCAGGCGATGACGATGTCGACGCCCGCGCGCAGCGCCTTCTCCTGGCGCTGCTGGGACACACCGCCGTAGATCACCGTGGTGTTGAGCCCCAGCTCCTTGGCGAGGGGCTCGACCGTGGCGTTGATCTGGGTGGCGAGCTCACGCGTGGGAGCGAGCACGAGCGCCAGGGGACGCCCCGGCTTGCGACGGTAGGCCGCTTCCTGCTCGGCGAGGCGTGCGA
Organism: Arthrobacter sp. TJ-240; assembly: GCF_058269195.1. Classification (NCBI taxonomy): domain Bacteria; kingdom Bacillati; phylum Actinomycetota; class Actinomycetes; order Micrococcales; family Micrococcaceae; genus Arthrobacter; species Arthrobacter sp. TJ-240. The sequence goes on from NZ_JBZCNG010000003.1 coordinate 411,884, forward strand.
CCATCGGCAGCGCGAAGGCGAGGGTCTTGCCCGAGCCGGTGCGGCCGCGGCCGAGGACGTCGCGCCCGGCCAGGGAGTCCGGAAGGGACTTGACCTGGATGGGGAACGGTTCGGTGATCCCCTGCGCGGCGAGGTTCTCGACCAGCGCTTTGGGCACACCGAGGGCAGCAAAAGTAGTCATGAAGAGTACACGAGCTTTCTTCTCATACTCCCCGGCACCGGTCGGTGCGGGGGTTCGCCGAAGAAAAGTCAGACAGTGTCCACCGCGCTTCCGGATGCCGGAAGCTGGATGCGGGACAAAAGAATGCGTTCTAGCGACGCAGGCTGCGCATCTCACTGGCGGAACCGGTCCGCCCTGCGCAGGCAAGTGCTCCCAGTTTACCAGCAGGGCGGCCCCGATCCCGCATCGGCGCGGGACGGGACGCGGCGGCGAGCGCCCGCGGGCCGCTTCCCGGGACCTCGCCATGCCGCGGGTCGTCCGGCACATACCGCCATCCCCGCGGCGGACCAGCAGGTGCAGGGGCCGCCGATGTGCTGCCGGTAGCCTTGGACCTGATGGAGCCACAAGCACAGACCCCCGACCAGCCGCACCGCGCACAGCCCGTGTCCTTCGTCCGGCGGGGCTCGCGCCTCCAGGGACGGCGCCGCGAGGCGTGGGACGAACTTGCCGAGGCCTTCCTGATCGACGTCCCGCGCGTCGAGAATGCCGATACGTCCGTCGCTCCGGGGTTCGTGTTCGACGCCGCCACGGCCTTCGGGCGGACCGCGCCGCTCGTCGTCGAGGTGGGCTCGGGACTCGGCGAGGCCATCACGCATGCCGCGGAGCTCGACCCCGAGCGCGACTACCTCGCCCTCGAGGTCTACCGTCCCGGGCTGGCCCAGACGATGCTGCGCATCAGCCAGAAGGACCTGACCAACGTGCGGACCGCGCAGGTCAATGCGGCCGAGGCCTTCGGGGGCATGATCCCGGCGTCCTCCGTGGCCGAGCTGTGGACGTTCTTCCCCGACCCCTGGCACAAGGCCCGGCACCACAAGCGCAGGCTCGTCAAGGAGGACTACGTGGAGCTCGCCGCGCGTGTCCTCGAGCCCCGCGGCATCTTCCGGCTCGCCACCGACTGGTCCAGCTACGCGGTACAGATGCGCGAGGTCCTGGACGCGAGTGCACACTTCGAGAACCAGCACGACGGGGAGCGTACGGGTGCCGAGAGCCCTCTCACCCAGGTGTGGGAGAGCGGCGTGGAGTCGGTGGTGGGCGGCGCGCCGGTGCGCGAGGGCCGCGACCCGGTCAGCACCGGCAACACGGGCGTCAATGAGGGCGTGGACGAGCGCGGCGGGTGGGCGCCGCGGTTCGACGGGCGGACCCTCACGAGTTTCGAGAACAAGGCGATCAAGGCCGGCCGCATGGTCTTCGACCTCACCTACCGCCGCCGCTGAGCGGCCGCCGCTGAGCCGCCACCCGCGTGCCGCCGGAAGACGGGCGACACCGGCGGCGGACAGTTCCTCCGGCCCGGGCGCCGCTTCCCCGCCGCAGGCGTGACGCGGGTAGATTCTCTGGGGTCACAGCAACCGGACCGTCCCGGACGCGCACACCAGGGGAAGCAGGGACCATGGGACTCTTCAGCCGCCGGGTACGGCCCGGTCGGGCGCGCGGCAGGGACCCCATCGTCGCGTTCTGGCAGTGGTGGGCAGAGGACGGCGAGGAGCTGCTGACCACCGCCACCCGGGCCGGTGACTTCGGGGCCTACGTGGATGTGATGACCCGCAGGGTGCAGGCGATCGCCCGGGGCCTCGAATGGGAGACACGGACGGGCACCGACGCCGAGCACGCGCTCTGCGTCTCCAGCGGCGGCGACGCGGCGCTGCGTCCGGTGGCCGAGCGCTGGTACCGGGCGTCACCGCCGTCGAGCAGACGGTGGGAGTTCATCCCCGCCCGCAGCGCCCGCCCGGACATGCTCGACTCGACGATCACCTACCGCGGGAGGACGTTCGACCTGAGCCGCACCCGCGTGCACGCGGCGCTGACGCGCAAGGGTGACGGCTTCATCGTCTCCGTGTACAACCCCGGGTTCACGGGCCAGTGGGACGACGAGCACGGCCTGTGTGTCCTGCTGCTCGAGTGGCTGCTCGGCGAGGACGACGTGGAACGCTGGGTGCGCCGCGTGGACTGCATCGTGAACGACGTCGTCGACAGCATCCCGGCGGCGGACCTGCCCGCCCGGGTGGCCGGACTGGCGCAGACCCTGCCCGCTCCCGGCTGGCTCCTGATGCAGGGGACGCTCGGGGCCGGCGACCCGATCCTGGTGCGGGTCCTGCGTCCGCTGCGCTGGATCGACCATCCGCGGTTCGACCTCCACACGGCGCTGCGCGTCCCGTTCGACGCCGACGAGCAGGGCCTCCCCCTGCCGGCGGCCCTCGACGCCCTGCACGACCTCGAGGACTCCCTCGTGCGCGCCCTCGGTCACCGCGGGATGGTCGTCGTGGCCGAGACCTCGAAGGGCGTCAGGACGTTACATGTCTACTCGGACTCGGAGGACCAGAACGGCCGGGACGTCCTCGACGCCGCCGCGCGGGAGCGGCGCGGAGTGTCCGTCCGGCACGCGCTCGACCCTGGGTGGAGGAAGGTGCAGGATTTCGCGTGAGCTGACCCCGGAGGTCACGGGTCCACATCCTGTCCCCGCCAACTGACGAGTTCCCTTGGGATGATCATCTGACGGCCGCCGCTCAAGCACTCAGGAGCGCCATCGTTCGGGAAGGACCGGAGGCGGTCGAGAGCATCAAGCCCGCCACCGCTCGGCAGAGCCATCCACCGGTCCTGCCGGTCACATGACTTCACCTTGCAGCTGTCGCCGCACCCGCTATGAGCAGGACGGGGAATTGGTGCTCCCCGGAACTGGCCGGCGTGGAGGGCAGGACCGACCGTCGGACCTCGACTGTCCCGGTGTCATTGTCCGGCCGAGCTGAGGGTGGCGGCGATGAGGCGGTCCAGGGGGGGGATGCCTGTATATCGGCCGGCGTTATCGACGATCATCAGCGGGTCGTACCGCTGCCGGTCGTCGCGCGTGAGAGCGCGATGCAGGGCTTCCGTGAGCGGTGTGTCGAGGTTCAGGCGGATACCTGCGCTGACAACTCCGAGGTCGGCGTGCTGAGCGTCCAGGATGCAGAGGGGTCGCTGGTGATCATCGATGACGACCACGCGGCGCAGGTTCGGCTGGACGGCGAACAGGTCCGCGGCCGCCCGGGTGCTGGGCGCGCTGGGACAAGTCTCCAGGACGCTACGCAGTGTCTCCCCGCCGGTGTCGCGGGACCGCGCAACCATGCGGTGGGCCAGATCCAGGTCGAGTTCAGACCATGCGGTGTCCGGGCGTCCCAGTAAGTAGCCCTGCACGAGCGGCACTTTCAGGGCGATGAGCGCGTCGAGCTCCTCGACGCGCTCGATCCCCTCGGCGAGGATCCACGCGTCGATGCGACCGGCGAACACCCCGATCATCTCCACCAGGGCACGTTTCGCGGGGTCCTCGTCGATGTCCCGCACCAGTTCGCGGTCCAGCTTGATCAGGGCCGGCCGCACAGCCAGTAGATGGTTCAGGCCCGCATACCCGGCGCCGGCGTCATCGATGGCGATCATCGCTCCGGCGCTGCGCAGACGATGCAAGGCCGGCTCGAGTTCGACGTAGGAGTCGATGGGCGTCTGCTCGGTCAGCTCAACGATGATTCCGCCCAGATCGCCTTGATCCGCCCATACTGCCTGCACCTCCTCGGTCAGCAGCAGGGCGGGTGAGACATTCACTGTCAGGAAGCAGTTGACAGGCAGCGCCGGACGCCGGGCCAGAGCACTGCGCAGAGTGGCAGCCTCGAACGCAGCGGACAGGCCGAGTCCGCGGGCCGCGGCGAACCACGCCTCCGGATCGGATTGCTCATACCCGGGGAATCGCGCCAACGCTTCGTACCCGACGATGCTGCCCCGGGCAGTATCGAGGATCGGCTGGTACGCCGTCGTCGTGCCGTGCCCCTGACACGCCGCCAGGACCATCGCGCGGGTCACCGGCCCGGGCGGGGTGGCGGGAGCTGCCTCAGCTGCCATCTCGTCCTACCCAGATCGCTGTGGTGTCACCCGACCGGGATGATGGAGGACCGGACCTGCGCGATGACATCATCCGGCAGGACGTGAAGGTTGTGCGCCGACGCAGCATGCGCTGCGACCTGTGACAGAACCTCATCGTCCGAACTGCACACCCATCGCGCGTCGCATCCGGGTACTACGTCACCGCACGCAAAAGACTTCATCTCATTCTCCGTCCATGTCCTGCTTCTTCCCTGAAGCAACCTTCCTGAATATACGGACCGCGCCCTCCGATCGAGAACAGAATCAGCCAGTTCCTGGGAAGACAAAGCCTTTCATGCGCTGATCCTTCGTTGACTTCGTTGACTTCGTTGACGCGTTCTCGTTTCACCTTCTACGCCCGGATCTCGTCGGCCAGGGCGAGCGTGTTCGACGTCGACGCACCGAGACGATCGAGGGTCGTGACGGCGGATGGCGCGGGCTCAAGTGTGCCCGATGAGCATCGGATGCTCGAGGAAATGTAGGTTGATCGGCCGTAGGTCCGTATACGGGCGCGACTGTCATCGAACCGAGGATTCATGTCATCGAGTGACGACGCCTCGCTGCTGGATCATGATGGGATGACGATTACCGACCACGATGCCTACATCGCCTTGGCTCCGGAACAGTTCCGACCCCTGCTGGCAAGGTTGCGTGCACAATTGGCGCATATCCTTCCGGACGCGGAGGAAGTCATCGAATACAACATGCCAGGGTTCCGGACAGGGGGATCAATCGTCGCCAGTTATGCCGCCTTCAGCAAGCAGTGCGGCCTCTACCTCTCCCCGGGTGCCATCACCGCCCACGCCGAGGACATCACCGCCGCCGGGCTGAAGGCCACCAAAACCGGCATCACATTTCCTGTGAACAATCCCCCGCCGGACGACCTCGTAGAACGGCTCGTACTCACCTCGCGGAAGAACCTCGGGCTGTAAACCGGGGCGGCGTTGCCACAGACACTGCATCGCTCGAACATCATCCCCGCGGACATGCGAACCGACGGTGTTCGTAGGGCTCAGCACCTATTCGCGGTGCAGCTTTCACTGCAGGGCGCCCGCTATTTTCGCTGCCGGCAGGTCGCCGAGGTTCCGATGATCGCCCGCCGTTCCAACGACCCGAGAGCCAACCGTATTCAGCCGACGTGCCAGTGGCGGCGGATGAGCTCGTCACGAGCAGCGTCGTCGTTGGCGGGGTCTCCGCTCATTGTGGTGTCGTCTGCATCGTCGGTGTCGCGCAAGCCCACGAGCAGGGCGTCGATCAGCGTCCGGGGGAAGACGCCGTCGGCCTCGAACATGTCGCGCTCGGCCTCGAGGGCGTCGGCTGACTCCGCGCGCGAGGCAGGCAGTTGCTCGAAGTCGTCGTGATTGTCGGTGCTGAGCCGCTCAGCCAGCTCCAGGCTCCCGGGATCACTCAGCCCGCGCTTGGCCGCGACGGCCATACCGGCCAGGAGCAGGTGCACGTCAGCCGAGCCATCACCAAGGCGGAACTCGACGGTCTGAGGGTCCGTGGCAGGTTCGGGTATGGGCTCGGTGCTGCCAGGATTGGCGTGAGCAACCATGCCGGCCAGGACGCCGCCGCCCCAGGCCAGTGGGACCCGGACCAGACCGGTGCGGTCCTTCATACCCCAGCAAATGCCCTCGGGTGACTCGTCCCCGCCAGTGAACCGCAGGTAGGACGTGGGAACCGTGTTGCCGAACGCGGTCAACGCCCTGGCCGCCGAGAGGTAGCCCGCGATCAGCTGGCGTCCGGTGTCGTTGATTCCTTTCTCACCGACGATGGTACTGTCGCCGCCACGCACCAGGCGGCTATGGATGTGCAGGCCATTGCCTGCACCCTTACCGCCTACCAGAGGGGCGAAGGTCGCCTCCAGGCCGTGGGCGTAAGCGACCTCGCGGACCACCCACTTCGCCAGGACGAGGTTGTCGGCTGCCTGCTCCAAGGGCACAGGTTGGAGTTCGATCTCGTGCTGGACCAACTGCCGGTCGTCCTCGAGGATATTGCCGACCTCCCCATGGGCGTACTTCAACGCCACCCCCATGGCACAGAGGTACCCCAGCACCTGCTCCCGAACCCGCTCACCTTTCGAGAACGGACCCGACTCCTGATAGCCGCGCTCCTCCTCGACGGGGTAGATCCGCTCGGGCTCATCGACAAGGTAGTACTCCAGCTCACCGAACGCTTCCAACGTCATGCCGGTCTCCTCGGTCAGCACCTCGGCAGCGCGGCGCACGATCTGCTCACGCGCGTAGGACAGCGGCTTCCCGGACTCGTCGTAGAAGGAACACAACACGTCGAGCGAGTCCCGCTCACCGAAAGTGTTGAGGAAAGCGGTGCGGTGACGCGGAACGATGTAGACATCGCTGGCACTGGTATCCGTGCCGGCAAAGACACTCGAGCCGTCCACCCGTTCGCCCCGCGACAGCACCTCAACGAGGTGGTCCCGCGAATTGATGGGGAAAGCCACGGTCTTCAGACGCCCATCACCGCCGACATAACGCAGGTTCACCTGACGCAGCCCCAGCTGTTCGATCGCCTGCACAAGGTCATCGCAGGTGAACTCCGCCGAGGGCTTGCCGAGCAGGCGGACAATCGGATGAGGTTCAAGCGCGTCGATAGTCATACTCCCTTCTACCAGCCAACCGCTCAGCCGCGCTGCTTCAGACCAGGGACCTGAAGCAGCATCCGCACCAGGAATCTGTTGACGGTCAGGTATAGGCGATCGAGGTGGCTGCGGACCTTGTGCAGGGGACTTGTCTCGGTCTAGCTGTTCTCGGGACGTACGGGGCTGTCTTCTACCTCTTCCAGGACGGGCGAGTCTGAATCGAGGACGTCTTCTGTGCTCGATCCGGACTCGCCCGCTGGATTCGATGCGTCTTCACCATGAGCCGGCCGGTGCTCGGGTCTTCTCCCCTGCGCGGTCGGCTTGTCGTCGGGTGATGTGGAAGTAGTCGGGTGTGCAGCAGGTTCCTTCATGAGGCGTTCTCCCTATCTGTGAGGTGAGGGCTCGTCGTTTTCTCCGTGGCCCTGTTGCCACGTTGTACTTGCTTCAGCTGGTGGTGTTTCACCCGGGGCACTCCTCCGCCGGGCTCGAGTCCTGTGATGTTGTCCTCGTCTGGATCTGGATTTCCTGCGCTCACGCTACCCTCCACGTCGTCGTCGGCCGTCACCCGCGTTACCTGCTCAGTATTCAGCACGCTTGCTGTCCAGGGTCGTGCCCCTACCTGCCTTGACGGCGGGTCGTTCCGACAAGCGTCCAGACGAAACGTTCAGGCACATGGCATAGCGGCGTGGAGTAGGACGCGAGGCGCATGGGTGAGTGCGGGATAAGCAGAAGAGCATGAGGCCTGCTGTTCCCCTGGTCGGAGCGCCGGCGCGGACCTGGGGAAGCCCGAACCCGGGGAGACCAGCTCGCCGTGCTGGGGTGGCGCTGTGCGGGACCTAGATGAAGGAATTCTCATCTGCGCTTCATGGAGGTATCACGGGAGTGCGCAACAGTAGGTGGTAGATACGAAACGCCTGCTGTGGATGATCCTCCGCATCAGGAGCGCCGCCAGCAATCATCCCGCGCAGAATGACTCAGGAGTTCCGATGTCCCTCATCCCCCGCGTGCTCGCTGCAGGAGGGCTGCTCGCCGTTCCGGCCCTCCTAGCAGTCGGAAGCCAGGCCCTGAGCCGACCCGCGGAAGTGCCGCCGGTGGAACCGCAGACAGTGGTCGTGGATCTCGCGCCTACGGCCGAGGCTGGAACCGGGGTGGAGGACGGCGCGGACACGGGGACCCCTGGGTCCCGCCCTTCGTCGAACCAGCCGGCAACGCCGCCGTCTCCTCCTGCTCCTGCGTCGAGCCAGCCCGCCGTGCCGGGTCTCCCTCCTACACCCGCAGTTCCGGTCACTCCCGTGGACCAGGGAACTCCCGGTCTGGTGGAACGGCAGGTCATCGGCGACGACGGTGATGACGGGCCAGACGACGGGCCAGACGACGGCGACGGCGACGACGGCGACGACGGCGTGGAGGTCGGCGATGACGCAGGCACGGTCGGAGAGGACTGATGGCACCCGCACCGAGTGGGTCCAGCCCTACCTCTCCCCCGACGACGGGTCAGTCCTCGCCCGGACGGATCACCAAACCCCTCGGTGGATCGTCGGTGTCCGCGCGCTGGCGCATCGTGGGGTGGATCGTCCTCACCACGGCCCTCGCCCTGATCGCCCTGCTCGTCACCGTCCGCTCCCTCCTGATCGCCGGCGTGGACCGGGACTCGAACGACGACGTGGTGCAGGAGGTCCAGGAGTTCACCACATTCGCCGGCGAGGCTGTGGATCCGTTGACCGCGCGGCCGTACACCTCGGTCAGCGAACTGCTCGAACGATACCTGTCGCGCCAGAACGCATCGACAGGCGAGGTGATCCTCGGTATCACCGGCGACGAAGTTCTGTACCTCGGCTCGTCCGGACGCGGTAGCAATGAGGACTACCGGTTATCCACGGACACGGCCCTGCTGCGCGAGATCCGTGAGGACCCGGCGGCCTCAGGTGTCCGGGAGACCGCAGCAGGCATGATGCGCTGGGGCAAGGTGGAAGTGGAAGCAGGTGCCCAGAGCGGGACTCTCGTCATCGCTGCCTTCACAGGTGGCGGGTACGAGCAGGTTCAGGAGACCGTCACCGTGATCTTCTTCGTGGCGCTCGGTGGGCTGCTCTTCACGGCCGGCATTGCCTGGCTTGCGGCCGGGCAGATCCTGCGGCCGATCAGGGACGTGCGGCGTGTGGCTACCGAGATCACCGAATCCGATCTCACCGCACGTGTGCCGGTCCAGGGGCGCGACGACGTCGCAGCCCTCGCCTCCACCTTCAACGACATGCTGGACCGGCTCGAGCACGCCTACGTGACGCAGCGGACCTTCATCGACGACGCCAGCCACGAGCTCCGGACACCGATCACCGTGATCCGTGGACACCTGGAGCTCATCGATGACGATCCGGCGAGCCGCGCCGCGACTCTGGCCCTCGTCGACGGCGAACTCTCGCGCATGGCTCGGATCGTGTCCGACCTCCTGCTGCTGGTGAAAGCCGAACGTCCGGACTTCGTCCAGCGGGCACCGGTGGACGTCGCGGTCCTGATGCTCGACCTCGAAGCGAAGATGCAGGCACTGGGTGATCGGCGATGGCTGCTCATGGAGGTCGCGGAGGGTGTCGTCGCCCTCGATGGCCAGCGCATCACTCAGGCGGTGCTTCAACTCGGGGCCAACGCCGTGCAATACACCCCCGAGGATTCCGACGTCAGGATCGGCTCCGCCTTCGAAGGCACCGGCCCGGAACGGCAACTCCGTATCTGGGTCGAGGACAGTGGGCCCGGTGTCACGGAAACGGAAGCCGCCGTGATCTTCGAACGGTTCGAGCACGGGTCGGCCAACTCACTGCCCGCCGACAGGCGCAGCGTCAGCCAGCGCGGCGGCGCCGGTCTCGGTCTGGCGATCGTCCGGGCGATCGCCGACGGCCACAACGGCTCGGCATGGGTCCGCAGCGAACCGGGTCGCGGCGCGACATTCGGACTGCTCCTGCCCGCACCGGAGAACGCCGCCGTCCGGCCCGCGGTGGAGCCGCCGTCCCGTCCGCTCGAGCCACTCACAGGGCGAGCAGCCGGTGACGGCGCACCCGGTCACGCCGGTTCGACGCCCATCACCGCCTCGCTACCCGTCATCGGCAGCACCACATCACAAGGAGCACCATGAGCCGCATCCTGGTCGCGGAGGACGATCCCCACGTCGCGTCCTTCGTGCAGAAGGGCCTGCGGGCCGCCGGTTACTCGACCGAGCACGCCGCCGATGGGGAGACCGCACTTCTCCTCGCACGAGCGGCCGGCTTCGACCTCATCGTCCTCGACATCGGCCTGCCACTGCTGGACGGCTTCGAGGTCCTCGCCCAGATCAGGGGCGAAGGAGTGTCTACACCGGTGATCGTCCTGACGGCGAGGGACAGCGCCCTGGACACGGTGGCCGGGCTGGAAGGTGGTGCGAACGACTACGTCACCAAGCCTTTCCACGTCGCCGAACTCGTCGCCCGGATCCGCCTTCGCCTGGCCGATCGCGTTCCGGCCACGAGCGGCACTGTGATCGGGCACGGCGGCCTGTCCCTCGACCTCCACTCCCGGCGCGCGCGCATCGGCGACGAGGCCGTCGAGCTCACGGCCCGCGAATTCGCGATCCTCGAGGTGTTCCTGCGCAATCCCGACCGGGTCATCTCGCGGGAACAATTGCTGAACCACGTGTGGGGTTACAACTTCGATCCCGGGTCGAACGTGGTCGATGTCTACGTGCGGGCTCTTCGCGGCAAGATCGGCGCCGCGCGCATCGAGACCATCAGGGGAGCGGGGTACCGGCTGCCATGAGCGTGATCGAACACCTCACCGCACCTCCACCGCGCCCATCCGGGACAGCCGGTGTCGCGCCTCAGCTCACCGCCGACGCCAAGAATGCTGCCCGCCGCACCGTCGTCGTCCGGGCGGCGGCCGCCGGCATCGGCCTCGCGGTCGCCGCGGGCGTGGTTCTCGCCGCCCAGCAACCCGACACGGGGCTGTCCCCCCAGGGTGCGGTGACAATGATGGTCTTCGTCCTCGCGGTGTGGTTCTGGATCTTCACCGCGATCGATGACACCTACGTCGCACTGGGGGCGGCGACCATCCTGGTCCTCACCGGGACGATGGACACCGCTTCCCTCTTCTCGACCTTGGGCGAGGAGACCATATGGCTTCTCCTGGCCGCTTTCGTGATCGCGGCAGGGGTACAGGCTTCCGGGCTCGCCAACCGCGGAGCGGCCTTCATCATCACGGGCGCGACGACGCCACGGCAGCTCGCGCACCTGGCCACCCTCGCCCTCGTGGTCACCACTTTCGCGGTTCCCTCCACGTCCGGCCGCGCCGCCCTGGCACTGCCGGTCTTCCTCGCCCTGCGGCACGCCCTGGCGGAGCGCAAGGCCCTGATCAAAACCCTGGCGATCCTCTTCCCATCGGTCATCCTGCTCTCGGCGGTCGGGTCGTTCCTCGGAGCCGGAGCACACCTGATCACGAGCCAGATCCTCGAGACGGCAACGGGGAAGAGCTTCGACTTCGCCATCTGGCTCCTCCTCGGTCTTCCGCTTGCACTGGTCGCATCCCATGTCTGCGCGGAGATCGTGCTGCGCATGTTCACCTCGGCCGCTGACCGCTCCGAGCGACTGGGCATCAGCGCGACAGACCTCGAGGAGCATTCGGCCACCCCCGTCACAGGTCCCCTGACCGTCGCCGAATCACGGGCCGCCCTCCTGCTGGGCGCCGTCGTCGTCCTGTGGTGCACCGAGCCACTGCACGGGCTGGACCCCGCCCTCGTGGCACTGATCGGTGCTCTCATCGCAGCGTCGCCGAGCTACGGCTCAGTGCAGCTGGCCAAAGGGCTCAAGTCGGTGCCATGGTCATTGCTGCTCTTCATGGCCGCGACACTCGCCCTGGGGAACGCCCTGATATCCACCGGTGCAGCCGAGTGGCTGGCGAGCGGAGTCCTGGAGCCCATCCGGTCGCTGGGAGCGGCCGCGGCGCCCCTCTTCGTGATCCTCGTGGTGCTGCTGTCCACCTTCGCCCATCTGGTCATTCAAAGCAGGTCGGCCCGCTCGGCCGTCCTGATCCCCATCGTGATCGCCCTCTCCCCCGCCGTAGGCGTGGAGCCGATGGCTGCGGCGTTCGCCTCGACAGCCGCCGCAGGTTTCTGCCATACCCTGACGAGCTCGGCGAAGCCGGTGGCGATGTTCGCCGCAGTGGACGGAATCGAGACCTACACGGCCAAGGACCTCCTTCGCCTGTCCACGCTCCTGGCTCCCGTCAACGTAGCCCTCGTGCTGCTCTTCAGCTTCCTGGTCTGGCCGTTCCTGGGCCTGCCCCTTCTCCCCTGACCACCCGCTCTGCATATCCACCCCACTCAAGGAGAACCATCATGGCAGTCCCCCAGCGCGTGCTCATCGCTCCGAGCGGCTTCAAGGAATCCCTCAGTGCCGAGACGGTGGCCCGCTCGATCGCCGCCGGTGTGCGGCGTGTCCTGCCGGGCGTGCAGATCACGGCCGTGCCCATCGCGGACGGTGGCGAGGGCACCGCGGCGACCATCGCCGCCGCGACCGGCGGAGTGCTGGTGCCGGTGAACGTCACCGGCCCGGTGGGCGCGCCGGTGGAGTCCCACTTCGCCCGGCTCGGCGGGAGTGCCTCCGGCACGGCCGTGGTCGAGATGGCTGCCGCGGCCGGGCTCCGGCTCGTTCCACGCAAGCTCCGCGACCCGGGAGCGACCACCACCTACGGGGTGGGTGAACTGATTCGTGCAGCCCTCGACGAAGGCATCCGCACCATCGTCATCGGGTGCGGCGACTCCGGAACGAGTGACGGCGGCGCCGGCGCGCTGCAGGCCCTGGGCGCCCGGGTCCTCGACGGCGAGGGACGTGTCCTCCCGTTCGGCGGCTCCGCGCTCATCGACGCCGAACGGCTCGACCTGTCCGGCCTCCACCCCGCCGTGCGGGAGGCCACCCTGATCGTGGCCTGCAACCAGCACAACGTGCTGTGCGGCAAGAAGGGTGTTGCACGGGTCTTCGGTCCACAGAAGGGAGCTCCTCCGCACCAGGTGGAGGAGCTCGCCAAAGCCATGCGGCAGTGGGCGCGGGTGCTCGAGCGGGATGGCCTGCAGGCCGGATTCGACTACCGCTCCGGTCCGGGCACGGGGGCCTCGGGAGGACTCGGTGCAGGTCTCGCCGCCCTGGGAGCGAAGTTGGTACCGCGCTTCGATGCGCTCATCGACAGTGGACTCGCGGGGCTCGATCTCGACGCGCTGATGCGGGGAGCGGACCTCGTGATCACCGCAGAAGGCGCGATCGACTTCCAGACCCCGAACGGCAAGGTGCCGGCCGTGATCGCCCGTCGAGCGCAACTGGCCGGCGTCCCCGTCCTGGCACTCGCAGGATCCCTGGGTAAGGGAGCACCGGAAGTTCATGACATCGGCATCGACGCCATCGCCTCCATCATGACCCTCCCCATGAATCTCGAGGATGCCGTGGCAAACGGCGAGCAGCTCCTGATCGAAGCAACGGAGCGCACCATGCGTCTACTACTGCTGGGCGCGGCAGTATCCTCATCCATCGACGCACGGCACCTCGAGCTACGGGCTTCCTGACGCGATACTGACCATGACTGCCAATACCTGCGGCCAGAGCGACGAGTCCTCCATACGCACGTACGCTGACCCATCGGCCTACGGAGCCTGCCGCAGCTGTGGTCGACTCGATGACAGCCAGGGCGCTCGGACCCGCCAAGTATCAGGGCCCCCTCGACCGCTTCGTGGTGCACGAATCGCCGGTCCGCAGCATCGGGCATTGACCGCGAAGTTACGCTGTGTCAAGCTCCGCTGGTGACGGAGAACGTGACGATCGGGCGCCCCAAGCTCGTACGTAGTGCCGCGGTGTCGATGGGCGCGCTGGTGACCATCGTGCTGATCTTCGCGGCGATCCGGGTGACCGTCGACTGGCCCCACCTCCTCGCGGGCAGCACGCCCGAGGACGAATTCGCCAGGCGATACGTCGCCCACCCGTGGCTCGCCTACCTCCATATAGCGCCGGGCGTCGTCTATCTCCTAGGGGCGCCGTTGCAGCTGTCGCAGCGATTCCGCACCCGGCACTATTCCATACACCGGCGGCTCGGACGTGTACTCATCACCTGTGCGCTTGTCGGCGGACTGTTCGCGCTCCTCTTCGGTGTGCCCCACGCTTGGGGAGGCGCACCCGAGGCTGCCGCGACGATCGTGTTCGGCTGCTGGTTCCTGGCCTGCCTCGTGCTCGCATTTCAGGCAATCCGGCGTACTGACGTACGCCAGCACCGACGCTGGATGATCCGCGCGTTCGCCGTCGGCATTGGCATCGGCACCATCAGGATCTGGGTAGGAATCTTCGAGGGTGCCGAGCAAATGATTTCCGGTGGAACGACTCCTGCCACACCAAATACGACGATGTTCGGCGTCGCGTTCTGGCTGGCCTTCACGATGCACGTAGCCGTGGGCGAATGGTGGTTGCGCCGCACTCCCGCCTTGACCGGGTAGCTACGTGGTCATGTCCAGGTAAGCGACCGAGAGAAGCAGCCGGCTCATCCACGGCTGATTCGTCATCGATGACTCAACCGTGGCCTACGCCTGGTAAGTGGAAGTGTCCGTTGATCGATCCCGGTGCGTCCTGGTGCTGTTGCACTTCCGGTCACGCATCACATGCGCCTGTTCCCGTTGGTAGCGTCAGCACCGGGTAATGCTTCGGCGGCTATCGAGGGGGACGATCATGCACTCCAAGCAGGCAGCAGTCCTGGTTTCGACGCTGATCTTGATCAGCGGATGCAGTAGTGCAGAATATGGCATCGCGGCCCTGGACCGGGAGGCAACCGCTCAGGACCGGCTACCGAACGTCGTCGTTGATGACAGCGTGAATGTCGACTCGGTCAGGAAGGTCGCGGAGCAGAATCAGGTCGCCTACTTCATAGGGGCGATGAACGACGAGCAGGGCTACTGCGCATACGCGGTCGATAACGATGACAACAACTTCATTGGAGGTTGTGGCAGCGGCAGTGGTCAGCTAGTCACCGTCTCGCCAGGTGGAGGCTCGAATCTGCGCCAGATGACGCTGGTAATGGACTCGTACGACAGCGAAGACTTGAAGCGCGACAACTGGACTGAGGTCCATACCAACATCCTCATCCGGTAGAGCCGGACCGGACTGTACGCCGAAGCGCCGGACGTCATCGGTGAGCGGTCAACTTACCTTGACCGTCAACCGAGTTCGAGGTTTCCATCCGAGGCGCGGCGTGAGAGATACTGACCCGCATGGATTCTGTGAACGAGTGGCTACTGACCTGGGGCGACAATCTGTGGACGTGGATCATTCTGCCCGTCGTCGTGAGTCTGGGGATCTACTTCACAATCCGTTCCGGGGTGGTGCAGGTTCGTCTCATCCCGGAGATGTTCCGGACCCTGACGAACAAGACACCGCAGACGGAGTCCGGGCAGCCGCAGTCAGTCTCGGCCTTCCAAGCGTTCACCATCTCTGCGGCGTCGCGGGTCGGGGTGGGCAACATCGCCGGCGTCGCCACCGCGATCGCGGTCGGAGGACCCGGAGCGGTCTTCTGGATGTGGATGATGGCATTCATCGGTGGCGCATCGAGCTTCATCGAGTCGTCGCTTGCGCAGCTCTACAAGGTCCGCGACACAGACAGCTTCCGAGGCGGCCCCGCCTACTACATAGAGCGCGGATTGAAGGCTCGCTGGCTGGGGGTGTGGTTCGCGGTCATCCTCATCATCTGCTTCCCCTTCGCGTTCAGCTCGCTGCAGGCCAACACCATCGCGGCGACGGTCACCTCGAGCGTCGGCGGGGACCTGACGTGGCTGCCGTGGGCGATCGGTGTAGGGGTTGCGACCCTGACAGCGCTCGTCGTCTTCGGCGGAGTCCGACGTATCGCGTCCGTCACGCAACTGCTCGTGCCCATCATGGCGCTGGCCTACCTGCTGCTCGGGCTCGCCGTCGTCGCCCTCAACCTCGACCGGGTCGGTCCGGTGTTCGTCGACATATTCACTTCCGCGTGGGGGTTCAACGAGGTCGTCGGTGCTGCGTTCGGGTACATCATTCTCACCGGCGTGAAGCGCGGCATGTTCTCCAATGAGGCGGGGCTCGGATCAGCCCCCAACGCAGGAGCGAGCGCGGCCGTCACCCATCCCGTGAAGCAGGGACTCGTGCAGACACTCGGGGTCTACTTCGACACGTTCCTGGTCTGCTCCATCACGGCGTTCATCATCCTCGTCTCCGGGCCCGACCTCGCGGGAGCAGAACGAGGAATCGGGCTGACCCAGGGTGCACTGGTCGGCACTCTCGGTGAATGGTCGAACATCGCACTGAGCGTGATCGTCTTCATGCTGGCGTTCTCCTCCATCATCGGCAACTACTACTACGGCCAATCGAACATCGAGTTCATCACCAAGCGGCGCGCAGTGCTGACCGCATACCGGGTGCTCGTCGTCGTCGCAGTGCTCGCCGGGTCCGTGGTCGGTGCCGACCTCATCTGGAACTTCGCCGACGGCGTCATGGGGCTCATGGCCCTGACGAACCTGATCGCTATCGGTCTGCTCTCCGGGATCGCGTTCCGGTTGCTCAAGGACTACACGAGCCAGCGTCGCGAGGGCCGCGACCCGGTATTCACCCGCAACATCTTCCCCGACCTGACGGGCGTCGAATGCTGGGAGGACGAGCTCACCGTAACGGGTCCGATACACATCCAGACCATCAATAAGCGCCGCGATTTCCTCCCCACTGAGAAATAGGGGGCCTGACGCGGTTACCGAAGAAGTGGGCGGGCGCACGTCGTGCTCTTGTGTAGGGGCACCCTGATCCTCCGCAAGTTGGGCCGCCCCGGAGACCATCAGCCCGAAGCAGTAGTAGGCAGACGGCCGAACCGAGGTGAACGCTCGATTGCGTGCGTCGGGACTCACTGCTCGTGCGGGGATCCCCCTTACGGGACTGAAGATGCAGGAGAGCTGACGTGTCTCGTCGTTCCGTCCCGCATCTCACAGGTTGCGGGACGGTTCATGGTGATCTGGAAGGGTTGGGCAGGAGACCGCCCACCGATTGGAGTTCGCGCTGGGCATCGGCGAGTGGGCATTGACTCACCCGCGCATCGGGGTGATCCTGTAGGCCGCACCGTTCCGCAGGGAGGGCGCGGATCACGGGAGGCATCTGATGCAGACTCTGGACCGGGATGAGCTGAGTATCCACGTCGATGCTCCACCCCAGAGCGTCTACGACATCGTGGCCGACGTGACCAGGACACCGGAATACAGCCCGGAGGTAGCATCCTGCGTGTGGCTCGGTGGTGCTGTTGGTCCAGAGCTGGGTGCCCGGTTCAAGGCACAGAACAAGATCGGGAGATCTCGATGGAGCAACAAGCCGATCGTCACAGCAGTGCTGCCCGGCCGAGAGTTCGCTTTCGCCCGCACCGAACCACTGTGTGGCACTGTGCACTGGCGTTACAGGTTCGAACCTGAGAACGGGGGAACCCGCGTAACCGAGTCGTATGAAGTAGTGCGGCCCATCACCCGGGCCGGGTGGATCATCGTGAGCGGCTTCGGTCGTGACCGGGACCGTCGCAAGACCATGCATGACGGCATTGAGGAAAGCCTCCAACGGCTTCGCAGTGTCGCGGAACAGGCACAGAACGCAGCACCCACCACCCCCTAGCGGCCGATGCCGTTCGACTTGGAAACCCCGCAAACCGCGAGCGCCGTAGGCGCCAGAAATCGCAAGACGGCATCCGTCGGCTCGACGTGGGAATGCGCGCCTGCACGAAGGCCGGGGCCCCGGAACCTGTCGTGCAGAGGACTGCGAGAAACAACCTAAGCTTCAAGTGTGACCACGGGCCCTATTTCCTCCTCTGCCGAGAAACTCCGAGGTTCGCCTACGCCGGTTCTCGTCCTCGACGAGGGCGTACTCGATCGGAATATCGCGGCGGCCGCTGCGTCGGCTCACGAACAGGGCCTCGCCATGCGCCCGCACGCAAAGACGCACAAATCGATTGAGATCGCCCGCAGGCAGCTTGCCGTGGGCGCCGTCGGACTGACGGTCGCGACGGTGTCCGAAGCAGAGGTGTTCGCTGCCGGAGGCATACGCGATCTGTTCATCGCCTACCCTCTGTGGCTCGATTCCGATAAGACGCGGCGCCTGCGTCTTCTGCTCGAGATCGCCCGGGTCCGCGTCGGGGTCGACTCGGCCGCTTCGGCCGAGCGTCTCGCCGCGGCAATACCGGAGGCAGAGCGTGCCGCGCTCGACATCGTGGTGGAGATCGACTCCGGGCATCATCGCAGCGGGGTCTTCCCGGCAGAGTCCGGAGCCGTCGCGTCCGCCGCAACAGATGCTGGGCTCGACGTGGCTGGGGTGTTCACATTTCCAGGACACAGTTATGCCCTGGAGGGGCGTGCGGCTGCGGCGCGGGACGAAGCCGTAGCGCTCCGGGCAGCCGTTGATTCGCTGGCGGCGTCAGGTCTTGCTACGCGGGTGGTAAGCGGTGGCTCAACACCATCGGCTGCTTTTGCGGATTCCAACGTGTTGACAGAACTGAGGCCGGGGGTCTCGGCCCTGGGAGATGCTCAGCAGTGGGAGTTGGGCACGATTGAACCTGAGTCCATCGCGCTCACCGTGCTCGCCACGATCGTGTCGCGCAGGAGCGGACACCTCATCGCGGACGCTGGCAGCAAAGTGCTCTCCTCTGACCGCGGCCCGATGTCCACAGGGTTTGGCCGTCTGCTGCACTTCCCCGAAGCGCGCATCACTGTGCTTTCAGAGCATCACGCAACCATCACGGGAGTAGACCTACCAGTGGGAAGCCGGGTGAGTATTGTGCCGAATCACGTGTGCGTCGCGGTCAACTTGGCCGACACCTATCGGGTGCTATCAAGCGATGGTGACGTTACGTCGTGGCCCGTTGATGCACGCGGGCGCAATACCTGAGGTTCACCGCTCAGGGGCGTGAGGGCAGTGGTACGCACCCCGGAACGACGCGGGACGCTGCCCAGACGACTGCGAGAAGCGACAGACTCCTTCCACCCTTCCCACGAGCATTTAATTGTCCTCCCGAAGATGAGAATGAAGGACGCGTGTTAGTCCTCAAGGTGCCGGAGCCGGAGATGTGGCGATGTCAGTGTGAGTCGGCCTTGGCTGACGAGGACGGCGAGGATCACGATGATCCCGCCGACGATCTCGTTCCACTCGATGCGTTCGTGCAGGACGAGGACCCCGAGGAATACACCTCCTATGGGGGTCAGGTAGGTCACTGTAGAGGCGACGGTTGCCCCCCAGGCGTTGATGACGTTGGTGTACCAGATATATGCGAGACCGGTTCCGACCGCCCCGAGCAGAATGATGCTCACGAGGATCGCCGGTGTGAGATTGACCGGGTCACGACCGATGAGGGGCGTGAGGGCGGCTATCACGAGGGCTCCTGCGCCGATCTGGCTGGCAGCGACCGTGACGGAGTCGTAGTCGTGGGAGCGGAAGAACCTGCGGGTGTACGTGAATCCCAGCCCGTAACAGGTCGTCCCGCCCAGACAAGCCAGCTGCGCGAGGAGGTTCGCGTGCTGGACATCGGCCAAGGAATGCCAGGGTCCGACGACGAGGATGATGCCTCCGGCGGCGATGAACATTGCCACGGTCTTGATCCTGGTGAGGCGTTCTTCGGGCAGGACGGCGAGGGCGATGAGCATCGTCGCAATCGGGGTCGTCGCGTTGAAGATGCTCGAAAGTCCGGAGGGTAGGTATTGGGCCGCCCAGGAGAACATCAGGAACGGAGCTACGCACATCAGGATCCCGATCGCGAACAGGTGCAGCCAGGTCCTGGCACCGCTGGGCCACCGACGCCGGGTCAGAACCATGATGAGTGCCAGCAGGACCGCGCCTCCCATGAGCCGGCCGAGGACAACCTGCGCGGGTGAGAGCTCTTCGACGGCGACCTTGATGAACAGGAAACTCGAGCCCCATACAGCTGCGGCGGCGATGTACTGGGCCCCGATGGATAGTGATGCCCTGGCTGGTTTCTCGATGAGGGCAGACATGCAGTTACCTTTCGACTCGTTCCGCCTAGCGTGTCGACATAGGGCATGATGAGTCCAGTGCATCCACACCATCCATACATGAGGTGAGTTCATGGGCGTGACCTTGAAGCAACTGGCTGTCCTATCCGCTGTGGTCGAGCATGACGGGTTCGGGGCGGCGGCCGAGGCACTCGGCGTCGATCAGTCCTCCGTATCCCACAGCGTCGCGGCCCTGGAAAAAGCGGCGGGAGCGTCGTTGGTGAACCGGACGAGTCCGCTGCGTCCGACGGAGTTGGGCCGTGCTCTGCTGCCGCATGCCCGCACCGCGTTGGCCGCCTCACGGGCCATCGAGTCGCTCATCGACGAGCACCACCACAACAAGCTCACGGGAACGGTGCGGATCGCTGCCTCCCAGACTGCAGCACACCGCATGCTGCCGAAACTCATGAATCACTGGGCGGAGGTCTTCCCCGATGTCGACGTACGGGTCTTCGAAGGCGATGATGACGAACTCGAGGAGTGGCTGAACAGCGGCGTGGTGGACTGCGCCATCCTCATCGACCCCGAATCAGCCCCCTCTGAAGCCCTGGAACTTGCCACCGACAGGTTCCAGGCCGTGATCCGCAAAGACCACCCCTTCAGCTCCCAGGACCAGGTGGAACTCACTGACCTTCTTGAAGACCCGCTGCTGGTGTCCTCAGGCGGATGTGAACCCCAGATCAAGACGCTTCACACCATCAGCGGCGTCCGGTACAGCCCAGCACAACGCGTACGAGAGATCTCCACGCTCCTGAGCATGGTGGAGAACAATATTGGCGTGGCCATAATGCCGGCCCTCGCCGCGTCGATGCTGCCCGACACGCTCACCATGGTCGACTTACAACCACATCTGGAACGCCGACTAGTCCTCACCGGACCAGCGAACAGACCATGGCACCCACAAGTCACCCGCATGCTCGGACTGACCATGACCAGCCCCGGCAACTGAACACGACGCCGTAGCGAGTAGCATGGCCCCAATTAGCCTCGCTGGAAAAGGCGATCAATGATCAAGCAGCGAAGGGCTACCGGCTCCACACCATCACCACCTCGAGCAGCGGGAGCAAGGGGATCGGTGGCGGGGACCGCACCCAAGCCACGATGGTTTTCGAGAGCCTCGCATAGAGCGCTTCGGCTGATCCCCTACCGAGCGTTCACGTTACTTTGATCAGCTTGGTGTACCTGTCGAGTTTGTCGGAGTTTGAATCCAGTACGAAACCGCGTCGAAGAAGAACATGGGCAGAGGCCTTGTTCTCCGGGTCGACCTGCGCGATGAGTGTGGAAGTTCCGAATAGCTCGGGAAGGTTGGTGATGGCTTCATCCAGCATGGTTCCGGCGAAGCCCTTGCCCCAATGCTCGGGAGATACCCAGTACCCGATTTCCACTCCGTCGTCCTTACGGGTTGAGGCTACGAGCCCGACCGGATTGGTATCAAGCATGGCAATGAACCAGCGAACCGCCCCAACCTCCTCCACTGGAAGGTGTTCAAGGGCCAGGTCAATGCGTGAGGCCATGGCGTCTTCGTCCCAGGGCTGTCCGTTCCCTACGAATCGTGTCACTCGGTGGTCGCTGGCGAGAGAAGTGAAGAAGGGCGAATGTGCGCGCTGGAAGGGGTGAAGAGACAGCGTTGTAGCCTCTGGCATGAGGTGAGCTTTTCACAGAGGACGCAAGCCTCTCGACGAGGACGAGCCGCGCAGCTGAGAATCTGAAGCGCTGCTACCAAGGCGCATCCCGCTCGAGGATCCTCAGCGCGCATCGGCGACGACCCGAACTCTGCACGTAAAGCCACCGGATTGTGGGACGGCTTATGACCGGGGAGCGATGGTCGCCCGCTGTCGCTGATTGATAGGTTCGGGCGATGAGTAGAGCGCGTGTCGTGGTCAGACCACCGTTGGAGCAGGACGCCCTGTACCTGGCGGAAGTGCATGTAGCGGCCTGGCGCGCCGCGTACAGGGGTGTAATGACTGACGAGTACCTCGACGGATTGAATGCTGAGCAGATGAGCGGAGGATGGCGTCGGGGCATCACCGCGCCCGGCCAGGGAACGGCGCGCCTGCTTGCCGAGGTGGACGATGAAGTCGTCGGTTTCGCCATAGTCGGCCCGCCGGACGCGACCACAGATGCTGAAGCGGGGGCGGGGCAGCTGTACGCGATCAATGTCCACCCGGACCGGTGGGCACAGGGGGTCGGGTCCGTCTTGTTCGCCGCCGCGGAGCAGAAGCTGCGCGATCTTAGCTACCAGCGCGGCTTTCTCTGGGTGGAGAAGAACAACGATCGCGCCATCGGCTTCTACACCGGCCGCGGGTGGCATCCCGACGGCGGCGTCCTGGAAGACACCCGGTTCACGCCCCCAGTAATGGAAAGCCGTCACAGCCGGGTGTTCTGACCACGGAAAGCAGCAAAGAACTCGCGTTGGTTGCCTTCGACGATGCCCCAGCCGCATTCGGCCCGCCCGAGAAAGCGCCCGCTGACGGACCGGCTTACGGGCAGGAGTGCGCAGTAGTGTCAGCAGTAGTGTCAGTTGCATGGCGATGCACCAGGATGAGCTCGGTATCAGCGCCGTGACGGTAGATCAGCTCGTCCTCGAGCAGTTTCCCGAATGGGGCGGCGAAACCATTCGGCGAGTGGAGACCAGTGGCACGGTCAGCGCGATCTACCGTATTGGAAGTGCCACAACGGCGAGGTTTCCACGTCGCAGTTCTGATCCCACACTGCTGGCCGCGGACTTGCGTAGTGAAGCAGCGGCAGTGCGGGAACTGCTGGAGGCATTGGCTCAACCGAATGGCAGCGCGGTGCTCCATGGGTGTTTCAACAGGCCACGGGCCTGGTCTGGTACTACCGGAGGACCAATCCCTCAATGGCTGAGCTTGGCCGGAACACCCTTAGGCGCATCGTGACCCACGATGAGCTCGCGAGTACCCTTGCCTCTGTTCGGTGAAGCATCCACCGCCGCTCACGGGCCCGCGACTTCTGGCAGGACTCATCGGGCTGACCCGTAGCATGTGAACCCATGGAACTACGTCTTCTTTCCGAGTCCGATAAGGACCAGGCACTCCTCGCCCACAGGGAACTGGCCGCTGAACAGTTCGATTTCCTCTTCAGCTACGACGACGCCGTCGACTGGGCGGAGTATCTCGAGAAGGTCGAGGACACACGACAAGGCCGGAGTCTTCCCGAGGAATACGTTCCTGCCACCTTTTTCATCGCGGAGGTCGACGGGGACCTCGTGGGGCGGGTATCGATCCGACACAAGCTCAATCCTGTGTTGCGGACCGTCGGCGGGCATATCGGGTACGCCGTTCGCCCTCAGTTCAGGCGGCGTGGCTATGCCCAAGAGATGTTGAAACATGCCCTCGTCGAAGCGAAGCGACTTGGGATTGATCACGTCCTGGTGACCTGTGACGCGGACAACCTGGGGTCGAAGACAACTATCGAACGGTGTGGAGGAGTCTTCGAGGCGCCGCGGGCAGTCGATGGTTCTACGGCGGACAAGCTCCGCTACTGGATTACGACCTAAGCGCCGCTCGCACTGTACTCAGCGTCGCGAATAAGCAGCCCCTTTCGTACACGTCCCGATTTCCTCGGCGTAAGGCAGAGTAGGTGGTCGTGCACGCGCCCGTCGCTGTGGCCCTTCACCGCGCTCAAGCCGACGCAACGAGGGGAAGGTCGCGGGATCCTGAGTTCCGTGATGCAGCTCATGCACGTTTCATCGAGCGTCTCCCGGGTATACCTGCACATCTGTCCATCGACTCGTCGAAGTTCTCCCCCGCTGACATCGTCGCTGCTATCGAACGCCTGCTCATCCCTCAAGCTGCGACGTCAGTGCGTCGAGGATCCCCTTGTGGACGGAGACCGTTGGGCAGGGCGTACTTGGCTCAACGCCTCCCCCGCGACCACCTAACGCACGTATAAGGTGCAAACTTCCGGTGGCGTACGGGTGAGCTCCCTAGCGGACTTCGGAATCCGACATTCCAGAGGATGGTCGGGAAAGATCCGTGTCGGCTCATGGCTGGATCTCGGCGGCGGCGATTGCCTTGCTCGTCAGGATGGGCATCAATCCCAGCAGTGCCAGGGTCAGCATTCCCATGATGGCGAACATGGCTTGCAGGCCGACCCATTGGGCCAGCAGGCCGCCGGCTGCGGCTCCTAGCGGCATGGTGCCCCAGGCCAGCAGGCGGTAGGCGCTGTTGATTCTTCCGAGCAGGCGGTTGGGCGTGATGCGTTGGCGCAGGGACACGGTGATGACATTCCACAGCACGATCAGCATGCCTCCGACGAAGAAGATCGGTCCAAGGACGTAGGGGTTGTCGGTGATGGCGGGCCCACCGGCGAACAAGGCGGCCCCGAAGATCGTCAGGGTCAGAGATGCCGACCTGCCGAGCCTGGCTTCCACGCGTTCGGCGATGATCGAGCCGGCGAACGCGCCCAGAGCCGAGGTGGTCAAGAGCAGGCCGAAGCCCGTTGCGGACAGCCCCATCGGTGAAGCCGGGCCGACGACGAACAGCACCAGGACGGCGAAAGCGGCACTGGAGGCGAAGTTGAACACTCCGGTCATCACCGCGAGGGTGCGAAGGATCCTGTGGTTCCGGAGGAATCGCAGGCCTTCACCGATGTCGAACCTCAGTGTGGTCTTGTGCTCACGCTCGGTGCGGAAAGATCCTCGGATCAGGAGAAGGCCCCCGGCGGCGACAAGCCATAGTGCCGCCGGCACGGCGAAGCCGGCAACGACGCCGAGTGCCACCAGCAGCCCGCCCAGTGGCGGCCCGATGAACTGGTTGGTGAGGAGCTCGACGCCGTAGAGCCGGCCGTTGGCGCGCGAGAGCTGATCCTTGTGCACCACCTGAGGCAGGATCGCCTGGGCGGA
Organism: Arthrobacter sp. TJ-240; assembly: GCF_058269195.1. NCBI lineage: Bacteria > Bacillati > Actinomycetota > Actinomycetes > Micrococcales > Micrococcaceae > Arthrobacter > Arthrobacter sp. TJ-240. The sequence continues at coordinate 436,488 of NZ_JBZCNG010000003.1, forward strand.
GGTGTCATAAAGCGTTTCGGCCACGCCCACCATCAGCGCGACAGTGTAAAGAGCCCAGAGGGACCCCCCGTCGAGCAGAATGGCTCCCACCAGCAGCCCAGACAGTACGGCCCGGCCAAGGTTGGCCCACACCATCAGCCTGCGCCGGTCCAGCCGGTCGGCCAGCGCTCCGGCGGTCAAGGTGAATAGAAGCCAGGGAAGTGTCGCGGCGACACTGAGCCCGGCAATCAGGACAGGCGACTGGGTGAGCTGGATGGCCAGCAGCGGGAGCGCGATCTTGAAGACTCCGTCCGCGAGGTTGGAAAGCCCCGAGGAGGCCCACAGCTTCCAGTAGGAGGCCCCTAGCGGCGCCCGGCCCGTCTTGTTCGCCTGCACCGCATGAGGAGTCATAGGTGGACCATTCCACACTGATTTACAAAGTTCAAGGTGATGGATTGCAGTACATCAAACTGTAGGATGAGCTCATGACCACCACAGGACCGCTAGAAGCAGATGGGCAGTCGGGCGGAATCAGGAAGCCTGCCGCAACTGCCCGGGAGATCAAGGCTCTGGCCCATCCGCTGCGCCTGAGAATCCTGCGCCTGTGCGGACTTCACGAACTGACCAACAAGCAGCTCGCCGATCAGCTGGGCCAGGATCCAGGAACGGTGCTCTATCACGTGCGGCAACTACTCTCGACCGGGTTCCTCGAAGCGGCCGAGGTCCGCACCGGAAGCAGCGGCGCACTTGAAAAACCGTACCGATCCACGGGGCGGTCCTGGCATCTGGATACCGCCCCCAGCGACGCCGGACCTGACGGCCCCCTGGCGCCGATCGAGGCTTTCCGGGAGGAACTGACCGAAGCGGGCCCGGACGCGCTGGCGAGCCTCTCGCGCTTTGTTCTGCACCTCTCTGCGGAAGACGCCGAGGACCTCATCACACGCGTCCACGCCGTACTGAGCGAGTACACGGACAGCGACGGGCAACGAACCGACCAGCCCGCGTACGGGGGGATCTTCGTCCTTCACCGGACACCGGACTAGGACGTCGATCCCTTCAAGAACGAACCGGCGGAACTATTCACCTCAAGGTGTCCGGTAATGGATTGTTGGCCTCAAGGGATCGTCGATTGCGCAGCCCTTCGTTAGAGGCTCCCTTCTAGAACGGGGCGAGTCCAACGAAGAGGGACAGGAACAGGGCACAGAGGAGCCAGATGAACCCGAGGCCTGCGAAAAGAAGGCTTGCCTGCGAGGAACGGTTTTTGAGCACTGTCTGAGGTTTCACACACAGGTAGATGAGGACAAGGAAGGGTGCAAAGAGGAGAGCTGCAGCGGCAACCCTGAAGGTTTGGGCGTCGGAGGCGACCCCGAGCGCGAAACCCTGTTGGACCTTGGCCCAGAACCAGGCCCCTAAGAGGCCGGCAAACAGGATCGTCGCTGTTACGGCAGCGGGCTTCGCGGTAGCGGCTTTTCTCATGAGGCTTCCCTTGCGTTCGCCGCACCCGGCGGGCTCACCTAGAACCTACTGCGAAATGACCTGCGGACAAGAATGCGGGCAGCGTCCGGTGAAGGATCCTCCCACGGTGATGCGGTGACTTCTCAACGAGTAGCATCCCTCCATTACATCGAGACTGAAGGGACGCCGGCGAGCTGCTCATCAGATCATTGGCGAAGTTGCTGCATGGGCAGAGCAGGAAGACAGAGTGAAAGCCCTGGCTCTCGTGGGGTCTTGCGCCCGAGGAGCTGAGCGAATGGCCAGCGATGTAGACCTAGTGGTATTGACCGACATTCCCGAAAGTCTTGAAGACACGGCATGGTTTGAACAACTCGGTCCTGGCGCGCGTCTGATTCGCTCCGAGGAATGGAGCCAGTACGCGAACGCCGATTCCGGCTGGTATCAGGGCTGATCGTGGAATTGGGCATTGCTCCCTCGAGCTGGGCTGACCTCCCCTCGGACCAAGGAACGCGCCGCGTCCTCCGGGACGGGCATCGTGTTCTGTACGACACAGGTCTCCTTGGAAGAGCTGTCGCAACCGTCGCCGAGTAGGAACCCGGTCGCCGGACTGTCGCAGCAAGGGATTCCTCAGCGGGAACCGGTCATCGCTGCTGCTGACTTGTGAGCCGTCGACGCAATCACACTGGATCGGTCCACCACGGGACGCGTTGGTTCATCTGCGCTGCAATGATCGCGAGAGCTTTGTCGTCGACATCCACAGGCCCGGCTCCATCGACATGAATGGCCCTGGCTCCGATGGCTGGGGTGATAGGAACGCGAGCCGTTGGCCCGGAGCCCACACGTACTCGTCATCGCAGCGATAACCCCGCAGCCAGACCTGTCCTCCCACAACACGAAGGTAGAACCCCTTGGGGTACTCCAGATCCTCGCTCACGGGCTCGGACGCAATGTGAATCGCTCCGCTTGGGCCGCGGCCCTGAGAGAGGACCGAGTCCGGCGCGTCCGCCTGGTCCATCATCGCCAATCGGAGGTAAGGGCCGGTCACCAAGGGACAGAGTTCGAGGCCCTGATTCCTTGCACCCGCGAAGACCTGAGACTGAACGGCGCCTTGCTCGAATCCGAGTTGCTCTACGGTTCGCTCCACGATGTGCAGCGTTTGTTCCGTTGAGTCCTCGAACACGGGGTGAGCGAGCAGCGTTTCGGCGTGGACATTGAGATGCACATCAGCATTTCGTAGCGCGTCGATGATCGCGGCCCGTGCCTGCCCCCCGACTCGGACCGGGAGACCTCCAACATTCGCTGCGCTCATGAAGCCATCCTCCGTCACTGGCAGCAAGACAACGAATCGCAGTGGAAGTTCAGGGAGTCCGCTGAAGAATCCCCGATGATGCATGGGTTGGAGGTCGTTGGATGCCTGCGAAGACAGGGGCTCGCCCGGCTTCGACGTCATCGATCCAGGTAACGACGGCGGAACCGACAGCAGCTGGGCAGAGGTCGGTAGTGTCCAGGACGCGCATCGCCCACGAAGGGTCTCCGGTTTGCAGCTGCGTCCACCGTTCCCAGCGCATCGACTCGAGGCCTCCGTCCGTCAGGACGTGCTGCATGTGCTGGGGGTCTTGTGCATGGGCGCGCATCCACCGCGCGAATGCCACATGATGACCCAGCGCCTCGTCAGTCTCAGCGCGAACCCTTAAACGCTCTCTTTGAGTCCGCTCATCGGCGTCGAGCACGCAGACAGCGATACCCTCAAGACCGTCAGCTTCCGGTACCGCGAGGAGTTCACCGGCTGCGACGGGGTCGCTGGCGAGGACAAGGTGCTTGCCCTGTGCCTGGAGCTCGACTGCGAGGATCACGGCTTGGCGTGCTGCTTGTTGCCTGTATGCCTTATCAGGATCCGGTGGCGAGGGAAGGACGCCCTCGAGCTCGATGCAGGCGAAGTCCGAGGAAAGAGCCGCAGCTAAGAACACCCCCACGGTGGACTTCCCCATCCCGCTTGCACCGGACACAAGGAACATCATCACCCCAACTTAGGGAAGACGCAGCCACTCGGACAAGGGCACACGCGTTGGAATCGCCGTGGCAATCATTCGAACTGTTCGACACCGGGGTTCTACACGTCGTTGGTCCTCCACTGCGCACGCATCCGGATCCATCTACGGGCCACCTCGAGATGCTCGGAATCGGAGTCCGGCGATGAGTTGTGCTGAACTAGATGCCCTTGATCTCGTACTGTCGGGCGATACTCGCGGTTGCCCTACCCCATTCACTCTCAGCGACTCGCTGCTGGTGTGCCCGGAACGATGCCGCGTCCTGAAAGTGTTCGTCGACCTGCCACACCAGCGTGTCCTCGGTGAGATTCACCTCGAAGGAAAGGCAGCCTTGTTCAGCGCGCGTCAGCTCGATGTGGAGCGGAAGGAGCTCTGCGACGACCGCCGCCTGGTGTCGGTCGCTGCAGACGAGTCGACCACTCAAGAAGACGTTGCTCATGGAGGCGGTGAGGTGGTGGCCCCGAGTAGTGCAATTTTCATGCGGACTGCTCTTCGGGCGTGTCGGGGTTCCATGTATCGCGTTCCCGTCGGGCGAAGCCAGCAAAGCTGATAGGTTCCCGTCCCAGAACTTGGCGGACTGTATCTGTCAGTCCGCCGGCGAGGCCGAGCCGGGCTGCGGTGTAAATGGCTGCTGTAACGACGGCCATGCCCCACGGCATGCCCAGGACTCTGTGTGCGTGCCAGAGGTAGTAGAAGACTCCCGGACGGGTGTAGCGGATGGAACGGCCGAGCTCATGGGTGAGAATTGCGGCGATCTGCTCATAGGTCAGGGCTTCGCCACCGGTGACGGTCCAGGCGATGTCCCCGTGCCCGGCGGGGTCCAGCAGGGCTGCTGAGGCCACAGCGCCGACATCCACGGCGTCGACGAAAGCTGTGGCACCACGCCCGGCCGGGACCAGAATCTCGTCGCGGTCCCGGATGTCGGTCAGGTGCGTTGTTGAGAGGTTCTGATGGAAGAACGAGGCCCTCACGAACGTCCACGCCAGGCCGGACCCGCGCAGCCACGCTTCGATGGCGGCGTGGGGGACGACTTTGTTCTTCTCGGCCCCTTGAAGGGAGAGGAACACAATGTGCCCGACGCCGTGGCTGCGTGCGTATTCAAGTGCCGGAATGATCTGTGTTTTCGGTCTGCCCAGATGTGGTGGGCGCATGAGGAACATCCGCCGGACCCCATCGAACGCAGCAACCCAGGTGCTGTCGTCGGTGAAGTCAAGGGCAACAGCCTCGACCCTGTCGCCGAACATCCGGGTCACGGACTCCGAGGTGCGCCCGGCTGCACGAACGCGTGACCCGGCCGCCAACAGTTCTGCGACGACGACTCTGCCGACATTTCCCGTTGCACCGGTTACCAAAATTACGTCGCCTGCCATGCGGATATCTCTTTGTCTGCCGATTTTCGAAGAAGGACCAGGAGCGAGGATGGGTATACGTCCCGCCACTCCAGCAGGACATCGAAGGCTGGCAGCCCCTCACATCCGTTCAAGGATCTCTCCACGGACTCGCCTGATGAAATCGGTACAAGGACGCGCGAAGGGACGGTGCTTCCCATGTCAGGCAGGAGTTATATGTCGTGCGGGAATAGGGCTTGAGTAGACCACGCTGGTCGTGATTCCACCGAGGGTAGCGAGGCGACCAGTGATGCGTTCGAGGTCGCGCATCGAGCGGGCCAGGACCTTGATGATGAAGCAGTCCGCCCCGGTGACGTGGTGTGCTTCGATGATCTCGGGCATCGAGTCGACGAGGTCGTGGAACGGCTTGTAGTTGCCGGTCGGGTAGGCCAGTCGCACGAACGCCGTTACGGCGTACCCGAGAGCTTCAGGATCCACCGTGATCGAGTACCCAGTGACAACCCCGCCATCGGTGAGGCGTCGGAGACGATCGCTGGTCGCGCTCGGCGAGAGGTTGATGGCTCGAGCGAGTTGCGCAACACTTGTCCGTCCGTCCTGCTGCAGGTGATGGATGATCGCCTCATCAGTTGCATCAAGGTCCAGCCGTGGGTTCGATGGCATAACGGTGAATCTACCGCGGGATCATCCCTGCCAGCACTTCTACACGGTTGATGTGCAGTTCCAAGGAAGCGTGAGAAGAGATTCGATAGATGCATGTCTACTTCTCTTTCCGCCGCTGACTTCTTCGCTGCGAAGCTCGCCTATGAAACTGACCCTGCGGATCTCGCTGCTGAGCGTGCGTCTGGTCCTGGTCCGATCGTGATCGATACTCGCTCGGCCGCTTCGTGGAAGCAGGGCCGTATCCCGGGCGCCGCCCACATTACGAACGCAGAGCTCGAAGCACGCATCGCTGATGTCGCCCCCGCCCTGGATGCTGCGATCGTTGTCTACTGCTGGGGACCAGGCTGCAACGGCAGCACCCGCGGCGCATCGATTCTGGCGTCGATGGGCTATATGAATGTGCGCGAGCTGATCGGTGGTTTCGAGTACTGGTCCCGCGAGGGCCTCGCTACGGTGAGTGATGAAGGGCGCGGGCGTCGTTCACCCGATCCCCTGACAGCACCCGTCCACGCCCCGGCGTGACAAACGCGATACCGGGCGCTCGAGTACCAAGCATGCTAGGCCGCCCGTAGGCCGATCGTTCAGCGGGCAGTCGGGATGGGCGCCATATCCGGCCGTGGGTCGGCCTGGAGTCGGGCGTGCTTCTCCACATCGAACCGTTCGGGTCCGTACTGCAGCTTCTGTCGCTCAATTCCTTCGACGATGAGGGGAGCATCCCCGGGCGTCCAAGGTCGCAGTTCGATAGTCATCGCGCCCATCCTGCCCCATGCAGCCGCTGCTCAGCGATGCCTCGTAGGAGGATCGGCTACCGGGACGTCGTCTGGCACCTACCGAGGCGCAAAGGACATGTAGGTATCAGGGATCCTTTCGCTCGCTCGTTGGATCGATGCATCCTTTATCGGGACGGAGTGGTGGGGTCGTGGGCGGCTAGGAACGCGGTGAGTGTGTCGCGGTGTCGTGCATATGCGGTTCGGCCGGCGGGGGTGATGGAGTAGGTGGTGGTGCTGCCGCGGCCGCCGCCGCTCTTTCGTACGGTGACGTAGCCGGCATGGTTGAGCGCTGTCATGTGCCTGGACAGGTCTGAGTCATTGAGTTGGAGTTGGTCGCGGAGGAACGCGAAGTCGCAGGACGTACTCGCGGCGATCATGGCGATCGCGGCAAGGCGTTTGGGCTGGTTGAGTGTGGGATCGAGCCCGTCCAGGGGGGAGCTCATGCCAGGCGCTGCCGGACCTGCCGGGCAGCAGCAGGGTAGAGACGGAACTCGTACACCCACACCACCGTGAGGGCAGTGAGGAAGACTGCGACCAACCCGGCTGTGTCGCCGAGCCACACCCAGACGGCGCTGGAGGTGATGAGTGCGATGAGCGCCAGGACGATGAAGAGCCCGTAAGCCCGTTTGATCTCGAGAGGCGCGGTGGACAGGCGGGGCCATGTACCCAGCTTCGCGCGAAGGATCATGGTCAGGGTGCTCACCGCGATTACGGCTACGAGGAGCAATCCCGCCCCGAGGAGTATCCGGCCTTCTCGCAGGAGCGGGAAAGCTCCGGCGACGAGGGTGAAGTAACCGGCCATCGCGAAGGGGTACCACCCGGGAGTGCGGGGTAGCTCCGTATAAGGGGCCGCCGCTGCACGATCGGCAAGCCGGAGCGTTTCGTCATAACTTTCCATATCGGAAAGCATCGCACTCGCTTATCACTTTCGCAAGTGGAAAGCTTCATCGTCGTCGCGCGCGGTCCGCACTGCACAACAGCATCCACCCGGAAAGGGCTCCCTCAGCGGACAAGGCAATTGAGCTCGGGGTCGTGATGCGTCGTGGGTGGTCCCACGGATGATCCATGCCAGCACCAGCAGAGCGAGTGCGGCAACAGCGAGTCCTATCGCGATCGAGCCGGCAAGCAGAATGACCGGCGAAGGACCGGTGACGGGCAGACCTGCTGCCTCTGTCATGTTGCACTCGACGGCTGATGCGATCGTCGCCCCGGTGTATAGAACGATCGCCAATGCACCGAGAGCGATGCCAGCTCTGGCTACGGCAGGTAACTCGCGCGTCTTACGCTGTGAGTCGGGTGCCTTGAGATAACCAGACAGAACCGACTTGCGTCAGGTACTCGTCATAGCAGGCCCGCATATCCTCAGCGGTGGAGCCGCTCTCAGCACTATTCGAGGATTGGAACCCTAGCTGCTTCCCATCCTCCTCGATAGGCCCGACTCCCCAACCCTTGTCCTGAACACAGTCTCGTGTCGCACCAACAGCGGCACGATACTCGTCCTCACTCACCACTAGATCCTCGAGAACCGCCTGCTGATACTCAGTGGCGCTGTCTCGCATCTCTGCTTTTTCCTCCTCGGAGAAGGACGGAGAGATGCCACAGCCGCCCAGCAGAACGGCTGCACAAAGGACAGCAACTGCACGCGATCTGTTCCCCATGCGAGCATCCTGCCTCACGACACGACAAGCGTCCATGCTCACCGAGCAGGACCTAGCCGCTCGGTTCTTTCGGTACACCCCACGATCGTGGCGCCCTGACTGCTCACTGAGGATCCCTCGACGCCGCCCGGCTACTGTTTGAACTCGCTGCCCCCGCACATCCGAAAGCTCACCAGCGCCCGGTAATGGATCCCCACCGTACGGAACCAAATTCCGCTTGTGCTGTCCGATCGGACGCTGCGTCGCAGGAAGCCGCGAGTAGAGTCATCTCCCTTCGCACTCAGGGATGCGAGCACTCGCTCGAAGAGGTCCGTAGATTCAGTCCCCTTCTCGAGACTTTTGCTGGTCAGAATCCTTTTTCTTGCCCTTCAATGCTTTTTCCGACTTCTCGATCTCGTAGCGCTGGCGTACGAACCGCTGGCGGTCCAACGGCGGCCGCTCATAAGCCCGGTTCTGGCGCTCGGGCAACTCGATATCCGGCAACTCAGGTTGCTCGTAAGGCAGCAGCGACAACAGATGGGCCATCAGGTTGAGCCGCGCTTCCTTCTTGTTGTCGGCGTCCACCACCCACCACGGGTTGCGCTCGGTGTCACTGAACTCGAACATCTTGTCCTTCGCCTCGGCGTAGTCAACCCACCGGGCCTGTGCCTCGAGGTCCATCGGGCTCAGCTTCCAACGCTTGGCCGGATTGTCGATGCGGGCCTGGAATCGACGGCGTTGTTCGGAGTCGGAGAGGCTCAACCAGTACTTCACCAGCACGATTCCATCGGAGACTAGCGCATCCTCGAGCATGGGCACCGTGTCGACGAAGTCGGCATACTGTTCGTCAGTGCAAAACCCCATCACCCGCTCCACCCCAGCGCGGTTGTACCAGGACCGGTCGAACAGCACCATTTCCCCGGCCGCCGGTAGATGGGCGATGTAACGCTGGAAGTACCACTGTGATCGTTCGCGCTCCGTCGGCGCCGGGAGTGCGACAACCCGGCACGAGCGCGGGTTGAGCGCACCGCTGATGCGTTGGATGGTTCCGCCCTTACCGGCTGTGTCGCGTCCTTCGAAAATAACGACCAGCCGCGTCCCGGTTGCGCGCACCCACTCCTGCAAGGCGACCAGTTCCTCCTGCAATCGCAGCAGTTCCTTTGCGTACTCCTTCTTGGACAGGACCTGGGGGCTCGCCTCGTCGGGCGTTTTCTTGACCACACCCCATATCCTGCCCCAGACCTGAGCAATTCAGGAGGTGTTTCCACTCGTGGTACTCATAGCCTGGCAGGACGACCGACGTGACTCGGTTGCCAGTGCGAGCTGGTGAAGCGGTCAGTAGCTCAGCACGGCTGGTTCGAACAGTGTCCGCCTAGATGGTCTCCCAGGACCAGTTGGAGATGAGTCCGGTGATCCCTAGCTCCCGCAGACGCTGATTCCCGAGCAGGCGCTCGTCGAAGCGTGCTCCCCCGCACCACGCGCCCACGCGGGGAGCGCGGCCGGCCATTCCGGTGAGCCGGTGCACGACGTCGGTCACCTCGGCGGTCTCCGAGGCGGGCGTGATCTCGTCCGCCATGCGGTGGGTGAGCGTGTGGAAGCCGAGCTCGTGCCGTTGCGCCAGGGCGGTCAGCTCGTCGTCGCTCAGCGTCCCGGCGCGATCGTCCTCCACTTCGAGGGCGATGGGCAGGACCAGGACGGGCAGCGCGAGCCGTTCGCAGATCGGGACGACCATCTCCGCGGCGTCCCTGTACCCGTCGAACAGGAGGACCATGACCCGCGGGTGCGATTCCGCGGGCCCCCCGTCCTGCAGGAGGTTCCGCAGGCTCGCAAGCTTGTGCAGGCGCTCGTGGACGGCCTCGCGGTGGTCCTGCGCGACGTCGTGGAAGTTCAGGGTCAGGCGCGGGATGGCCGACAGCTCGTCCCGGGACCACCCGGCGCCGACACTCCCGAGCAGCAGTTCCCCGAGGACGCTCTGCAGGACGTAGGCCTCGTAGCTGAACGGAGCGGGCCGCCGGAGCACCTCGGGCAACGGATCGAGGATGGCAGGGATCAGCACGGACGGATCAGCACCGGCCGCGACGGCGGCGTCATCGAGCAGTACCACCGGGGTTCCCCCGGGGCGCTCGCCCTGGTCGAGGATGTAGGTCTCGAGTTCGTCGGCCTTCCCGTCGGCGTCGACCGGTCCGCCGGATCCCACCGGGGGCATCAACGCTCACCGAGGGCGCGTCGGGCGGCGTGCCGGCCGGGTTCCCGGTAGATCGGCAGCAATCCGTCGGCCGTCGCGTCGACGGCATCGCGGTCGAACCAGGCCGGACCGCCGAGCCGTTCCACGGCGTCGGGCGTCAGGATGACCTCGCGCCACCCGTCGCCGCCGGGCCGCCGGCCCACGCGTGCGAGATCGTCCCGGCCGTCCTCGACCAGCCTGCGGACGCCGGCCTCGCCGATCCGGCCGTAGGCCACCGTCTCCACCTCGGTCCCGGGCACCACGACCTTCACCGCGCGAGCCGCGCCGTTCCCGCCCACCTCCGGCGGGGTCAGGTCGGCCACGAGGATCTCGAGGCCGTGCCCGGCGAGGATCACCGACGGGTCTGCCGTCGGGTCGGTCGGCAGGTCACCGAACCGGACGGTCGACCGGCGGGAGAAGATCGTGGCATCGAGGCGGGCCCGCACCACCGCGTCCTGCTCCGCGCCAACGGTCAGCCAGGCCACGGTCGCATCGAGGACGCGTGGCTCCTCGGCGGTCGGGTCGACGACCGATAGCGCATCGTCGAGGTAGTCCTGCGGCGCGACTTCACGGACCGCGGTCAGTGGGCCGTGCATGAACGCCTTGCGGGCCCGGGCGGACGCGAACTCAAGGACCGCCTTCCGGAGCGCGACGTCGCGGTCGGGGTGTGCCGCCTCGCCGCAGGCCGTGGCGACGACGAGATCGTCCCCGGGCGCGTGCCCCACCACGTAGAGGTTCGGCACCCCGCGGTCCACCGACGCGATCTTCACGATGACGTCCACCCCGGCGGCGCGCAGGGCATCGAGCGCCTCGCGCGTCTCGCGGTCGCCGTCGTCCGGTCCCAGTTCGACGACGGCGCCGCGGTCGAGAGCCCGGAAGGAGAGGCCGTTGCCGTCGCGCTGGAGGATCTCGAGGACGCCGTGGAGGACGGCCTGCCGCAGGCTCGTCCCCGCGCCCATGCCGTTCGCCACCGGCATCAGGAGGCGCTCCCCCGAGTCGTGGTGGCCCAGCTCCGAGGGGCTGCTCGCCACGAGGTCCACCGGCACGAGCACCGTCTCCCCGTCGAGTTCGAGGATCGGCGGGCCCATGCTGCCGGTGCCGCCATCCCGGCCGGCGCGGTCCCCGGCCGGAATGGAGCGGGCGCGCCGCATCGGCACCCAGGTCAGTGCCATGTCGTCGCGGTAGGCGGAGCCCGCCGGCAGCCCGAGCGTCCTCGGATCGGCGACCCGCTCCACGCCGAGCCGCGACCGTAGATCGGTGTAGGACCCGGTGGTCCGTTCGAGGCGCGCGAACGCCAGGTGGGAGAAGACGCTCTCGACGGTCTCCCCCAGGGCGCCGACGCGCGCCTGTGCCGCCGAGGGGCCGTAGCCGACGCCACCCATCCCGGCACCCGAGTGCCCGCTCCGCCACCACGTGGCCCACGTCGGGACACCCGAACGGTCGAGGCCGTCGATGGCGAACTGTGCGCGCAACCCCGGCAGCGCGGCCTCGTACGCCTCCGCGGCCGCCGTGAGCGATCCGAACGTCGACGGCGAACCGGTGCTCCTGCGCATCATGCCCCCAGTAGAGCACACGCCCCTGGCGGGCCCAGGAGGCCGGGATCCGACGTCTGCCGGTGCTAGAACTCCGTGGAGGGCAGGTCCCGCTCGCCGTCGCGGATAGCGGTGACGATGCGGCCTGCGACGTCCACCGGGTCCTTGCCCTGCGGCAGCCGCGGTGCCTCGCCGGCGATGGGCCGGGTGGCGAGTCCGGTCTCGGTGTGTGGTGGACGCGCGTCGAGCACCCGGACGCCCTGCCGACGCAGTTCCAGTGTCAGCACCTTCCCGTAGGCGCTCAGCCCGGCCTTGGTGGCCGAGTACGCGGCCATGCCCGCCGTGGGGCTCTCGGCGACGACGGCGCTGATCTGCGCGATGAACGAGCCCTTTCCGAGAGAGGGGGCGACCGCGCGGATGAGCCGCATGTAGCCGAGGAGGTTGACGAGCACGAGTTCGTCGAGGGTGTCGTCGTCCACCTCGACAGCAGGACCGAAGGCCACGACACCGGAGGCGAACACCAGGCCGTCGAGGGGGCGCCCGTAGACGGCGGCGGCGATGTCCGCCGGTCCCGTGGGCCTGCCGAGATCCGCTGCTGCGTGAGCGACGACGGCGTCGCCGAGTTCCTCCGCGAGGCCCGCCAGTTTGTCCTCGGACCGGCCGGACAGGGTGAGCTGGGCGCCTTCCGCCGCGAGCTGCCGTGACAGTTCGGCACCGAGGACCCCGGTGGCGCCGACGACGAGGACATGGGCACCGCTCAGCTCGGTCATGCGCCGAGTGTAGCAACGCCCTCCGGTGCCCTCAGGGTGTGTGGTCCCGGACGGTTCCGCGCGGTGCCGGCCCCGTTACAGTGTGGGCATGGGTGAGATGCGGAGCTGGCAGGCCATGGTCGGGACGAACGCGGCGCGGCTGCTCCGCACCACGGGCCGGACCCCGGCGGACTGGGCTGCTGATGCCCGCTCGGCGGGGATCAGCACCCGCGAGGAGCTGTCCCGCTGGCTGAAGGACCAGGGGATCACCGGGTACAACCTGATGAGCATCGGCTGGGAGGTCTTCGGGCTCCCCGAGTTCTTCCGGCTCTCCGCCGACGAGCTCTACGCCGCCCAGTACGCCGACCGACCGGCTCTCAGGCCGCTCGCCGACCGAATCCCGCTCTGGGCCACGGAGACCCCGGAGGTCACCATCCAGATGCGCAAGACCTACGTCTCCCTCCAGACGCCTCGCCGGAAGTTCGCGCAGCTCACACCCAGCACCAGAACCGCGGTGGACGTGTTCTTCCGGCTGGCGGTGCCGGACCTGCCCGGCCTCGAACCGGTCCGCACCACGGATCCGTTCGCCTGGCGCATCCGTCTGCGGCACGTGGACGACGTCGACGACGCCCTCCTGCGGGCGCTCAGCGCTGCACGGGAGGATAGCCTCGGTCGTTCCTCCGCTTGAGCTCCTCGAGTTCCTGCTGGGCGGCCGCCTCCGCCTCGAGCTCCTCGAACGCCCGCTGCAGGCGCGGCGAGGACGGATCCGTCCACGACAGTTCCTCGCGGGCCTGCGCTTGCGCTTCGAAGCGCCGTACCTCGAGTTCCGCGTTGCGGCGTGCGGCCTCTATCGCCGCCGCCTCGCGGCTCGACGAGGCCAGCGCGTCATGGACGCCGATGGCGGCCTGCGCAGCAGCCCGACGCGCCAGCATGGCGTCGTACTCCATCGCGTTCTGCTGTACGCGCTGCTCGAGCCGTCGCACGTCGTCGTGGAGCCGGCGGGCCTGCTGCTCCGCCTCGCGCAACTGCCGGGTGAGGGTCTCGAGGCGGCGCCGTGCGGTCATCGACTCACGGATGGCGGCCCGGGCGGCGTCGTCGTCCCCCCGCTGCACCGCGGCGGCCGCTGCGGCCTCGACCCGGTTCACGTAGTCGGCGGCCTCGTTCGCGGCGAGGCCCACGCGGTGGTGGTGCGCCGCGACATCCGCCGCGCCGCGCCGCGCCTGGTCGAGCAGTGCCCGCTGGGCCTGCTGCGCGGCCTGCGCCTGCGCCCGCGGGTCCTCCTTCGACTCGGCCGCGGCGTAACGGTTGGCCTGCACGATGCGCGTGATACGGCGTTTGATCGTCACGGTGGGGACCCCCGGGTCGGTGAGTGGAGTGCGTCTACCTGGTCCAACCGGTCACCAGGCCTGCCGGTTCCCGTAGCTGTCCCGCCAGGTGGCCATGGCGGAGATCTCGGTGCGCAGGCGGTTCGTGGCCTGGTCCAGCTGGAGGGTGTCGATGGACCTGGAGGTCTGCAGCAGACACCGGCGCAGATCCGCCGAGAGCTCGTCGAGCGCCCGGGCCTGCGCTGCGAGGTCGGTAGTCCACTCCTGCTTCAGGGCGCGATTCGGCTCGCGGTCTGCCGCGCGCAGCATGGTCCCGAGCGAGGCCGCGGCCTGGTCGATCTCCGCCGCGGCGCGGGGCAGGTCGCCGACGGGGCGTCCCTGCGCCGCAGCCTCCGCGAGCGCGAGGTGGGTGGCGCGGGAGGAACGCTTCAGGTCGCCGATCAGCCGCGCGGGCTCCCGCGTCAGCTTGTCCGGCGCATAGGCGCGGGCGGCCAGCATGCCGCGGTCCCTGGTGCGCTCGATGATGTGCGATCGCCTCACCTTGCGCACCACGAGCCACCCTGCCACGCCCGTACCCGCGCCGAGGACGGCGAGCACGCCGGCCCCGATCGCGAGGGCCTCGACGAACAGCTCAAACATGACGTGCCTCCGGGAAGGGTTCCATCTTCCAAGTCTGCCCGCGCTCCCTGACAAATTCCACCGGCACCCGGTGGCGAAGACCTCCGGGGAGCATGTCCGGGTACGACAGCGGTCGCATCGGGCAGCAGCGGCTAGTTCGCGGTGCGCTCGGTGTCGGGGCGCCAGATGACCAGCGCCTGGCTGCGGGGGCGGGGACGCTGGCCGCGGGCCAGCGTGACGACGTCGCCCGCGAGGCCGGCGGCGAACACGCGGCTGGACTCGGCGTGGATCCGGCGGGAGGCCAGTTCGGAGGACAGCTCGGTCACGCGCGTCTGCAGGGCCGCCACCTGATTCTCGAGCTGGAGGATGCGGCGGATGCCCTCGAGGGACACGCCCTCCTGGGAGAGTTTCTGGATCTCGCGCAGCGTGCCGACGTCCTTCTGCGAGTAGCGCCTCGCCCGGCCGGGTGCCCGGCTGGGAGTGACGAGACCGAGCCGGTCGTACTGGCGCAGCGTCTGCGGGTGCATGTCGGCGAGCTCGGCGGCCACCGAGATGACATAGATGGGCATCGTGTAGTCCATGGCTGGCCTCCTTCCGTCACCGGTCCTCCGGCGGTTGCTCGAGCGTACTGTTACAGGCGCGCCTTCGCGGCGAGCCCGGCGCGCGGGTCGGCGTCCTTCGTGGCGTCGCGGAACGTTTCCACCGCGGCTTCGGCCTCCTTGGACAGGTTCTGCGGGACGACGACGTCGACGATCACGAGCAGGTCACCCGTGCCCTTGGACGTCTTCACACCCCGGCCCTTGAGGCGAAGGGTCCGGCCCGAGGGCGTGCCGGCGGGGACCTTCATCTTCACCAGTTCGCCTGTGAGCGTCGGGACCTCGATCTGGGCGCCGAGCGCCGCCTCGGGGAAGCTGACGGGCACGTGCACACGGATGTTGTCGCCGTCACGTTTGAACAGCGGGTGGTCCTTCACCGAGACGGCGACCATGAGGTCTCCCGGACCGGCCTGGCCCGGCTGCCCCTTGCCCTTCACGCGGACCTTCTGCCCGTCCCGGATGCCCGCGGGGATGCGCACGTCGATCTGCTCTCCCGAGGGTTCGCGCAGGCCGATGGTGGTGCCGTTGATCGATCCGGCGAAGGAGATGGTCGTGGTGGCCGTCCGGTCGGCGCCCTTCTGCGGACGCGTGGACTGGAAGCCGCCGGGGAAGCCGTTGCCGCCCACACCGCCCACACCGCCGCCGAACAGGTCGGCGAACTCGGGAGGCAGGTTGCTGTTCGAGAAGCCGGTGCGCTGGCGTGTGCCCGTGCCGGCGCCCTGGCCGAAGAGGTTCCCGAAGATGTCCTCGAAGCCCGCGCTGCCGCCGGCTCCGCCACCGGCGCCGCCGGCCGAGAACCGTGCTCCGCCGCCCATCGCACGGATGGCGTCGTACTGCTGGCGCTGTTCGTCGTCGGACAGCACCGAGTAGGCCTCCGAGACGTCCTTGAACGTCTTCTCCGATGCGGCATCACCCTGGTTCTGGTCGGGGTGGTACTTGCGGGCGAGTTTCCGGTAGGCCTTCTTGATGTCGGTGCCGGAGGCGTCCTTGGAGACACCGAGGATCTTGTAGAAATCCTTGTCGACCCAATCCTGACTAGCCAATGGGCGTCTCCTTTCGTAGGTGTTGCTAAAGATATAAGGGCCGGGGCCACCGGCCGAACCCCCGCCGTGCACCAGGTGTCTCATCGACACCCGGGTCAGTCATGGAGAGACGGGTGGGGCCGTCTTCTGTAGGGCCTTCAATATTCCGTAGCGAGCTCTGCGAGCGCAGGAATTTCGTTGGCCCGGGAAGACTGCCCCACCCGGCATTTCAGTTACTCCGGAACCGCCACGATGACCTGCGCGGCCCGGAGGACGCGCTCGCCCTTGCGGTAGCCCACGCGGAGGATCTGGCTGACGCTGTCGGCCTGGACGTCCGCACTCGGCTGCTGCATGAGCGCTTCGTGGATGTTCGGGTCGAAGGCGACGCCGACCTCGTCGATGCGGGTGAGCTCGTACGTCCTGAGGGCGTTCTCGAGCTTGCCCGCGATGGCCGCGAAGGGCCCCTCGGCGAGATCGCCGTGCTGGCGTGCGGCGTCGATGTCGTCGAGGACGGGCATCAGCGTGTTGATGACGCCGATGACCGCCTGATCACGGGCGACATCGCGGTCGCGCTCCACGCGGCGCCGGTAGTTGACGTACTCGGCCTGGAGGCGGAGCAGGTCGTTGCGCAGTTCAGCGACGACGTCCACCGCCGGGTTGTCCCCCTCGGCGCCGGCCTCGTTCAGGATCGCCTCGGCCTGGGCCAGGGCGTCCCCCTCGGAGGCGTCACCGGCAGGTGCGGCCTGCTCCCCGGCCGCGGATTCGTCCGCGGCCGGAGCGCCGGCGTCGTTCTGCTGCCCACGGACTTCGCCGGTCTCAGGGTCGATCTTCCGGTTGTCGCGGAAGCTCACCGGCTCTGACGCGTGCTCTTCTTCGTTTCCGTGGTGCGGCATGGCTACTTCTTCTCGTTGATGTCGTCGTCGACCACTTCGGCGTCGACGATGTCCTCGTCGGCACCTGCGGCGGCCGGCTGGTCGTCGGCGGGCGCGCTGCCTGCGGCGCCCGCGTCCTGCTGGGCGGAGGCGTAGATCGCTTCGCCGAGCCTGGACTGGGAGGCCTGCAGCTTCTCGAAGGCCGTCTTCACCTCGGCGTCGTTGTCCTGCGACTCGAGCGCCTTCTTCAGGGCGTCGACGTCGGCCTGGACCTCGGTCCGGACGTCCTCGGGCAGCTTGTCCGAGTTGTCGGCGATGAGCTTGTCCACCGAGTAGGCGAGCTGCTCGGCGCCGTTGCGCGTATCGGCGGCCTCGCGACGCTGCTTGTCCTCCGCTGCGTGCTCCTCGGCCTCGCGCACCATGCGGTCGATGTCCTCCTTGGAGAGGGACGATCCACCGGTGATGGTCATCGACTGCTCGGTGCCCGTGCCCTTGTCCTTGGCGGACACGTGCACGATGCCGTTGGCGTCGATGTCGAAGGTGACCTCGACCTGCGGGACGCCGCGCGGAGCCGGCGCGATGCCGGTCAGCTCGAAGGTGCCCAGCGGCTTGTTGTCGCGGGTGAACTCGCGCTCACCCTGGAAGACCTGGATGGCCACGGACGGCTGGTTGTCGTCCGCGGTGGTGAAGGTCTCGCTGCGCTTGGTCGGGATGGCCGTGTTGCGCTCGATGAGCTTGGTCATCATGCCGCCCTTGGTCTCGATCCCGAGGGACAGCGGCGTGACGTCGATGAGCAGCACGTCCTTGCGCTCACCCTTCAGCACACCGGCCTGCAGTGCGGCGCCGACCGCCACGACCTCGTCCGGGTTGACGCCCTTGTTGGGCTCCTTGCCGCCGGCGAGTTCCCTGACGAGTTCGACGACAGCGGGCATGCGGGTGGAACCGCCGACGAGGACGATGTGGTCGATGTCGCTGACCTTGATTCCGGCCTCGGCGATGACGTCCTGGAACGGCTTCTTGGTACGGTCCAGGAGGTCCTTCGTGAGGTCCTGGAACTTGGCACGGGACAGGTGCTCGTCGAGGTGGACGGGGCCGTCCGCGGTGACCGAGAGGTACTGGAGCGAGATGTTGGTGGACGTCGCCGAGGACAGTTCCTTCTTGGCCTGCTCCGCGGCTTCCTTCAGGCGCTGCAGGGCGATCTTGTCCTTCGAGAGGTCCGCACCCTTGGCCTTGGCCTGCGAGAGCAGGTAGTCGACCACGCGCTGGTCCCAGTCGTCGCCGCCGAGGCGGTTGTCACCGGAGGTGGAGCGGACCTGGATGGTGGAGAACGCATCCTCGTCCTTGCCCACCTCGAGCAGGGAGACGTCGAACGTTCCGCCACCGAGGTCGAACACGAGGATGAGCTCGTCCTCCTTGCCCTTGTCGAGGCCGTAGGCGAGGGCCGCCGCAGTGGGCTCGTTGACGATGCGCAGCACCTTCAGGCCTGCGATCTCGCCGGCCTCCTTGGTGGCCTGGCGCTCGGCGTCGTTGAAGTAGGCGGGCACCGTGATGACGGCGTCGGTGACCTTCTCGCCGAGGTAGCTCTCCGCGTCGGTCTTCAGCTTCTGGAGGATGCGCGCGGAGATCTCCTGCGGCGTGTACTTCTTGCCGTCGATGCCGACATTCCAGTCGGTGCCCATGTGGCGCTTGACCGAGGCGATGGTGCGGTCGATGTTGTTGACGGCCTGGCGCTTGGCGATCTCGCCCACCAGGACCTCACCGGACTTGGAGAAAGCGACGATCGACGGCGTGGTGCGTGCGCCCTCGGCGTTCGCGATGACGGTGGGCTCGCCGCCTTCGAGGACCGAGACGACCGAGTTGGTGGTTCCGAGGTCAATACCTACTGCACGTGACATGCAATTTCCTTTCGACTGCCCGGGATTTGCGAGGCGCTCATCCGCCGGGCGCGTGGATTGAGCGTTCTGCACTCAAGTATAGTCGCGGCACGTCGAGGAGCAAAATGAAGTTGAGTCCCCTTGACTCAACCCCTGCTCCTCAGGTAGCGGGGACGGCAGTGATGAGGCCCTCCCGGAAGGCGTCGACGAAGAGGGCGTGATCCTGCCGCACCGTCTCCGCGTAGGCCTCGCCGAACCCCACGATGTCCTCGATGAACCCGTCACGGGAGTTCCCGACGGCGGCGAGGATGGCGGTCTCCGTGCGGAACGGCACGAGGTCGTGGTCGCTGTCCTCGTCCGTGGAGCAGTGGATCTTCGCCGTGGCCTGGCCGAGGGCCTCGAGCACGGGGGCCATCTGCTCGGGCTCGGTGAGGTCCTCCCAGGAGAGGTCGCGCTTGTACGGGGAGAGCTCCGACACCACGTAGGAGACGCCGCGGATCGAGGTGTAGCCGAGGAACGGGTCGGTGTGGGTCTGCAGCGAGCGCTGGCTGACGACGGCGCGGTGTCCGTCGTCGTCGAAGAAGCCACGCACGCGTTCGTCCTCCACGATGCGGCTGGGAGCGGCGATGTTCGACTGCTTCAGGGTGAGGATGATGTCGTTCTCCTGCGCCTCGTCGAAGCCCTCGATGAGCACGTTGTACGTGGGCAGCCCTGCGCTGCCGATCCCGAAGCCCTTCTTCCCGACGATCCCCTTGACCCGGTAGAAGACGCGGCGGCGTGAGCGCTCACCGTCGGGGATCGTACCGAGGTAGCGCCCGAAGGCGTCGGACACCTCCGCGTACTCGTCCTCGTCGAGGGGTCGGATGGAGCCGTCGTCGCGGAACCGGCGCTCGTAGTCCTCGATCTGTGTCAGGGAGTCGAGCAGGCGCGTCCGCCGTGCGGCGCGGGCCTGCTGCAGCACGCGGTGGATGGCGCCGTCCGTGTTGTCGAGCCCGAAGGCGAAGGCCGACTGCTCGTCCTCCACATAGTCCCCGACCCGCCCGAGGTAGGCCTCGAGGTACGTGCGCGCCAGCCCGCGGACCGCCTGTGACGGCAGGGCCTTCTGCCAGCACAGCAGGGTCAGCGAGGCGACGAACCGGCGCAGGTCCCAGGAGAAGTGGCCCACGTACGCCTCGTCGAAATCGTTGACGTCGAACGTGAGCCGGCCCTGGTTGCTCATGTAGGTACCGAAGTTCTCGGCGTGCAGGTCGCCGTGGATCCACACCCGGCTCGTGCGCTCGTCCGCCCAGTCGTCCTCGAGCTCGGCCATGTCGGTGTAGAACAGGGACGCACTGCCGCGGTAGAAGGCGTAGGGATCCGCAGCCATCTTCCGGAATCGTGCACGGAAGGCGAGGGGGTCGGCGACCATCAGGTCCTGATGGGCCTCGACGAGGGTCCGGACGATGTGCTGCTTACGGGAATCGGTGGCTGCCATCCGCCCACGGTACGCCTTCCCTCTGCACGGCTCCGGGCGCCCCGACCGCCTCAGCGCAGGGCCGGGACCGCATGCAGCGGCGCCGCGACGGAGGCCCGGCGTGCCTTCAGGAAGCCGTCCACCACGTCCCAGGCCGCGATCAGCACCGTCACGGCCGTGACGATGGCGGTGACGGTCCAGCCACTGCCGGTCGCAACCGCCGGATCCCAGCCGACGGCGTCGACGAAGTCCGGGTTGAGCAGTCGCCCTTCGGACCACAGGAGGATCGCCGGGACCGCGAAGGCGACATTGAGAAGGACGTTCACGACGGCGGCGCGCCAGGACCAGCCCCGCAGGTACAGCCAGACGGCGAACCCGGCCTCGAGGACGATCAGCGCCAGGAACCACGGGAGCCAGAAGGACCACAGGGCGGGGTCGAGCAGCGGGATCGCGCTGCCGTCGTCCGCACGGGCGACGGACCGGACCTGCTGCCACAGGATCGCCCCGGCGAAGAGCGCGAGGAAGACGAGGGAGGCGACGAGCTCGGCCAGGCGCCCGTCGCGCGTGCGGTCCGGCAGCTCGGGAAGGCGCTCGACCGTCCATTCCATGCCGGTGTCGGCGGTGCCGCTGCGTTCGAGGACCACGAAGAGCAGTGTGGTCCAGAAGCCGATGTGCACGGTCGTGGTGATCGCCGTCGACACCGCGCTGCCGATCGCTCCCCCGATGCTGCCCGAGGTGAGGAGCTGCACCACCAGCACTGCGACGGCGGTGATGGGGACCACGATGGCGACGAGCGTCCTGAGGAGCCGCAGCCAGTCGAGGTAGTAGCGCGGTCCGATGAGCGTGAGGGGCCGATCCACGTAGTCCGCCGCGAGACGCTCCGGGTCCCCCAGCTGGACCAGTGCCGAGCGCTCCGCGGCGGCAGGGTCCTCGCCGGAGGCGAGGCGGGCGTCGACGGCGTCGCCGATCATCTCCCTGATCTCGGGGTCGAGGCCGGAGCGCTGGGACTCCGGGACGGTCCGCATGGCGGCCCACACATAGCGATCGGTCAGCGTGGTCATGGCACTTCCCCTTCGGCGAGGCGATGGAGCGAGGTCGTCAGCCGATCCCAGTCGGCCGTGAGGGTGGTGGCGAGGTCGTCACCGGCCGGGCTCGTCCGGTAGAACTTCCGCGGACGGGACTCGGCAGTGTTCCACTCACTCGTCAGCAGGCCCTGCTTCTCCAGGCGCCGCAGGAGAGGGTAGAGCGTGTTCGCGTCGACCTGGATGCCCAGGCCGTCGAGCGCTTCGAGGAGCGCGTACCCGTAGTCGGGGGTGCGCAGCCGGGTGAGGCATGCGAGGACGACCGTCCCGCGCCGCAGTTCCTGCAGGTGTCCGGCAATCAGGTCGTCGTTGTTTGCCATGCGCGAAACTATAGTGTGCGACACACACTATAGCAACAGGCACAACGGTGTAGCGCGCTGCGATGAGATCGGCCCACCCGCGACGTCCACCCGTCATCGCATCGAACCAGGAGGCAGCCATGGACCCCCGGACCACAACGCCGACCGGCGGATCTCCCCCGCCGGCGCGGGCCATCCCCCGGGAGGAACTGGCCCTTCCGGGCAGCAGGACGCGCCGCTTCGACGGCGGGTCCTTCGGCTCCGCCATCTCCTACTTCTCGGTGGACAACGACCCGGGCGACACCGTGGCCCTCCATCGCCACCCGTACACCGAGACGTGGGTGGTTCTCGACGGGAACGTGCGCTTCACCGTCGGCACCGCGGTTCTCGAGGGGACGGCGGGTGACACCGTCGTGGCGCCGGCCCGCGTCTGGCACGGCTTCACGAACGACGGCGACGGCCCGCTGCGGATGCTGTGCATCCACGCCTCACCCCGCATCATCCAGGAGTGGAAGAACGACGGCGAGCCCGCGTAACAGCGAATCCGCCGCCACGACCGGGGCGCCGGGTGACATACTGTCCGGCATGGACCTCGAGGAATGGTGGAACGGCGTCACGCAGCAGACGCGGGACTGGCTGATGGCCCACAACGGTGAGGCACTGAGTCCCGAGGTGGTGGCGGACATCAGCAGGGCGGGCGGCCTCGTGGCGACCGAGTCCTGGTGGATGGGTGGGCGCGGGCCCGACGGCGTGTTCCTCTCGGACGCGGCGACGGACTGGATCGAGGAACGTGCCAACGCCGAGGAGTAGCCGCCCGCCGACGCGATCTGAAGGGGTAGCAGGGCCTCCTCCCGTTCCACGGAGCCGCACCATGGCTGCGGTGTGCCGGTCCTGTACCGGGGCTGGGCCTCAAGGTGCGCGGTCCTCCGTCGTCCCGGGTGCCGGGCCAGCGCTCGAACCCGGCCGCCTCGTACGCCTGGCGTGCCGGCCGGTGGCCCGGATCGTCGCCGGTCTCGACGAGGACCATCCGCATCCCGGCCTCCCGCCCCCGATCGAAGGAATGGCCCATGAGGGCCCTGGCCACACCCCGGCGCTGGAACTCCGGGTCCACGGCCAGCACGTAGATCTCGCTCATGCTGTCCTCGGGATGGAACCGCGTGCACACCCAGCCCACGGGCCGGCCCTCCTCGAAGGCCACGGCGACGTTCTGCGGTTCGCCGTCGAGCACTGCCGCCAGATCGCGTATCTGGCGTTCCCGCCATCCGTCCGGATAGAAGGACTCGTAGGCGAACGGCGCCATCGCCTCGCGGAACAGCGGGAACACCGGCTCCCAGGCCCGTATCGAGAGCGCGAGCAGCGCCGCCCGGTGGGCCGGCTCGTACTGCACGATCTGCATGGAAGGACCGTAGCGCCCGCAGGCGTCCGGCGCAGCCTTCGGCGGGCTCGCTTCCCTGCAGCGGGGAGGTGCCCGGCACGGCACGGACCGCTGCGTGCCCGCGTCACGGATGTGTCGGTCGGGGTTGCTAGTATCGTCGGGCGGGCAACCGCTCGTCGATAAGGGCAAACCCGGTGCGAGCCGGGGACGCAAAGCCACGGGACCCACGAGGTCAGCCGGGCCGCCGAAGAGAACAGGTCCACGAGTATGTCTCGGACAGTCCAATTCAATACAACTCCCGGATCGGCCGAAGGCGCTGTGCTCAGGCCCACCTCCCCCGCCACGCGGAATCATCGTGGGACGCCCCGCTATGAGTAGCTCCGGACCCGGCGAGGTCCGGGCGGCCGTCGTCATCGAGGACGATCTCGACATCCGCAACCTGGTCTCCGCCATCCTCGCCCAGGGGGGCTTCCAGGTGACCGGCGCGGCCACCGGCCGTGAGGGCGTCGACATAGTGCGCCAGGAGCATCCGGTCGTGGTGACCCTCGACATCGGGCTGCCCGACATCGACGGGTACGAGGTCCTCCGGCGGATCCGCTCCACCACGGACTGCTACGTGATCGTCCTGAGCGGTCGCGGGGACGAGCTGGATATCCTGACCGCCCTCCAGGCCGGCGCCGACGACTACGTCCTGAAGCCCTTCCGCCCACGGGAACTGCGGGCGCGCATCGACGCGATGCTCCGCAGGCCCCGCGCCGGCCAGATGGCACAACATGCGTCCGCACCGTCCGCGCAGTCCGCGCCGTCCGGGATTCCCGCTGCAGCTCCCGTCCTGTCCGGGGACGCGAGCCAGGAATCGTCCGACACGCTCCTGCGGAACGGAGTCCTCGTGGTGGACAGCGACGCCCGCACCGCGAGTTGCGCCGGCGTCGAGCTGCCACTGACGAAGACGGAGTTCAACCTCCTGCACGAACTGATGCGGAGCAACGGCGCGGTCCGGACCAAGGAGGAGCTCGTGCGGGTCTCGCGGGGTCGCGACTACCGCGGCTACAACTTCGTGAGCCGGACGGACGAACGGGCCATCGAGGTGCACATCGCCAACCTCCGCCAGAAACTGGCGCGGACCAAGGGTGACCCGGACCTGATCGTGACGGTCCGAGGCGTCGGCTTCCGGATCGTGCCGCGGAGCGCCACCTCGCGCTGAATCGGCATCAGGGGTGTTCGGAGGGCTCCTGAAGCGTCCGGACGGTGTCGTCGGCGCAGCCGCGCAGCAGGGTGAGGGTGCGCCTGGCGCCCTCCAGGTCGCCGGTCGTGATCAGCCGGAGGGTTGCGCGCCCGGCCTGGCCGAGGCGCAGTGCGCCCACCATCGCCGCGGAGGCCGTCACGCTGAGCACGGCGTCCTCGGCTCCCGCCGCGTCCCCCTCGGCGAGCCGGAGGTCCAGCCTGTCGATCTTCCCTGGCAGATCGACGCAGAAATCCCGCGCGAACTGCCGAACGGTCGCCGCGTCGGAGAAGTCCCGCCGCATGTCCCGGAGGACCGCCGGGTCCAGGAGCTGCGCTGTCTTCCCGGGCGCGACCGGGACCGTGACGGCTCCGACCCCGAGGGGTGCAGGGCCGTGGTCCTGGTGCTGGCCAGGGGAGGGCGGGGTGGAATGGATGGGCACGCTTCAAGGGTAGTGACGGTCCGCCCACCCGGAGGTGTCCCTCGATGTTATTGCGCAAAGCTTGCGGAAGGATGACATCTCGTGGTCGGGACAGCCCTGACCGGCCGCGGTCGCGGCCGATCAGCCTTGTGCGCCGGAGCTGCTGAGGGGCAGGAGAGGTCCTCCCCGAGCGGCCTCTCTAGGCCTTCAGCTCGTCCTTCAGTACCGCCGCCGTCCGCCACCCGGCACTGTAGTCGGCGTGTCCGGCCCACGGTAGCGCCAGCAGTCCGAGGACCTCCGCGCGCTGCTGGGCGTCGAGTTCGGCGACCGCGTACCGGAGGAGCTCCCGCTTGGCCCGGCATTCCGCGAGGACCCGCTGGGGGTCGAACCAGCCGCCGACGCCCCACACTTCCTCGGGCAGGCTTCCCCTGCGGGCCGCCTTCTCGTCCTCGGAGATACGTGCGTCAAGAAAGGCGGCGATGTCGTTCATAGGTAGAGAGTAGCGACCTTCAGCCCTCATGGGACCCCGCGCCACGGGCTCGGACGAGCCTGCATCCGGTCGAGCCGGAAGAGACACCGGTCGTCGCGCTCGAGGTCATAGGCGATGAGGTACCAGTACTGCTGCCTCCGCGGCGCGCACCTCCACGGGCTCGTCGGGCAGGTCGAGACTCCAGGAGTACCCGGCGCCGCGACGCGGGGAACGCTCGTCGTCTCGATCACGAGCCCGGTGAGGTCGACGTCGGACACCTCACCGGGCTGGCCCTCGTCCGAACGGGCGAACAGCAGGAGGTCCTCGACGAGGGAGGACATCCGCTTCGACTCGCTGTCCACGCGTTCGAGTGCGGACCTGCCGGACGGGCCCACCGTGGGTCACCGCGGGGACGGCACCTTCCCCAGTGCCGATGGCCACCAGATCCTCGGGCCGATGTCGTAGGCGAGCGCCGGGATGAGCAGCGAGCGCACCAGGAGGGTGTCCAGCAGCACGCCGAATGCCACGATGAACGCGATCTGCGCGAGGAACAGGATCGGGATCACGCCCAGCGCGGCGAAGGTCGCCGCCAGCACCACGCCGGCCGAGGTGATGACGCCGCCGGTCACGCCGAGTCCGCGGAGGATGCCGGGGCGCGTGCCGATGCGGAGGGACTCCTCCCTGACCCGGGTCATCAGGAAGATGTTGTAGTCCACCCCCAGGGCCACGAGGAACACGAAGCCGAACAGCGGCACCGACGCGTCCGCCCCCTCGAACCCGAAGATGTTGTTGAACACCAGCGCCGAGACGCCGAGGGCCGTCGCGTAGGAGAGCGCCACGCTGGCCACGAGGAGCACGGGCGCGAGCACCGAGCGGAGCAGGACGATCAGGACCACGAGGATGACGGCCAGGACGATCGGGATGATCTTGACGAGGTCGGCGAGTGCGGTGTCGTTCGTGTCGATCGCCACCGCCGTGACCCCGCCGACCAGCGCGTCTCCTCCGCCGGTCTCGTCGAGCGCCGTGCGCAGTTCACGCACCACGTCCTCGGCCTGCTCCGAGTCGGCCTGGTAGCCGAGCGTGCCGCTGATGAGGACCCGCCCGTCCTCGACGACGGCGGCGCCGCCCGGGTCCGTGGTCAGGGCTGCGTCGGAGATGCCCTCCTGCGCCGTGACGACGTCGAGCACCGCCTGCTGGTCCGCCTCGGGCGCGACGACGTAGACCGGACTTCCCGAGCCCGCGTCGAAGTGGCGGCCGAGCGCCTCCTGGCCGTCGACGGCGTTGGAGGGCGTGAGGATCACGGCGGACTGGGGGACGCCGTTCGCCTGCAGTTGGGTCAGCCCGAGGGCGCCGGCGACCAGGATGAGCAGGGACGCTGTCCACAGCACCCGCGGGCGGCGGGCCACGAGCAGCGCCACCCCCCGCCAGAGGCCCCTGAGCCCTTCGAGTCCTGTCTCCGGCCCGGCGCCGGTCGGCGCCGCGTGCTTGCCGTGGTGCGGGGCGACGACGGCGCCCGCCGCCGGGTTGAAGCGCGGGACCAGGGGCCAGAAGGCCGCCCTGCCCAGGAGGAGCAGGAGCGCGGGGAGGAGCGTGAGCGCTGCAGCGAGCGAGAAGGCGATGCCGATGGCGGCGATGGGTCCGAGGCTCCGGTTCGAGTTGAGATCCGAGAAGAGCAGGCACAGGAGGCCGAGGATCACGGTGGCGCCGGAGGCGAGGATCGGCTCGAACGAACCGCGGAAGGCCACACGCATGGCCTCCCACTTCGTCTCGTTCCCGACGAGTGCCTCCCGGAATCGGGCGACGAGCAGCAGCGCGTAGTCCGTGGCCGCACCGATCACGAGGATCGAGAGGATGCCCTGGCTCTGGCCGCTGAGCTGGATCAGATCGAGCTTCGCGAGAGCGAAGATCAGCAGGATCGACGTCGCCAGGGCGAACACCGAGGTCAGCAGGACGAGGAACGGCAGCACGATGGACCGGTAGACGGCGAGGAGGATGACGAACACGGCGCCGAGCGCGACGGCGAGCAGGATGCCGTCGATCCCGCCGAAAGCCTCCACGAGGTCGTTGGTGAGCCCTGCGGGGCCGGTCACGTAGCCGGTGACGCCGTCGGGCAGTTCGTCGTCGAGGATGGTGCGCAGTTCGCCCACCACCTCGGCGAGTTCGGCGTCGGAGGAGACGAACGCGACGTACTGGACCGCGAGACCGTCCTCGGACGGGATGGGCCCGACGACCGGCGGAGCACCCTCGGCCGCCGGCTCGAGCCCCTCGACCTCCCCGAGCATGGCGGCGAGATCCTCGTAGGGTCCGAGGTCCCGCGGGTCGATCGCGGTCTCCGATTCGGCCACGATGATCGCCGGGACGGCATCGGAGTCACTGAATCGCTGCTGCATCTCGCCCGCCTCCGTGGACTCGG
This sequence comes from Arthrobacter sp. TJ-240, assembly GCF_058269195.1. Classification (NCBI taxonomy): domain Bacteria; kingdom Bacillati; phylum Actinomycetota; class Actinomycetes; order Micrococcales; family Micrococcaceae; genus Arthrobacter; species Arthrobacter sp. TJ-240. Next base: position 463,932 of record NZ_JBZCNG010000003.1, read on the forward strand.
CGCTGGCGGGCAGGAAGGACGCCTGGTCGTTGCTCGAGACCTCCTCGAGCCGCCCGAACGTAGGACCACCGACCGCCGCCCCGATCAGCCAGATCAGCACCACGACCGCGGGCAACAGCACCCTCAACCATCTGTTCTTCATGGAGTTCCTTACCCACTCGTACTTATCTCTGCAGTAGAGTATATCCATGGTGGAGATAATGTGCACGGGCTTAAACTGAAGGGAAAGGAGGCGAGGACCCATGGCCGCGAGGGAAGAACTCATGGCACTGCTGCGGCAGTTCACGGTCGAGACCGACCGCTATGTCGACGTCGCGAGCGAGCGGGACAGCCTCTACCGCACCGACCTCCATGCCCTGAGCATCATGATGGGCGCCGCTCGCGCCGGACTCACGGTGACCCCCGGATTCCTGCGGGAGGAGCTCAACCTGAGCTCGCCGGCCACCACGGCCCTGGTGGACCGCCTCGATTCGGCGGGCCACGTGACCCGGCGGCGCAGCGACGTCGACCGTCGGCAGGTGCACCTCGAGATGACGGAGAAGGCACGCTCCACGGGGGCGATGCTGTTCGCTCCCCTCGCCCGCCACATCGACGCCGTCTTCGACAGGTATTCCGAGGAGCAGCTGGAACTCCTGCGCGACATGCTCCAGGACGTCACCGATGCCACGGTCGCCGCGCGTGACGTGGCGCTGGACGGCGGCTGAAATGCTGACTGATGGGCCTCCCGCCGGTTAGCCTTCGGAGCATGAACGACGAGGTCTACTCCCACGGACACCATCCGAGCGTCACGGCGGCGCATGCAGCGCGGACCGTCGCGTCGTCGGCCGCCTACCTCGAGCCCTTCCTCGAAGCCGGCCTGGACGTGCTGGACGTCGGCTGCGGCCCCGGCAGCATCACGGCAGGGTTCGCGGATCTGGTGGCACCGGGCTCGGTGACGGGCATCGACAGCTCGGCGGACGTCGTCGCGCAGGCCGCGGAGGCGCACGCCGACCTCGCGAACGTCGAGTTCCGCGAGGGCAACGTGTACGACCTCGACGCCGCCGACGAATCCTTCGACCTGGTCCACGCACACCAGCTCCTGCAGCACCTGGCCGACCCCGTGGCGGCCCTCCGCGAGATGCGCCGCGTCGTCCGGCCGGGCGGGATCGTGGCGGCCCGCGAGGCCGATTTCGGTGCGATGACCTGGTTCCCGGCGGTCGAGGAACTCGACGAGTGGCGGGAGCTCTACCGCACGCTGGCACGCGGCAACGGCGGGGAGCCCGACGCCGGGCGCCGCCTCCCCGGGTGGGCGGCGGCGGCAGGTTTCGCGGCTATCGAGGTGTCGTCGACGAACTGGGTGTATGCCACTGCCGAGGACCGGCGCCTCCTCGCCGAGTCCTGGGCCGAGCGCGTGCTGCACTCGGCGTTCGCCGGGCAGACCCTCGAGCGCGGCCTCGCCGACCAGCGCACCCTCGACCGGCTGGCCGAGGGGTGGCGCAGGTGGTCGCGGCTGGACGACGGCGTGTTCCTGATGCCGAGCGTGGAGATCCTTGCGCGGGACTGAAGCGCGGTGCACGCGGTGGGGCCCCTCCCATCGTCGATCTGCATCGGCTGGAACGGTGATCCCGGACGAGGTCCGGCCGATCCGGGACGGGCACCGCAGCTAGGCTGGCGTGATGTACCGCATCGTCACCGTCTGCACAGGGAACATCTGCCGCTCCCCCATGGCCGAACTCATGCTGACCCACGCGTTCGGCCGGGCAGGCCTGGGGGACGACGTCGTCGTCGACTCCGCGGGCACCACGGACTGGGAGGCAGGCAGGCCGATCGACGAGCGTGCCGCGGCGAAGCTGACCGAGCTCGGCATCGAGAGCCACCTGCACCGGGCCCGGATGTTCGAGCCGGGCTGGTACCGCGAACGCGACCTCATCCTCGCCCTCGACCTGGACCACTACCGTGAGCTGCGCCGGGACGCGCCCGACGACGACGCTCGCGACAGGATCCACCTCCTGCGCGAGTTCGACCCGTCGACCACGGACACGGAGCTCGAGCACCTCGGCATCTACGACCCCTGGTACGGCGATGCGAGCGACTTCGAGGCCACCTGGAAGATGGTCGACGGAGCGGTGGACGGCGTCGTGCGGTTCGTGCGCCACGAGCTCGACGCCGACCGTTCGGACGACTGACGCGCGGCGCATACCATGAACGGGTGAATCCCTCCCTCTGGCTGGCGCTGCTGGGCGCCCAGACGCTCATCAGCTTCATGCCCGGCGCGGGCGCGGTGAACACGATGAGCAACGCGCTGGCCGTCGGGTTCCGCCGCTCCATCTGGGGCATCCTGGGCCAGCAGACGGCCCTGCTGGTGCACATCGGGATCGCCGGCGCGGGCGTGGGCCTCCTCGTCGCGAACTCGCCGCTCGCCTTCAACCTCATCCGGTACATCGGCGCCGCGTACCTCGTGTACCTCGGGGTGCGGAGGTTCCTCGCGAGACCCGACAACAGCGAGGTCCGTGCCCTGCAGGGCAGCGAGGCACCCCTTTCGATGTTCCGCCGCGGCGTGTGGGTGAACCTGCTCAACCCCAAGGCCATCGTGTTCTTCCTCGCGCTCATCCCCCAGTTCATCCGGCTGGAGGAGCCGTTGCTGCACCAGTACGGCGTGCTGACCGCGACCGTGATCGTCATCGACCTGCTCGTCATGTGGTTCTTCTACGCGGGCACCGCGCGGTCGTTCCGGCGCTTCACCGAGGACGAGCGCGGCCAGCGAGTCCTCAACCGCACCTTCGGGTCCCTGTTCGTCGGCGTCGGCGCCCTGCTCGCCCTGGCCTGAGCCGTGCCCGACACCCCCTGCACTCCGGGCAGCGCCGCCGCCCCCCTGCTCATCGCGATCGACGGCCGGTCCGGTGCCGGCAAGACGACTCTCGCCGTGGAACTCGCCGCCCTCCTGCGCGAGCACCACACCGTCGGCCTCTTCCACCTCGAGGACATCTACCCAGGCTGGGACGGGTTCGACGCCGGGATCACCCGCTACGTCGAGCAAGTCCTCACCCCCCTGCGGGCGGGACGGACGGCACGCTGGAGCGCCTGGGACTGGGTGCGGGGAGAGGACGGCGCGGAGCGCAGGACGCCGGCGGCGGAGATCGTGCTCCTCGAGGGCGTGGGTGCGGCAGCGGCGGCGGCGCGCGACCGGCTCGACGCCGTCATCTGGGTGGAGGCCGACGCGGAGGTCCGGCAGCGCACGGCGATCGAGCGCGACGGCGACGCCTACGCCCCGTACTGGCAGCGCTGGGCCCATCAGGAGGACCGCTGGCTCGCGGCAGACGACCCCGGCACCGCCGCGGACGTCGTCGTACAGGGCCACCAGGGGCCGCCGTCGCCGCAGGCCGTGCGCCTCGCGCTCACCGGGCTGCCCTCCTGCACCGTCCTGCTGGCGCCCGAGCGCGCGAGCCGGCGCGGACTGACGCTGGAAGCCGAGCGCCTCGAGGCGGTCCCGGACGCTGCGGCGCTGTTCTCGACGCTCTACGGCGACGCACCCGCGGCTGCCTGGCTGGACAGCTCCGACGCCGTGGTGCACCCCCCGACCGGGGCGCCCGGGTCGCCGACCGGCGAGCGCAACCGCTTCAGCATCATGGCCGACGCCGGCGGGGCCTTCGGGCAACTGGCCCTGCACCGCGGCGGCGTCACGGACATCGTGGCCGGCCCCGTGACCACCCGGATCCGCGAGCCCTTCTTCCGCTGGCTCGACGACGTCTGGGGGCGGCGTGCCGTGCGCGCGCCGGACGGTCTCGCCTGCGACTTCGGGCTCGGCTGGCTGGGGTACCTCGGCTACGAACTGAAGCGCGAGACGGGCGGCGCGGACATCCGGCCTGGGGCTGACCTGCCCGACGCCGCGCTCCTCTTCGCCGGCCGCGCCGTCGTCCTCGACCACGCCGACGGCGCCGTCTTCCTCCTGACCCTCTCCGACGGGCGGCCCGACGCCGACCGGGACGCCTGGCTGACGCGGGCGCGGGCGGCCGTGACCGCGCCCGATCCCCTGCCGGCGCCGCCACGGCTCGCGGTGCCGCGGTTCGGGGCACGGGACACGTGCACCGGGTACCTCGCGAAGATCCGGCAGGCGCAGGCCGAGATCACCGAGGGCAACACCTACGAGGTGTGCCTGACGACGTCGCTCGTGGCGCATCTGGAGGCCGGGGAGGCCCTCGATCCGCTGGACGCCTACCTCCGGCTGCGCACCGTGAACCCCGCACCGTTCGCCCATTTCCTGCGCTTCCCGGGCTTCGCCGTCGCGAGCACCTCGCCCGAGCGCTTCCTGCGGCTCACCACGGACGGGCACATGCGGGCGGAACCGATCAAGGGGACGCGGGGGCGCTCGGCCGACCCCGGCGCCGACGCCGCGTTGCTCGAGGACCTCAGGACGTCGGCGAAGGACCGTGCGGAGAACATCATGATCGTGGACCTCCTGCGCAACGACCTCTCCCACCACGCGGTGCCGGGCTCGGTCACGGTCAGCCGGCTGTGCGCCATCGAGACGTACGCCACCGTGCACCAGATGGTCAGCACCATCGATGCCCGGCTGCGCCCCGGGAGCGCGCGGGCCGGGGTCGTCGCCTCGGCGTTCCCCGCCGGGTCGATGACCGGGGCACCGAAGATCAGCACCATGGCCATCCTCGACCGGCTCGAGCAGGCGCCGCGTGGTCCCTACTCCGGCGCTGCCGGCTACTTCAGTCTCACGGGGGCCACCGACCTCGCCGTCATCATCCGCACCCTCGTGCTGCAGGAGGCCAGGGGTGCGGAGGACGAGGGCGCCACCCGCCTGATGCTCGGGGTGGGCGGGGCGATCACGGCCGATTCCGACCCCGAGGAGGAATGGGCCGAGGTGCGCACGAAGGCGCACGGCGTCCTCTCGGCCCTGGGTGCCGCGTTCCCCGGGCCCGCAGGTCCGAGCCGGTAGCCTTGCCCGAGGTGCCCGGCCCCGGCAGGGCCTCGGGCCCGGAGAGGAGCGCCCCATGACGGGCATCACGGTGATCGGTGCCGGCCTGGCCGGGGCCTCGGCCGCGTGGCGGCTCGCGCAGGCCGGGCACGACGTCGTCGTCCTGGAGCAGGACACCCCGGCCCACCGCCGGGGCAGTTCGCACGGCTCGGCGCGGATCTTCCGCTACGCCTATGCCGAGCGGCTCTATGTGGACCTGGTCCGGGAGTCGGCCCGCGGGTGGGCCGAGCTGGAGTCCGCCGGGACCGCCCTCCTCACGCGGACCGGCGCCCTCGACCACGGCGAGGGCCACGACCCCGTGGGCCTCGCCCGGGTTCTCGCGTCGGCGGGTGTGGAGCATGAGCTGCTCGGCGCCGCCGAGGCGTCCGCGCGCTGGGACCTGGAGTTCACGACGCCCGTACTGTGGCACCCGGGCGCAGGAGTGCTCGACGCCGAGGCCGCCGTCGTCGCCATGCTCGACCAGGCACGCGCCCACGGGGCCTCGCTGCAGCAGGGGTGGCGCGTGACCGGGGTGCGACGGCACGGGCGCGGGTACCGCGTGCACGCCGAGGACGGACGGTGGGTCGACGCCGAGCAGGTGGTCGTCGCGGCAGGCGGCTGGCTCCCCGAGCTGCTCGCCGACCTGGGCCTGCCGGAGGCGTTCGTCGCCGCGCTGCCTCCGCTGGAGGTGCGGCAGGAGCAGGCCTACCACTTCCCGTACGCGGGGGACGGGCACGGCTGGCCCACGTTCATCCACAGGATGGAGGACATGGTCGTCTACGGTCTGCCCGGCGGCAGGGACGCCGGCTGGTCGGGCCAGAAAGTGGCGGAGTACAACGGCGGCCGGCGTATCCGCTCGGCGGGGGCGCAGGACGGTGTGGTCCACGACGAGAACCGGCGGCGCGTGGTCGCCTACGTGGAGCGCCACCTGCCGGGCCTCGTGCCGGAACCGTACGCGGAGACCACGTGCCTGTTCACGAACACCCCCACGGAGGACTTCGTGATCGACCGGGCGGAGGGCGTCACGGTGCTGTCCGCCTGCTCGGGCCACGGCGCGAAGTTCGCGCCCCTGCTCGGCGAGCTGGCCACGGCGCTCGTGGAGGGGCGCGATACGGTCCCGGAGCTGTTCAGGCCCGGCAGGACGTCCTCCGCGCGCGACCGCCCCTGACGTCCTGCGTCAGCCGAGCGGCCCTCTCCAGATCTCCTCCTGGACGAGCTGGGCGAAGGACCGCAGATCGCGGACGTCGTTCTCCGTGAAGTCCCGCGGCTTGTCGTCCATCACGCACAGCGAGCCGATGCGCCACCCGTCGACGGAGGTCAGCGGGTGCCCCGCGTACAGGCGGACCCTCGGGCCGGCCTTGACGAGGGGGTGGTCCCGGTAGGAGGGATGCAGGAGCGCGTCAGGGATCACGAGGGTGCGGTCGGCGGCGACCGTCACTGCACAGAGGGAGAGCTCGAGCGGCAGGTCCTGGCCGATGGGCCCGGCCAGGGACTTGATCACCTGCCGGCCCTCCGCGATGAGGGCGATCGAGGACGAACTCACGTCGAACCATTCCCGGGTCCGCGCGGTCAGGCGGTCGAACCGGGCCTCGGCGCCGGAGTCGAGGAGGCCCGACCGGTAGAGGGCCTGCAGCCGCCGGAACTCCGGATCCTCCTTCAGATCGGCCGATCCGCCCGCCGGACCGCCCGCCGATCCGCCCACCGGCCCGCTGCCGGTCTGGGCGTCGGGCCGGAGCGCGCGGCGGTCGAATCCGTACCCGTCGGGATCGGTGACGAGCGGCCGCAGGTAGTCCTCGAAGCCGGAGGAGGTCGCCGCCCGGTCGGTACTGTAATGCGCACCGTCCGCCATGGACCCGGTGGTGTCGATGATCTCGTTGATGGCATGGGCGATCAGGTCCCGGTCGCGGCGCGGTAGCCGGGTGAGCCCGCGGAGGTACCCCTCCACGTCGAACCCGTCGTGGGTGCCGCCCAGCGCCGTGTAGCCCCTGGCTACCTGCTCGAGCGCTATGCCGGCCGCCCGCGTGGCCTCGAGGGCTGTCCATTGCTGGAGATACGCATCGGTCACTTCCGGTCCTCTTCCGTTCGTGGGCGAGCTCACGACGAGGAGCCATCAGCCGCCCCACGGCTGGCACTCATCGTAGGCCCCCGGAGGCACGGCGCACGGGATCGAGGGCGGCACCCGCGGGAGCTGGACAGGGCGACGAAAGCGCGCATGCCCGCGTCGGGCCCGGCCGGACGGCGGCCGGCCGCAACCTGCCACCCACTTCGATCACCGACGGCGGGGGCGCTGGCGCGAGCGACGACGGTGGGACAGGATGACGTCCATGGGCGAGGAGACCGGAAGGTGGAGCAGGGCGAGCATCTATCCCGACATGTGGGTGGACCCGGAGGACGATCCGCGCAACAGTGACGGGGTCAGCCCCGACGGCGAGGCGGCGACGCTGCGGGACTACCTGACGGACTACCGGCTGACGCTCCTGATGAAGTGCGAGGGCCTGGACGCCGGACAGCTGGCCCGCAGGTCCGTGCCGCCGTCGACCATGTCGCTGCTGGGCCTCCTCCGCCACCTCGCCGAGGTGGAGCGCGACTGGCGCGGCTGGATCACGGCCGATGAGCGGGCGCCCTCCCTGTACGGCGGGGACGGGGCCGATTTCGACGGCGCCGTCGCCGAGCAGGCCGTGGTCGACGCCGCCTACGCGGACCTGGAGCGCGAGCAGGCCGCCACCGACGCGCTGCTCGCCGCGTATCCCGACCTGGGCGAACGCGTGGGCGAGGATGGGATCGCCATCCGCGAACTGCTCGTGCACCGGGTCGAGGAGTACGCGAGGCACTGCGGGCACGCCGACCTGCTGCGCGAATGCATCGATGGCCGCGTGGGCCAGTGAGGCCGCCATCCGAGGCGAGGGTCGGACCATGAGCACCCTCCGACCGGTCACCCTGCGCGGCGCCCGCGTGCTCCTGGAACCCCTCGCTCCCGAACACCACGACGGGCTGGTCGCGGCCGCCGCCGACGGCGAGCTGTGGAAGCTCTGGTACACCTCGGTCCCGACGCCCGAGGGCATGCGGCGCGAGATCGACCGGCGGCTCACGCTGCAGGGCACGGGCTCGATGCTGCCCTTCACCACGAGGCTCCCCGCGGACGACGGCCGGCCCGGCCGGATCATCGGCATGACGACCTACATGAACATCGACCAGGACACTCCGCGGGTGGAGATCGGCTCCACCTGGAACGCCGCCTCCGTACAGCGCACCGGCACCAACACCGAGTCCAAGTACCTCCTGCTCCGCCACGCGTTCGAGGTGTTCGGGTGCCCCGCGGTGGAGTTCCGCACGCACTGGATCAACCACCAGTCCCGCGAGGCGATCGTCCGGCTCGGCGCGAAGCAGGACGGCGTGCTCAGAAGCCATACGCGGGCCAGGAACGGCGAGCTGCGCGACACCGTGGTCTACTCGATCCTCGCCCACGAATGGCCCATGGTGCGCGATCACCTCCTGCACAGGATGTCCCTCCACCCCTGACCGGCGACCCGCCGGGGCGCTGCCCGCCCGCCCCGCCACTGGGCTTTTGTCAACCGGATCCTGGCGATACCGCGCCCCCTCGGGACGGTGCAGGATGAAGGCGTCAGACTGCGGCAGCCACGGTGGGCCGCGGACCGGTTCGACTGAAAGAAGACTCTATGGCGGACATTGGTGGAATGGCTGACAAGGCCAAGGATTATGCACAGGACCATCCCGAGAAGGTGGACTCGGCCAAGGACAAGGCCAAGGGCGCCCTCGACGGCAAGGACAGCGATCAGAAGTAACTGATCCCCTACCGGAAGGCCGGACCGCGACCACGCGGTCCGGCCTTCCGTCTGTCACGGCGGCCGGCAGGGCGCCTGCGCCCGTGGCCGGGCCGGCTCCGACGCGCCGTAGATCGCTACCGGATTGTGGCCCCGAGCCCTTGACCCGCCATTTGTTACCGTTCACAATTGCCGCAGGGCTCCCCGCCCCTGCAGCAACGACGGTGCAGTTGCCCCCTTGCTGTGGTCCCGATTCCCAGGAGGCAGCAGTGTTCAGGAAATCCTTGGTGGCGGCCCTTGCCGCCACAACCCTCGCCCTCACGGCCTGCGGCGGCGGATCCGACTCCGGTGGCAGTGGCGGCAGTGGCGGCGGCGACGACACGATCACCATGGGCTTCGCCCAGGTCGGTGCGGAGAGCGGCTGGCGCACCGCCAACACCAAGTCCGTCCAGGACTCCGCGGAGGCGGCGGGCGTGGACCTGAAGTTCTCCGACGCGCAGCAGAAGCAGGAGAACCAGATCAAGGCCATCCGGTCCTACATCCAGCAGCAGGTGGACGTCATCGCCTTCTCCCCCGTGGTCGAGTCGGGCTGGGACACCGTGCTGAAGGAGGCCAAGGACGCGGAGATCCCCGTCATCCTCACCGACCGGGCCGTCGATTCCACCGACACCTCGCTGTACAGGACCTTCCTCGGCTCGGACTTCGTGGAGGAGGGCAAGAAGGCCGGCGAGTGGCTGGTCGAGGACTCGGCGTCCACCGAAGGTCCGGTGAACATCGTGGAACTGCAGGGGACCACCGGAGCCGCCCCCGCCATCGACCGGAAGGAAGGCTTCGAGGCCGCCATCGCCGCCGATCCGGACCTCACGATCGTCGAATCGCAGACCGGTGACTTCACCCGCAGCGGCGGCAAGCAGGTGATGGAGGCGTTCCTGAAGAACACCCCGGACATCGACGTGGTCTACGCCCACAACGACGACATGGGCCTCGGTGCCATCGAGGCCATCGAGGCCGCGGGCAAGGTGCCGGGCAAGGACATCAAGATCATCACGGTCGACGCCGTGAAGGACGGCATGACGGCGCTCGCGGACGGCAAGATCAACTTCATCGTCGAGTGCAACCCGCTCCTCGGCGAGCAGTTGATGGACCTGGCGGCCAAGGTGGTCGCGGGTGAGGAGGTCCCGGCCCGCGTGGTCACCGAGGAGACCACCTTCACGCCGGAGCAGGCCAAGGAAGTCCTCGCGAGCCGCGAGTACTAGGAACCGGACCCGGCCGTCCCTGCAGGGGACGGCCGGGTCACCAGGAGGCGGGATGCGGCGGGAGGACCCGCCGCATCCCCCGCACAGGAGGGCAGAGCCGTATGAGCGAGACCGTCCCCGTGGTGGACATGCAGGGCATCTCCATCGCCTTCCCGGGCGTGAAGGCGCTCGACGGCGTCGACTTCCGGCTGTTCCCGGGGGAGGTCCACGCCCTCCTCGGCGAGAACGGCGCCGGGAAGTCCACGCTCATCAAGGCGCTCACCGGCGTCTATGCGCTCGACGGCGGCACCATCACCGTCCTGGGGGCACAGCAGAGCTTCGGCACCCCGGCGGAGGCGCAGGCGGCCGGGATCAGCACGGTGTACCAGGAGGTGAACCTGTGCCCGAACCTCTCGGTCGAGGAGAACATCCTGCTGGGCCGCGAACCGCGCCGGCGCGGCGGCATCCACTGGCGGAACGTCCGCCGGAGGGCGCAGGAGGTCCTCGGGCAACTGCAGCTGGGCCACATCGATCCCCGCTCCATCCTGTCCTCGCACTCCATCGCCATCCAGCAGCTCGTCGCCATCGCGCGGGCCATGCAGGTGGACGCCCGGGTCCTCATCCTCGACGAACCCACCTCCAGCCTCGACGCGGACGAGGTCCAGCAGCTGTTCACCGTCATCCGGACGCTGCGGGACCGGGGCGTCGCGATCCTGTTCGTCTCCCACTTCCTCGAACAGGTCTACGAGGTCTCCGACCGCATGACCGTGCTCCGCAACGGCCGGCTCGTGGGTGAGTACCCGACCCGCGACCTGCCGCGCATGGGCCTGATCTCCAAGATGATCGGCAAGGAACTGGATGCCCTGACCGAACTCGAGGAGGCCGAGAGCCGGCGCCACCCGGACCGCACGCAACAGGTGCCGTTCCTGCAGGCGGACGGCCTGGGCAGGAAGGGCTCGGTGCGGGACGTCACGGTCACCGTCCACGCAGGGGAGATCCTCGGCCTCGCCGGGCTGCTCGGGTCGGGCCGCACCGAGACGGCGAGGCTGCTCTTCGGCGCCGATCGCGCGGACCAGGGACAGCTGACCATCAGCGGCACGTCCCGGACGCTGCGCACGCCGCGATCCGCCATCGACCGCGGCATCGCCTTCTCCTCGGAGAACCGGAAGGAGGAGGGACTCATCGGGGACCTGTCGGTCCGCGACAACCTGATCCTCGCGATGCAGGCCGGCAAGGGCTGGTGGCGACGCGTACCGCGCGCCACTCAGGACGAGCTGGCCGAGCGGTTCATCAGGGCCCTCGACATCCGCCCGTCCAACAAGGAATCGCTCATCCGGGACCTCAGCGGCGGCAACCAGCAGAAGGTGCTGCTCGCCCGCTGGCTCATCACCGACCCGAAGCTGCTCATCCTCGACGAGCCGACCCGGGGCATCGACATCGGCGCCAAGACGCAGATCCAGAAGCTCATCAGCAACCTCGCAGCCGACGGCATGTCCGTCATCTTCATCTCGGCCGAACTCGAGGAAGTGCTGCGCCTCAGCGACCACATCGCCATCCTCAAGGACCGGCAGATGGTGGCGGACATCCCCAACGACGGAGTCACCATGGAAGACGTCATGACGGTCATCGCGGGAACGAATCCATGAGCGCGCTGCTGAAGCACCGCCTCACCTGGCCCGTCCTCGCGCTGGTCCTGCTGCTCCTGCTCAACCAGCTCTTCCGCGCGGACTTCCTCTCGGTCCGCGTCCAGGACGGCCACCTGTACGGGAGCCTGATCGACATCCTGCGCAACGGGGCCCCGACCATCCTGATCGCGCTCGGCATGACACTCGTGATCGCCTCCCGCGGCATCGACCTCTCCGTGGGAGCGATCGCAGCCATCGCCGGTGCCGTCTCCTGCATGTACATCTACAGCTCCCCCGATCCCACCTCCCTGCAGACCGCTGCCACCGGGGTGGCGATCGCCGTCGTCGCCGGGCTCCTCCTCGGGGCGTGGAACGGATTCCTGGTCTCGGTCATCGGGATCCAGCCCATCATCGCGACGCTCGTCCTCATGACCGCCGGCCGGGGGCTCGCCCAGCTGGTCACCGACGGGCAGATCATCTCCGTCTCCAACGACTCCTACCGGGCGATCGGCGCCGGCTTCTTCCTGGGCCTGCCCATCTCGATCCTCATCGCGGCGGCCGCCTTCGGCGCCGCCGGCCTGCTCACGCGCCGCACGGCCCTCGGCACGCTCATCGAGGCCGTGGGGATCAACCCCGTGGCCAGCCGGCTCGCCGGGCTCGATGCCCGCACCATCACCTGGACCGTCTACATCTTCAGCGGACTGTGCGCGGCGGTCGCGGGCCTCATGATCAGCTCGAACGTCACCGCCGCGGACTCCAACAACGCCGGCCTCTACATCGAGATGGACGCGATCCTCGCCGTCGTCATCGGCGGCACGTCGCTGGCCGGTGGCCGCTACAGCCTGGTGGGGACGCTCGTCGGGGCGCTCATCATCCAGACCCTGACCACCACCGTCTACACGCTGGGCATCCCGCCCGAGGCGACCCTGGTGTTCAAGGCGCTCGTGGTGATCGCCGTCTGCCTCCTGCAGTCCCCCCGGGCCCGCACCCTCTTCGGGCGACGCAGGCCCCTTGTCCCCGCGCAGCCCCGGGTGGAGGTGGCCGCCTGATGTCCGTCCTCACCCGCACCTCCGCACCGCTCGACCGCTCCCGGATCAGCCGCCTCCAGGGCAAGGCACGGTACGCCCCCACGCTGGCGACCGTGGGCCTGTTCGTCGCGATGTTCGCCGTCGGCGCCGCCATGTACCCCGGGTTCCTGTCCGGGCAGGTCTTCCTGAACCTCCTGATCGACAACACCTTCCTGATCGTGCTCGCCGTCGGCATGACGTTCGTGATCCTCACCGGGGGCATCGACCTGTCGGTCGGGTCCGTCGTCGCACTGTCCATGATGATCGCCGCGGCACTCCTGCAGGCCGGCTGGAACCCGGTCGCGGTGATCCTCCTCGTGCTCCTGACGGGGGCGAGCTTCGGCCTCGCTATGGGCCTGGTCATCCAGGTCTTCGAGATCCAGCCGTTCATCGTGACCCTCGCCGGGCTGTTCCTGGCCCGCGGCCTCTGCTACGTCATCAGCGTCGACTCCATCACCGTGACCGACCCGTTCTTCACGTCGATGGCCCAGGCGAGGATCCCACTGGCGGGGAAGCTGTTCGTCTCTCCCGGCGTCGTGATCGCCCTGCTCGTCGTCGCCGTCGCGTTCTACGTGCTGCACCAGACGCGCTTCGGCCGCACCGTGTACGCGATCGGCGGCGGGGAGTCCTCCGCGGTGCTCATGGGCCTCGCCGTCCCGCGCACCAAGGTGCTCGTGTACGGGATCAGCGGCGTGTGCTCCGCGATCGCCGGGATCCTGTTCTCCTTCTACAGCCTCTCCGGGTACAGCCTGGCGGCCACGGGGCTGGAGCTCGACGCGATCGCCGCGGTGGTGGTCGGCGGCACGCTGCTGACCGGCGGGTACGGGTACGTGCTCGGCTCCCTCGCGGGAGTGCTCGTCCTCGGCATCGTCCAGACGTTCATCTCCTACGAGGGCACGCTGAGCTCCTGGTGGACGCGCATCGTGATCGGCGCCCTGCTCCTCGCCTTCATCCTGCTGCAGAAGCTGTTCACCCGGAAGGTCGGACTCACCTGACGTCGCGGACCCCCCGCTAGGCTGGGGCCCATGACGGTTCTCGTGTTCCTCGACCCCGACCACGACGACGGCAGGATCGCGGACGCCTCGCAGCCGCAGCTGATGATCACCGATCTCGGCGCCACCCGCGGCGACGGCGTCTTCGAATCCATGCTCGCCGTCGAGGGGACGCCCCGCAAGGAGCAGGCGCACCTGGCGCGGCTCGCGTCGTCGGCCGCGGCCCTCGACCTGGTGGTGCCGGAAGCGGACGCCTGGAGCCGTGCCATCCGGACCGCCCTCGGCGAGTTCGCGAGCGCCGAGCCGGACCTGGGCAGCGCCGTCGTGAAGCTCGTGGCCACCCGCGGCGTGGAGAGCGCGGGACGGCCGACGGCGTGGGTGCAGGTGGCGCCCGTCCCGGCGGCCACGCTGGCGCAGCGCGAGGCGGGCGTGAGGGTCCTGTTCCTCGAGCGCGGGTACGACAGCACCGTGGCGCAGCGCGCACCGTGGCTGCTCATGGGCGCCAAGACGCTCTCCTACGCCGTCAACATGGCCGCGATCCGCCACGCGAAGGCGTCCGGCGCGGACGACGTCATCTTCACCTCCTCCGACGGCAAGGTCCTCGAGGGGCCCACGTCCACCGTGCTGCTCGCCTACGTGCGCGACGGGCGGAAGACGCTCGTCACGCCGCAGCTCGAGAGCGGCATCCTGGCCGGCACCTCGCAGGCCGCGCTGTTCGCCGCGGCGAAGGAGCAGGGGTGGGACCTCGGGTACGGGCCGCTCGAACCGCACCACCTCCTCGACGCCGATGCCGTGTGGCTCATCTCGAGCATCCGGCTCCTCGTGCCTGTCCTCTCGCTCGACGGGCAGGAGATCCGCACCTCCTCCGCCCTCACCGGGGAACTGACCGCACTCGTGGACCGGTTCGTGTGAAGTCGGCCACACTCTGCCCGTGAACTGCCGGGATTCCGCGTCAAGGGGCGCAATATCCCCGATCCTGTTTTGACCGGACGCTCCGTGCTGCCCTAGCGTTTTGCTCAAATCAAGAGTTCCAGCCATCGGCCCTGGCCGGCTGGACAGCAACCCTCTCCCGTAGTGGGGTGCTCCAGGTGAAGATTCGGCCGCCGGGTCCAGTCCCCCGGTCGGCAAGTACGGCGTCGTGCGGTCCTTCCCCGGTGTTCGGCCCGGTCCGACCGCCACAGCGCGCACAGCCCAGAACAGCGAGCGTGTAACCCAGCAGCCAGCAGTCCTCCCGCCGGTCTCCGGCGTCCCAGCACCCCACCCAGCGCGCCCGTTCCCGGGCCCGCCACCACGAAGGACACCATGAACCTCTCCCGTAAGGTCCTCACGGCACTGACCGTGCCCCTGCTCGCCCTGACGGTCTCCTGCGGCAGCTCCAGCAGCAGCGAACCCACCGAGACCACCGATGCCCTGGCCGGCAGCGACCAGCAGTCGCTGGACAAGTACACCACCGAGACCACCACCCCGGTCGAGGAGATCGATCCGGCGGACCTCGGCCTGATCACCGACGGCACGCTGCGCGTCGGCACGCTCTCGGACGCCCCGCCGAACATCTTCCTGGAGGACGGTGTCTTCACCGGCTACGACAACGAGCTGCTGCGCGCCATCGGCGACAAGCTGGGCCTCGAGGTGGAGTTCGCGTCCACGGACTTCTCCGCGCTCCTCGCGCAGGTGCAGAACAAGCAGTACGACGTCGGCTCCTCCTCGATCTCCACGACCGAGGCCCGCCGGGAGAACGTCGGCTTCACCAACGGCTACGACTTCGGCTACATGGCCGTCGTCGCGAAGACCGACTCCTCCGTCACCGGCTTCGACTCCCTGTCCGAGAGCACGCGCGTCGGCGTGGTCCAGGGCACCGTCCAGGACGACTACGTCACCAACACCCTGGGCCTCGAGCCCGTGCGCTTCCCGGACTACAACACCGTCTACGCCAACGTGAAGAACGGGCAGGTGGACGCCTGGGTGGCACCGTCGCAGCAGGCCACCGGCCAGGTGAAGGAGGGCGACGACACCACGATCGCCGAGACGATCATCAACACCGAGAACTTCACCGCGTACGCCGTGAACAGCGAGAACCAGCCGCTCATCGACGCCCTGAACGCGGGTCTCGACGCCGTCGTCGCCGACGGCACCTGGTCCGAGCTCACCAAGGAGTGGTACCCGGACCGCGAGATGCCCACCGACTGGAAGCCCGGCAGCAAAGCCGTGGAAGTAAAGTAGCGGTCCCTGCATGGACGCCCTGGAACAACTCGGAAAAACCTTCTTCGACTGGGAGGCGATGGCCGCCGTCCTGCCGGACCTCCTGACCGTCGGCCTGCCGAACACGCTCATGCTCGCGCTGGCCTCGGGGATCATCGGGACGATCGTCGGCATGATCCTCGCGATCATGGGGATCTCCCGCAACCGGGTGCTCCGCTGGATCGCGCGCATCTACACGGACATCTTCCGCGGGCTCCCCGCCGTCGTGATCATCCTGCTCATCGGTCTGGGACTGGGTCCGATCCTCCGGGAGATCACGGGCAGTACCAGTCCGTACCCCCTGGGCATCCTCGCCCTCTCGCTGATCGCCTCTGCCTACATCGGCGAGATCTTCCGCTCCGGCATCCAGAGCGTGGAGAAGGGACAGCTGGAGGCTTCGCGCGCCCTGGGCTTCAGCTACAGCGCGTCCATGCAGCTCGTGGTGGTCCCCCAGGGCGTGCGGCGCGTGCTGCCGGCCCTGGTGAACCAGTTCATCTCGCTGATCAAGGAGTCCTCACTGGTCTACTTCATCGGCCTCGTGGCCAGTGAGCGTGAGCTCTTCCGGGTCGGCAACGACGCGGCGAGCAACACCGGCAACCTGTCACCGCTCATCGCGGCCGGGCTGTTGTACCTGTGCCTGACCATCCCGCTGACGCACCTCGTGAACTTCATCGACAACCGGCTCCGCGTGGGCAGGAAGCAGAAGCCCGAGCCGGACGAACTGGCCGCGAAGATCGGCGAAGGAGCGAAGGCGTGAAGATCCAGGAATCCGGGACCCTGACCGGCAAGGACCTGCACCTGTCCTTCGGCTCCAACCACGTGCTGCGCGGCATCGACCTGCACGTGGACCAGGGCACGACGGCGTCCGTCATCGGCCCGTCCGGCTCCGGGAAGTCCACCCTGCTGCGGGTCCTGAACCGGCTGATCGAACCCGACCAGGGCGACATCCTGCTGGACGGCCGGTCCGTGCTCAAGGACAACCCGGACGAGCTGCGCCGGCGCATCGGCATGGTGTTCCAGCAGTTCAACCTCTTCCCGCACAAGACGGTGCTGGACAATGTCTCGCTGGCCCTCCGCAAGCTCCGGAGGATGTCCGCGGACGAGGCCCGGGAGAAGGCCCTCGCGCAGCTGGACCTCGTGGGCCTGAAGCACAAGGCCGATGTCCGGCCCGGCAACCTCTCCGGCGGCCAGCAGCAGCGCGTCGCCATCGCCCGGGCACTGGCCATGGACCCCGAGGTGATGTTCTTCGACGAGGCCACCTCGGCCCTGGACCCGGAACTCGTGAAGGGCGTCCTCGCGCTCATGGCGGACCTCGCGGCCGGGGGCATGACCATGGTGGTCGTCACCCACGAGATGGGTTTCTCGCGCAATGTCTCGGACACCGTGACGTTCATGGACGGCGGTGTGGTGGTCGAGACCGGACCGCCGGCCGCGATCTTCGACGACCCGCAGACGCCGCGCCTGAGGTCGTTCCTCTCGGACGTGCTCTAGCACTGCGTCGGTTCCACCACGGGGGCCCGCTTCGGCGGGCCCCCGTTCGCGTCTGCCGCGGGTCCCGCCCGGGACGCCGGGCGCTCGGAGAGCCACGGCCCGGGCCGTCCGGTCAGGACAGCAGGAAGCTCCACGTCCCCGCAAGCACGGCCGCCGTCACCGCGCCCGCGGCGATGAGCAGCCCGACGACGGCGACGACGGCGTCGAGGCCCGAGAAGGTGCTCGTCCGGGCCCAGGTGCGGGTTCCGCCGCCGAAGCCGCGCGCCTCCATCGCCGTCGCGAGCCGGGTGGCCCGTCGGATGGCCTGCACGATCAGCCCGAAGGACTGCCCCAGCAGGTTCCGGGTGCGGGCGAGGACGGAGCCGTCCGAGCCGATGCCGCGGGCGTGCCGCGCGAGGCCGAGGGTTTCCCACTGCTCCACGAGGAGGCCCACGAGCCGCAGCGCCGCCAGCCCGCCGAGGACGAAGCGGTGCGGCAGGTGCAGCTTCTGCGCGAGGGCGTCGGCGAGGTCGGTGGGGTCGGTGGTGAGGAGGATGAAGATGCCCGGCAGCGCCAGCCCCAGCCCCCTCAGCCCGACGGCGATGCCCGCGGCCACGGATCCCTCGGTGAACAGGAACGGCCCGACGTCGAGCAGGACCGCCCCGGTCTTCTCGGCGAGCAGGGCGGTTCCGTAGGCGCCGACCCCGGCGGCGACGAGGAGCGGCCAGATGCGCCGGGCGAGGCCTCCGACGCTGATGCCCAGCAGCGGCATGAGGGCGAGCTCGCAGGCGAGGACCACCGCGGCGCTCACCCAGTCGATGCTGGACAGGAGCGCCAGTGTGATCACCGCGGCGGCGAAGAGCTTGGACACCGGGTTGGCCCGCAGGAGCGTCCTGCCCGTGAGGACCGGGGTCAGGTAGTCGCCGCTCATCGGGCCACCAGCCGTCCTGCCCCGCCGGAGATGTGGAGGGTCGCGCCACCGAGGGCGGCGATGAACTCGGCGTCGTGCGTCACCGAGAGGACGGCCACGCCGTCGTCGACGAGTTCGCGCAGCAGCGTCACGAGTTCGGCCCAGGTCAGGGCGTCCTGGCCGAAGGTCGGCTCGTCGAGGATGAGGACGCGCGGGGCCGTGGCCAGCATCGTCGCGACGGACAGGCGCCGCTTCTCCCCGCCGGAGAGCGTGAACGGGTTGGCCTTCAGCAGGTGGGTGAGGCGCAGCCGCTCGGCCACGGACCCGATGCGCGCCGGATCGACGACCCCGGCCTGCCGCGGGCCGAACGCGAGCTCGTCCGCGACGGTCGCGGTGAGGAACTGGTGCTCGGGTTCCTGGAAGACGGTCCCGATCCGCCGGACCAGCTCCGCCGACCGCCACCGGAACGGGTCGCTGCCGGCCGTTCCCGCCAGGGCCGGTGCGGCGGAGAGGTATCCTGCGCGCGGGCGCAGCAGGCCCCCCAGCGTCAGGGCCGCCGTCGACTTCCCGGCACCGTTGGGTCCGGTGATGCTCAGGCCCCCCCCGGACCGCACCTGCAGATCCAGGCCGTCGACGGCAACCGGGCCGCGGCGGGTCCGGGCGACGCCCAGACCCTCCGCCGACAGGAGGGTCCCGCCCCCGGGCCCGGAGGGCATCGTCCCGCCCACGGCCGGTGGCCGCCCGGGCACCCACACGCCGGCCGAGGCGAGGCGCGCCCGGGTGTCCTCCTGCACCAGGACGGTGGCGGGCGGGCCGTCGGCGAGGACGCCACCGTCGGCGTCGAGCACGATCACGCGGTCCACGACGTCCGCCCACACGGCCACGCGGTGCTCGACGACGACGAGCGTCGCACCCGTGCGCTCGAGGACGCGGACCACGGCGTCGCGCACCTCCAGGACGCCGTCGGGGTCGAGGTTCGCCGTGGGTTCGTCGAGCAGGAGCAGGCCGGGTTCCATCGCGAGGACCGAGGCGAGGGCGAGGCGCTGCTTCTGCCCGCCGGACAGCGCGGTGGTGGGGTGGTCGAGCGGGAGGTCGAGGCCGACGTCGTCGAGCGCCCGCCCCACACGCTGCCAGATCTCCTCCCGCGGCATGGCGAGGTTCTCGGCGGCGAAGGCCACCTCGTCGCCCACGCGGGCGAGGACCACCTGCGTCTCGGGATCCTGCAGCACGAGCCCGGCCCTCCCCCGCACCGTGGCGGGGTGGGCGCCGTCGAGCAGCAGCTCGCCCTCCTGCTCGCCCTCGTCGTGGCTGCCGAGCAATCCTGCCAGCCCGTGCAGCACGGTGGACTTGCCCGCGCCGGAAGCACCCAGGAGCAGGACACGCTCGCCGGGCTGGAGCTCGAGGTCGAGATGGCGCGCGGCGAAGGCCCTGCGGCCCGCGTGGCGCCAGCCCCATCCCCGGGCGCGGACATGCACCGCACCCGGGGACGGTCCGTCGGCTGCGGTCACACGTCCGCCGTCCGGCCGGCGGCGAAGGCGGACAGCGCGCCCGTCCTCGCGAGTCCCCGCATGGCCAGCCAGGACAGCAGGCCCGCGATGACGACGCCGGAGATCCCGGCGAACAGCACGTAGAGCAGCTGGAACTCGATGCTCCAGAGCGCGTTGTAGAGGATGTTCTCGCTGATCGCGAGCGCGAGGCCCGCTCCGAGGCCGGCGAGGAGCGCGACGGACAGGTTCCACTTCCGGTAGAGGAAGAGCAGGAAGACGAGCTCCGCCCCCGCGCCCTGGATGGCCCCGGAGAGCAGGACGCTGAGCCCGAACTGCGTGCCGATGAGGGCCGAGACCGCCGCCGCGAGGGTCTCGCAGTAGATGGCCGCGCCCGGCTTGCGGATGATGAGCCCACCGAGCACGCCGGCGATGAGCCAGCCGCCCGTGTACAGGCCACCGAGCGGCGGGAAGCCTGCGGCGAGGATGCTGATGCCGGAGTAGCCGGCGGACCAGACGAAGAACAGCACGCCGACGGCGACGGCGATGACCGAGGCCACCACGATGTCGACGACGCGCCATTGCCTGGTGGGTGTCGGGGTGCCCGGTAGGGCTGTTGATGATGCCATGGGATTCCTCCTGGGATGCAGGAGGGGAGGGTGGCGGGCCTTCGCCGAAGCGACGTCCGTGCACCCTGAGAACTCGACTCCCTTCGCCGGTACTAGCCGGATCAGGTTCGAGGGTCTGCGGCGGTCCGCACTCTCAGCGCCCGCTCCGGCAGCATGCTGCGGATCGGCGCTCCCCTGTCGTTGTTGGTTGAGCGCTACCGATCCTACACCGGCGCGTCGCGCCGCCATGCGCCGGTTCCGCCGGTCGTCCCGACCTGCCGCTCCCTGCGGAAGGGCGCGGAGCACGACTAGGCTAGGGCAAGGACTATTCGGACCAGAAGGAGAAACCATGACCCTGGTGTTCAAGTTGCTCGGCGTCGGCATGAGCGTCGGTGCGGGCTTCGTCGGGACGAAGCTCGTCGACTTCCTATGGGAGAAGATCACGGGGGAGGCACCCCCGAAGAGCAAGGACGGGCTCGAGAACACGTTGCGCTCCGCCCTGATGTTCGCCATCATCTCGGGTGCCGTGAGCACCACGATCCAGGTGCTCACCAACCGCTCCACGCAGAAGGCCATCGACCGGTTCTCGAAGACCCGCGACCTGACCTGATCCGCCGCGTGAAGGGGAGGAGGGAAACCCGCTCCGGGCATCCCTCCTCCCCTTGGTCGTCCTACTCCGCGCCCTCGATGTGCAGCCCGGGTGTCACCGCCTGCACGATGCGGTACAGGCTCATGGCGATCGCGGCGGCCGCACCGAAGGGCACGTCCCGGGTGGACGACTCGTAGGCCGCCGAGGCGAGAGCCTGCAGGCTCTCCTCCGCCGCGCGGAGGGTTGCGGCGTCGTCCTCCTCGACCGTCCAGAGGTCGAGGACATCGCCCACGGCGGTGAAGGCCCGTTGGAGGGACGGCCGGACCGCCGCCGGGATGGGGTGCTCCCGGGACGTCCCATGGAGCCCGTCCTGCAGCATATTGGTGATGTTCAGCGTGTGGGCCGCGACGACCTCGAGGACCTCGACGTGCCGGTAGTCGCGCCGGACGTCGTGAGGGTGGAAGCGCCGCCGCACGTTGCCCTTGCGGCTCTCGTCCGCGTACTGCAGGGCGTCCCGCGCGTTCCGGGCGGACGCCGTGAGGTCGTCCCGCCGTTCCGACCAGCGCGGGTCGTCCGCGTCCCAGCCCTCCTCCAGGGCCTCGCCCATCTCCTGCAGCTGCCGGGCGGCCGTCCTGCGGAGCCGGCTCATCTGGCCCACGGCGTCGTCCAGGTGGAGCGGCGGCAGGATCAGCGCGCTCACCGCGAGCCCGACGCCCACCCCCACCACCGTCTGGACGAAGTAGCCCAGCGAATAGCCGAGGTTGTCGTTGCCGATGATGAGGACGAACAGTCCGGCGGACGCGATCCCCGAGCCGCCGCCCGCCGTCCTCCTCAGGGCTCCCGCGAGCAGCACGCCCACCCCGACGACGAAGGCGATCGTCCCCCAGCTCGGCTCTCCGGCCCAGACCGCGATGTGGGCCAGGACGATCCCGATGGTGAGGCCGATGACCGTCTGCAGACCCGACTTCAGCGTTCCCGCGACCGTCGGATAGATCGCGAGCAGCGCACCGAGCGGCGCGTAGTAGGGGTACCGGGAGGCCTCCCCGGGGATGGCGAGCGCGATGGTCCAGGCGAGGGCGGCGGCGAGGGCTGCCTTCGCCGCGAGCAGGAGCTGGGGGCTGAGCACCGCGGACCGAAGGCGGTCCTTCAGGTCGTCGTCGAGGCGGGCGGCGAGGACGCCACGGCCGCCGGTGATCCTGTTCTTGGCCATCGGAGCAGTATCGCAGCCGCTCCTGACCGGACCCAACATGCCGGGGTCGCCATCATGGGTCGCCATCATGGGTCGCCGTCACGGGGATGACCGTCACGGGGATGACCGGCGGCAGGCCCTTTCCCCCTCAGGGATGACGCGCCGGAGAGCGTACATCCCTACGCTTGACGGGTCGAGGGAAGGAGCAGGCGTGCGATTCGTGCAGAGCAGAGCCCTCTGGTTCGTGGCCACCATGCTGGTGGTGACGCCGATCCTCGTCGCCGCCCATACCGAGACCGGCCGGGGGCTGCAGGCAGCCGTCCTCCTCAGCCTCGTGACGGCTGCCGCGATCGGGGGCCTCAACGCGGCCCTCCTCGGCCGCCGCGAGCGCGGGCCGGCGCACGGCCGGGACGCACGAAGGACCGCCCCGAGCGGGACGGCCCTTCACCGCGATCACCGGGACTAGGGGCGGGCCGTGCGCACGGCCCGTTCGCTGCGCACCAGGGCCCTGTGCTCCTCGATGCGGGCCTGCTGCAGGGGCGTCTTGCGGTTCAGGAACCACGCGGCGCCGAGCAGGATGAACCACAGCGGGGCCACGAACAGCGCCAGGCGGGTCTCCTCCGCCTGGGCGAGGGCGACCAGCATGAACAGGAAGAACGCGAGGACCACGTACGGCATGAACGAGGAACCTGGCATCCTGAACGACGACGCCTCGTGCAGTTCGGGCCGGCGACGGCGGAATGCAAGGTAGCTGAGGAGGATCATGGACCACACGAACATCGTCAGCACCGATGCGACCGACGTGACGATCGTGAAGGCGCCGATCACGGAGTCGCCCGAGTAGAGCAGGATCAGCCCGGCGAGCAGGAAGATGCAGGAGAACAGCAGGGCGTTCTGCGGCACCTTGCGAGAGCTGAGCCTGCCGAAGGACTTCGGTGCGTTGCCGTCCTGCGCCAGTCCGTAGACCATGCGCGACGTCGAGTAGATGCCCGAGTTGGCACTGGAGGCGGCCGAGGTCAGCACCACGAGATTCACGACGACGGCGGCGATCCCGAGGCCCGCGAGGGTGAACATCCCGATGAACGGGCTGTTGGCGGCGTCGATGGTGCGCCACGGGTTGACGGCCATGATGACGGTGAGGGCGCCCACGTAGAAGAGCAGGATGCGGACGGGGATGGAGTTCACGGCGCGGGGCAGCGTCTTCTCGGGGTCCTTCGTCTCCGCGGCCGCGGTACCGACGAGTTCGATGCCGGCGAACGCGAAGATCGCGATCTGGAAGCCGAGGATGAAGCCGAAGAGGCCGTGCGGGAACATGCCGCCGTCGTTCCAGATGTTGGCGAGGTCCGCCACCTGGCCGCCCGGTGACTGGAAGCGCGTGGCGATCATGACGATGCCGGTGACGATCAGCGCGAGGATGGCGACCACCTTGATGATGGCGAACCAGAACTCGGCCTCGCCGAACGCCTTCACGGTCGGGAGGTTGAGGAGCACCAGCACCACGGGGGTGGCGAGAGCCGGGATCCACAGCGGGGTCCCGGGCGCGAGGATGTCCACGTAGCCCGAGATGGCCACGATGTCCGCGACGCCGGTGACCACCCAGAAGAACCAGTAGGACCAGCCCGTGAAGAACCCGGCCCAGGGGCCGAGCAGGTCGCCGGCGAAGTCGCTGAAGGACTTGTACTCGAGGTTGGAGAGCAGGAGCTCTCCCATGGCGCGCATGACGAAGAACAGCATGAAGCCGATGATCATGTACACGAAGATCACCGAGGGGCCGGCGAGCGAGATGGTCTTGCCGGAGCCCATGAAGAGGCCGGTGCCGATGGCCCCGCCGATGGCGAGCAGCTGGATGTGGCGGTTGCTCAGGGACCGGCTGAGGTGCGGGGGCTGGTGCTGGTCACCGACGGCACGGGCCGCCGAGACCTGCACCGGGGAAGCGGATTCAGGCATGGGGGATGGATTCCTTCCGCGGTCGCAGGACCTGTGGTCGAACTGCGAGCGCGTGGTTGGAGCGATGAGGACAGACCTAAAACCCTGAACGGTGGGCGGGCGTGAGTCAAATCACGCGCCTCGACGCCTTCGTCCCGGCAAGCCCGGGCGGTCCTCTTCGAGGGCGGGCGCCTGGTACCTGCCCAGCACCTCGATGAACTCGTCGGCCCGGGCGAGTGTCTCGACCATCTTCGCCCGGCGCTCCTCCGCGCTGCCCCGGAACACTGCCAGGCGTGATCGCAGGTCCCGGACCGACTCCTCATCGTCCACCTCGTGCAGGGCATCCAGGATCACGAGAAGGTCCTTCATCTCCTCCAGCGTGAAGCCCAGGGGCTTCATCCGGCGGATGACCATCAGCCGCTCGAGGTCGTTCTCGGTGTAGACGCGGAAGCCGCCGTCGGTGCGGGCCGTCGCAGGCAGGATGCCGACGTCGTCGTAGTGCCGGATCGTCCGTAGTGAGAGACCCGTGCGTTCGGCGAGTTCACCGATATGCATCGTCCGGGTGCGGGCGCCCTCCACCGCGCTCCCGGTGGCCGGGCCGGAAGCCACGGACGCCGGCCGCCCCTGCACCTCCACTTGCGCGTCGCTCATCGCTGCTCCACCTCTCCCTGATCCTGTCCGCCCACAACTCAACCGTAACGTCAGGGTAGAGTGGTCATCGTACTGTGGATGACCACCGGTTCCTGCACGACGACGCAGGGCCGGTTGCCCACGTCCAGCGGTGGCCTCTTCCCGCCCGCGCCTGTCCCTGCACCCGTGACGCACGAAGGACCCCTCCATGTCAGCAGCCGCGCCTACCGCGACACACGAACTCACGCCCGTCGAACGCCAGTCCGTCACCCGGACCCTGCGGAATCCGCGCCTGCTGAAGACGGAGGTCCTCGCGGGGCTCGTCGTCGCCCTCGCCCTGATCCCGGAGGCGATCGCGTTCTCGATCATCGCCGGCGTCGACCCGCGCCTGGGCCTGTTCGCCTCCTTCACCATGGCCGTGTCCATCGCGTTCCTCGGCGGCCGCCCGGCGATGATCTCCGCCGCGACCGGAGCCGTTGCCCTGGTCATCGCGCCGCTGGTGGCGAGCCATGGCGTGGACTACTTCATCGCCGCCGTCATCCTCGGCGGGATCTTCCAGGTGATCCTCGGCGTGACCGGCGTCGCACGGCTGATGAGGTTCATCCCCCGCTCGGTCATGGTGGGCTTCGTCAACGCCCTGGCCATCCTGATCTTCCTGTCCCAGGTGCCCGAACTGTTGGGCGTCCCGTGGCTGGTGTACCCGATGGTCGCCGTCGGGCTGCTCATCGTCTTCGGCTTCCCGCGTCTGACGACGGTGGTTCCCGCGCCGCTCGTCGCGATCGTCGTCCTCACCGTGTTCGCGGTCCTCGCCGACGTGCTGGTACCGACCGTCGGCGACAAGGGCGACCTGCCCGAGAGCCTGCCGTCCCTGTTCTTCCCGAACGTGCCGCTGAACCTCGAGACCTTCCAGATCATCGCTCCGTTCGCGCTGGCACTGGCCGCCGTCGGACTCCTCGAGTCCCTGATGACGGCGAAGCTCGTCGACGACATCACCGACACCCGCTCGAACAAGACCCGCGAGTCCTGGGGCCAGGGTGCGGCGAACATCATCACCGGCTTCTTCGGCGGCATGGGCGGCTGCGCGATGATCGGCCAGACCATGATCAACGTCAAGGCCTCCGGCGCCCGGACCCGCATCTCCACCTTCCTCGCCGGGGTCCTCCTGCTCGTCCTCGTCGTCGCCCTCGGCGACATCGTCGCCCTCATCCCGATGGCGGCCCTCGTCGCCGTGATGATCTTCGTGTCCATCGCGACCTTCGACTGGCACAGCATCCGCCCCTCGACCCTGAAGCGGATGCCCAGGAGCGAGACCACCGTCATGCTCGCCACCGTGATCGTGACCGTCTGGACGCACAACCTGGCGATCGGCGTCGGCGTCGGCGTGCTGGTGGCGATGGTGGCCTTCGCCCGGCGGGTCGCGCACTTCGTCACCGTCGAGCGCACGGAGGACACCGTGGACGGCGACCGCCACGCCACCTACACCGTGAACGGCGAACTCTTCTTCGCGTCCTCGAACGACCTCTACACCCAGTTCGAGTACGCCACGGATCCTCACCGCGTCACCATCGACCTGCAGCGATCCCACCTGTGGGACGCCTCGACCATCGCGACCCTCGATTCCATCCAGGAGAAGTACCGGACCCACGGCACCGAGGTGAGCATCGTGGGCCTGAACGAGGCCTCCACGCTGATGCGCGAACGCCTCGGCGGTAAGCTCGGCGCCGGCCACTGATGCCCCTCCCGCGCCGTGTCCACTCCTCGGGCATCCCCATGGACACCTACCCCCGCGCTGTCGGACGCTGTGCGGCCGGGAAGGCGGGGGCCCGGGGAGGAATCAGCGGGTCTCGCTGAGGACGCCGGCGAGGGCGTCGACTCCGATCCGCGTCGGCGCGACGGCCACCGAAGGCCCTTCTCCAGCCCCTGCGTCCGCGCCATACTTGCCGCATGACGATCCTCAGCACCCAGGACATCCTCGACGCCGGGCTCGACGACTGGCGGAAACTGACGCAGGCACTGCACGCCCGGTTCCGGACCGGTGACTTCGCCACGGGACTCGCGCTCGTGACCGCCATCGGCGAGCTCGCGGAGGAGGCGGGCCACCACCCCGACGTGACGCTCACCTACCCGCACGTCGACGTGAAGCTCCTGAGCCACGACGCGTCCGGCGTCACGCGGCGCGACGTCGAGCTGGCCCGCCGCATCAGCGGAGCCGCCGCGGAGCGGGGCATCAGCGCCGATCCCGATGCGCCCACCGTCGTCGAACTCGCTCTCGACACCGCCGACGCGGCCGGCATCGGCCCCTTCTGGGCGGCCCTGCTGACCGGCGACGCCGGTGCTGTCGACGGGGACGACGTCGTCGACCCGACCGGCCGCGTGCCGCTGCTGTGGTTCCAGCACACCTACGCGCACGAGACGCCGCGACAGCGCTTCCACCTCGATGTATGGGTGCCCCACGATGCGGCGGAGGCGCGTATCGCCGCGGCCGTCGCGGCCGGCGGCACCGTGGTCGACGACGACGCCGCACCCTCCTTCACGGTGCTGGCGGACCCCGAGGGCAACCGGGCCTGCGTCTGCACCATCCTCGAACGCTGAACGGACCCGGGAGGCGGCATGACGGACGAGAGCGCGGCACCGGAGGACGTCGAGGTCCTCGTCGTGGGAGCGGGCCCCACGGGCCTGATGCTGGCGAACTGGCTGGTGAAGCTGGAGCGGCGCGTCGTCCTGATCGACGCCAAGGACGGACCGACGGTGGAGTCCCGGGCGCTCGGCGTGCACTCGCGGTCCATGGAGATCTACGACCAGCTCGGCGTCGTCGACCGCGTGCTGGCCGAGGCCGTGCACGCCGAATCCGTCCGCCAGGGGTACGGGCGCCGCGCCTTCACGCCCATCCCGCTGTCGGGGCTCGGGCGGGGGCTCACCCCCTACCCTGGCATCTACATGCTGGAGCAGAGCGCCAACGAGCGGATCCTGGGCGACCACCTGCAGGTACTGCGAGGGTCCGTCCGATGGCGGCACCGGCTGAGCGCGCTCACCCGGACGGACGACGGCGTCCTCGCCGTCGTCGGCGGCCCGGACGGGCGGACGACGCTCAGCGCACGCTTCGCGGTCGGTTGCGACGGTGCCTCCTCCACCGTCCGCACCTTGAGCGGGACGGCCTTCGAGGGGACCACGAGCCGGCAGAGCTTCTACCTCGTGGACGCGGTGGGTGTCAGCGGACTCACGCCCGCGTCCGTCAACATCCGCCAGGGCGCCACGGAGTTCCTGCTCGCGTTCCCCATGCGTCCCGCCGAGGACGGCCGGAACGGGCAGCGCCTGATCGGCGTGGCGGGCGACGAGACCCCCGCGATCACCGAGGACGCCGCACGTCGGCGCCTGGCCGAGGTCTTCGGCGTCACGTACGAGGACTACCGCTGGTTCTCCACCTACCGCGTGCACCACCGCATCGCCGCGCACTTCCGCACGGGTTCCGTGTTCCTCGCCGGAGACGCCGCCCATGTCCATTCGCCGGTCGGTGCGCAGGGCATGAACACCGGCCTCCAGGACGCCCACAACCTCGCATTCAAGCTCGACGACGTCCTCGCCGGGCGCGCCCCCGAGTCGCTCCTCGATCGCTACGAAGCCGAGCGACGGCCCGTGGCCGTGCGCCTCCTGAAGACCACGGACACGGTGTTCCGAGGGCTCACGTCCGGCTCCAGGGCGGCGATCCTGATCCGCCGTTACGTGCCGCGGGTGGTGCTGCCCGTCGCCATGGCCGTGCTGCCGCGCCTGCCGGTCGGCCGCCGCCTGGCGGGGTACCTCGGCCAGCTCCGCATCCACTACCGGATGGACGGCGCGGGCGATGGGCGACGCCGGGACGCCGTCGTCGGACGCCGCCTGCCGTGGACCGGCGACAACTTCGAGGTACTCCGGGCGGCCGTTCCGCAACTGCACCTGTACGCCGCGGATGCCGGTACCGCGCGGGAGGCCGCGCTCGTGGCCGGTGAGCTCGGACTCCCCCTCCACACCTTCGCGACGACCGGCTCGACGCCGCTCCGGCCCGGCCTGCTGTACCTCGTGCGGCCCGACGGGTTCGTGGCAGGTTCAGCCTCTCCCGCGGACGCCATGACCGCGTTCCGGGCGGCGCCGGAATTCTCCCCCCAGGAAGGACGACCATGACCGAAGCCATCGACACCAGCATTCCGCCCTCCGGCACCGGCTGCAGGGACTGCGACGATTCGGGCGGCTGGTGGGTGCACCTGCGCCGCTGCGCCGCGTGCGGCCAGGTGGGGTGCTGCGACAGTTCACCGGCCCGGCATGCCTCCGCGCACGCCGCGGCGGCAGGGCATCCGGTGGCCATGTCCTTCGAGCCGGGTGAGGACTGGTTCTGGGACTACGGCACGCAGCAGTTCGTCGACGGACCCGACCTGGCGGAGCCCACCAGCCGCCCGGAGGACCAGCCCGTACCCGGCCCGGCGGGGCGCGTGCCGGCCGGCTGGCGTCGCCTCATCCACTGATCCGACGCCGCGGCTCCCCCTGCTGTCCGCATCGACGATGTCGTGCCGTCCGCGTCTTCCGCGCCCTGCCCTGGGTGTCGGAACGAGCCTGCAGGTCCGGTCACGGGATGGCCCCTGCCGGCGCCTTGACACTGCCGGACCGCCGGTATTAGCTGGGCCCACACGGATCGAGTCGACCCGGACGGAAGGTGTCTCAGCGAGTTCTCGTGGAGACCGGCGGGCACCTTCGCGGGGACCTGCAGCGTTCGCACGGCTTCCGCTGCCGCGCCCGTCGTCGGCGGCCGGATGGTCGCCCACGAGCGCTGCCGCAGTGGGAGTCGACGAGGTGATGGTGCCGGACAGTCCCGCCATTGCCCGGACGGGCAGGAGCAGGTCATGGTCGTGCTGCACACGGTGATAGCCATCGTCGTCATCATCCTGCTCATCATCAGGCTCAAGGTGGACCCGGTGATCTCGTTGATGATCGGCTCGCTCTACCTCGGTCTCGCGACCGGCGTGGGCTTCACGGCGACCATCACGGCGATCGCCACCGGGTTCGGCGAGATCATGGGCGAGGTGGGCCTGCTCATCGGGTTCGGGGTGCTCATCGGAGCGATGCTCCATGCGATCGGCGCCTTCCAGAAGATGGTGACCAAACTCGTGAACGGCGTCGGTGCACGACGGCTCCCGTACGCGCTGACGGCCGCCATGTCCACGATCTTCCCCTCGATCTACGTCGACGTGCAGGTAGTGCTCGCCTCTCCCGTGGCACGCTCGAGCGGGCCCTTCATCGGCCGCACGGGTCTGCCGCACATGGCCGGTGCGCTCGGAACCGGGATCTTCGCCGGCTACGTCTTCGTGATCCCGGGACTGGCAGCGGTGTCCATCGCGGGTCTCCTGGACATCCCCCTGGGCGTCTGGCTGATCTATGGTCTGGTGCTCGGGCCGCTGACCGCCATCCTGACGACGCTGATCTTCCGAATCCTCCTGCGCGGCCGCTACTGGAAGGCGGCGAAGGATGAAGAGGTCGATGAGGCGATGGTCGAACTGGAGACCACCGAGCTGGTCGAGGCGGACAGGTCCACCCCTCCGTTGCTCGTGTGCCTGCTGCCCATCCTCGTGCCGCTGGTCATGATCGCCTTCGGCGCCTTCGCGGACCTGTTCGGATTCTCCAACGACTTCATCGCGTTCCTCGGGGACGCCAATCTCGCGCTCTTCGTCGGCCTGCTCGGTGCCTATGTACTGTGCCGGCGCACGCTGGGCTCGAAGGGCACGGACACGGCCATGAGCGAGGGATTCCATACCACCGGCGAGATCCTGCTCATCACCGGCATCGGCGGTTCCCTCGGCGCCGTCATCGGGGAGACCGGCCTCGACACGATCCTGGCCGACCTCTTCACGGCCGACGCGAACGCGCCGGTCATCCTCAGCATCCTGCTCGCCTGGGTCATCGCCGCGGTACTGCACCTGGCCATCGGGTCGGTGTCGGTGGCGGCCATCACGGCCGCCGGGATCATCGGTCCGGTGGTCGGGTCGATCGATGTCCCGCCGATCGTCATCGGCCTCGCCATCGCCTCGGGCGCCATGTTCGCGCTCCAGGTCAACAGCAACTTCTTCTGGATGTTCAAGTCGCTGCTCGGACTGTCCACCCAGGGGACGTTCAAGACGCTGACGATGGTCACCTCGATCGCCTCCGTGGTCTCGCTGCCGCTGGTCATGGCGGTGGCGCTCTTCGCCTAGGGCTTGATCATCGAGGCCTACCTGCTACGCGGCGCCCTGAAGGGGCAGGACGCCGTCGAGGTAGGCGCGCAGGGCGCGCGGGCTGAAGGGCTTGGCCATGAAGTGGTCCGCGCCGGCGGCGAGGCACTGCTCCTCCGTGAGCTGGGGAGGCCGCGCGGAGATGGTGAGGATGTGCGCGTCCGAGCGTGCCCGGAGCCGCGGGCACAGGTCCAGGCCGTCCATGTCCGGCAGGTTGAGATCCAGCGTGATGAGCTGCGGGCGGGCCGTCTCGACGAGACGCTGTCCCCCGGCGCCCGTGCCGGCCTCGTGCACCGTGAAGTTCCGCCCCGACAGCACGATCACGAGCAGTCGGCGGATGTCGGCGTCGTCCTCGATGACCACCGCGCTACGCTGCAGCAGCTGCATTGCCGAACCCCACTCCAGTACCGTGCCTCGACCTGCCACCCTACCGTCGGACCCCGGGAGGCACCGGGGCTACGGCGCTCCCGGGGTGGCGGCTTGACCGGCCGGCGACGGCACCGGTCCAGGTTGCCGAGGCCGTAGGAGCCCAGGTCCCTCGTCATCCTCTCCGGCTGTCGCCCTCCCGGCCCGTGCCGCCGGTCCGGTCGGGATGCGGCGGCCGGGACTCCACAGCCCGGGCGACGACGTCGTCGAGCTCGTCGAGGGTGAGCAGGTCGCGACGCACATGGCGCGTGCGGTAGCCCGCGCGGCCCACCATGTGCGCCGAGACGGGACTGGTGAGCAGCTGGAACACCCAGCACAGCACGAGGACGGGCACCAGGATCCAGCTCTCGTTCTCCACGGCGAGCGCGAGCAGGAACAGCAGGAGCCCGAGGACCTGCGGCTTGGTGGCGGCGTGCATCCGGGAGAGCAGGTCGGGGAAGCTGACGAGGCCGATCCCCGCGGCGAGGGACATGAGGGCCCCGCCGATCAGGAGCGCCGAGACGACGACGTCGTTGACCATGGCGCTACTTCCTGTCCGTGACGAAGCGGGCCACTGTGACCGAACCGATGAAACCGACGAGCGAGATCGTCACGAGGAGGACCAGGTTGTCGAGGTGCCGGTTGACCACCATGTTGAGCACGAGCGCCGCCCCGATGATGGCCAGGACGACGTCGAGTGCCAGCACGCGGTCGAGGATCGATGGCCCGCGCACCGCCCGGTACAGCGCCAGGGCAGCCGCCACAGTCAGTATTCCTCCGACGACATACGTGACGACGGTCATGGGCGTGCCCCCTCGGCGCGGAGCGCCGCGAGGTCCCGCGCGCTGCCCATGACGCGGATGAGCCAGGCCTCCGTGGCCCGGACGTTGCGGCGGATGGCCTCGGCGTCTTCGGCGCTCCGCACATTGAGGCAGTGGAGGTACAGCGTGGAGGTGGAGCGGTCCACCTCGAGCACCAGTGATCCCGGGATGAGGGAGATGGCGTGGCCGGTGGCGGTGACGAGGAAGTCGGAGTGGCTGCGCAGGGCCACGGCCACGACGGCGTTCCGGAGCCTCGGCCCCCGGGTCACCGCGAGCCAGAAGACCTCAACGCTCGCGGTCACCAACTGGAGGAGGAACCGTCCGATGAACGGCACCAGCCAGAGCACGTTGAAGCGGCCCGTCAGCTCCACGGGCGGCAGGTAGAAGAAGTTGACGACGACGTAGGCGATGACGGCTCCGAACAGAAGGGTGCCCGGGCTGAAGTCCTGCCAGAGGGCGCCCCACACGAGCACGAGCCAGATGACGAGCGGGAGCTCGGTGATGAGGGGGATGTGCCGGCGGGTCATCCGTCGGCTCCCGGCCCGAGTACGGCCTCGATGTAGGGGGTGCGGTCGAGCATCTCCTGCGCCGCGTCGTCACTGAGGGCGAAGAGCGGGCCGGCGAGGACCGTGAGGGCGAGGCCGAGTGCCACGAGGCCGATGGTGGGGCCCGTCATGGTGCCGGGCAACAGGGTGACGGGATCCTTGCCGGCGAACTTCCCGGTGTCGTCGCCGGTCACGTGGCGCGACGTCCCCACACGGGAGCCGTCCGCCTTGCTGGCGAGCAGGATGGGGTCGGGGTCCTCGGCGTCGGCCGGGCTACGCCAGAACGCGCGGTTCCAGACGCGTGCCATGACCAGGAGCGTGAGCAGGCTCGTGAGCACGCCTCCGGCCACCAGCACGTAGGCGAGCGGCGTCCCGAGCTCCACGCCGGCCTGGATGAGCCCGAGCTTGCCGAGGAACCCGGAAAAGGGCGGGATGCCCGCGAGGTTCATGGCCGGCAGGAAGAACAGGAGGCCGAGGAGCGGCGACAGCTTCGCGAGGCCGCCCAGCCGGTCCACGTTCGCCGTGCCACCCCGGCGCTCGATCAGCCCTGTCACGAGGAACAGGCTCGTCTGCACGGTGATGTGGTGCGCCACGTAGTAGACCGCAGCTCCGAGCCCGATCCGCGAGGAGATGGCCAGCCCGAACACCATGTACCCGATATGGCTGACGAGGGTGAAGGACAGCAGCCGCTTGATGTCGGACTGGGCGAGGGCGCCGAGGATCCCCACGACCATCGTCAGCAGCGCGACCACCATGAGGAGCGAGTTGATGCGGTCGCCGGGGAACAGCAGCGTCTCCACCCGCACCATCGCATACACGCCCACCTTGGTGAGCAGGCCGGCGAACACCGCGGTGACGGGTGCCGGGGCCGTGGGGTAGGAGTCCGGGAGCCAGAAGGAGAGCGGGAAGACGGCGGCCTTGATGCCGAAGGCCACGAGCAGCATGAGATGGAGCACCATCTGCGTCGCCGGGTCCACGGACTCCAGTTTCACGGCGAGGTCGGCCATGGTGACCGTCCCGGTGGCGCCGTAGATCATGGCGATCGCGATGAGGAACAGCATCGAGGACACCACGCTCACGACGACGTACGTCACGCCCGCGCGGATGCGCGGCGCCGTGCCCCCCAGGGTCATGAGCACGTAGCTGGCGGTGAGGAGGATCTCGAAGCCTACGTAGAGGTTGAACAGGTCGCCGGTGAGGAAGGCGTTGGACACGCCCGCCACGAGGATCAGGTACGTGGGGTGGAAGATCGACACCGGGCCGTCCTCGTCGCCGTCGGCCATGCCCTGGCCCGCGGCGTAGATGAGCACCGCGAGGCTCACGGCGGACGAGACCACGAGCATGAGGGCCGAGAACTGGTCCACCACGAGCACGATCCCGAACGGCGGTTCCCAGCCGCCGAGCCGTACCGCGTGCGTCCCGGCGGACGGCGCGGCGAGGAGCATGACGACCTCGATGAGCAGGGTGACGCTGAGCGTCGTGATGCTGACGGCACGCTGCGCCCGCGAGTGGCGGATGAGCAGGAACGTCACGGCGGCGCCGAGGAACGGCAGGACGACGGCGAGCGGGGCGAGGTCGGCGGCGATCATCGGGCATCCCCCGGCCCGTCCGGGCGGGTCCCGCTGGGCACGGGCGTCCCGGCCGGGCCGGGAGTGGATCCGTCGTCGGAGAATTCGGTGGTGTCGGCGGCGATGTCGGCGTCGTCCTCGTAGTCGTAGCTGGGCTGGTCCGCGACGCGGCGGTCCTCGGGGTCGTCCTGGACCTCGTCCCGGCGACCGAGCACCCAGGACCGGTAGATGATGCCCAGCATGAACGCCGTGACGGCGAACGTGATGACGATCGCCGTGAGGATCAGCGCCTGCGGCAGGCTGTCGGTGTAGTCCTCGGCGGGGGTTCCGGAGACGTAGAGCGGGGACTTGCCCCCTCCCCCGCTCATGGCGAGCAGGAGGATGTTCGCGCCGTTGCCGAGGAGGATCAGCCCGAGCAGCACCCGGGTGAGGCTGCGCTCGAGCAGGAGGTAGATGCCGGCGGCGAAGAAGACGGCCATCAGCACGATCAGGGTGGTGTCGACGGTCATGGCCGGATCCCCTCCGTGGCGGGCGGGACGAGGGCGTCCGCCCCCGCGTCCTCCTCGACGGGATCGTCCGCCTCGCTGCGCTCGTCGATCTCGGAGCCGAGACTCCGGAGGACGTCGAGGACCAGCCCGACGACGATGATGTACACGCCGATGTCGAAGACGGTCGACGTCACGAACTTCACGTCCCCGACCACGGGCAGCCAGAATTCCAGGATGTAGCTCTCGAGGATCGCACCGCCGACGAGGAGCGGCGCCGCAGCGGTCAGGGACACGATCGCGAGCCCGGCGCCGAGCAGGGCGCCGGCGCTCACGGGGCTCGCCTCGGCGAGTTCGAACCGGCCTCCCGCGAGGTAGCGGACGGCCAGGGCGATGCCGGCGGTGAGCCCTCCGGCGAATCCGCCACCGGGCAGGTTGTGCCCGGCGACGAGCAGGTAGAGGGACAGCATGATGATGGTGTGGAAGAGCAGCCGCGTGACGACCTCGAAGACGATCGACCGGCGCTCGGGGGCGAGGGTCCGCCCGGCGACGAGCCAGGGATCGCGCGGGACATTCGCGAAGCGGGCCGCGAGCGCGAGTGCGGCGCCCGATCGGCCGCGGGCGCCGAGGAGCTCCTGTCCTCTGTCCACCGACCCGTCCTCGACGCCGTCGGCCCGGCGCCGGTGGTCGCTGCGGCCCCGGATGAAGATGAGGCTGGCGACCCCGGTCGCGGCGAGGACCAGCACGGTGATCTCACCGAAGGTGTCCCACGCACGGATGTCGACGAGCAGCACATTGACGGCGTTCGCGCCGCCGCCCTCTTCGTAGGCCAGTTGCGGGTAGGCGAGCGAGATCGGGGCGGCGTTCCGGGAGGCCATCGCGGACATGGCGATGACGGCCATGATGCCGCCGAACGCTATGCCCAGCCCTGCGCGCAGCAGGCGGTGCCGGCTCTCGGCGCGGTTCCACAGCCTTGCGGGCAGCGACCGCAGGGCGAGCACGAAGGCCACGAGCACGATCGTCTCGACGAGCATCTGCGTGAGCGCGAGGTCGGGTGCCCCGTGCAGGGCGAACACCGCCGCCATGCCGTACCCGGTGATCCCAACCATGAGCACCGCCATGAAGCGCTTGTTCGAGCGCAGCGCCGCGACGATCCCCACGATGATGGCGGCCGCCACCACGACCTGCGCCGGGGACTGCGCGATCCGGAAGGCGGTGGGCAGCGGGGCGTCGAAGATGATGAGGGCGGTCAGCGGCGTGACGACGGCGGTGGTGAGGATGACGAAGAGGTAGAAGGCCAGGGATCCGCGCTGCGTCCGTCCCGTGATCCAGACCGCGACGTCGTCGAGCACACCGATCACCGACCGGTAGACCACTTCCGCCTCGCGCATCGACGGCAGGCGCGCCTGGAACCGCTCGAGGGGCCTGCGGAGGAGGTAGAGCGCCGCGCCGGCCGCCAGCGTGAGCCCCGAGAGCAGCAGCGGGAGCCCGAAGCCGTGCCAGAGGG
Organism: Arthrobacter sp. TJ-240; assembly: GCF_058269195.1. Classification (NCBI taxonomy): domain Bacteria; kingdom Bacillati; phylum Actinomycetota; class Actinomycetes; order Micrococcales; family Micrococcaceae; genus Arthrobacter; species Arthrobacter sp. TJ-240. Next base: position 500,183 of record NZ_JBZCNG010000003.1, read on the forward strand.
CCAGGTGCGGGGCCGGGCCGTCCGGCGCGAAGAGGGTGGCGTACGGCTGGACGACGCGATCGAGCGGTGCCGGCCAGAGGCCGAACACCACCGAGGCGACGGCGAGCAGGGCGGGTGCCAGCACGAAGGAGACACGGACGCGCTTGAAGGTGGTCCGCGCCCGGCCGTGCTTGAGCGCGAAGGCGCCCCACACGAACCGGGCGCTGTAGGCGACGGTGAGGATCGATCCGAGCACCATGCCGCCGAGCAGAAGAGTCCCGGCGATCCCGCCCTCCGCCCGGTGCACGAGCGCCTCGAACACGGATTCCTTGGCCACGAACCCGAGCAGCGGCGGGACGCCGGCCATGGAGCCCGCGGCCACGAGGGCGACGGCGAAGAGCACGGGCGCGGTGGCTCCCACGCCGGACAGGACGCGGAGGTCGCGGGTGCCGGACTGGTGGTCGATGATGCCGACCACCAGGAAGAGCGTCGCCTTGAAGAAACCGTGGGCGAGGAGCAGGCCCAGGCCGGCGACCGCGCCGTCCTGCCCGCCGAGCCCCACCACCATTATGAGGAAACCGAGCTGGCTCACCGTCCCGTACGCGAGCACGAGCTTGAGGTCGAACTGCCGCAGCGCCCGCCACCCGCCGAGCAGCATCGTCGTCATGCCGAGCACGAAGATCAGGGGGTACCAGAACGCCGTCTCGCTGAAGCCGGGGGCGAACCGGGCCACGAGGAAGACGCCTGCCTTCACCATCGCCGCTGCGTGGAGGTACGCGCTGACCGGGGTCGGCGCCGCCATGGCCGCGGGCAGCCAGAAGTGGAACGGCACCAGCGCCGACTTCGTGACGGCTCCGACGAGCACCAGGGCGATCGCGACGTCCACGAGCGTCCCGCGCGCCACGAGGCCCTCGGCCTCCGCAAGGATCGCCGAGATGCGGTAGGTCCCCGCCTCCTGCCCCAGCAGCACCAGTCCCACGAGCATCGCGAGCCCACCGAAGGTCGTGATGATGAGGGCCTGCAGGGCGGACCGGCGGGCGGACAGCCGGTGCCGCGAGTAGCCGATGAGCAGGTACGAGAGGATCGTCGTCAGTTCCCAGAAGATGAACATCAGGATCAGGTCGTCCGCGATCACGAGGCCGAACATCGCGGCCGCGAAGGCGAGGAGCTGCGCCCCGAAGGCGCCGACGTCGGGGTCGTCGTTCTTGAAGTACCGCGCGCAGTAGAAGAGCACGAAGGCACCGACACCGAGGATCAGGAGGCACAGCACCGCAGCCAGCGCGTCGAGCCGGAAGGCGAGCTCGAGCTGCAGGCTGGGGATCCAGGGGATCACGAGCGAGGGCGGGGCACCGGGCGCACCGGTCGGAGCGGCCTGGTCGGCCGCGAGGACGCCGGGCAGCTCGACGAGGAGCCATACGAAGGCCGCCGCCGGCGCCGCGGCGAGGACGAAGAAGGCGGATCTGCCGAACCGGGCGAAGAGAACGGGCGCTCCGAGTGCCAGCGCGAACAACGCGATCAGCACGGTGAGCATGGGAGTCTCGATCTTCCGCTGGGGGACGGTCGGGCTCCCACCAGTCTATCGAAGGAATGGCTTCCGCTTTTCACCGATTGCGATCGGCGCCCGCCCCGACGCGGCCGGAGCGGCCGGGCGTGACGCGCGTCATGCGGCGTTAGCATGTGCCCTATGAGTACGCATCAGCAGGTCCCTCCGCCCGCGGAGGCCCCTGCACCCCTGCCGGTCGTGGGTTCCGGCCGCATCTTCAGCAGGCCCGTCCTCGCCTGGGCGTCCTGGGACTGGGGCTCGGCCGCGTTCAACGCCGTCATGACCACGTTCGTCTTCACGGTCTACCTCACGTCGGAGCCGTTCGGCGGGGAGGAACGGGCCTCGCAGGTGCTCGGCTGGGGCCTCGCCGTGGCCGGCCTGCTGATCGCGCTCCTCGCGCCCGTCACCGGGCAACGCTCCGACAGCGGCGGCCGGCGGAAGCTCTGGCTCGGTGTCAACAGCCTCGTGGTCGCCGTCCTCACTGCGCTGTGCTTCTTCGTGTTCCCGAGCCCTCAGATGCTGATCCTCGGTGTCGCACTGATCGCCGCAGCGAACATCTTCTTCGAGTTCGCCGGGGTCAACTACAACGCGATGCTGACCCAGATCTCCACGCCGTCCACCATCGGGCGCGTCAGCGGATTCGGCTGGGCCATGGGCTACGTGGGCGGGATCGTGGCCCTGGTGGTGGTCCTCGTGGTGTTCATCCAGCCGGTGGTCGACTGGCCCGGCGCCTCGAGCGAGAACGGTCTGAACATCCGCCTGGTCGCCGTCTTCTCGGCGCTGTGGTTCGCGGCGTTCGCGATCCCGGTGATGTTCACGGTGCCGGAGGTCCCGCGCCGCGCCCGGGCCGCGCAGCTGGGCTTCCTCGCGTCCTACGGACTGCTGGTGCGCCGTGTGAGGACCATCTACCGGGAGAGCCCGCACACCATCTACTTCCTGCTCGCCAGTGCCATCTTCCGCGACGGACTCGCCGCCGTCTTCACCTTCGGCGGGATCCTCGCCGCGGGCGCCTTCGGCTTCTCCGCGAGCATGGTGATCGTCTTCGCCATCGCCGCCAACGTCATCGCCGCCGCGGGCGCCGTCATGGGCGGCTTCCTCGACGACCGCGTGGGACCCAAGCGCGTCATCATCGGCTCCCTCGTCGGGCTCCTGGTCGCCGGGACGGCGATCCTCCTGCTGGGCACCGAGACGCATTCCTTCTTCGGCATGGAATGGACCTCGGACACCACGTTCTGGGTCTTCGGCCTGCTGCTGACCCTCTTCGTCGGCCCCGCCCAGGCGTCCTCACGCGCCTACCTCGCGCGCCTCGCCCCGGTGGGCGACGAGGGCGAGCTGTTCGGCCTGTACGCGACGACGGGCCGCGCGGTGAGCTTCCTCGCCCCGACCCTGTTCGCGCTGTGCATCGGGATCTTCGGTTCGCAGCTCTACGGTGTGATCGGCATCCTCGTGGTCCTGCTCGCCGGGCTCCTCGTGCTGCTCCCGGTCAGGCCTCCCGGGCGGGTGACGCGCGCCGTCGTGCCGGAGGCCTGATCCCCTAGATCCGGGTGCGGTGGAAGTTCAGGTGGCTGCGCGACGCCGTCGGGCCCCGCTGGCCCTGGTACCGGTTGCCGTACTCGCCGGAGCCGTAGGGGTGCTCGGCCGGGGAGGTGAGCTTGAAGAAGCACAGCTGCCCGATCTTCGAGCCCGGCCACAGCTTGATCGGCAGGGTGGCCATGTTGGACAGCTCGAGGGTCACGTGGCCCGAGAACCCGGGGTCGATGAACCCGGCCGTGGAGTGCGTGAGGAGCCCTAGACGGCCCAGCGAGGACTTTCCCTCGAGGCGCGCGGCGATGTCGTCCGGCAGCGTGACGGTCTCGTAGGTGGAGCCCAGCACGAACTCGCCGGGGTGCAGGATGAACGGCTCGTCGGGGGCCACCTCCACCAGCCGCGTGAGTTCCGGCTGGTCCTCGGCGGGGTCGATGTGCGCGTACTTGTGGTTGTCGAACAACCGGAAGTAGCGGTCGATACGCACGTCGACGCTCGAGGGCTGCACCATCGCGGGATCATGCGGGTCGAGGACGATCCGCCCGGCGTCGAGTTCTGCCCGGATGTCGCGGTCTGAGATCAGCACCGTTCAAAGCTACCAGCCCGGCAGCGCGCTGCCCGCGTCCTCGTCAGCACCCGTGTCAGCACCCGTGTCAGCACCCGTGTCAGCACCCGTGTCGGCACCCTCGCCGGCGAGCTGGTCAGTTCCCGATCTCGGTGCGCACGGCGAACAGCTCGGGGAAGAACGTGAGCTCGAGCGCGCGCTNTGTCAGCACCCGTGTCAGCACCCGTGTCAGCACCCGTGTCGGCACCCTCGCCGGCGAGCTGGTCAGTTCCCGATCTCGGTGCGCACGGCGAACAGCTCGGGGAAGAACGTGAGCTCGAGCGCGCGCTGGAGGAACCCGACGCCGGACGAGCCGCCCGTGCCCGTCTTGAACCCGATGGTCCGCGCGACGGTCTTGAGGTGACGGAACCGCCAGAGCTGGAAGTTGTCCTCGAGGTCCACGAGCTCCTCGCACGCCTCGTAGATGTCCCAGTGCCCGGCGGCGTCCTCGTACACCTGCTTGTAGACGGCGACGAGCGCGGGCGCGAACTCGTGGGCCACGCTCTTGTCGCGGCCGAGCAGGTCCGCCGGGATCGCGTAGCCCCGCCGCGCCAGCAGCGCGATGAACTCGTCGTACACGCTGCTCTGCGCCAGGAGCTCGGTCAGCAGGGCCTGGGCCGCCGGGTCGGAGCCGAACACCGGGATCATCGCGGCGTTCTTGTTGCCGAGCAGGAACTCCACGGCCCTGTACTGGTAGGACTGGAAACCGCTCGAGGAGCCGAGGTCCCCACGGAACTCGGCGTATTCGGACGGGGTGAGGGTCGCCAGCACGGACCACTGCTCCGTCAGCGAGCGCTGGATGTGCTTGATCCGGGCGATGCCCTTCATCGCCGCCCGCAGGTCGTCGGCGCGCAGGTGGAGGCGGACGGCGCGCAGCTCGTGCAGCACGAGCTTCAGCCACAGCTCCGAGGTCTGGTGCTGGATGATGAACAGCATCTCGTCGTGGTGCTCCGGGGAGCTCACCGGATGCTGGGCGTCCAGCAGGCGGTCCAGGTCGAGGTACGAGCCGTAGCTCATCGTGTCGGAGAAGTCCCGCTTGATGCCCTGCTCCAGGTTGCGGGTGTTCCGCTCCACGCTCATGCGGCAAGCCTACGCGGCGCCCATTCCGGCCGGATGTCGGCCCGCCCGTCTACGGTGGGACCAATCCGAGGAGGTCTCCATGCAGCCGATCCGCTGCAGCATCATCCCGCCCCACCTGCTCACCCGCCTCGCGGCCCTGCAGGACGCGCGGTTGTCCGTCGCGTCCGAGGCGGCCCGCCACGCACTGCTGGAAATCGAGCCCTTACTGCAGCACCGTGCGGAGGCGCTCCAGGCCCCGGTGCGGCAGGGGTCCGCCGTCATGGGGACGCTGGCCCGCCGGATCTCCGACGCCGGCGGCCGCGAGGAGCTCCCCGGAACCCTCGTGCGCCGGGAGGGGGCGCCACCCACCGGCGATGCCGCCGCGGACGAGGCCTACGACGGGCTCGGCGCCACCTACCGGCTCTTCAGCGAGGAGTACGGGAGGTCGTCGGTGGACGGCGCCGGCAGACCCCTCGAGGCGACGGTGCACTACGGGGCCAACTACGACAACGCGTTCTGGGACGGCGAGCGCATGGTCTTCGGCGACGGCGACGGAGAGGTCTTCGGACGCTTCACGGCCTCCCTCACCGTGATCAGCCACGAGCTCACGCACGGCTTCACGCAGTACTCGACCAACCTCGAGTACCAGGGCCAGTCGGGCGCCCTCAACGAGTCGCTGTCGGACGTCTTCGGCGTCCTCGTGGAGCAGCGCGAACTCGGCCAGGACGCCGCCACAGCGTCCTGGCTCGTGGGCGCGGGCATCTTCACGGCGGCGGTGGAGGGCACGGCGCTGCGTTCCCTGGCCGCTCCGGGCACGGCCTACGACGACGACGTCCTCGGCAGGGACCCGCAGCCCGCCACCATGGCCGACTACGTCGTGACGACCTCGGACAACGGCGGCGTCCACATCAACTCCGGCATCCCCAACCACGCCTTCTACCTCGCGGCCACGTCGATCGGCGGCCGGGCCTGGGAGAGTGCGGGCCGCATCTGGTACGACGCCGTCCTCAGCGGCAGCATCCCCCCGGACTGCGACTTCCCCACATTCGCGCGCGCCACCCAGGAGTCCGCGGAGAAGCGGTTCGGGCCCGGCAGCCCTGAGGCCGGCGCGGTCGCCGAGGCCTGGACGCAGGTCGGCGTGCTGCCGTGAGGATCGAGATCACCCGGTCGGGCGGCTTCGGCGGACACACCCGGACGTGGAGCATCGAGGTCAGCCGGACGGAGGCCGAACAGCGCTGGCTCCCGCTGGCGGAGGCCGAGCAGACGGAATCTCCGGGCGGGAGTCCGGCCGGAATCCAAGCCGGAACCCAGGCCGGGAGTTCCGCCGAGACCGCCGCTCCGCGGGGAGGTAGCCGGCAGCGGGACCGCTTCAGCTACCGGATCGCGATCGGCTACACGGAGGTGAATCTCTCGGAGAGCCACCTCGGCGATCAGTGGCGGGAGCTGATCGACCGGGCGAGGGCCGGGGCGGTGACGCCCGATCCCGGGAAGCCGGAAGAACTGTTGTAAGGTGATGGAGCGGTTCAAGCACCGTGCGGGCGTAGCTCAATGGTAGAGCGCTAGCTTCCCAAGCTCGATACGCGGGTTCGATTCCCGTCGCCCGCTCCTGTTCCCTCCGGCGAGACCCACCCGGTGTGCCCAAGGACACCTCACCCCGCCCGCCTCCGGGCCCGGTAGCGGCAGTATCCTTGAGGCGATGAATCGCACAATGTTCGCGTCGAAGATCCACCGCGCCACGGTCACCCATGCCGACCTGCACTACGTCGGGTCGGTCACCGTGGACCTCGACCTGCTCGACGCCGCGGACATCCTGCCCGGGGAGCTCGTCTCGATCGTCGACATCACCAACGGGGCCCGGCTCGAGACCTACACCATCGCCGGAGAGCGTGGATCCGGCGTCATCGGCATCAACGGGGCGGCCGCACACCTCGTGCACCGCGGCGACCTCGTCATCCTCATCACCTACGCGCAGATGACCACCGAGGAAGCCCGCGCATTCGTCCCCACCGTGGTGCACGTCGACGCCGACAACCGGATCGTGGAGCTCGGCTCCGATCCCGCGGAGGCCGTGACCGCCGGCGTCGAACGCCCCCCGTTCGCTCTGGACCATTCCGCCGTCTCCTGACGTCCCGCCGGGACGCGTCCGCGCGTTGCGGGATCGTAAGCAGCCTGTCTAGCGATTTACCGCGCCAAGGCATAGGGTCGAAAAAGCAAGGTTGCTTAGGCTGCCGATTCGACCGAACCGTCAGTCGGGTTGTCTACAAGGATGTGGAGGCTCGGTACGAATGCCCAGTAGTCGACGAACACGCACCGCCGTGAAAAACCGTCCGAGAGGCACCGTCCTGGCGGGCCTCGTCATGGGAACCCTGGTGATGAGCGGCTGCGGCCCCGCGCAGGCGGACAACTCCCTCACCTGGTACATCAACCCGGATGCCGGCGGCCAGGCCGCCATCGCGCAGAAGTGCAGCGACGAGTCCGGCGGCCGCTACAGCATCGAGACCTCGCTCCTCCCGAACGACGCCGCCTCGCAGCGCGAACAGCTCGCACGCCGCCTGGCAGCGGGCGACGCGTCGCTCGACATCATGAGCCTCGACCCGCCGTTCATCCCCGAACTCGCCGAACCGGGCTTCCTGGCGCCGGTCCCCGAGGACGTCGCCGAGGCCACCACGGAGAACGTCGTCGAGGGCGCCATCGCCGGTGCCACCTGGAAGGACGAGCTCGTCACGGTCCCGTTCTGGGCCAACACCCAGATCCTCTGGTACCGCAAGTCGGTGGCGGAGGCGGCCGGCCTCGACATGTCCGGGCCCGTCACCTGGGAGCAGGTCATGGAGGTCGCGCGGACCCAGGAGAAGACCCTCGGGGTGCAGGGCGCGCAGGCCGAATCCATGACGGTGTGGGTCAACGCCCTCATCGAGTCGGCAGGCGGTTCGATCATCGTTGACCCCGAGGCCACGGCCGACACCATCGAACTGGGGCTGGACACCGACGCAGGCATCGCGGCGGCCGATGTGATCGCTACCATCGGCAAGGACGGCCTGGGCGGTCCCGGCCTTCCCACGCAGGCCGAGAACGAATCCCTCATCGGCTTCCAGGGTGACTCGGGCTCCTTCATGGTCAATTGGCCCTTCGTCTGGCCCGCCACGGTCGCCGCGGTCGAGGCCGGCACGCTGGACCAGTCCGTCCTCGACGACATCGCCTGGGGCATCTACCCCCGGATGTCGGAGGACCAGGAGGCGGCCCCGCCGCTCGGAGGGATCAACCTCGGCGTCGGGGCAGCCAGTGACAACCCCGAACTCGCCTACGAGGCGGTCCAGTGCATCGTCTCCGTCGAGAACCAGTCCGAGTACTTCCTGACCAACGGCAACCCGCCGGCGAACACCGAGGCCTACGAGGACCCCCGGATCGAGGAGTCCTTCCCGATGGCCGAGACCATCAGGGATTCCCTCCAGGTCGCGGCACCCCGTCCGCAGACCCCGTTCTACAACGAGGTCTCCACCGGCATCCAGCAGACCTGGGCGCCACCCTCCGCCGTCGACCCGGACAGCACGCCGCAGTCGTCGAGCAACTTCATCATCTCGGTCCTCAGAGGGGAGCAACTCCTGTGACCTCCGCCATCCCAGCGAGAACAAAGACGGCGTCACCCACCGAGCCCGGTCCGAAGCTGGACGCAGGCAATAGCAAGGGCAGCGGCAACGGGAAGAAGCAGCGGATACAGTACAGCGACCGCACCCGCGCGGAGCGGCGGCTCGGCTGGATCCTTGCCGGTCCGGCGTTCGTCATCATGCTGCTCGTCACGCTGTACCCGATCCTCCAGGCCATCTACGAGTCGCTGTTCCGCTTCCGGCTGACGGCGCCCGATGAGCGGGCCTTCATCGGCCTCGAGAACTACATCGTGATCCTGTCGGATCCGGTCTGGTGGTCCGGGCTGTGGACGACGGTCCTGATCACCGTCGTCACCGTCGTCGTGGAGCTCGTCCTCGGGTTCGCCCTAGCGCTCGTGATGCACAAGGCACTGAAGTCGGTCCGAGGGTTGCTGCGCACCGCGATCCTCGTGCCCTACGGCATCATCACCGTGGTCTCCGCGTTCGCCTGGTTCTACGCCTTCGACATCAACTCGGGCTACGTCAACAGCTGGTTCGCCTGGCTGCCGGGCATCGACGAGAACCTCAACTGGTTCGCCCAGGGCCCCACCGCCCTGTTCGTCATCATGGCCTCCGAGATCTGGAAGACCACGCCGTTCATCTCGCTGCTCCTCCTCGCCGGCCTCGCGCAGGTACCGGATGAGCTCAGCGAGGCGGCGAAGGTCGACGGCGCCACCTGGTGGGAGCAGATGCGCAAGGTCATCATCCCCAACATGAAGGCGGCGATCATGGTCGCCGTCCTCTTCAGGGCCCTGGACGCCTTCCGCATCTTCGACAACGTGTTCATCATGACCAACGGCGCCTACGGCACGGAGGTGCTGTCGCTGCTCGCCTACCGGCAGTCCATCAGCAGACTGGAGATCGGGCTCGGCTCTGCCGTGTCCGTGCTCCTGTTCCTCTGCGTCCTGCTGATCTGCTTCGTGGCGATCAAGCTGTTCAAGGTCGATCTCGCCGGATCGCAGGGAGGAAAGTAATGACGAACACCAGCACCAGGAACAAGGTCCTCTGGGCGGTCGCCACGGTCCTCGTCCTCGTCTACGCGCTCTTCCCGGTCCTGTCGATTCTCGCCACGTCCTTCAAGTCCCCGAGCGACCTGACGAACGGGAAGTTCCTCCCCTCGTCGGGCACCGCAACGACGAGCAACTACGAGCAGATCCTCGTGGGCGACGCCCAGGGGCTGTTCCTCTCGGCCCTGCGCAACTCCATCGGCATCTCGCTCATCGCGACGTTCATCGCCGTGGTGCTGGCGACGCTGTGCGCCTACGCGATCGCCCGCCTGGACTTCCCCGGCAAGAAGCTCATCCTGACCACGGCACTGGCCGTCTCGATCTTCCCCGTCATCTCGATCGTGACGCCGCTGTTCAACCTGTGGCGCACCATCGGCCTCTACGACACGTGGCTCGGCCTGATCATCCCGTACCTCTCGCTCACGCTCCCCATCTCCATCTGGACCCTCGCCGCGTTCTTCCGGCAGATCCCTTGGGAACTGGAGCAGGCGGCCCAGGTCGACGGCGCCACGACGTGGCAGGCGTTCCGCAAGGCCATCGTCCCGCTCGCCCTGCCGGGGGTGTTCACGACGGCGATCATCGCGTTCTTCATCGCGTGGAACGACTTCGTGTACGGCATCTCGCTGACGTCCACCGAAGCGGCGCGGCCCGTGCCCGCCGCGCTCGCGTTCTTCACCGGGGCCTCGCAGTTCGAGTCACCGACCGGAGCCATCTCGGCGGCCGCGATCATCGTCACGATCCCGGTGGTCCTCCTCGTCCTCCTCTTCCAACGCCAGATCGTCTCCGGCCTGACCTCGGGCGCCGTCAAGGGCTGACGGCCCCTCGCGGCGCGCTCAAGAAAAGGAATCGCACCATGGCTTCAATCACCCTCAACCACCTGGTCAAGAAGTACGGCGACGGTTTCCCCGCCGTCAACGACATCAGCATCGACATCGCGGACGGGGAGTTCATCATCCTCGTGGGCCCGTCGGGCTGCGGGAAGTCCACGCTGCTGCGCATGATCGTGGGCCTCGAGGACATCACGGACGGCGACCTGCTCATCGACGGCCAGCGCGTGAACGACAAGGCGCCCCGGGACCGCAACCTGGCCATGGTGTTCCAGAACTACGCCCTGTACCCGCACCTGACGGTGTACGAGAACATCGCGTTCCCCCTGCGCCTGGCCAAGGGCAAGCACTCGGAGGACCAGGTGAACAAGCTCGTCACCGAGGCCGCGGCGACCCTGGAGCTGACCGACCATCTGCAGCGCAAGCCCGCGAACCTCTCGGGCGGTCAGCGGCAGCGTGTCGCGATGGGCCGGGCCATCGTCCGCCAGGCGGACGCGTTCCTCTTCGACGAGCCGCTGTCCAACCTGGACGCCAAGCTGCGTGGGCAGATGCGGTCGGAGATCTCCCAGATGCAGCGGCGCCTCGGTGTCACCTCCGTGTACGTGACGCACGACCAGACCGAGGCCATGACCCTCGGCGACCGCGTCGCCGTGCTGAAGAAGGGCGAGCTGCAGCAGATCGCCTCTCCGCGGGAGCTGTACGAGCAGCCCGTGAACCTCTTCGTGGCGGGCTTCATCGGCTCGCCGTCGATGAACTTCCTGCCCGCGACCCTCGAGGGCACCACCCTGAGGACGGCGCTCGGCGACATCAGCATCCCGGAGGACAAGGCCCGCAAGGCGGCCGGCAAGCGCGTGGTCCTCGTGGGGGTCCGTCCCGAGTTCTTCGAGGACGCCAAGCTCGTGGAGGACAGCAAGCTCCCCCACGGGTCCACGTTCACGGCGACCCTCACGCACACGGAGTGGCTCGGCAACGAACAGTACGGGTACATCAACTTCGACCCGGCACCCGAGATGCGCGAGCTCCTCAACAGTCTCGCCCGGGATATGGACGCCGACGAACTGCGCCCGCAGGTGGTGGTCACGCTCGACGCCGCGAGCCGCATCCGGGGCGGGCGTGAGGCCGAGATCTGGCTGGACACACGGAAGCTCCACCTGTTCGACGCCGAGACCGGGGAGAACCTGACCCGTGATGCCGAGGCGGGTGCCGCGCTGACGCTCGAGGCCGCCGAGGACCGCGCGGAGGAGATCGCGACCGCCCAGCAGGCGGACCGTGACGGGAGCGCGTTCGGCAACGGGGCCTCCGGCAACGGCACGTCAGGCAACGGAACGTCGGCCGCGGGGAACGCCACGGTGGATGCCGGCGCCCGTTCGGGCGGCTCGTCAGCAGCCGGGGGCAAGCACGCGGCAGGCTGACCGGCCCCGGGCGGTCAGCCGTCCCGGAGAGCACCTACACGGCAGGACCGGCACCCGGGAGGGCACCGGTCCTGCTGTGTAGTGTGGCCCTATGGTCGAACACGACGGCGCCGCCCAGGTCGCCGACATCACCGCCGGGTACGTCTTCGAGGGACCGACCCTGCACCTCGGGGCGGCGCTGGTGGGCGGCACGGTGCACGCCGACGCGCAGGTGCGCCTGCCGCTCGCCATGATGAACCGGCACGGCCTGATCGCGGGCGCCACGGGCACCGGCAAGACCGTGACCCTCCAGGTCCTGGCGGAGCAGCTCTCCGCACAGGGCGTCCCCGTGTTCCTGTCCGACATCAAGGGCGACCTCACCGGGCTCGCCGCGCCGGGAACGGCGTCGGACCGGCTGACGAAGCGCACGGCGAGCGTGGGACAGGACTGGACACCCACCGGCCTCCCCGTCGAGTTCCTCACCCTCGGCACCGGGGACGGCGTCCCCGTCCGCGCCACCATCTCCTCCTTCGGTCCCCTGCTCCTCAGCCGTGTCCTCGACCTCAACGAGACGCAGGAATCCAGCCTGCAACTCGTCTTCCACTACGCGGACCGGAACGGCCTGGAGCTGTACGACCTCGCCGACCTCCGCGCCGTCATCGTCTTCCTCACCTCCGACGAGGGCAGGGACGCCCTGAGCTCCCTCGGCGGCCTGTCACGCGCCACGGCCGGCGTCATCCTGCGCGGACTCGTGACGCTGGAGGCACAGGGCATGGACGCGTTCTTCGGCGAACCGGAGTTCGACACCGCCGACCTCCTCCGGACCGCACCGGACGGCCGCGGGATCATCACAGCGCTGGAACTCGTCGGCGTGCAGCAGAAACCGCGGCTGTTCTCCACGTTCCTGATGTGGCTGCTGGCCGACCTCTTCGCCGAACTGCCCGAGGTCGGTGACACGGACAAGCCCCGCCTGGTGTTCTTCCTCGACGAGGCGCACCTGCTCTTCACCGGTTCCTCGAAGGCCTTCCGCGAGTCCATCCAGGCGACCGTGCGGCTGATCCGGTCCAAGGGTGTGGGTATCTTCTTCGTCACGCAGACACCGAAGGATGTGCCCGCGGAGGTCCTCGGGCAGCTCGCCAACCGCATCCAGCACGCGCTGCGGGCCTTCACCCCCGACGACGCCAAGGCCCTCCGCGCCACGGTGTCCACCTTCCCCATGAGCGACTACGACCTCGAGGAGGTCCTGACCTCGGCCGGGATCGGCGAGGCCGTGGTCACCGTGATGAACGAGCGCGGTGCGCCCACGCCGGTCGCGTGGACGCGGCTCCGCTCCCCCGAATCCGTTCTGGGCCGCGGACCCGAGGGGACGGTGTCCGCCGCCGTCGCCGCCTCCCCCCTCCTCCCCCGGTACAGCCAGGCCGTCGACAGGCATTCCGCGTACGAGAAGCTGACCGGACGGTCCGACGGCGTCCCGGCCGGCGCACCGGTTCCGCCTCCCGACCCGCCGGCGCACGATGCCGGGCCCACCGGGCCGTCGCGCGAGGCACGCGAGGCGCGCGACGAGGAGGCGCGCCGCATCGAGGAGGAGATCCTCGGCCCGCCCCCGCGCCGGGTACCCGAGCACGCGGAGCGCCGCCCGGACCGGGACGAGCGGACGACGGCGGGCCGCGGCCCGGACCGGGACGAGCTGGCGGATCTCGCCCTGAAGGCGGCCGGGGTCATCGGCAAGGAACTGGCACGCGGCCTGTTCGCCACGAAACGCCGCAAGCGCCCGTGGTCCTGAGCCTGCGGGCACCGGGGGCGGTGTCCGAGGAGACACGTGCTGCGGTGGTGATCGAGTTCGTGTCGGCGGGCCTGACGGCGCTGGGACTCGGACTGTTGATCGCAGCACTCGTCATCCGGCTGATCTACGGCTCGTGGACCCGTACGCAGGCCATCACCTTCGACCACGAGGGACACCCGTACCTCCGCTGGCACGATCACCGGTACCGGATCGTGGAGGCGCTGTGGTCCGGCGGTATCCGGCGACGGCAACAGGGTGCCGCCCCGTCACCGCTACCGCCCGGTGAGGACGTCACCATCTTCTACCAGGCGAGGAACCCCGTGCAGTGGACCCTCGAGGAGCCGTACCGGGGCACCCGGGTGGTCGCCGTCGTCGGGCTCGTGTGCGCCGTGCTCGGGGCACTCCTGGGCTTCCTGCCCGGCTGAACCGGACGAGCCGGTACCGTTGAGGGGTGCAAACCACTCCTGTCGTGAAGGCGCTCGCGGGCTGGCTGCTGGCGCTCATGCTGGTCGGCACGGGCTTCCTCGCAACCGTCTCCCTCCTCAACGGGCAGCTGTACGGCCCCGAGCACCAGGTCCGCCTGTACCTCGACGCGCTGCGCGACGGCGACGGCGGCAGGGCGCTGGGCCTGCTCAACGCCTCGGTGCCGGAGGGCTCCAACCCCGCCCTGCTGGACGGCGAGAGCCTGGAGCGGGCGAGCGCGTCCCTCGAGGACGTGACGGTGGGCGACGCACGCGAGGCGGGCTCGGACCGCGTGGAGGTCCCCGTCACCTATACGCTCGACGGAGCGCAGACGACCACCGCCTTCCCCCTCCAGCGCGTCGGCACCGAATGGGGCCTGTTCACCGTGTGGCGGTTCGAGCAGAGCGTCCTGCCGACAGTCGAGGTGTCCGCCGTGAACAGCGTCCGGGCCACGGTGAACGGCGTCGACGTCGGGCTCCCCGACGGGAAGGCATCCCTCGCGTCCTTCTACCCCGCAGCCGTCACGGCGCAGTACGAGGACAGGTACTTCTCGGCGCCGGAGCGCCACGCGACGGTCACCGGCCGGGACGCTCCGCCGCCCCTGGCGCTCGCCACCGAGGCCACGCCCGAACTGACCCGGACGGTCGACGACCAGCTGCATGCCTTCCTGGACGACTGCGCCCGCCAGACCGTCTTCCAGCCCACGAACTGCCCGTTCAACTACATCACCAACGAGCGGCTGGCCGGGGATATCACCTGGTCCATCGAGGACTACCCCCAAGTGTCCATCACGGCGAACGACGGCGGGTGGCTCCTGGCGCCGCTGCGCGGGTCCGCCCGCATCGAGACCCAGCTCCGGGACTTCTTCTCGGGCGACGTCCGGGACGTGGTCGAGTCCGTGCCCTTCGAGTTCGGCGCCGACCTCGCGGTGACCGGGGACGCCATCACCGTCACGCCCGTGGTCCGCTACTAGGCGCTGCCGCTACCCGGCACGGCCGGCATCACGGGATGAGGCGCTCGGCGCGGTAGCGGTCGAACAGCGCGGTGAACGCGTCCGGGGTCCGCCGGTACCCGGTGAACCCCGCCACGCGGCTCTTGCCCATGTCGGTGACCACCTCGATGTCCCGCCCGAGGTCGCCGTCGGTGTGCCACCAGGAGGCCATCCGATCCAGCCGGGGCTCCGCGAGGCCGTGGCGCTCCGCGATCCCTGCCCACTGCGCGTCGCGGCCGGCCATGGCCTGCTCGAGCGGGCGCGGCGCGCCGCTGTACCCCTCCCACTCCACGCCGAAGTAGGCGGCGAGCTGCGGCCATAGCCAGCGCCACCGGAAGACGTCGCCGTTGACGATGTTGAACGCCTGGTCCGCGGCCGCGGGAGCCGTCGAGGCCCACAGCATGTGCTCGGCGAGGAGCCCGGCGTCGGTCATGTCGGTGAGCCCGTTCCACTGCGTCTCCGACCCGGGGAACACGAACGGTTCGCCCGCCTCGCGGCAGAGGGTGGCCTGCGTGGCGAGCGTCAGCCCCATGTTCATGGCGTTACCGACCGCATGGCCGATCACGGTGTGCGCCCGGTGGACCGACCACGTGAAGCCCTGCTCCGACGCCGCGGCGAACAGCTCGTCCTCCTGCGCATAGTAGAAGTTCCGGACCGGCAGGCGCGGCTCCTCCTCGTGGAACGGTGTATCGGCCATCTGCCCGGCAGCATAGGCCTCGAAGGGCCCGAGGTAGTGCTTCAGCCCGGTCATGAGGGCCACATGCGCCACGTCCTTGCCGCGGAGGGCGAGCAGCAGGTCCCGCAGCATGCCCGCGTTGACCTCGATGTTCGCCGCCTCGGTGTCCTGCCGCGACCAGGCGGTGAAGAACACGTGCGTGGGCCGCTCCGGGGCGAGGGCGGCCGCCACGGCGTCGGCGGAGGTGAGGTCCGCGGACAGCCAGCGGACGCCGTCCTGCCCGGCACCGGGCCTGCGGGAGAGCGCCAGGACCGCCCAGCCCTCCGCGGTGAGCCGCTCCACGAGCGCTGACCCGGCGATACCCGTGGCTCCCACCACGAGAGCCGTGGGCCGTGTCGGTGCTGCGGGTCCGCTGTCGGTGGTCATGGTGGACTCCTCGTCGTGGTGCTGGTCGTGCGGTCTGAGTCGGTGGGTCGGCGGCGGCGCGGCGGGGTCAGTCCAGGCCGCGCAGGTCCAGCGTCAGGGCGGTGTCGCCGTCGGCCGTGACCGACACCGGGATACCCCAGTCCTGCTGGTACAGATGGCAGGCGGCGTGGTCGGGGATCTCCCCGCCCGGCTCGCCGTCGCAGGACGCCGCCCGCGCCGTGATGTGCAGGACGCCGTCGCCCGCATCCGGGGACAGCACGAGTTCCCGCGTCAGTCCCGTGGACGTACCTCCGCCGGAGACCAGCAGGGACTCCGGGGAGGCGCTGATCTTCAGCTGCGTGGGGTCGCCCCAGCGGTCGTCGAGCTTCTGTCCCGTGGGCGCGGAGAAGCGCACGGTCAGGGCCACGGGCCCGGCGGACATCGGCGTCTTGGGCCGCTGCGTCCGGGACGCGCCCTCGTCGACGGCGAGCGCCTCCTTGGGCAGCGGCACGCGGACGAGCTGGTGCCGGTTCGCTTCGACGACGATCAGCAGCGGGTCCCCGCCGTCGGCGACGGGGGTCATGTCGACCAGCACGTCGGACGGCTCGGACAGGCCGCGCAGCAGCGTGGAGACCTGGCGCGTGGCCGGGTCGTAGCGGCGCACGGCTCCGTTGTAGGTGTCGGCGATGGCGATGGAGCCGTCGGGCAGGGCGGTGACGCCGAGCGGGTGCTGCAGGCGCGCCTGGTCGGCGTCGCCGTCCCGGAAGCCGAAGTCGAACAGGCCGGTCCCGATGGCCGTCTGCACCTGCACGCGCCTGCGCCCGTCGACCTCGAGGAAGGACAGGATCCGCACCGACGACGTCTCGGAGTCGGCGATCCAGATGGAGCCGTTGGCGTCCTCCGCGAGACCCGAGGACTGGGCGAACCAGGCGGCGGAGGCGTCGCCGTCGAGCAGTCCCTCCAGGCCGGTACCGGCGAGGACCTCGACGGCGTGGGTGCGGGGGTCGTAGGTGAAGATCTGGTGCGTGCCGGCCATGGCGACGACCACGCGATCCAGGACCGTCGAGTGGAGCACGTCCCAGGGGGAGGACAGCGAGATGTTCAGGGCGTCGGTGCCCAGCTGCGTCTCCGTGAGGCGCGGCGTCTCGCTCTCCGCGCCGACCTCGTGCGCGTTC
This sequence comes from Arthrobacter sp. TJ-240, assembly GCF_058269195.1. NCBI lineage: Bacteria > Bacillati > Actinomycetota > Actinomycetes > Micrococcales > Micrococcaceae > Arthrobacter > Arthrobacter sp. TJ-240. The sequence goes on from NZ_JBZCNG010000003.1 coordinate 517,250, forward strand.
TCCTGTCGGCCCGTCTTGGTGTGGTTACCGGCGTCGAGCAGGCGCTGCGTACCGTTCCCGGCGAGCGTGCGCACCTCACCCGTGGCGAGGTCCACCCCGCGGAGGCGGTGGTTCACCGAGTCGGCGACGACGACGTCGTATCCGACCTCCGCCGCGAGCCCTGCCGGGAGGAGGGCGACGCCCTGGGGCTCGTTGAACCGGGCCTCGCCGGCCGCGCCGTCGCGGAAGCCCTTGGTGCCGGAGCCGATGGTGCGGCGCACGGTGACGAGGTCCGCCTCGAGCTCCACGAGCCGGTGGTGGCCCGTGTCGCCGGCCAGGAAGGTGCCGGTGGCGGGCAGGGCGAGGAGCTTGCCCGGGAACTTCAGCTCCCCGGCCGTGCTCTCGGCCGGCACGTAGGGCCCGTCCCCGCGGTGCAGCGTGCCCTTGGCCTCGTGCTCGGCCACGAGCTCCTCCACGAGGGAGGTGAGCCCTGCGGCGTGGCCCTCGCCGGAGAGGTGCGCCACGATGTAGCCCTCGGGGTCGATGACCACGAGCGTCGGCCAGGCGCGCGCCGTGTAGGCCTGCCAGGTGGTCAGTTCCGGGTCGTCCAGCACCGGATGGTGGATGTCGTAGCGCTCGACGGCGGCGGCGAGCGCCACCGGGTCGGCCTCGTGCTCGAACTTCGGGGAGTGCACGCCCACCGTGACGAGGACGTCCGAGTACTGCTCCTCGAGGGGGCGCAGCTCGTCGAGGACGTGGAGGCAGTTGATGCAGCAGAAGGTCCAGAAGTCGAGGATGACGATCTTCCCGCGCAGGTCCTCGAGCTGCAGTTGCTTCCCGCCGGTGTTCAGCCAGTTGCGGCCGGTCAGCGCTGAACCGCGCACGCGGTAGCCGGTGCGCACGGTGGTCTCGGTCATTCGGTCTCCCCTGCAGAGTCTCCTGGTGTGGCCCGCGCGGGGGGCTGCTGCCCTGGCCTGCGGGTTCCGGCGTCGCGCTTGGCGAGGTCGGCGAACATGCTGTTGTAAGCCGCCAGGTCGGCGTCGTTATTCCTGTCCGCCGCGCGGTCGGTGCGCTTCGTCTCCCGGGCGTCCGATCTGGACCACATGATCGCGACGCCGATCGCGAGCAGCAGCGTCGGGATCTCGCCGACGCCCCACGTCACGGCACCGCCCACCTGCTGGTCGGCGAGCGCCGAGACACCCCATTCGCGGCCCATGTTGCCGAACCAGGACGCCTCGAGCAGGGAGGTGGAACCCATGAGGGTCACACCGAAGAAGGCGTGGAAGGCCATGGTGGCGAACAGGAGCACGATCCGCAGCGGGTAGGGCGCACGGAACGGGACCGGATCGGAGCCGATCATCGAGAGCACGAAGATGTACCCGGTGATGAGGAAGTGCGTGATCATGAGCTCGTGGCCCACGTGCTCGCGGAGCGCGAACCCGAACAGCGGCGAGTAGTAGAAGACGATGATCGAGGCCACGAAGTTGCCGGCCGCGAAGAGCGGGTGCGTGATGATCCGTGACGGCCAGGAGTGCACGATCACGAGGATCCATTCGCGGATGCCGCGCGTGCCGTCGCGTCGCGCGTCGAGGGCCCTGAGTGCCAGCGTGACGGGCGCTCCGAGGACGAGGAACAGCGGCACCACCATGGTCAGCGCCATGTGGTCGATCATGTGGGCGCTGAACAGCACCATGCCGTAGATGGCGGGGGCGCCGGACGTGAAGTAGGTGAGCAGCAGCAGACCCACGATCCAGCTGACGAGCTTCAGCGGCGACCAGGAGTCGCCGCGGCGGTGGAGCTTCACCGTGCCGAGGATGTAGGCGACACCGAGGGTCAGGGCGACGGTGATCCACAGCCAGTCGGGCCGCCACTCGCTGAGCCAGCGCATCGGGGTGGGCTCGGGCGGGAGGTCGTACCCCGTCAGGATGCGGGCAGGCCCTGCCGCGGTGGGCAGTTCCTCGGCGCGGGGAGGCGCGGTGCGGCCGAGGGCCCCTGCCACGCCGGAGACCGCGGCCATGATCACGAGTTCCACCGTGATGAGCTGCCACAGCACCCGTCGCGCGGACAGCTTCGACGCGGCCGTCCCGGCGGCGGCTTCCAGCTGCGGGATGATCCACTGCCGGTGCATCCAGCCGATCCCGCCCAGCAGCAGCGTGGCGATGGTCTTGAAGGTGACCAGCAGGCCCCACTGCGAGCTGAGCTGCGCGAGGTCCGTGATGCGGAGGCTCGCGTTCACCACGCCCGAGGCCACCACGAGCAGGAACGCGAACCCGGCCAGGGCCGAGAAGCGCTTGAGGACGGGCAGCGTCTGCTCGCCCAGCTTGCCGCCGACGACGGCGAGGGAGATGATCCCGCCCACCCACAGGCACACCCCGACGAGGTGGAGGGCGATCGAGTTGACGGCCGCGTTGTGGTCGTCGCCGCTGGCGGAGTGGCCGATCAGCGCCATGGGCAGCAGGTTCAGGAGCGCCAGCACCAGGGCCAGCGCCAGCCCGATCTGGGACCGCACCCCGAACAGGACCGTGGCGAGGACGGCGGACACGATGGATGTCACGAGCCAGGCGCGCCCCGTGGAGAAGTCGGTGAGGAACGCCGCGAGGCCCTGCGTGTAGGTGGGGTCGGAGCTGAGCGGGAGGCCCGCCGCGTCCGAGTAGGTGAAGACCATGACGCCCAGCGCGCCGAGCGTCCAGGCGACAGCGGAGGCGGAGGCAAGGAGCAGCACGCGGGAGAAGGCCGGATGCTCGCCGGCATCCTCCCGGGGCTTCCGCCCCTTCGAGCCGACCTGCCGCGGCAGCATGACGACGGCGAAGACGAGGGCACCGATGGTGGCGGCGGCCGCGGTGTTGTTGAGTACCTTGGCCACGGGAAGGCCCCACCGCGTCAGGGCACCGGGGTCGCCGAGCTGGCGGGCAGCCGCCGCGCCGGAGAAGAACAGGGCGACCACGAGTGCGGCGAGGACCGCGACGCCGGCGAGAACCAGCCAGACGGTCCCGATGGCGCGCTCCGGGGAGGTGCTGGCGAGCGTCTCGCGCGGGTGCTTGGCAGTAGTGGACACATACACCATTCTCTACCCGCAGTAGAAATAGGGCGAATTCCCCGCGCCCCCCACGCTTCGGGCGGATCCGTGCAGGAACGACGGAGGGCCGCTGCCATGATGGCAGCGGCCCTCCGGTGGAACGTGGACTACTTGGCGGAAGCCTTCAGCTTCGAGCCGGCGGTCAGCTTGACGCTGTGGCCGGCCGCGATCTGGATGGTCTCGCCGGTCTGGGGGTTGCGGCCCGTGCGGGCTGCGCGGCTGGTGCGCTCGACGGCGAGCCATCCGGGGATGGTGATCTTCTCGTCCTTGGCGATGGACTCGGCGAAGACGTCGAACAGCGCGTCGAGGACGCTGTTGACTGCAGCCTGGCTGGTGTCAGCCTTCGCTGCTACCTCGGAGACAAGTTCACTACGGTTCTTAGCCAATTTAGGTCCTCCTGGACGTACTCTTCGGAACGAGCTTTTCGCGGTATTCGAAAAGCCTCTGTTCGAAAACCTATCAGCTTGCACGCGGTGTTCCGCGTGTTTACGCGGCTTTTCGGCTCGATCGGGGCCGGATTGACCCAGTTCCGGTCTCTTTCGCGGGCTTCGGGCGGGAAACGGCAGAAGCCGGCAACCCGCGGGTTGCCGGCTTCTGAGGTGCCGTGCGGAGGGCGTCACGCCCCGGTGGCTGTTACCAGCTCGACTTGGTCACGCCGGGCAGCTCGCCCCGGTGCGCCATGTCACGGAAGCGGACACGCGAGATGCCGAACTTCTGGAGCGTGCCGCGGGGGCGGCCGTCGATCTGGTCGCGGTTACGCAGGCGAACCGGCGAGGCGTTCCGGGGAAGCTTCTGCAGGCCGAGGCGTGCTGCTTCGCGGGCTTCGTCGGTGGCGTTCTCGTCGACGAGGGTCTTCTTGAGCTCGAGGCGCTTGGCCGCGTAGCGCTCGACGATGACCTTGCGCTGCTCGTTGCGAGCAATCTTTGACTTCTTGGCCATGGTTTAGCGCTCCTCTCGGAATTCGACGTGCTTGCGGATCTTGGGGTCGTACTTCATCAGGACCATGCGGTCCGGATCGTTACGACGGTTCTTCCGCGTCACGTAGGTGTAGCCCGTCCCTGCGGTGGACTTCAGCTTGATGATCGGACGTACGTCCTTGTCCTTTGCCATTAGAGCTTCACTCCCCTCGCGAGGATCGACGCGACGACAGCGTCGATACCGCGGACATCGATCGTCTTGATGCCGCGGGCCGAGACCTGCAGCGTCACGTTGCGGCGCAGGGAAGGCACGTAGTAGCGCTTCTTCTGAATGTTGGGGTCGAACCGGCGCTTGTTGCGGCGGTGCGAGTGGGAAATGCTGTGTCCAAAGCCGGGCTCGGCTCCGGTCACTTGGCAGTGGGCTGCCATAACTCTCCTCCAGATTAGATGAACGTGACGGAATCACTTGTTGAGCGTCCCGCCACCAGTAATGACACCGCTATTACTGCAGCTTTCCGGAGGTTGGCCTGGCAGGGTGAGAACCTGCCGAAGCGCCTCGCCGCGGGGAAGACGGTGAAGATCGGGCGTCGCGCAGCCTCGCGGCGCACAGCCCGACATTTCAGGTAGTCGCGGGTAGCCGGGCGGACTCCGTCCCGCCCATGGACGGATCGGCGTCAGCCACAGCCAAACGCCCTACCATACTACCGACAGGATTCGGCTTGACCAAAACGGGTCAGTCGCCCATCCGCCCATCCCGGTCGACGACGACGGGCTCGTCCGGTCCTGCCCCCGCGCAGTCCCCGGACACGACCGCGCCGGAGTCGACGATCGCGTACCGGACGCGGCCTCCTGCGGTGATCCGCACGCGGTTGAGCAGCACCGAGTCCTCCACGACGGCGCCGGCCTCCACCGTGGCACCCGAGCCGATGACGCTCCTGCGGACGGTACCGCGCACCGTGGCTCCGGGGGCGATCAGCGCGTCGGCGACCACGGCGCCCTCGCCGATGCGCGCCGGGACCAGCTGCGGGGGCTCGGTGAGGATCGGCCACTGCGGGTCCGCAAGGTCCAGCCCCCGGCCGTCGACGAGGTCGAGGTGGGCGCGGAGGTAGTTGACCGGCGTCCCGAGGTCCCGCCAGTACCCTTCGAGCCGGTGCTCCACCACGGCGCCGCGTTGCACCAGGTGGGGAACCAGGTGGTGTCCGTAGTCCCCGAGCCCGTCCTCGGTGTCCTGCAGGCCGTCGAGCGTGTCGAGCAGGGCGGCCGCGGTGTAGAGGAAGATCTCGGCTGCCACGATGCTCGTGGGAGGGCTCTCGGGCTTGTAGGCGAAGTCGGTGACCCGGCCGGCGTCGTCGACGGTGGCCACGCCGTGGTTGGAGGCGTCACCGTCGAAGTCGACAGTGACCATGGTGAGGTCCGCGCCGGTGCGGAGGTGCGTGTCGACGACGTCGCGGTAGTCGAGGCGGTAGAGGTGGTCGGAGCTGAGCACCAGGACGAGGTCCGGCGCGAAGTCCCGGATGAAGGCGGCCTGGCGGAGCAGGCCGTCCGCGTTGCCGTCGGCGAAGCCCTCACCTTCCCTGCCGCTGAAGGGCGGCAGGACCAGCAGGCCGCCGCGCGTGCGGTCGAGGTCCCAGGGCCGGCCGTTGCGGAGGTGGTCGTTGATGGTCTTCGGCTGGTACTGCTCCATGATCCAGACGTCGGAGATGCCGCTGTGCTGCAGGTTCGACAGTGCGATGTCGATGAGCCGGAAGCTGCCGCCGAGGGGCATGGCCGGCTTGGCGCGGTGGTCCGTGAGGGCGCCGAGGCGGCCGCCCGCCCCGCCGGCGAGGACGATCGCGAGGACGCGGGGTTGGTGCCGGAACTGTCCGTGCGGGGCCATCTGACGTCCTCTCCCCGGCCCGCGCCGGGTGCTGTCGGATCCTCGGGACGGGGGTGCCCGGCCGAGGGGAATCGGGGAATCGGGGGAATCGGCACGACGCCGATGCCGGGCCTAGGGCGACCGGGGCGAGGCGCTCGCCCCGACCTCCTCGCCGTCGGCCAGGATCCAGTGGGCGCTGTCCATGCCGCGGAGGATCTTGCGGCCGACCCGCTCGAGGTCGGCGACGTCCTGCCCGTCGAGGGCGTCGAAGACCGTGGCGCGGACCTGTGCGACGTGCGCGACCGCGAGTTCGGTCAGCATCTCGAGTCCGGCGGGCGTCAGGGAGGCCGTCGTCACCCGGCCGTCGGAGTGGGACGGGAGGCGGGACACCCAGCCGCGCCCTTCCAGCTTCTTCACCACGTGGCTGAGACGCGAGAGCGACGCCGTCGAGCGTGCAGCCAGTTCGCTCATGGGCAGGCACCTGCCCTCGGACTCGGAGAGCATCGCGAGGACCGTGTAGTCGAACAGGGTGATGCGTGCCTCGCGGAACAGGTGCGCGTCGAGGCTCGCGGGGACCAGGGACGTCAGCGCATACAGTGCCAGCCATGCGCGCCGCTCGTCCGCTGTGAGCCATTGCGCCGCCATCCGCTCATTCTGGCACACCGGTTCCGGGCCGCCGAAGGGCTGCGCGCGGAGCGGCGCGGGCTTGCGGGCCGCCACCGGGGGTGCTTGCCGGAGCCCGTCCGGCGCCGGGGCGGAGCGGTCCCCTCCCCGGGTGCCGGATCCGGTGCGCGCGGGCCGGCCTCCCGGCCGGCGGTCCTCACGCCCGGACGATCTGCGACTCGCGCGGCACCTCGGTGCCCGTGGCGGTCCGGAAGGCGAGGGGCAGCCCACGGGCGGCGCCCCAGTCGATGCTGTCGGTGACCTGCAGGTGCACGTGCGGCTGGGTGCTGTTGCCGGAGTTCCCGCACTCGGCCAGCAACTGCCCGGCGAGGATCCGGTCCCCCACCCGGACCCGGAGCGATCCCAGGCGCAGGTGGGCGACCAGCACGAAGGGCCCGCCCCGCTCGAGGGCGACGACGACGTGGTTGCCGGCTATCGCCGCCGGCCCGTCGTGGATCCGGCGGGACTGGCCCGCGGTGTAGGCCAGCAGCGCAGGCTGCGACCTCCGCGCTGCATGGTCCTCCTCGCCGTCGTGGGCGATCACGACGGTGCCGGCGGCCGGCGCCAGGACCGGGGCCCCGAAACCGACGAACGCCTCGGGTGGTTCGGTGGCCAGCAGGGCGCGCCACCCCCGCGAGGCCACCCGGCCGTGCGCGTCGACGGGGACGAGGTCGATGGCGTAGGTGGTGCCCATCAGGTGGGTGCCGTGGCTCGGTACGCGGCGGGCGGGGCTGTTGCGGGCTCGGAAGAACCCACGGAGGGGATACTGCAGCACGACCGGTTCACGAGTGGGCGGCAGCACGTCGGGCCGGGAGGCCTCAGGCCGGAACGGTCGCCCGGTCGGGCTGGACCGGCGTCGGGTACTTGGCTGTCAGTTCGTCGCCCGAGGAGACGCCGCGCAGGCGTCGTCCCACCCACGGCTTCAGGTACTCCCGCGCCCATTGCGCGTCCGCCTTGAGCTGCTCGGCCCGCCGGAGGACCGGGCGCGCCTCCAGCTCCGGCAGGTCGATCCGGTGGGAGGCCTTCAGCGCCTCGAGGACGCGCGCGGCCATCAGCGTGTGTCCGGCGGCGGACATGTGCATGCGGTCGACGTCCCAGTAGCCCCAGTCCTGGAACTCGCGCAGCCGCCAGTAGTCGACGATCGTCGCGTCGCGCTTGTCCGCGATCTCGCGGACCCACTCGTTGTAGACGGCCGTACGCCCGCGGGTCTTCCCGAACACGGCGGAGCCAGCCGCGTCGAAGCCCGTGAACAGCACGACGGCGGCGCCGGCGTCGCGGAGCCGCCCGACGCCGTCGTCGTAGTGCGCCATGAGGGCGTCGATGTCGATGCGGGGCCGCAGGATGTCGTTGGCGCCCGCGTAGAGGGTCACGAGCGTCGGCTGCAGCGCCAGGGCGGCGTCGATCTGCTCGTCGAGGATCTGGCGCATCTTCTTCCCGCGGATCGCGAGATTCGCGTAGCCCCAGGAGGGGTCGGCGAGGATGAGCTGCTCGGCGACGCGGTCCGCCCAGCCGCGCACGCCGTTGGGGGACGCCGGATCCCAGTCGCCCACCCCTTCGGTGAAGGAGTCGCCGAGGGCCACATAGCGCTGGGGAAAGTTCACGTCCCAAAGATTACCCTCGGCGCCGGGGACGGCCGGGATAAGCTCGACGAAGCCACCCGTTGACACCCCGCACGAAGGACACCATGCCCACCGACGTTTCACCCGCGCCGACCACCGACACCGTCGCGGATGCCGGATCGGGCGGCCGTCGAGCCGCGCTGATCGTCAACCCGATCAAGGCCACCACCGCCGACGTCGAGGGCGCCGTCCGGCGCATCTCCGCCGAGGACGGCTGGGAGGAACCACTCGTGATCGAGACGACCGCCGATGATCCGGGGCACGGCCAGGCCCGGGAGGCGCTCGAGGCCGGGGTGGACCTCGTCATCGCGGCCGGCGGGGACGGCACGGTCCGGTGCGTCGCCGAGGAACTCGCCGGCACCGGGACCATGATGGCCCTCGTGCCGCTGGGTACCGGGAACCTGCTCGCCCGGAACCTCGACATCGCCGTCGACGATCCGGATGCCGCCGTCGAGTCCGCTTTCCGCGGGACGGAGCGGACCATCGACGTCGTGCACGTCACCGTGGACCGCGCCCAGGACGCCCACGTGTTCCTGGTCATGGCGGGGATCGGCTACGACGCCGCCATCATGTCCGACACGCGGGATGACCTGAAGGACAAGGTCGGCTGGCTCGCCTATGTGGACGCCGGGATCAGGAACCTGCCCGGCAGGCCCTCGCGCACCACCATCTCCGTGAACGGGGGCAAGCCCTTCGAGCGCCGCCTGCGCAGCGTGATGGGCGGCAATTGCGGGAAGATCATGGGCGGCCTGGAGATCTTCCCCGGCGCCAGGATCGACGACGGCCTCATGGACCTCATGACCGTGGCCCCCAAGGGCAGGCTCGGGTGGCTGGCCGTCGTGGGCAAGCTGGTCGCGCGCGGCAAGGGCAGGAGCAAGGATCCGTCGCTGGAGTACTTCCAGTGCCGCACCGCCGAGATCACGCTGCGTGAGCCGCTCGAGGTGCAGCTCGACGGCGACGCCCTCGGCAAGGCGACGCACATGGCCTTCGAGGTCAGGCCGGACTCGCTCCGCCTGCGGATGCCGCTCGGTTACAAGGATCCCGCAGTCGTGAGCGAACCGCTGCCCTGACGGGGCCTCCGGCAGCTGCGGCCCACGCGCCGGCGGCTGCCCCCGGTCACAGCCAGGGCTGCGGGTCGACCTTCTCGTCGTGGACCAGAACCTCGAAGTGGAGGTGGCACCCCGTGGAGTTGCCGGTGCTGCCGACGGCGCCGAGGGGGTCGCCGCGCTTCACAGTGGTGCCGGCCGGCGCCTCGAGGGCGCTCATGTGGTTGTAGGTGGTCTTCAGCCCGTCGCCGTGGTCGATCACGATGCGCTGCCCTCCGCCGTAGGCGTGCCAGCCCGAGTCGACGACCGTCCCGGCGTCCACGGCCTTCACCGGGGTGCCGCAGGCGCTGGCGTAGTCGACGCCCGTGTGGAGCTCCGTCCCGAAACCGCCCATGGGGTTGACCCTGTACCCGAAGGTCGAGGCGACCGTCGGGGACTCCACCGGGGCGCTGAAGGCCTTGCGTTCCTTCGCTGCCGGTGCGAGGGAGGCCGAGAGCGCCCGCGCACTCGCGATGCTCGGGGCGATGCCTTCGGCGGCGGGCCCCGCAGCCTCGAGGCCGAAGGTCACCGTGGCTCCCGCGGGCGCGGTGACGGCCTGCGATACGCCGGACGCGGGGGCAGCGTCCGCACCGTCGGCGGGAGCCGAGGTGGCCGACGGCGCGACGGCGCCCATGAGCAGGCCGGCCGAGGCCAGGACGATGCCGGCGGTGGCGGCGTTGTCCCGGAGGCGGGTGAGCGACGCAGGGACAGTGCCGCCCCGGGATGCCGTCCGGCGGGTCGCCGGGGGACGCGCGTCCGTCCGTCGCTGAACCGGCGACGGCGTGCGTCCGCTGCTGCGGACGCTGCGGCGCGACGGCAGGGACACGGTGGCGTTGTCGGCCTCGGCGGCGTCGCCGATGCCGTCGATGGCGTCGTCGACAGGGATGTCGCGCGCGGCCCGCTCCCGGGCCCGGAGTTCGCGGCGGGTCGGCGGCGCGGAGGTGCTGGGACGCGGCGCATCCCCGGAAGGAGTCGGGACTGCGGCGGGCGCGGACGCATCGGGTCCCGGCTCCACGGGCGCGACGCCAGGGGTCGGCGCGGGAATGGACGGTGCAGCCGGCAAGGAGGCCGCGAAGAGGGGGCTGTGCACCGGGTGGGGCTGCGCACGCAGCGAGCGGCGGTTCGGCGGAGGGGTGTGCGCGGAAAGCTGCGGCGTCGCGTGGTGCTGGTCCGGGCGGGCGTCGGACGCGCGACGGCGCCCGGACATGAGCGTCTGGGTCAACTGCATACCTCTCTCACACGCCCGCGAAGTTAGCTGTCGGATTCGAGCAAGAGTTGACTCGGCCCCACGGCGCGGTCCTCGGCGCGGCAGAAGCGCAGGAAGGACCGTGCTGTCGACTATGCGTGAGGGCTTCACCCCGAGGCGGCTCGTGCCGCCGGAATGTGGGTCCTCCACCCCTGTCACAGGTTGTTCAGGCGGTCCGCTGACAGGGTTAGGCGTGCGGACCTGAATTCCACGATGGAGCTTTGACTGCTCAAACATAGGCGAGGAAAGGCGAAGTTACAATTCCGTTATCCAGCCTGTGGACAATTCATGCAATACTGCATTCCGTCATCAGGAATCCTGAGGAAATGTGCGGCAGAACCTGAGTTTCGGCCGCGGAAAACCCAGTCAGGACAGCTCGGCCCGCCCCTTGCGCCAATACCCCATGAAGGCAACCTGTTTCCGGTCCACCCCGACGTCACGCACGAGGTAGCGGCGCAGGCCCCGGACCACGGCGGCCTCGCCCGCGATCCAGGCGTAGAAGGGCTGGGTCCCGGGAGGCCGTTCCGGGTTGACGCTCGACTGCACGATTGCCGCCTCGAGCAGCTGCGGTGTCTCCCAGAGGATGGTCCTGTCGATGTCCACGTCCTCCGGCTCGCTGCCGCCGCTGGCGGTGACCTCTCCGGAGAGGGAGACCCACCCCGGCAGCCGCACCGCGTTCCGGACGGCGGTCTCGAGCAGCTCCCCGTGGGGGCGCCGGCCGCGGGCGAGCCAGGTGATGGAGACCGAGGAGCGGGTGTCGATGTTCTGGAAGTCCGCGCCGTCCGGCACCTCGAGGAACGCATGGCCGCTGATGTCCTCGGGGAGCGACTCGAGGATGGCGCTGATCGCGGGCACTGCGGTCTCGTCGCCGGCGAGGAGCACGTGCTGGGCGAGGCCCGGGCTCCACTCGATGCCCCCGTAGGCACCCGCTGTCGCGCACTGTGCGGCGGCGGAGTTGGGTCCGATGACGCACACCCGGTCCCCGCGCCTTGCCGCTGCCGCCCATTCGGACGCGGGACCGCCGCGGCCGTCCTCGTCGAGGTGCATCACGAAGTCCACGTCGATCTCCGGCTGCGGGCCCGTGCAGCGCGAGGCGCGCACGGTGTAGGTGCGCATGGAGCCGCGCTCCTCCGCGTCCATGCCGAGCCACAGCTGGTACCAGCTGGACGCAGCGCCGCCGCGCATCATCCCCGCGATGTCCGGGCACGCGCGTCCGGCGGACGGGATGACGATCTTGATCCGGAGGTCGAGGGAGTCCCCGGCGACGCCGAATGACTCCAGGCAGGCGCCGCCGAACGTGATGCGGCGGAAGTTCGCGGTGAGGTCCTGCACGGCCGTGACGACGACGTCGAACGCCAGCACCATGGGCTCGGTGTCCGCCGCGGTGCGCCGGGCAGTCCTCTGTGTCACATCGGTCATGATGCCTCCATGCGTGCCGGAACGATGTCCTGCGGATTGGATCGGTAGCCGCGTCCCGGCTCACGGCCGGAAGCGGGGTTTCTGGTGGGAACGGCTGCGGGGGCACGGACGGGCTCGGCTGCGGGGGCACCGTGATGTCTGCCGACGGGCACCACCATCGGCGTACCGGACACGGGGTCCTCGATGATCCGGCAGTCGAGGTGGAACACACCCCGCACCGTCTCCTCGGTGACGACGGCGGACGGCGCGCCCTCGGCGACGATCCGGCCCTCCCGCATGGCGATCAGGTGGTCCGCGTAGCGCGCAGCCAGGTTGAGGTCGTGCAGCACCATGACCACGGTGGTCCCGGAGCGCCGGTTGAGGTCGGTGATGAGGTCCAGCACCTCGATCTGGTGGGTGACGTCGAGGAAGGTGGTGGGCTCGTCGAGCAGGAGGATCCCCGTCTGCTGGGCGAGCGCCATCGCGATCCATACGCGCTGGCGCTGCCCGCCGCTCAGCTCGTCCACGGTGCGGTCCGCGAGGGACAGCGTGTCCGTGGCCTCGAGCGCGCCCGCCACGGCGGCGTCGTCCTCCGGGGTCCACTGGCGGAACCAGCCCTGGTGCGGGTAGCGCCCGCGGCCTACGAGATCGGCGACGGTGATGCCGTCCGGGGCCACCGGGGTCTGCGGCAGGAGACCGAGCAGGCGGGCGACGGCCTTCGTGGACTGCGTGGCGATGTCCGCGCCGTTGAGCAGCACGGTGCCCTCGACGGGCTTGAGCAGGCGTGCGAGCCCTCGCAGCAGCGTCGACTTGCCGCACGCGTTGGCGCCGACGATCACCGTGACCTTCCCGGCGGGCAGCGAGACGGAGAGCCCGTCGACGACGGTCCGCTCGCCGTAGGCGAGCGTGATCCCGGCGGCGGACAGCGTGGCCGCCGCTCCCGGATCCATCGGTGGGCGTGGAGCCATGGTCAGCCTCCCTGGCCGGAACGGTTGGCGGTGGCGAGCAGCCACAGCAGGAACGGCGCACCGAGGGCGCCCGTGACGATGCCGACCGGCAGTGACGTCCCGGGCACGAGGTTCGCGGCGACGAAGTCCGCGCCCAGCACGATGACCGCGCCGACGAGGGCCGCCATGGCCAGCGACGGCCGGTTGCCGAGCAGGCGGCGGGCGATAGGCTCGGACAGGAACGCGACGGAGGCGACAGGGCCGGCGGCGGCGGTCGCGACGGCAGCGAGGGCCACGGCGGTGGCCATCAGCCCCAGACGGGACGCCTCGACGCGGATCCCGAGTCCCGCGGCGGCGTCGTCGCCCAGTTCCAGGCCGCGGAGGTTGCGCGCGAGGACCGCGGCTGCCGGCAGCAGCACCACGAGCGCGCCGACCAGCACGGTGGCGCGGTCCCAGGTGCTCGAGTTGAGCGAGCCGCCGAGCCACAGCACGGCCTCGCTCGCCGTGCGCAGGTCCGTGCGGGTGATGAGGAAGCTCACGACAGCGTGCAGCACCGCGGCGAACCCGATGCCCACGAGGATGAGCCGGTAACCGGCCACTCCCCCGCGCCGCGAGACGAGGTAGATCGCGGCCGCGACCATCAGCGCGCCGAGCAGTGCCGAGACGGACACCGCGGCTCCCGCGGCACCGAACAGCACGATCGCCGTCACCGCGGCCGCGCTCGCGCCGTAGCTGATGCCGATGATGTCGGGGCTCGCCAACGGGTTGCGCAGCATCGTCTGGAAGACCGACCCGGCGATACCGAAAGCCACACCGATCAGGAGCCCGATCACGGCCCGCGGCAGCTTGTTCTCCAGGACGATGAAGCTCGCCCCCGGGATGTCCGCACCGCCGAGGATCCGGAAGAAGTCGGGGATGGTCACGGTGTAGGAGCCGAGGAGGACGTCCATGGCGAAGAGCACCACGACGACGACGGCCGCCGTGGACAGCCGCAGCCCCGTGCTCCTCCGGCGACGGGCACGGGCGGCGACGAGGTGCGCGGTGGGATGCAGCGGGCGTCCGGTTTCGACGGCAGCGTGCTCGAGCGACGCGCTCACAGCTGGGCCATCCGCCGACGCCGCACGAGCCAGATGAAGAAGGGCGCTCCCACGACGGCGGTCATGATGCCCACCTGCACCTCACCGGGGGGCAGGACGACGCGGCCGAGGACGTCCGCACCGAGCAGCAGCACCGGCCCGAGGAGCGCGGAGAAGGGCAGGATCCAGCGGTAGTCGGCGCCGACGACGAGCCGGACCGCGTGCGGGATGACGAGGCCCACGAACGCGATCGGTCCGGCCGCGGCCGTGGCGGCACCGCACAGGACCACGACCCCGAGGGCCGTGACGCCGCGTGCCAGGTTCACGTTCTGCCCGAGTCCGCGGGCCACGTCGTCGCCGAGTGCCAGGCTGTTGAGGACCTTGCCCGTGGCGAGCGTTAGGACGAGGCCACCGAGGAGGAAGGGTGCGACGGCGCCGATCACGTCCCAGCCGCGCCCGGACAGCGTGCCGACCTGCCAGAAGCGGAACGCGTCGAGCGTCTCCTGGCTCGAGACGAGGACGGCGTTGGTGAGGCTCCCGAGGCCCGCGGCGAGGGCCGCGCCCGCCAGGGCGAGCTTGACCGGCGTCGCACCCTCCCGGCCGAGGCTCGCGACGGCATAGACCAGCAGCGCAGCCGCGCCGGCTCCGGCGAACGCGCACCAGATGTACCCGGAGGCGCTGCTGAGGCCGAGGACATAGATGCCCAGGACGACGGCGAGGGACGCGCCCGCGTTGATGCCGAGGATGCCCGGGTCCGCCAGCGGGTTGCGGGCCACGCCCTGCAGCGCGGCGCCGGCGGTCGCGAGTGCGGCGCCGACGAGCAGTCCGACGACGGTGCGCGGCACACGGGAGAGCACCACGGCGTGATCCCCGTTGGCGGGGTCGAATGCCGTGACGGCGTCCAGCATGGTGCCCACACCCACCGAGCGTGCCCCGATGGTGAGCGAGGCGAGGCATGCCGCGAGCAGCACCAACGCCGTGAGGACGAGCTTCGCGAGGGTCCTGGAGGTCGACGCCCGGCGACGGGCGGGGCCGTCACCGGCAGGACCAGGGCGCAGGGAGGTGGCCTGGACTGCCATGGTGCCTCCCTCAGACGGTCAATCGGTCTGAGGTAAGGCTAGCCTATGCTCCGAGCAATTAAGAAACGAGTTCGTTCCCTAATCCGGCGAGGGGACGTGCGGCCGGGAGGGCTCGCCGGCCTGTCCGGCGCCCTAGACGGCAACCGGCGGGGTGCCGTTCCCGAAGGGCCGTCCGCCCAGCGCCTCCCTGCCGTGCGCCGTCGTCCACCCCGCGAGGTCCGGACCCTTGGGCACGATGCCCGTGGGATTGATGTCCTCGTGGACGATGTAGTAGTGCTGCTTGATCTGCTCGAAGTCGATCGTGTCGCCGAAACCGGGTGTCTGGAACAGGTCGCGGGCATATGCCCACAATGCCGGCATCTCCGTCAGCTTGTTCCTGTTGCACTTGAAATGGCCGTGGTAGACCGGATCGAACCGGACCAGCGTGGTGAAGAGGCGCACATCGGCCTCAGTGATGGTGTCCCCCACCAGGAACCGCTGTGAGCTCAGGCGCTCCTCGAGCCAGTCCAGGGCAGCGAAGAGGCGGTCGTAGGCGGCTTCGTACGCGTCCTGCGAGCCCGCGAAGCCGCACCGGTACACGCCGTTGTTGACCTCCGTGAAGACGCGCCGGTTCACGGTGTCGATCTCCTCGCGGAGCGGCTCCGGGTAGAGGTCGAGAGCGCCCTCGCGATGGAAGTCCTTCCACTCGCTCGAGAAGTCGAGGGTGATCTGGGGGAAGTTGTTGGTGACCACGGCGCCGGTGGTCGTGTCCACGATCGCCGGCACGGTGATGCCGCGGGAGTAGTCCGGGTCCCGCCTGAAGAAGGCTTCCTGGAGACGCTCGATACCGAGCACGGGATCACGACCGTCGGGGTCGAGGTCGAACGTCCAGGAGCGGCTGTCATGGGTGGGGCCGGGAGTGCCGAGGGAGATCGCGTCCTCGAGTCCGAGGAGCCGCCGGACGATGATGGTCCGGTTCGCCCAGGGGCAGGCCCGGGCGGCGATGAGCCGGTACCGTCCGGCCTCGACGGGGAAGCCGTCGGCGGCGTCGCGCGTGATCCGGGTCTCGATGTACTGCGTGTCCCGCGTGAACTCCTTGCCACCGGTGACGTAGGACCCCTTGGTGCTGTGCTCGGACGTGTCGGCCTGCTCGGTGTCGGTCATGCTGCCAGTCTAGGCCGCGGGCATGCAGGAGGCCCGGCCGAAGAGCGTGGCCGGGCCTCCTGACGGGAGTGGGTCCGCAGAGCTACCGCTGTGCGGACTCCCGCCCGTACTTCTCGCGGAGCTCGCGCCCTTCCCGGACGAGCTTGAGGTGCTTCTCGGCCTTCTTCTCGGCGGCCTTGGAGTCGCGCGGCGGGAGCTGGATGCTCTCCTCCGCCTCGATACCACCCTGCAGCTGGCGCCCACGCTCCATCTCGGCGTCGAACTCGACACCGAACAGCAGCGAGATGTTCGCGAGCCAGATCCACAGGAGCAGGACGATCACGCCGGCGATGGCACCGTAGGTCTTGTCGTAGCTGCCGAAGTTGGCCACGTAGAGGGAGAACGCCGCCGTGGTGATCGCCAGGACGATCAGGGCGATGAAGCCGCCCAGGCTCATCCAGCGGAACTTGGGCTGCTTGACGTTGGGGGCGCCGTAGTACAGCACGGCGATCATCAGGACGGCGAAGAGGAGCATGACGGGCCACTTGGCGATGTTCCAGATGACCAGGGCAGTACCGCCCAGGCCGATGGTGTTGCCGACGGCCTCGGCGACGGGGCCGGACAGCACGAGCATCAGGCCCATCGCCACGATGAGGACGAGGACGATGACCGTGATGAGCAGCATCTGGGGGCGCAGCTTGATGAAGCCCCGGCCCTCCTCCACCTCGTAGACGCGGTTCATGGCGCGGGAGAACGCGTTGACGTACCCCGAGGCCGACCAGATGGCACCGACGAGGCCGATGACGAAGGTCAGGCCGGCGGCCTGGTTCGAGGCGAGCCCTTCGATGGTGGGCCTGATCGTCTCGAGCGTCTCCGGCGGAGCGAACTGGCCGATGATCTCCAGGACCTGGTTCGTGGTGTTCTGCGCCTGCCCGAAGAGCCCCAGGAGGGACAGCAGGGCGAGGATGCCGGGGAAGATCGCGAGGACGGCGTAGTAGGTCAGCGCGGCTGCGAGGTCGGTGCACTGGTCCTTGCCGAACTCGTTCACGGCGCGCTTGAACACGTATTTCCAGGCCGGCTTCTTGACGTCGTTCGGATCGTCCGGCTTGCGGGGATCGTTCGGGTCGGGCGCGGTCCGGGCTTTCTTCGCCGCGTCGCTCTGCGGCTCGCTGCCCACCCTGCTGTTGCTGCTCACGGATACCTCCGGATCTGGCCCCGGGAAGGGGCGTTCGTGCTGCTGTACGTCTGCTTCAACTGCACCATAAGCTTGCTTACCAGTCCAGTCCGGATCGGCACACCCGCCGACCGGCACCATTCGGCCCAGGAGAGTACACATGCGTATCGCAGTCATCGGCGCCACCGGCAATGTCGGCACGGCGGTCCTCTCCCGGCTCCAGCGCGCCGCCGGCGACCGGGAGGCGATCCAGCGTTCCGGCTACGACACCTCCGCGGACACCGGTGGCATCACGGTCACCGCGGTCGCCCGTACGGTGCCGGACACGTCCCGACCTCCGTACGACGGCGTGGACTGGCACGCGATCGACATCGGCACGGACGAGGGCCGGGAGGCGTTGACCCTCGCCCTCGCCGGCGTCGACGCCGTCATCCACCTTGCGTGGGCCATCCAGCCGAACCGCGACGAAGCGGCCATGCACAGGACCAATGTCACAGGCACGGCCAACGCCCTCGCCGCGGCGGGCGCCGCAGGCGTCCGCCAGTTCGTCTGCGCCTCCTCGGTCGGTGCCTACTCCGCCGCGGACAAGGCCACGCGGAAGGACGAGTCCTGGCCCACCGGAGGTATCGACTCCTCGCACTACAGCCGCCACAAGGCCGAACAGGAGCGGCTGCTCGACGCGTTCGAGCGCGACCACCCCGAGATCCCGGTGGCGCGTCTCCGGCCCGGGCTGATCTTCCAGGGCCGGGCCGGCAGCGAGATAGGCCGCTACTTCCTGGGGCCGCTCGTGCCCAAGGTGCTCCTCGGCGGGCTGCCGTTGCCCCTCCTGCCCATCCCGGCGTCGTTCGTCTTCCAGGCGGTGCACGCCGACGACGTCGCGGAGGCCTACTGGCGCGTCGTCGCTCGCCGCGCCTCGGGCGGCTTCAACATCGCCGCTGAGCCCGAGCTCACTCCGGAGCGTGTCGCCGACCTGCTGAACGCGCGTCGCGTCATCGGTTTCCCGGTGCGCCTGCTGCGGTGGATCGTCGGCGCCAGCTGGGCCCTGGGCCTCCAGCGGACGGATCCGGGCTGGATCGACATGGCGTCGCAGAGCCCGGTCATGGACACCTCGAGGGCGCGGGACGTCCTCGGCTGGGAGGCCAGGCACTCCTCGCGGGAGGCCATGGCGCAGGTCCTGGCGGGTCTGCGTGCGGGCAGGGGCCAGGGCGGCTCGCCGAAGCTGTACCCGCGCTCGGACGCATAGCCGCCCGGTCGTACAGTCCGCCCGGTCGCCCGGTCGCCCGGTCGCCCGGTCGTCCGCGCCCGGTCGCACGCGTCAGGGCGCCGGGACGCGGGGGGTGTGCTCGGCGCTCACCAGCGGGATGCCCTCCGGCAGCTGGTCCGGCGCCCCCGGCAGGCTGACCGTGAACTGCGCGCCGCCCTCCTCGAGGTTCCGGACGCTGATGGATCCGCCGTGGGCCTCGGCGATGCGGCGGCAGATGGCGAGCCCCAGACCGGTGCCCGTGGCCTGCCCGAGCCCGTTCTCGGAGCGGTGGAACTCCTCGAAGACCCGCTCGAGATCGCCCTCGGGAACCCCGATCCCGTTGTCCCGCACGTGGACCAGAGTCTGCCCGGTCGAGGCGTCCGGATTCGTCGCCACGGTCACCTCGCCCGTGCCGTCCGTCCTCCCGTACTTCATGGCGTTGCCCACGAGGTTCTCCATGAGCTGCAGGAACAGCCGCTCATCGGCGTAGACGGGATCGGGCGCGTCCACGGTGAAGGCGACGTCGGGGAGCTGTGTCCCCGGAAGCGCGGTGCGGAGGTCGATGATGCCCTCCACCAGTCGGCCGACGTCGATCCTGGACGCGGTGAGCCGCTCCTCCTTGGCGAGGCTGTACGCGAGCAGGTTGCGGATGAGGGTCCTCATGCGCAGGCTCGCCTGCTGGAGCCGTTCGATGCTGGCCTGCCTCTCGGCGGGCGGGAGATCCGGGTCCTCGAGCAGCTCGAGCCACCCGTCGAACACCGTGAGCGGCGTCAGGAGATCGTGTGCGACGACGGACGCGAACCGCCCGAGATCGCGCTGGTACAGGCGCTCCCCCGTCACGTTGCGCATGACGAGCACCGCACCGCGTCCGCCGGGAAGGGGGACGGCGTCGACCGAGAGGTGCGTGACCTCGCCCGTGCGATGCGTGAGGTCGAGGTCCATGCGCTCGGTGACGGTTCCCTGCAGCGCGAGGGTCAGGGGGTTGTCCTCGTCGGTCACGGGCTCCCCGCGCACGGTGGTGGCCTCGTAGTCCCGCCGCCATACCTCCCCGGGCCGCGCGGTGCCCGGCCCCAGCCAGCGCTCGCTCGCCCCGTTCTGGAAGATCAGGCGCCGATCCGGGCCGGCGACGAGGACGCCGTCGTTCATCCTGCCGATCACGAGGTCCCGGAGCTCCGCGGCCGCCCTGGCCTCCTCCGTGGCACGGTACAGGCTGGCGATCAGTCGGCGCCGCTCGTCCATGCTGAGGGCGAGGACCGCCGAGAGCGAGAAGGCGATGAACATGAAGGACTGCGCCACGTATGCCGCGGTTCCCGGTCCGAGTTCCTGGAACGGCCCGAGGCCCGCGAGGGTGAAGAAGACGAGGAAGGCGCCGCTCAGGAGGCCGTGCAGCATGGCCCACCCCGCGCGGAGCCGGAGCCCGGCCCACATGTGGGCGGGGATGGTGATGTAGGCGATCGGCAGGGCCGCGGCGGTCCCGAAGGTCGCGGTGTACAGGATCACCGAGACGAGGACGAGGAGTGCGTACTCTCCGCGGCGCGCCGCGGAGAGCGGCGTAGGCACCTCGCCGTCGGCCCGGGCCCTGAGGTTCGAGGCCAGGACGATGCCGAGGGACCCGAGCGCTGTCAGGGACACGGCGTGGCGGACGAGCCAGGGGATGAAGGCCGCCATCGGCTCGGCCATACCGTCGAGGGCACTGCCGGCGACGATGAACAGCGCGCCCACCGAGCAGGCGGCGACGGCCACCCCGCCGAGCCGGAGGTAGTCCCCCACGGACCGGATGGCGAGGCCCGGCACGAGTCGCCGGAAGAGGGCGGCGGCCACGGCCGTCTGCACCATGCTCCCGAAGGCGACCGCGAGCGCGAGCGCCGGGCTGAGGCCGGTGGCCAGGTTGACGACGGCCAGGAGGGGCAGGGTCGCCATGAGGGCCACGGCGAGGTCGCGGCGGGTCCGGGAAGCCCAGAGACCCCAGAGGAAGTTGATGCCCGCGGCGGGCCAGACCAGGGCGAGGCCCGAGGACTCGAGATTGGTGTGGCGGCCGAAGATCGCGGCCGCGGCGAGCAGCACGGCGAACAGTGCATGGAGGGACACGGGAGGAAGCGCCACCAGCGTCCGCGCGACCACCTGCATGCGCCTGTCACCCATCCTGCCTGTCCACCGGGCACCCGTGTCCAGCCTCGATGGACCGGGAGCGCGGCCGGGACCGGCCGCCGATGGCCAGCATACTTGCTGCTTCCCCCGGCCCGGGGCTGGTCCGGCACCGGGCGGGGCGGGCATCCGTTGGTGCCCGCCCCGCCCGGCGTCCTGCTGTCCTGCTGTCCTGCCGGTTACCCGAGGGTTGCGGTGTCGATGACGAAGCGGTAGCGCACGTCGGAGGACAGCACGCGCTCGTAGGCCTCGTTGATGGCATCGGCGGAGACGAGCTCGATCTCGGGGGCGATGCCGTGCTCGGCGCAGAAGTCGAGCATCTCCTGCGTCTCGCGGATGCCACCGATGCCGGAGCCGGCGAACGAGCGCCGCTGGTTGAACAGGGTGAACACGTGCAGGGGCAGCGCGTCCGCGGGAGCACCCACGTTGACCATGGTGCCGTCGAGGCGGAGCAGCGAGAGATAGGCGTCCAGGTCGATCTTCGCGCTCACGGTGTTGATGATGAGGTCGAAGCTGCTCGCGAGCTGCTTGAACGTGTCGGGATCGCTGGTGGCGTAGTAGTGCTCGGCACCGAAGCGCTTGCCGTCGTCCTGCTTGCTCAGGGTCTGCGACAGCACCGTGACCTCGGCGCCCATGGCGTGCGCGATCTTGACGGCCATGTGACCGAGACCGCCGAGTCCGACGACGGCGACCTTCTTGCCGGGGCCCGCGTTCCAGTGGGCGAGCGGCGAGTAGGTGGTGATGCCGGCGCAGAGCAGCGGCGCGGCGGCCTCGTAGGGGATGCTCTCCGGGACGGACAGCACGAAGTCCTCGACGACCACGATGTGCGTCGAGTAGCCGCCCTGGGTGATCGTCCCGTCGCGGTCCACGCCGGCGTAGGTGCCGACGTTCCCGTTGAGGCAGTACTGCTCCTCGCCCTGCAGGCAGTTGGCACACTCACGGCACGAGTCGACCATGCATCCTACGCCCACGCGGTCGCCGACCTTGTGCCGGGTCACCTCGGTCCCGGCCTCCTCCACGATCCCGACGATCTCGTGGCCGACGGTCAGCGGGTACTGCTGCGGCCCCCATTCGCCACGGACCGTGTGGATGTCGGAGTGGCAGATCCCGGCGTAGGCGATCTTGATCAGCACGTCGTGCGGGCCGACGTCGCGGCGCTCGATGGTCGTGGGGACGAGCGGGTCCGTGGCGGATGGGGCTGCGTAGGCCTTGACGGTTCTCATGCGGTTCCTCCTGAAGACTGGGTACTCACCGTCTCCACGGTAGGCCGGATCGGCCTACGCCGGGGAATCCCGTCGGTCGGCCGCGCCCGACGGACGCGTCACGCGGATCCTCCTCAGGACGTGTCCATCCGGGTCAGCCAGTGCAGGGCGGCGGCCGTGGAGGCGAAGAACCTCGTGGGATAGGGAGGCGCGTGGAGCTGCTTGTAGTACCTGGCGATCGTCCTGTCACCCTCCGCTCCGACGATGGCGAGCGCGCAGACGCCCAGCCGCTCCGCGAACACGTCGAGCGCCTCGCGCGTGAGGGACACCATGTCGTTGTTGAGCGCGAGCATCGGTGGACGCCGGAGGGGATTCAGGGCTGCCGCTGCTGCGACCAGCGATTCCGCCGCGTCGGCGGTCACGCTCGTGCCCCGGTCCCACTCGACCATCAGGATGCCGTCCTCCATCCGGGCCCGGAACGGGTGGGGATCGGCGGCCTCCCGGCTGGTGGTCTCTCCGCCCTCGGCCCTCCCGGTCAGCCACGCGATCGCCTCGGCCTCTGCGGTGAAGTACCTGCTCGGCGTCGCCGACCGGTAGTTGAAGGCCGTGAGCACCTTGCCCACCTCGTCCACGCCCACCACCGCCGTGCGCAGCGAGCAGGTGTCCTCGACGAGGAGGCGCCGGGCATCCCGGGTGATCGCGTCGACCAGTCCGATGTTCACCAGGAGCGGGCGCCTGCCGGCGCGAGACGCCGCCGTCACGGCGGCCGTCGTCGAGCGGACGTCGTCCGCCTCGATGACGACCCCCGCGGCCCAGCGCAGGCGCAGGAAATCGCCGTCATCCGTCAGCGTGTAGCGTGACCGCTCCCCAGCGTGCCCAGGCATCTGCATCCGTTCGAATCGAGTGAGCTTCGATCCTAGGCGCAGGGGGATGCCGGCGGCAGCATGCGGCGTCCGCGGCGGCGGTGCATTGTGGCCCCGGCTGCAGCCGTGCAGGATGGGACGAGCCCCCGGAAGAGACCGAAGGAGTGTTCCATGGACTACACGTTCGACGTCCTCGTGATCGGCGGCGGACCCGCCGGAATGGCGGCGGCCACGCGCGCCGCCGAACTGGGGGCGCGCACCGCCGTCGTGGAGCGCTCGGCCCTGGGGGGCACCTGCGTGAACTCCGGCTGCGTGCCCACCCGTGTGCTCGCCAAGACGGCACGCCTGTTCCGCGAGGTCCGGACGGCGTACGACTACGGGATCGTGGTGGACGCGCCGTCCGTCGACTGGGACAAGACCGTGCAGCGCGTCCACGCGACCGTGGCCCGCGTGCTCGACGCGAAGGGGTACGGACCCACCATGGAGCGCCTCGGCATCGAGCTGATCGAGGGCGACGCCGAGCTGACGGGTGAGCACACGGTCGTCGCGGGCGATCGCGAGGTGACCGCCGCGTCGATCATCCTGTGCATCGGCGGGAGCGGCCGGCGCCTGCCCATCGAGGGCGCCGAGCTCGCGGTGCTGCCGCACGAGGTGCTGGGCCTCGAGCGTCTCCCGGGCACGGTGGCGATCATCGGCGGCGGGCACACCGGCGCCCAGATGACCACCATCTTCGACGCCCTGGGCTCCGAGGTCCTCCTGCTGGACCTGGCGCCGCGCATCCTCATGACGGAGGACGACGACGTCGCGGCCGCGGTCACGGCCGCCTTCACCGGCAAGGGCGTGCAGGTGGAGACGGGCATCGGCGGGGTGGACAGCATCCGCACGGACGGCAAGGGCCTGGACCTCACCTGGCAGCAGGGCGGCGCACCGCGCTCCCGGTCCGTGGATGCGGTCATCATGGCCGCGGGCTGGCCCGCGAACCTGCCGGGACTGGGCCTGGAGGCTGCCGGCGTCGTGACCTCCCGCTCCTTCATCCCGGTGGACGAGTACCTGCGGTCCAACGTGCCGCACATCTTCGTGGCGGGCGACGCCAACGGCAGCAGCATGCTCGTGCAGGCGGCCGTCTTCGAAGGCGAGACGGCGGCCGAGAACGCCGTGCTGGGTGCCACGCGCACCACCCCGCACCACCTCCTGCCCGAGGGGGGCTTCACGGACCCCGACTACGCGGGCGTAGGACTCACCGAGGCCAGGGCCAGGGAGCGCGACGCCGAGTGCCACGCCGTCACCGTGCCCTACGCCGCCGTCGAGCGCCCCATCATCGACGACCGCGAGCAGGGGTTCCTCAAGCTCGTGGTCGACCGGCGGCGGGAGCTGATCCTCGGGGCGCACGCGGTCGGGGAGAACGCGGTGGAGGTCATCACCGCGGTGGCGTCCGCAATGGCCGCCGGCACGGACCTCGCGACGCTCGCCCGGGTGAAGTTCGCCTACCCCACGTACAGTGCCGTCATCGGGCACGCGGCACGGGCGGGCCTGCGCAGCTAGTGCCCTGCGGCGGAGGAACCGGGCGGAGCGCGGGCGCCGATCGACGCGGAGCAGTACCCGGCAGCAGCCTGTTCTGCCCCGGAACCGCGCTGCTACAGTGGCTGTCACCCCAAGGGCAGGTCTCATTCCTCACACCACGGCAGGAAGACGACGGCGATGACCGACAGGAAATTCAGCGCGACGGAAGAATCGACGAGCAAGCACCCGCAGGACTGGGGGCGCGCGATGGCGGTGGCCATCTGCCGCCTCGCGGAGATGGCCAGGGAGGCCGGAGATCCGGTGCATCACGAGGCACTGATCGGCGAGGACCTCCGCCTCTACGTGGCGGACACGGAGCACGGCGTGAAGATCACGATGTCCTGGACACCCCGCGAGGAGGGAGCCCTGCCGCCCGGAAGCGGGACCCCGGCAGACAGCGACACCCTCGGGCCCGCCACGGACCGGCCGTTCGACCCGACCGGCGGCAGCACCGCCGGTCTCGGCCAGTAGTCCAGCCCGGTCTGCACCGAACAGTTGATAAGCAGCCTTACGATCCGCGGGGTAGGGTGAAACAGAATCACCCGGCCAACCACGCGGAGGACAGCATGAGTGAACGCCCGGATCCCTCGAACGCGGGGAACCCCGATCCCATGGAGAACAACATCACGGGGCTGGAGCCCGGAGGCGGTGTCCCGCCCGGCGAGACGCCCCCCGGAGAGGCCAGCACCACCTGGCAGCAGGGACACGCGGACGAGGAGAAGCCCTCGAAGGGCCGCCAGGCGCTCTGGGTCACCATCATCGGGATCGTCGTGCTTCTGGCACTGCTGTACTTCGTCGGGTACATCGTGGGGATCATCGACCTCTTCTAGGGCCCCCGCCCCTGCGGAAAGCACGAAGCCCCCGTCCGCTCGCGGACGGGGGCTTCGTGCGTTCCGCAGGAGCGGAGCCGGCCGGGCCTACGAGGCGTCGGCGCCGTCGCGGAGCCTGTAGTAGTCGATCAGGGCCGACTCCTCCTCCGGCGAGAGCTGGATGCTGCTGGCCGCACTGGGCGCGTCGGCGATCGTGCTCTTCGTCCAGGCGAGGTGGAGGGCGTCTCCCTCGAAGCGGGAGTTGGCGAGGGGCACGTAGTGCTTGCGCGAGTTGAGCAGTCCGAGGGAGACGGTGATCCATGCAGGGATTCCGGACTCCTTCTCGAGGTGCACGTCGTTCACGTCACCGAGCTTCTTGCCGTTGCTGTCCCAGGCGGTTGCCGCCTGGAGTTTGTTGATTTCCGACTGGGCCATCGGTTTCCCTTCGTAGGACGAGCTGTCGATCCGCTCCCATTCCAGCCCAGATACGGCCGAAGGGCAATCGGCCGGCGTCAGGCCTTGTCCGCGGCCTCGCCGAGCATCGGCAGGAAGCGGTCCAGGGCCCAGACGAGGCTCAGCGGGTTGGCGGCCGAGATGGAGAGCGTGAGGGTGTTGTCGCTGTCCGCCACGAGCGCTCCGCGTTCGACGGCGGGGATCTGGCCGAGGAGCGGGTCGCCGGCGATGGCGTCCTTGGTGGCGGCGTCGGGCACCCAGGTGACGAACACGTCCGAGTCGAGTTCGTCGGCGCGCTCCGCGGACCACGGGATGAAGAACTCCTCCGAGTCCCTGGTGTTCTCGGTGACGACCTCCGCCTGCACCATGCCGAGCTCGGTCAGGAAGCGCGGGCGGTTGTCATTGGCGGTGTAGACGTTCACGCCCTCGGCGCTGGCCGGCTCCAGGTTGCCATAGATGAAGGTCTTGCCCTTCAGCTGCGGGTACTCGGCGGCGGCGTCGGCGATGGCCTGCTCCGTCTCGGCCACGAGCTGCTCGGCGTCGTCGGACAGGCCGAGCGCCTCGCCGATGATGCGGGTGGAGTCCTGCCACGCCGTGCCGTAGGCGACCTCCGGGTACGCGACGACCGGCGCGATCTTGCTGAGGGTGTCGTAGTCCTCCTGCGAGAGGCCGGAGTAGGCGGCGAGGATGACGTCCGGGTCCGTGGCGGCGATGTCGTCGAAGGCGATGCCGTCCGTCTCGGAGTACTGCGCCGGGGCGTTCTCCGTGCCGATGGCGGCCCCGAGCTCCTCGAGCGCGGTGTCCTTCCAGGGGGTGGACTGGTTCTCGTTGCCGCCGTAGGTATCCGCCGGCATGCCGACGGGCACGACGCCGAGGGCGAGGGACACATCCGCGTTGACCCAGGAGACGGTGGCCACGCGCTCGGGCTTCTCGGTGAGGGTGGTCTCCCCGAAGGCGTGCTCGATCGTGACGGGGAAGGCGTCGGCGTCGGCCGTGGCGCTGCTGCCACCGGTGGCCGCGGTGCCGCCGTCGGCGGGGCCGGTGGAGCAGGCGGACAGCGTGAGGACGACGGCGGCGGCGGCGATCAGGCCGCGCAGGCGGGGGGCCATGGGGCTCCTTGACTTCTAGGACGAGCGGGGCCTCGCTCGAGACCTCCGGGGAACTAGAAGTAAGGCTAGCCTAAGGAGTCGGTGATTACGAAATGTTTTTGTTGCGTAATGGGCCCACGAACCCTCGCCTACCGTGCCTCGCGTGCCCTGCGCGTCTCCCGGTCGTTGGCCTTCTGCAGCGCCACCACGAGTTCGTCCTTGGACATGCGTGAACGGCCCGGCACGTCGAGTCCCTTCGCGAGGTCGTAGAGGTGCTTCTTCGAGGCGTTGGCGTCCACGCCACCCGCCGTGGGTCGTGCCTCGGCACCCCCACCGGCCGCCTGCTGGTCCGAGGGCCCCTTCTGCGCCTTCGGCTCCCAGTGGTCCCCTACCTTCTCGAAGCCGTGCTTCAAGGAGGCGAACGCCGTGCGGCGCGCCCGCTCGCCGTCGCCGTACTGCTCCTCGGCGGCGTCGAGGGTCGCCGCGAACGTGTCCTGGGCCTTCTCGTCGGACCGCTGCAGCGTACTCGGGAGGGTCTCGGTCTTGACCTTGCCGTCCTTCGTGAAACGGGACATCGGCTGCATCCTTCCATCGGCACTCCCCGCGGGACAGCCGCGGGCCGTAGGAGCACGCTACCGCGGGGCTCGCCCCTCGGGCGAGGCCCGCGACCGAGGGGCGAGGCCCGCGCCCGAGGGGCGAGGCCGGTGCGGCCGTCAGGCGAGCGTCCTGAGGTACCGCGCGAGCTCCCGCGGCGCGGACTTCGGGGCCACCGCCTCGACGGCCGCGTTGTAGTTGGTGTTCGTGTTGACGTCGTACGTCAGCACTCGCCCGTCCGCCGTCTCGATGAACTCGATGCCGCACACCTCGAGGCGGTTGCGCCGCGCGAACTCCTCGTACTGGGCGATCACGGGGTGGCTGAATCCCTCGCGGAGGCTGAAGAGCTGCTGGCCCGGTTCGGGGGCGATCGTGGCACCGGGCGGCATGATCGGCCTGCCGGTGTCCGGGTCGATCGCGCAGGCATCGGCGGGGCACAGCTGGAAGCCGCCGCGCGCGGTGTCCGCCGTGATGGCGTAGACGAACGTCCCGCCCACGATCTCCGCGCGGGTGATGAAGGGCTCGGCGGCCTGGATGTACTCCTGCACGAGGGTGATGCCGTCCTGAGGCTCCTCGAAGTCCGGTGAGCCCACGTAGGCGGCCAGGTCCTCGTGCGAATCGAACTTCCGCACGCCCAGGCCCTTGCCGCCCTGGTTGTGCTTGACGATGAAGGGGGTCGCGAAGCCCTCGGCGGCCTCGAGGATGCGCTCCCGGCCGATGGCGGCCACCGTCCGCGGGGTCTCGATGCCGGCCGCCCTCAGCGCGGTCAGCTGGTCCACCTTGCTCATCTCGAGCTCGAGGACGCGCCGCCCGTTCACGGTGCGGCGCCCGTGGGCCTCGAGCCACGACAGGACGGACCGGGCGTAGTCCTTGGACAGGGCGTGGTCCCGCGTGTGCGCCGAGGCACTGATGCGGGACCAGAAGATACCCTCCGGCGGTGTCGAGTCGAGGTCCAGCACTCCGTCCGTGAGCAGCCACTCGACCACCTCGACGCCCTCGGCCTCGAAGGCGCGGGCGAACGGCGGGAACCACTCCGGGTTCTCGTGCAGTGCGTAGACCGTGGTCACAGGGGTCCTTCCGTCGACGAGGGGATCTGCCGGCATAACCTGTGCGTTCGGGCACCTATTCCGGACGGTACGGCCGGCGGGCGACCTGCGGTCCGGCGGCGCTCCGCAGGCGCGCCGATGAGTTCCGGACGTACCGCCCGTCTACAGTTCGATCTGACGCACCGGCTCGCCGTCCTGCGGCGCCGGTGGGGCCGGACGATCCGCCACCATGGAGAGGAACACCATGCGCACACTCATCGTCACCGAATTCATGTCGCTCGACGGCGTCATCGACTCGCCCGGCGGCGGCGAGCACCCGCACGCCGGCTGGACCTTCAAGGACATCGAGTTCGACGAGGCGGCGTACGAGATCAAGGACCGCGAGCAGGAGCAGGCCACCGCGCTGCTGCTGGGCCGCGTCAGCTACGACGAGTTCGCCCCCGTCTGGCCCACCATGGACGAGTTCGCCGAGTACAACGCCATGCCGAAGTACGTCGTGTCCAGCACACTGACCGCCCCCACCTGGAACAACACCACCGTGCTGCGGTCCCTGGACGACGTCGCCCGGCTGAAGCAGGAGGACGGCGGAGCCATCCTGGTGCACGGCAGCGGCACCCTCGCGAAGAGCCTCGCGGCCGCGGGCCTCGTGGACCGGTACCACCTGCTCGTCTTCCCGGTGCTGCTCGGCTCCGGCAAGCGACTGTTCGACGACGCGCCGCAGGCGACCACGACGGCGCTCTCCCTCGTGGAGCACGCCGTCTACCCGAACGGCATCGCGCTGGCCGTGTACGACGTCGTCCGCTGACTCGTCCGCAGAAGATAACCTTCGCGAAACACCCCGGCAACACCGCTCCCGAATCATGGAAGTGGCCCGCAGTCTCGACGGGCCACTTCCAGGATCACCAAGGAGCACCGATGACCGCCATCGCCACCACCACCGCCCGCGTCCTCGACCTCGCAGACCTGGGCGCGGGGACGCTCATCGAGGCGCGCCGCCGTGACGAGGTCCACTACCGCGGATGGGTCGAGGACACGGCTGCGGCCCTCGGTGTGATCTGGATCCGCGACGACGCCACCGGCCACCGCGCGATCCTCCACGTCGAGGAGTACAGCATCCGGCGCGTCGCCGCCTGACCGGCATCCGGCCCCGTGCCCCTGCCCGCCGCCCGGGCTGACCGGGTGGGTGTCCGCAGCGCTGCCGTCCTCCCGCTCCCTGCCGGGGCCGGCTCGTCGGGCCGGTGCGGCGCCTCCTAGACTGGACGGATGACTGCAACCCTCGTGGCGAAGGACCTGTCCGGGGGCCACGCCCACCGCACCCTCTTCTCGAAGCTCGACCTCACGGTCGCGCCGGGTGACGTCGTCGGCGTGGTGGGCGCGAACGGCGCGGGCAAGACGACGCTCCTGCGCCTGCTCGCCGGAGCCGACACCCCGCTCGCGGGCACCGTGCGGACCACGCCCCCGAACGCCTTCGTGGGGTGGCTCCCGCAGGAGCACGAGCGGCTCGACGGCGAGACGGTCGCCGCGTACATCGGCCGACGGACCGGCACCACGGCGGCGACCACCGCCATGGAGGACGCCGCCGCGGCCCTGGGCAGCGGTGCGAAGGGCGCCGACGACGCCTACGCCGCCGCGCTCGACCACTGGATGGCGTCCGGTGCCGTGGACCTCGAGGACCGCATGCCGGGCGTGCTGGCGGACGTCGCCGGCGGCATCGACCCCGCGTCCCTCACCACGGCCCTCTCCGGCGGGCAGCTCGCCCGCGTCGCGCTCGCGGCGCTCCTCCTCAGCCGCTTCGACATCGTGCTGCTCGACGAGCCCACCAACGACCTCGACCTCGCCGGCCTCGAACGCCTCGAGGCGTTCATCCAGAACCTGCGCGGCGGCGTCGTCCTCGTCTCCCACGACCGCGAGTTCCTCGCCCGGTGCGTCACCACCGTCGTCGAACTCGACCTCGCGCAGAACAGGGTGGCCGTGTACGACGGCGGTTACGACGCCTTCCTCGAGGAACGCGCCGTGGCGCGGCGGCACGCCCGCGAGGCGTACGAGGAGTACTCCGAGAAGAAGCAGGACCTCGTGGGACGCGCCCGGACGCAGCGGGAGTGGAGCTCGCAGGGTGTGCGCAACGCGATGAAGAAGAACCCCGACAACGACAAGATCCGCCGCAAGGCGAGCGCGGAGTCCTCCGAGAAGCAGGCGCAGAAGGTGCGGCAGATGGAGTCGCGCATCGCCCGCCTGGAGGAGGTCGAGGAGCCGCGCAAGGAGTGGCAGCTGCAGTTCACCATCGGCGCGGCGCCGCGCTCCAGCGCCGTCGTCGCGACCCTGAGCAACGCCTCCGTCACGCAGGGCGGCTTCACCCTCGGACCGGTCTCGCTGCAGATCGACGCCGGCGAGCGCATCGGGATCACGGGCCCCAACGGCGCCGGCAAGTCGACGCTGCTGCGCCTCCTGCTCGGTCACCAGCAGCCCGACGACGGCGCCGCCGCCCTGGGCGCGAGCGTCGCCGTGGGTGAGATCGACCAGGCGCGCGGGCAGCTCGACGACGCCCTCCCCCTCGGCGCCGCGTTCGAGGCACTCGTGCCGGACCTCTCGCAGGGCGAGGTGCGGACCCTGCTCGCGAAGTTCGGGCTGAAGGCCGATCAGGTGCGCGCCGTCGTCGACTCCCTCTCCCCCGGCGAGCGGACACGCGCCGGACTGGCCCTGCTGCAGGCCCGCGGCGTGAACCTCCTCGTCCTCGACGAACCGACCAACCACCTCGACCTGCCGGCGATCGAGCAGCTCGAGGACGCCCTCGAGTCCTACACGGGCGCCCTGCTGCTCGTCACCCACGATCGCCGGCTGCTGGAGAACGTCCGCCTCGACGGGCGCTGGAGCGTGGAGCAGGGCCGGGTCACGGTCGCCTGACCCCCGGGTCCGGTGTGCAGGATCACCGTTCCCGGCCGTGCGGCCCGCTCGGAGGCGTGCCACCATGGGAGGTGAGGCGGTCACGAGCCGCCTCCCGGACGATGGGTGCCGTACCCGGTGTGCGACAAGACGGCCCAGGGAGAGAATCATGGCCTGGATCGTCCTCGTGATCTCCGGAGTCCTCGAAGCCGTCTGGGCCACCGCCCTCGGCAGGTCCGACGGCTTCAGCAGACTCGCACCCACCGTCGTGTTCGGCGTCGCGATCGTCGCGAGCATGGCAGGCCTGGCCTATGCCATGCGGACCCTGCCCGTCGGCACGGCCTACGCCGTCTGGGTGGGGATCGGTGCGTCCCTCACCGTCGTCTACGCGATGGCCACGGGCACGGAACCGGCGTCGCTGCTGAAGATCGTGTTCCTCCTCATGATCGTCGGCGGCGTGATCGGGCTCAAGCTCGTCCACTGACGGGACGCGGCCCGAGAGGGCTCGGCGGCGGCCGGCCGCCGCTAGACGCCGATGAGGCCCTGCACGGATGCCGCGAGGATCCGCAGGGACCGTGCGTCCGCCAGGGAGAATCCCCGGGGCTGGTCCGCGACGACGCAGAGGGAGCCGATGCGCCAGCCCCCAGGCCCGAGCACGGGGTAGCCCGCGTAGAACCGGAGGTGGGGTTCCCCGACCACGAGGGGGTCCGAGGACACCCGGGGGTCGTGGAGGGCGTCGGTGACGATGAACGGCCCCGGACCGTCGATGGTGCGGTGGCAGAAGAAGGCCTCCCTCGCGTCGGCCGGCCCGATGCTGCCGGCCGCGGACGCGACGACGTGGTGCCTCCTCGTGGCGAGGGCGAGCGAGGACGCGCAGCCGGGGAAGCGCCGGGCAGCCTCCGCGGTCACGGCGTCGAGTTGCCTCCGGCCGGCGCCCTGCAGGAGCCCTGCGCGGTCGAGCGACTCCAGGCGCAGGGCTTCCGCGACGGACGCGCCGACCAGGGGGCTGATCAGGTCCGCCGGGACCACATTGGAGTCCTGGTAGGAACCGAAGGTCTCCGCGCCCTGCCAAAGC
Source organism: Arthrobacter sp. TJ-240 (assembly GCF_058269195.1). Lineage (NCBI taxonomy): Bacteria > Bacillati > Actinomycetota > Actinomycetes > Micrococcales > Micrococcaceae > Arthrobacter > Arthrobacter sp. TJ-240. The sequence goes on from NZ_JBZCNG010000003.1 coordinate 549,444, forward strand.
GGATCACCGCGCAGGGGTGCGCGCCCGCCGGAATCGAGCCGTTCCTCGGCGAGGACGTTGACGGCACGGGCGATCAGGTCGCGGTCGGCGCGCGGGGCGGGCAGCAGACCGCTCAGGTAGCCGTCCACGAGGAGGCCCTCGCCCGTACCGCCGAGGCCGACGTAGACGACCCATACCTCGAAGGGATCCACGCCCGCCTCGGCGAGGACCTGCCGGGTCAACCACTGCTGGGGAACTGCCTTCACGGGGAAACCGCCCTCATCGGCGCCGACACTGATGATCGGCATTCGGTGCGGCCCCGCGCCCGGATGTGTCGGTCCCGCGTGTTTTCTCCGGGCTGGCTTGAGGTATGGCGGGCGGGTTGCGGCAAAACTGAGCCCGGCCACCCGGTTGAGTTGAGCTGCACCCGGAAGGATCGGAGATACGAGCGGCCAGAACGAGGAGTTGATGACATGCAGAACGACGACACCCTGTCGGCGATGGACTTCGCCGGGCTGTCCGCGTACGAGACCTGGATGCACTACTGCGCCATGGGCGGGCCCACCGACTACTTCGAGTTCGACGCGTACCTGCACGGCCTGGCCCCGCTCGACGGCGACGACGCCGACCTCGTCTCCCAGGCCGTCAACGAACTGATCGACGACGTGCTCCCCGAGGAGGAGGCGACGCTCTGCCGCGCACCCTACTCGTGGCGCCCGGTGGTCGGAACGGCCCTCCTGCACCTGCAGGAGGATGGCGGGTTCGAGGACGCCGTCCCGCTCCCGATGGCGGCTCTCGCTGCCCCGCACACGGCGGCGACCTTCGGCTCGCTCTTCCTGGCAGGGCTCGATGCCGGCGTCCTGTCCGGCCGGCCCGGCGTCCCCCTCCCCCCGGGTGCGCCCACGGAACTCCTCGGCGAGATCCTCGACAGCGCCGTGGTGAGCCGCGCCGTCTCACGACCGCGGCACTAGCCTCACCGGCCGGGTTCCCGCTCGAGGGCGGCGTCGTGCTCGGCGTGCGCCCTGCGGATCATCTCCATGAACGCCGTCTCGTTGCGGATGAGGCGCTTGTACTTCTCGGGCAGCTTGCGGAGGTCCTGCTCCTCGGCGCACAGCCTGTCGTAGATCTTCTCGCGCTCGGTGATGTCCGTCTCGTAGTTGAGGTCGAGGTATTCGGCGGCATGGCGCTTGGCGCCGGAGATCGCGTTCTTCGCCCGGCCCTTCGGGCTGAGGACGGAGGCCAGGACGGTCACGACCAGCACGCCGAGGATGACGCTGAGGGAGAGCCCTGTACTGATCTCGACGACCTCGACGTGCTCCCCGTTGTTGATGAACGGCAGGTTGTTCTCGTGCAGGGCATGGAGGATGAGCTTCACGCCGATGAACCCGAGGATCACGGCGAGACCGTAGGACAGGTAGATCAGGCGGTCCAGCAGTCCGTCGATGAGGAAGAACAGCTGGCGCAGGCCCATGAGGGAGAAGGCCGTCGCGGTGAACACGATGAACGTGTTCTGCGTCAGGCCGAAGATCGCCGGGATGGAGTCGAGGGCGAAGAGGATGTCGGTGCCGCCGATCGCCACCATGACCAGCAGCATCGGCGTCAGGACGCGCTTGCCGTCCTCGACGGTGAACAGTTTGTCGCCGTCGTAGTGCTCGGAGGCCGGCAGGAAACGCTTGGCGAGCCGGATGATGAGGCTCTCGCCCTCGTCGTCGTGCCCGTCGGGCTTGAGCAGGTTGCCGGCGGTGATCAGCAGGATCAGGCCGAAGATGTAGAACACCCAGGCGAAGGTGTTGATCAGCGCGGCGCCCAGGAAGATGAAGCCGGTCCGGGCGATGAGCGCGAAGACGATGCCGAACAGCAGTACCTTCTGCTGGTCCGCCCGCGGCACCCTGAAGCTCGACATGATGATGAGGAACACGAAGAGGTTGTCGACGGACAGCGCCTTCTCCGTGACGTAGCCCGCGAAGTACTCGGTGCCCATGGTGGGGCCGCCCAAGACGAGCACACCGACGCCGAACAGCAGCGCGATGCCCACGTAGATCGAGGACCAGATGGCGGACTCGCGGAGCGTCGGCGTGTGCGCCTTCCGGACGTGGAAGAAGAAGTCGAACAGGAGCAGTCCCACGATGCCGATGATCGTGGCGGTCCAGACGTAGATCGGTACTTCCATGCTGCAGGTCTCCTCGGGGGTCGTATGCCGGCCTCGGTCCTTGGTGCGCGCTTGATCCATTGTGCCTGTACCTGCCCTCCCGCCCTAGACTGACGCCATCCGTAGGACCATGACGAAGGGATGCCATGAGCCCGATGATGCGCGCCGCGGTGCTTCGCACTGCCGCACTGCCCGCTCCCTACGCGGGGAGCAACCCCCTCTCGCTCGAAGCCGTCCCCGTCCCGGAGCCCCGGCCGGGCGAGCTGCTGGTGCGGATCGCCCGGGCCAGCCTCTGCCACTCGGACCTGTCCGTCATCAACGGCTCCCGGATCCGCCCTCTGCCCATGGCCCTCGGCCACGAGGCCGCCGGCGTCGTGGAGCGCGTGGGCGACGGTGTGGGGGACGTACGCACGGGCGACCGCGTGGTCCTCGTGTTCGTCCCGTCGTGCGGCTCCTGCCGGGCGTGCTCCGCGGGGCGCCCCGCGCTCTGCTACCGCGGCGCGGACGCGAACAGCACCGGTGACCTGCTGCACGGTCCCGCCGTCCTGAGGACCGCGGACGGCGAGCGCATCAACCACCACCTCGGCGTGTCCGCCTTCGCCGACTACGCGGTCGTGGCCCGGGAGTCGGTGGTGGTGATCGACGACGACGTGCCGTTCGACATCGCCGCCATGTTCGGCTGCGCGGCCCTGACGGGCATCGGGGCCGTACTGAACACCGCCGCGGTGCAGGAGGGCCAGTCCGTCGTCGTGTTCGGCCTGGGCGCGGTGGGGCTGATGGCGGTGATGGCCGCGGCGCAGGTCCCCGGGACGACGGTGGTCGCCGTGGACCCCCTCGCGTCGAAGCAGGAACTCGGCCTGCGCTGCGGCGCCCGGCAGGCATGTGCGCCGGAGGACGCCGCCGCATTCGTCCAGGAGGCGACCGACGGCGGGGCCGACGTCGTGATCGAGGCCGTGGGCAGCGCGCGGGTCCTGGACGCCGGCCTGCAGCTGCTCGCCCGCGGCGGCGCGCTCGTGTCCGTGGGACTGCCGCACCCGGACCAGCAGCTCACCACGCAGGCTCTACAGTTCGCCGGTCTGGGGCACCGCCTGCTCGGCTCCTACATGGGTGACGCCGTCCCCGAGCGCGACATCCCGGCGTACCTCGACCTCTGGCGGCAGGGGCGCCTGCCCGTCGAGCTGCTCCACACCGACACGCGACCGCTGGCCGATCTCAACGAGAGCCTCGACGCGCTCGCCGAGGGCCGCGTGGTCCGGAGGCTCTTCATACCGGACCAGGAGGGCCTGAGTTCCACTCGCGGATAGATCGAAAGCATGCTTACCATGTCGGCGGCACGTCTATCCGAAGGAGAACGACAATGCAGCAGCGCACACTCGGCGGAACCCCGGTCAGCGCCCTCGGTCTGGGCGGCATGCCCATGTCCATCGAGGGACGCCCCGACGAGGACCGCTCCATCCGCACCATCCACGCAGCGGTGGACGCCGGCATCACCCTGATCGACACGGCGGACGCCTACCACCGGGACGCCGACGAGGTGGGGCACAACGAATTGCTCATCGCGAAAGCCCTGGCCACCTACGGCTCGGACAGCTCCGGAGTGCTCGTCGCCACCAAGGGCGGGCACCTGCGCCCCGGCGACGGCTCGTGGACGCTGAACGGCCACCCCGACTACCTCAAGGAGGCGGCCAAGGCCTCCCTCAAGCGCCTCGGCGGGGACGCGATCGACCTCTACCAGTACCACCGCCCGGATCCCGAGGTCCCCTACGAGGACTCCGTCGGGGCCCTCAGGGACCTGCTCGACGAGGGCGTGATCCGCATGGCGGGCATCTCCAACGCCACCGTGGACCAGATCCGGCAGGCGAACGAGATCCTCGGGGGACGGCTCGCCTCCGTGCAGAACCAGTTCTCACCGGCCTTCCGCTCGAGCGAGGACGAACTGCGGTACTGCGGCGAGAACGGCATCGCCTTCCTGCCGTGGAGCCCGCTCGGCGGCATCAAGAAGGCCGGCGGGCTCGGGGAGCACTTCGCGCCGTTCCAGGAGATCGCCGACCGGCACGGCGTCAGCCCGCAGCAGGTGTGCCTGGCCTGGGAACTGGCGCTCGCCCCGACGGTCATCCCCATCCCGGGCGCCTCGCGCCCCGAGAGCATCCAGGACTCGGCACGGGCCCCCGGGCTCGAGCTCACGGCCGAGGAGATGGCCACGCTCTCCAGCACCGACTGATCCCCTCCCCGGACGCCCGCCTCCCTCGGAGGCCGGGCGTCCGGGCCGGCTCCCGTCGACCGCGCAGGGCGTGGCCGCCCGGGCTATGCGCCGATCGGCTCCATGGCGACGGCCCGGACGGGTGCGCCGTCCGCTCCGGCGAGGGCCAGCGGGAGCACCGAGACCAGCGGGCGGTCCCAGTCCACGGCGCCGAGGTTCGCGAGGTTCTCGACGATCACCCCGCCCGCCCCGAGGAACACGGTGTGGAACGGCAGGACGCCGTTGTTCCGCAGCGTGGAGTCCGGGTTGAGCGTGTCGACGCCGACCACCGTGATACCCGCCGCCAGCAGCCCCTCGGCCACCTCGACCGCGAGCACGGGATGCTCGAGGTAGCGCGGCGAGCCGAAGTGCTCGGACCATCCGGTGCGGAACAGCACCATCGCGATCCCGTCGAGGTCCTGCAGCTGACCGGCGACCGACGACCACCTGATGACCTCGTGCGGCGCGGGCGACCCGCACTGCACGATGCGCGCCGGACCGACGAGCCGCCCGAGGTCGATGCCGTCCACCGACTCGCCGCCGAGGATCGAGTGGAGGGGTGCGTCGAGGTGTGTCCCGGTGTGCGATCCGGCGTGGAGGGACGCCACCTGGTACCCGTCCTGCGCGACGGTCGCCACCGTGGTCACGGTGACCTCCGGGTCCCCGGGGTACACCTGCATCCCCGTACGGATGGGCTGGGAGAGATCAGTGATCCGCATGCGTGGGCCGCGACTCGGGCAGGTGGAGGAGGTGGACGTGCGGGCGTCGCGTCCGGTCGATTCGCCGGGTGGCCGCCGCCCAGCCGAAGTAGAGCAGCGCGGAGAGCACGAAGGTGGGGATGGTGGCCCCGATCGGGCTCGGCACCACATAGGTCAGCAGCAGGGAGGCGCCTGCTCCGGTGAGCCACACCAGGACGGCCGCCACGTTGACGCCGCCGGTGTACCAGTACTCCCCGCCCCGGGCCTGCAGGATGTCCCGGCCGTAGTGGCGTGACCGCACCAGGTAGTAGTCCACGATCATGATGGCGAACACCGGGATGAACAGCGCCCCGATGACCGTGAGGAACGACGTGAACCGGTCGAGGAGGGCGAGCCACGTGGATCCGAGGATCGAGACCGCGCCGAGGACGATCGCCGTCGGCAGGAACGTGATCCTGCGTGAGGGCGTCATGTTCACCACGGAGGCCACCATGCCGTAGACCACCATGGTGTTCGTGGCCATCACGGACAGGAAGATCACGACGGCCACCGGCGCACCGAAGGCGGCGACGAGCACGGTCGGATCGAACGGCACTGCCTCGCCGCCCTCGAGCACCACGTAGCCGATGGCGGTGGCCCCCAGGGTCATGGCGAGCACGGTGGAGAGTGTGTACCCGATGCCGGAACCGATGATCCCCGCGGCCTGCGTCCGAGCGAGGCGGTTGAACTCCGCGGACAGGACGGTCCAGGAGATCGCGGTCGCGATGACGACGTCGAGCGCTGCGACGGGTGTCCAGCCGGCCGCGGCGTCCTGGGGGATGGCGGAGAACTCGGCCGGGCTGTGCGCGAGGAACGCGACGGTGAAGACGTACGCCATGAACGCGAGGATCACGAGGGCGAGCCACGGTTCGACGCGCGCGATGCCGGTATGGCCGAAGACCGCCAGGCACACCACGAGAAGCTGGCACAGGACCGAGAACAGGACGGGGCTCGAGAAGCCGGTGGCCTGCTCGACGAGGAAGTTCACAGTGACCCCGGCGAGCATCGCCTGCACCCAGCTCCAGCCCATGAGGGTCACCACGTTCGCGGCGACGGGCAGGAAGGACCCGCGGAGGCCGAAGGACCCCTTGGTGAGGGACATCGTGGGCAGGCCGGTCCGGGTGCCCATGTTGCCGACCAGCACGAGGACCGAGCCGCCGATCAGCGTGCCCAGGACGATCATGCCCACTGCGACACCCCAGCTGATGCCGGGGACGAACAGCGTTCCCGTCAGCAGGGTCGTGACGACGAGGTTCGCCGCCAGCCAGATCATCCCCATGCGCACGGGTCCGAGGGTGCCGCGGAGGGGCCCGTAGCCGTCCGAGTTCTTGTCGAGGTGGTTCGACAGGCGCCGGTACGCCGAGCCGGTGGTGTCGGTCATGGTGCGCTCTCCTCAGGGGCATCGGCGGGAACAGGGCTCAGGTGCTCGTGGACGGCACGGAGGGCGGTCCCGGAGCGGCGGAACACGATCGTCTCGCGTTCCCGGGTGGTGTCGGAGACACCGTCGACGGCGGTGGTGGTCCTGACGTCGTGGGTGAACACGGCCGTGTCGCCGAGGAGCTGCACCCGCGGGTTGCTGCTGATGCACCCGGTCACGCGCCAGCCGTCGGCGAGCCATCCGGCCCAGAGCTGCTCGTAGGCCGCCCTGCTGTCCAGCCGGCGAGGTTCCGTGTGGAACACGAACGTCGCATCCTCCGCGAAGGACCCGAAGTAGGCGCGGGTGTCGGTGGCCCGGAAGGCATCCACCAGGGCGGTCGCCGCAGCGAGGACGTCCTCGTCGGTCAGGTTCTCGTTCGGCATGCAGCCCTCTTCTGTCCTCTTGTTGTCCCCCGGTGAACATTTGTTGTCCGGTGATCATGGGTGACGCGCACCACGAATGTCAATGAGGAGTCGTCCCGCGCGGCGACAGCAGCGAACGACGGCGGGACGGAGCGCCCCGGAGCCCCTGCGGCCCGCCCGGCGCGCCCGCAGGTCGGCGTTGCTAGGGTTGCAGCATGTCCTCGAACCCCGTCGCCCTCATCACCGGTGCGTCCCGCGGCATCGGCCGCGCCATCGCCGACGAGCTCGCCTCCAGCCATCACCTGCTGCTCGGCGGACGCGACCTGAGCGCCCTCGCGGACCTGTCGTCGTCGTTCCCGTCCGCCGAGCCGTTCGCGGCCGAGTTGCGCGACGCCGGCCAGGTGGCTGCCGCCGTGGCCGGCATCCCCCGGATCGACGTGCTCGTCCACTCGGCAGGGGTACTGCGCATGGGCTCCGTGGCGGAGCTGTCCGACGACGCCTGGCGCGAGAGCTTCGAGGTCAACGTCTTCGCGGTCGCCGCACTCACCCGGGCGCTGCTGCCGGCCCTGCGCGCGGCATGCGGCCAGGTGATCACCATCAACAGCGGCTCGGGGTACAGCTCGGGAGCGGGTTCGGCGGCGTACAGCGGCACGAAGTTCGCGCTGCGAGCGTTCACGGACGCCCTCCGGGAGGAGGAGCGTCCGCACGGCGTGCGGGTCAGCTCCATCCACCCCGGGCGGGTCGCCACCGACATGCAGGAGGAACTGCACGCCTGGGAAGGCAAGGACTACCGGCCCGCGGCGTGGATCCAGCCGGACCAGGTGGCCAAGGCCGTCCGGCTCGCGGTCGATGCCACGCCGGAATCGACGATCGAGTCCCTCAGCATCCGCCCGTCGGGCATCGTGCTCGGCTGACGCCATGACACGGCGCCATGACATGGCGCCATGTCAGGGCGCCATGTCAGGGGGCCGCTGACGCAGACCCGAACGGAGTCAGCTGACGCAGAGGCAGAACGGGTGCCGGGGTCCGGAGGAAACGGGACCGCGGCGGCCGTCAGGACCGGTGGACCACGCGGGGCTTCCCGAACTGCGTCTGCACACCCGGTGAGAACAGGACCGATTCGGGTGCTCCCTCGACGTGGATCCCCGCGGCGGCCAGCAGCCCGTCGTCGAGCTCCGTCAGCGTGGCGGGATGGATCGGCCACGGGGTGTGCGTGTTCGGGATGTAGAGGGTGCGGCGGCCGAAGGTGCTGTGCAGGCCGAAGCGTGCCGTGAGTTCCAGCGACAGCGTGTCCGCCGCCGTCGCCCCCTGGTCCGGACGCGCAGCGAACCGGGATGCGGCCTGGTGTCCGTACCGCGCGACGTCGTACCCGTACTCCCGCTGCCCGCCGTCACCGCGCGTCGACGGTGCGCACCTCGACCAGACATAGGGGATGCCGCCGGCCCGTGCGGCGAGCACGACGGCGAGGCGTGAGGCGTCGAGGGTCACGAACACGACGCCGCGGGTGCCGTCCGCCCCCCGCGAGTAGAGGCGCACGTTGATCTCGGTGAAGGACCCGAAGTAGGGCACGGGCAGGCCCTTGCCGAGCCCGGCGCCGACCATCCGGAAGCCGATCAGGCCGACCCACGAGGAACCGTCCACCTCGTCGGGCACGACGCCGGCCGGCATGTAGCGCGCGACGGCACCGGCGTCGATGCGCCAGTGCAGGAACACCGCGTCGGCCCAGAACTGGTCCATGATGACGGGGCGCGGCAGGTCGGGTGCGAGATGCCACGCCGGGTCCTGGTAATCCGTCCTCATGCGCCTCCCAGTCGCACCGGGCGAGGATCCCGGCGGCACGGCGCCCCGGTCAGAACGCATAGCGGATCCGGCAGTAGGGCAGCTCGGCCGCGGCGAGGCGGAGGAACTGGTCGAGGTAGCCGCGCTTCTCGTAGGCGATGTAGCGCACGTTCGTGAAGCCGTTCTGCGACTGCTTGGTCTCCTGGAGGTCCGGCCTCCACAGGATCTCCTCGGCCTGCGGGTGCCAGCCCAGGTTGACCTCGTGCAGCTGCTGGTTGTGCGTGAGGAAGATGACCTCGGCCGCGAGCTGCTGCTTCGCGGCCTGCGACAGCGCGGCGTCGAGCTGCCGGAAGAGCTCGCACCAGTCCGCCTGCCAGCCGGGCGTGATGATCACCGGCGAGAAGTTGACGTGCACCTCGTAGCCCGCCTCGACGAAGTCGTTGATGGCCGCGATCCGCTCGCTGACGGGGGTGGTCCGCACGTCCACGGTCTTCGCGAGCCGCTCGGGCATGAGCGAGAAGCGTACGCGCGTGCGCGCCTGCGGGTCCCATGCCAGCATGTCGCGGTTCACGTACTTGGTGGCGAAGGAGAGCTTCGCGGTCGGCAGGTCCCGGTACAGGTTCACGAGGTCCTGGACGTTGTCGCTGACGAGCGCGTCCACGGAGCAGTCGCTGTTCTCCCCGATGTCGTACACCCATGCGTGCTCGTCGCACTGATTGGGCTCCAGCTTGATGCCCTGGCGGGCCACGTGGCGCTCGAGGTACCCGCTGATCTGATCGATATTGGCGAAAACCGTGATGGGGTTGCTGTAGCCCTTGTGGCGGGGCACGTAGCAGTAGGCGCACGCCATGGCACAGCCGTTCGCCGTGGACGGAGCGATGAAGTCCGCGGACCGGCCGTTGGGCTTGGCCGTGAGGCTCTTCTTGACGCCGATGATCAGCGCCTCGGTCTTGATGCGCACCCAGCGCCGTACGTTCGCCTCGTCGCCGCTGAGCTCGGGGATGCGCCAGTGGCTGGCGACCTCGACGACGTCCGCGTCGGGCCACCGCGCGATGATCTCCTTGCCGCGCGGGAGCTCGGCGGCGGCCGGTTCCACATAGATCCGGCTGATCTGGAGCAACTTGCTGGCCTGGAGCATACGACCTCTCGACGGTGCGGCTTTGCCCCGAGGATATCGGTCCGCACCGACACTCCTGGGCCGGCGGATTCGGTCCTACAGTGGGGTACGGAGGCGCACGTGTCCCGGGAGAGGTGGTCGGTGATGGCTGAACTCCGCACGCAGCCGACGGCGCAGGACCCCCGAGCCTTCATCAGCACGGTGACGCATCCGACGCGCCGCAGGGACGCCGGGGAGTTGCTCGAGCTGATGAGCCGGATCACGGGTGAGACCGCCGTGATGTGGGGGCCGTCGATGATCGGTTTCGGCCAGTACCACTACCGGTACGCGTCGGGCCACGAGGGTGACGCCCTGGCCGTCGGCTTCTCCCCGCGCGCGTCGGCCCAGGCCCTGTACGGGCTGCTCTCCGCACCGGAGGCGGAGCTCCTGCTGCCGCGCCTCGGCCGGCACCGGCGGGGCGCCGGGTGCCTGTACCTCACCTCCCTCGCCTCGGTGGATGCCAGTGTCCTCGAGGAGCTCGTGGGCACCGGCTACCGGTTCACCACGGGGAAGTCCGCGTGACCGGATGAGACCGGGCCAGGACCCGGACCGGGCACTCAGGAAGCCGGGGAAGCCCGGCCCCCCCGGACGCGGCACGGGCGACCGGGGGCCGGTCGTCGTCGTCGACCTCGGGGACCACGAAGCGTCCGAGGTCGCGCCCACCCCCGGCGGCCGGCGGGGGACCGCGTCCACCGGGATGCCCGCCGCCCTCGGCGGCCCCTCGACGGACGCCGCCCCCGCCGCGGAGGAGGCGCGTGCGCGCCGCCGCCGTACCGCCTACCTCGCTGCCGGTGTCGCGGCGCTGCTGGTCGTCGCCGTGAACCTGGTGCCCCGCGGCGACGCGCCGCCACCGCTCGGGAAGGGCGCCGAGGTTCAGGACCGCCCGCTCGGCGTCTGCGAGGCCGTGGCCTTCGCGAACCAGACCGGCGGACTGCCGTCGAAGCCCACCGTGCTGCCCGACCGGTCCAGCGGCTACTACGCCTACACCGATCCGGCGACCCGCACTGCGGTGGTCGTGGGCCTGACCTACCAGGACGGCACCGTGTCGCTCTGCCGGCCGGTCCGCGAGGCCGGGACGGGCAGTCCGCAGCCCCGGCAGCGCGAGCTCCCCCTGCTCGGCAGGGGCGACACCTATGCCTATGAGATCCGGTCCGGTGGTCTCACGCTCGTCGGGGAACGCTCGGCCGACGGCACCATCACGCGCGACGGCGCACTCACGTCCTAGCCGTCGGCCCGTCGGCGCCACTCCTCGGCCAGGATCCCGTATCCCACCCCGTCCAGCCTCCGGCCGGAACGGTGCAGGGAGGCGGCATGCGTGCTCGACTCGCGCCGCATGCCCAGTCTCTCCATCAGGCGCCAGGAGGGATCATCGCCCGCGTCGGCCGGAAGACCGAACGCGCAATCAGGAGTACACTAACTATTAGCGCACTGACCATTGGAGGTGGAAGAACCTTGGAGACGACCCTCGACGACAACCTCCTGCTCGAACGCCAGCTGTGCTTCGCCCTGTCCGTGGCATCGCGGAGCGTGGTGGGCGCCTACCGGCCCGTGCTCGAGCGGCTCGACCTGACCCACCCGCAGTATCTCGTGATGCTCGCCCTGTGGGAGGAGAGCCCCCGCACGGTCCGGAACGTCGGCCGGGCGCTCGCCATGGAATCGGCAACCCTCTCCCCCATGCTGAAGCGACTCGAATCCCAGGGGCTGCTCACCCGCACCCGCGTGCAGGGCAACGAGCGGGCCCTCGCCGTGGACCTCACGCAGGCGGGCCGCGACCTCCGCGCCGCGGCGCGCCAGGTGCCCGTCACCATGATGGAGCGGCTCGGGCTCACGCGCGAGCAGGTGGAGACCCTGAACGGCGCCATGCACGACATCATCCGCGCCACGGGGACCGAGCTCCCGGGCTCCCCCCGCAGTACGGACGCCGCCCGCCCGACACCAGGAGAGACCTCGCAATGAGCAAGAAGGAACCGCTGTCCGCGCGCTTCATGACCGCTACGGGGAAGCTGCGCATGTTCTTCGGCCCCGCTGCCCGGGGCACCACCGCGGGCCCCATCGTGTACCACGACGACGAGGCGCACCGTCGGCGGCAGGAGGAACTGCAGCAGTGGACGGTGGTGCGGAACCCGGACGGCTCCACCTACCTCACCACCAGGCGGGAGCCGTAGCGGACTGACGGCCGGGAGCCTCCCGGAGTCCCGATGACGCGCCCGCGATCCGTCGATGCAAGCGGGTTTCGGAAATCTTGCGTCGGATCTGGCGTGGGCGGTCCGCCGCAAGTGGCAGACTATCCTTGACAATGTCGTGTGCCCATGGCAACTACTGGGCGCTTTTCCTGACCGAGCAAAGGTCCCCCATGAGTACACAGTGCCCGTCTGCGCCCGCGTCCTTCGACGCCGCAGACCTTCCCCGGACCATGCTCCTCGTGGCCGGCGCCCGCGCCGCACAGGACGCCGAGGCCGACGCCGATCGGCTCGCCGCCGAAGCGGCCGAACTCCTCGACACCCTCGAGCAGACCATCGAACGCCTCGCCCTTGCTCATCGCGGGTGCATCCCCGCCGCCGAGGACCGGCAGGCCGACGACGAGGCCTTCGAGTGGGTACAGCAGTCCCTCGAGGACATCTCCGCGACGCTCCGCGGGCTGGCGCTCGGCCGCGCAGGATCCTTGGCTACCAAGGCCCAGTAGCCCCCGCCACCGGGAGGCAGGGCCGCGGCTTCAGCAGCGGGCGGACCACTGGCCTGCAGCCGCGGCGAGCCGGACGGTCAGATGGACTGGCGGGCCCGGATACCTGCGCGGCCCATCGCGTCCGTGTAGGCCGACTGGATGTCCTTCAGCCACTGCTCCTGGTTGGCGGGCGTCCCCTTGAAGGCGCGCTCGCCCGGGGACCGGACCTCGTAGATCTTGAAGCCGCGCTTCGCGATGGCCCGGTTCTCCAGCTTCATGAGCCGCCGTGCGGCCTTGTGAGCGTCGGCTCCGTGGGCCACGAGGGCGGAGGCGCGGGGCACCTGCTGCAGGAACGTGAGCAGCGGCTTCACGCCGTCGGCGATCTGCTCCATGGTCAGTGCCCGCTCCTTGCCTTCCGGCAGGTACCACGGGTAGGCGTTCCACGGCATGACCGCATCCGGTCGCAGGCCCACGGCCTCATAGATCCCTGCCATGCGGATGGAGCTGGGGTCGTCGTTCTCGAACGAAACGAAGCCCGAGGGCAACGATGCTCCCGGGCTTGAGAAGAGACTGACGATCTTGCAACCGTCCACGTCGTGCACCGGGTCGATGTAGGGGACCGCCGATCCGGGCTTCGACTCAGCCAGCGTGTCGCACAGCCGGTTCACGTCCTCGATCCGCGGATCGTAGCGTAGTTCCCACTGCTGGTCCCGATAGGTGGGGTCTGACATGCGCTGTACCAATTCTGCCTCCTCGCGGACGGCGCCAGAGGTGACGCGAACGTGTCCGCAGGATTCCAGCCTACGCCAGTGTGGCACCGACGCCGGGAGCACGGGCCCTCACCAGTCGTGGACGGTGCCGTCGGTGAGGCGGTTGTAGGGCAGGTAGGCCTGCTGGTAGGGGAACGACGCCGCCGCTTCCTCGTTGAGTTCCACGCCGAGTCCGGGCTTGTCCCCCGGGTGGAGGTACCCGTCGGCGAAGGTCATGGACTGCTCGAACACCGTGTTGGTCTTCTCGCTGTGCTCCATGTACTCCTGGATCCCGAAGTTGTGGATCGCCAGGCCCACGTGAGACTGGGCGGCCAGCCCGACGGGCGAGACGTCCGTGGGCCCGTGGAACCCGGACCTGATCTGGTACTGGGCGGCGTAGTCCATGACCTTCTTCAGCGGGCTGATCCCCCCGAAGTGCGTGGACGCCGCCCGCACGTAGTCGATGAGCTGCTCACGGATGAGGGTCTGGAAGTCGAAGACCGTGTTGAAGACCTCGCCCACCGCCAGCGGCGTGGTGGTGTGCTGGCGGATGAGCCGGAACGCCTCCTGGTTCTCCGCCGGCGTCACGTCCTCGAGCCAGAACAGGTCGTAGGGCTCCAGGGACTTCCCGAGCTTCGCGGCCTGGATCGGTGTCATGCGGTGGTGGCCGTCGTGCAGCAGCGGGAGCTCGGGCCCGAACTCGTTCCGGACGGCCTCGAACACGGTGGGGATGTGCCGCAGATAGGCGCGGGTGTCCCAGTCCTCCTCGGTCGGCTGGGCGCCGCGGCCGGCGGGTTCGAAGTCGTACCGCTCACCCGTGGCCTGGGCCTGCGCCGCGACCCCGTAGAGGGATTTGATACCGGGCACGGAGGTCTGCACGCGGATGGACTTGTAGCCCTCCTCGAGGTGCTGCCGGACGGAGTCGAAGAGTTCAGGGATGTCCCGGCCGGAGGCATGCCCGTAGGTGCGGAGCGCCGTCCGCGACGCGCCGCCGAGCAGCTGGTACACGGGCATCCCGGCGGCCTTGCCCTTGATGTCCCACAGGGCCATGTCGACGGCGGCGATCGCGGCCATCGTGACCGGCCCCCGCCGCCAGTACGCGCCGCGGTACAGGAACTGCCAGGTGTCCTCGATGCGGTGCGGATCCCGGCCGATCAGCAGTTGCGTCACGTGCTCTGTGAGATACGACGCCACGGCCAGCTCACGGCCGTTAAGCGTCGCATCGCCGAGACCCGTGAGCCCCTCGTCCGTGGTGATCTTCAACGTCACGAAGTTCCGGGACGGACTCGTGACGACGACGTCTGCGGCGATGATCTTCATGCGTCCTCCATGGGGTAGTCGACGTATGCGAACCGCCTGCTGTCGGGTGCCCAGCTGTTGACGTTCAGGGTTCCCTGGCCGCCGAACAGCGCGACGGCGTCCCACGCGTCCCGCCCCTCCGGGTCGGCCACGCGGAGCAGCACGCGCTCGTTGGCCGGGTGGCCCTGCACGCCCGGCGGGTAGCTGAGGTAGACGAGGCTGGCGCCGTCGGGTGCGGGGTGCGGGAACCAGTTGACGCGCTCGTCGGTCGTCAGCTGCTCCAGGCCGGAGCCGTCGGTCCGCATGCGGAACAGCTGCGAGTGCCCGGGCAGCTCGGAGCCGCGCTCCGAGTTGAAGTAGAGCCACTGCCCGTCCGGGCTGTACTCGACGCCGTCGTGGGGGCTGTCCGAGTCGGTGAGCTGGCGCGTTACGCCGTCCTCGACGCCCACGGCGTAGATGTTGAAGCGCATCCCGTCCGGCCGGCGGCGGCCACCGATGTGCACGAGGGTGCCGCCGTCGGGCGAGATGCCGTGCAGGTAGCGTGCGTCGAGCCCGTCGTCGGGCCGGGTGATGCGCTTCGCCTCTCCTCCCCCGAGCGGCACCTGGTAGAGGTGCCCGTCCTGGGAGGACAGGTAGAGGAAGCGCCCGTCGGTGGAGACCACGTGGTCGTTGTTCGAGTCGCTCACGGCACCGGTGAACACCACGCGCGGCTGGCTGTCCTTCCGCGGGGCCGTCCGGTACAGGAGGCCGTCGCAGTTGAAGAGAAGCCCTTCGCCGTCGGGCGTCCAGTTGGGCGCCTCGATGATGAAGTCATCGGTCTCGAAGACGCAGGTCGAGGACCGCGTGGCGATGTCGAACACCATGAGCCGGGAGCGCTGTCCGGGCAGGAGCTGTCGCCACGGGCTCGCCACAGCCCTGCCCAACCGGTCATCCCTCGTGCCGCTGTTCCGGTCCACGGTCGTCCTTCCGCGCATCGCCCTGGTCTGTGCCGCACGTGCCCGCGCCCGGCGGGCCGCGTACGGCGGTGGAGTGGTCACCGCTCCGCGGTCAGGCCTTGAGGGCGTTGGCCCAGAGGTTGATGTCGGA